>NZ_HG992750.1:0-600000 GCF_905175385.1 Vibrio sp. B1FLJ16
TCACAGTCATCTTAAGCGTACGGCTTGCACCAGCGCATAATACCCCTTCTCGGGTTGCTTGGAAATAATCCCTCAGCCAATCGGACAAGATCAATTCATTATGATCAACGTAACTTTCATGATCATAGTTCCGGAACGATGATCATGCGAGATTAAACTACGGTTAAAGGCAAACCAATTTTGTTAACAAAAACGGACAGATAGCAACCAATGCTCTGTTCGGCATTCACTTTTTGAAAAGATCTTTTGTAACAACTGGCGACCTTTTATCGTTAAACCCATTTATACAGCACACCCTAAGACGAATTTTGGAGTGAATGCCAGCGTACGAAGGAATTTCTCTTTTTACTGAAACTCTACCGGTTCTGTAACTAAGTCCTTGGGCATTAGGAAGCCCAGCCAAGATCTCAGATTATTTCCTTTATATACAATGAGTTAAATATAGTAACTATTGCTAAGAGTATTTGCGTCTCTTATGCAGGCATCAAAATTGCGGGATATATGACTTGTCCCTACATGAAATCTTCGAAAGCATGATCAAGGATTCACTTGAAATGAAAAACAAAAAACGAGGTAATTCTACTAGAAGCTTAAGGTAGCTGGGAGCTCGGCTAGAATGAGTTAGTCGTTGGGGTGATGGCAACTGAATAAGGCTCTAATATCGGAAGAAAAAACTCAAACAGCGGAGTTCTTCAATAGAATTAGAGCTCATGAATACTAAACCCTTTGGGGATATTCAACTAAAACAATGAAGACAGTGCTCTCTGAGCCGTTTTAAAAAGCTTTCCTATCGTAACGTCAAACACCCAGCGAATGAATTTCGCCGAAAGATCATTTATTTTGTCTATAAAACGTCCAGAAAAAACTAACATATGACCTAATAAACCTTTAGTCTGCTCTGCCAACTCTCCTGAAACAGCTGCAACTTTTTCGACACTGCGAGCTAATTGGTCATAAAAAGTCATTCCAGAAGAAAGCCTCGCTTGAATCTCAATGGCTCTATAATGCTGCGGACCAGCATCTTTAAGGAGTGTAGTCAGTGCTGCACTCAACTTACTAGCCCAATACGAGTTATATGCGGCCTGACTTCTACTTTCAAACTTCAACCTTATTGGTTTATTCAAAAACTGATTTGAGCTCTGTTTCAAACTATCCCAGCTCAAGCTATTAGCAGTATTGATATAACCAGGGTTATCATGTGGCCCCATTCCATGGGTCTGAGAGTAAATGCCGTTGCTATCATCAAGTCTATATTCCATACCTGAATAAGGAGCGTGTTGAAATGGCCACAATGGTATTAGAGGGACAGGATCTGCTCCGTGTGTACAACGAAATATATTAATGTTTGTATGATCTGACTTACGAGCATAGGATTCATGGCCCACACGAGGAGTTCCAAAAGTATATAAATTAACTCTCATAGAAAACTCATCTTTTAGCCAATCTGAGAATAAAGAAGCAAGCGCACCACCGAGGCTATGGCCTACACAATGCACGAGTTTAGGCATTTTAGACTGTGACAGTATAAAGCTTCTAATCTGAGGTCGTATTGTATGAAATGTATTAATAAAACCAGCATGAGCATGTGATCCATTTGGAGAACCTTTAAGTCCAAGGTTTAAATTGGTAATCCAATCATTGAGTTTTTTTGTTCCCCTGACGGTAATAACTAACTCGTCTTTATGCTTTCCTTTTCCAAGACCAACTAATGCAAAGCCTTCACTTTTTCGGCCGAATCCAAATATACCACCAGTTTTTCCATGAAAGCTCTGTTTTTCTTTATTGAAACTGAAAGCCTTTCTGATTTCATTTGATAGCTCAATAGTTTCTTTATCTCTATGTGTAACCAGTTGATATGGCAAATATGCTATTTCATAAGCAAGCTTTGGTGTTAGAATAGCCATTAATCAATACTCCTTAATTCTTTTTTCTCAAAGCCTCTTAAACGACAAATTCCGAAAACAATATGAGGTCTTCCATCTGGAGTAACCCGATTTTTAAAGTGAAATTCTGAATCTTCGTCATCCAAATCACACTCAAGTTCTGCAAGGTTATCTGTCACATAGTCATGTAGATGTACGCCGCTATGAGATGACCAAAGCAACACCTCGTTTTGGTTAAAGTGAGCCACTAATCGAATGGCGGTAAGGTTCGTATTCAGTGAAAAACTTTAAACCATTGATGATGATAAATTTCATCAAAATAGAACCGTCCTCTTTCATCAGTTTTGGTCACTTTTTCATGGTATTTCGAGAATCCAGCGACTAATGATATTTCTATATTTTTCACTGGCCTCCCCTGTTTTATAATTACTCCAGATATTTTGGGGCTAACCATATATTTATAAGGTTTTATAAAATCAAACATGCTACTAAAACTCACACATATCAACGCTATAATTAACGACAAGATTAAATAATGTATTTTCATAATATAAATTTAATCTAATTAGAATAGGATTATAAGGTTACAATGGTTATTTTTAACATGAAGGGAAAACTTTTAGTCTAATAACTAAAAGATTATGCAATTGATATTTTTAAAAATTACAAATTTTATTTGTACGATTTACATTAAAATAGTTGAAACAAGGTTAAATTAAATGTCAACACTATTAAATATAATTTCAGACAATAAAATTTACAGCAATAGAATTGTTCAAACTCCATTTACTAAACTAAAACATGAGTCGAGAAATGATAGTCACCTACTATTTAATTAAGTAGGTGACATGAGGCAACTTTATAAAGAAACGTTAATACCAAAGTTAAGGAGCCAGGCGATCGATGTCCCACTGACCATCGTGCTGCGAAAACAAGAAACGATCATGCAGACGATGCTCACCACCTTGCCAGAATTCAATACTTTGAGGTTTCACCCGGAAGCCACCCCAGAATGACGGCATTGGAATTTCGCCTTTAGCAAACTTCTGTTTCAGCTCAAGGAACTTCCCTTCTAAAACACCACGAGCCGAAATGCGACTACTCTGCTTACTCGCTATCGCAGCCAGTTGGCTCTCTTTAGGACGAGAGGTGAAGTACTTCATGTTCTCCACTGCGGTGAGCTTTTCTGCAACGCCAGTGATGTGAACTTGTCGCTCCAGAGGGTGCCAGGGGAAATGCAGACTTATGTTGCTGTTGTGCTCGAGCTGCTGTGCCTTGCGGCTGCCCAGGTTGGTGTAAAACACGAAGCCATTGCTATCGACATTTTTTAGCAGAACAATACGCTGAAATGGCATGCCGTTCTCGTCCACTGTCGCCACAGTCATTGCTGTAGGATCGGTTAAGCCCGCTTCAACGGCTTGTTGTAACCAGAGGTTAAACTGATCAATAGGATCCGCTTTTAAATCTTTACGACGCAGACCACCTTTAGTGTATTCACGACGAATATCAGCAAGTTCCATCTTCACTCCTTCACTATTTTTTGTCGATTGTGCTCTCGATAATGAGGAAATACAAGATTAAGAATCAAAATGTAGAGACGGGCAGAAAGATGAAATCTTCCTGCCCGTCACTCTGTGGTTAATAATTATTTGAGCCTGATATTATCAATCAGCAGAACGGAGTCATAAAGCCCATCCTCTTGGTCCGAAATGTTGATTCTGTACTCCCCTTCACCTTCAGTCACCGGAATCACAAAATTAACGGTCTTGAATCCTGTCTGACCTGCAGTGTCATCACCATCCGGAAGGTCTAGACCTTCTACCAGAGTAAACTCAGAATCATTAACACTCTCTGTGACCAGCTCTTGCACTGTTCCGTCTGGTGATGTCAGAGTAATAACCAAGGTATCATCAAACTGTGAACCTATATATTCCGGGTACTCTTCAGTGATAAAGTTGTATGTGAACTCAAGTGGTAATTCGGTCACCCCAGGCTGTATAGTCACCGACTTGGTCAGAGTAGTTTCCACTCCATCTTCCGAAGGCCCGGTACTCAATATCGCCATACGGTTTCCAGCAACAGGTAACAGACTACTTAATTCCGTAATACTGCTCGCGGTGCCGCTAACTTGCCATTCAGACAAGTCACCGATTTCAAAGCTACCGTTAAATACCGCTTCAAATACATCAAGACGAGCAGAGCCTATAAGAAGTGAAGAACTTAACGTTTTGCCCGAGTCAATCAAACGCGTACGGATGTTTTCAGCCGCCCATTCCGGGTGTTGCGTCCATACCATGGCTGCCGCACCAGAGATCAAAGATGCAGCCATACTGGTCCCGGACTTAGTCGTTATGCCTCCGCCAAGCTGGGTTGAAGGGATATTTTCACCAGGCGCAGCGATATCAACCCATGCACCAAAGTTACTTGATGACGCCTTACCATCTGCGTTGGTGGAATTCGCTACACACAACACACTGTCATAAGCACAAGGATATCTTGACTCATTGAGCCCGTCATTACCTGCTGTAGAGACCACAAGTGCACTCTTACTCTCAGCGTAAGCTGTCGCACTGTTAAGGGCATCAGAATTGATATACGCTCCGCCACTGATATTGATGACCTTTGAACCTCTGTCAGCTGAATAACGGATCGCCGCAACCAAAGCAGCGTAACTGCCGCCAAGGCCACGTACGGCAATAACTTTGCTGTTCCACGCCAGTCCGGCGATACCATCACCGTTGTTTGCCTTCGCCACGGCAATACCTGCTACGTGTGTGCCATGTCCGTCCTCATCCATCGAATCATCATCAGCAGACACGAAGTCTCTACCGTTTATAACTTTGCTATCCAGCTCTGTATGCTGATAATCCACGCCAGTATCAATCATACTGATGAAGGTGTTTCCGCTTGATACGTACCATGCTTCATCCGCTCTGACGGTTGTCATATTAGACTGACTCGAAAAATCAGTGTCGTCAGGAAATGCATCAACGCTCGTCTGCGCTGAATACTCAGCATACTCGACTTCGTCATATGCCTCTAAATCCAGTACCGCTTGATCTAATATGGACAGGGAAAGACTGGTTTCAATCTGGACCTGATAAATACCTAAGCTCATCACGCTCCCGACAATAGTACCGCTTTCCGCTGCTATGATTTCCTGAATCCTCGCAGAACTGATTCCGTCAGTGAACTTAACCAGTAACTCGTTACTGAAAATCTGGTTACCATTAGCATCTGATATCAGTGCTGACGTATCCGATGCAGCAATTGTGGTCGGAAACTCGGTCACACTAATTATTGCAGCATCCGAGATCACATTATCTGACGAGGCCTGAAAATAGAGTTCACCGACCGCGCTTGAAGTCAGCGACGCCGTTCCGGTATAAACAAGATCACCAGCGACGAGATCCTCGCCAACGCCATCATCTGCCAACACTCCGAGATCCGCGATAACCGCACCATCACTGTCTACTTGCTCAAGAGAGAGTGTTTCAGGCGCACTTGATCCGCCAATAACTTTCGAAGTGAATACCACCTCTTCGGTACTACCAGGTGCGATAGCATCTTTGTCTGCTCCCGGAGTACTCAAAGTCATTGCGGCACCGGCCGGAGAAGTGATCGTGATAGGTAGCGTGACCTCAACCTCAATAATCTCGCCAGTCTCTGTTAACGTTACCCGACTGGTAAGAATATATTCTCCCGCAGTCTCAGCAGTTAATGTTACATTCACGATCCATGAGTTGTCATCGGTTGCCACCCAGCCTGTCGACGGATAGTTGCTGCTGAGGGAAATGCCCGCCGCATCAAAGAACTGCTCCAGCTCAATGAGATAATCAGCCGCGTTACCATCAGTGAACTTCACCACAAACGCCACTAGTTTCTGTTCGCCTTCTTCTAGTGATATCGCAGATAAACCTTGTTCAATCGACACCTTCGCTTCTTTAAACGCCAGCACTGTTACTGTTCTCGTTGCGCTAGCAAGGTTGCCCGATGAATCAGTCGCTTCGTATGTAATGGAATAAGTGCCAAGAGTATTAGTATCAACACTACCACTACTGGTGACACTCACCGTTCCATCTACCGCATCCTCTGCGGTTGCCCCTGCATCGACATACTCATCCCCCACAACTAAGGTTGTAGGATTGTCACCCAAGATCGTAATCACTGGCGGTGTTGTATCTGCTTTAGAGCTACTTCCACCACCTCCTCCACCACCGCCGCCACAGCCGACAAGCACGGTGATTAGCAATGCCAATATAGTTATTTTTAACGATCTTATCGCTGGCATACTGAACATTAGCGTCCCCTTATCATGTTCATGAAACATGTATGTATAACTTTTAGCAATTATGGTTCATCTTCTCTGAAGAATACCGCAGGCAAAAAAGTGCTATATCAATTGTATAGTTAGTGATGCACCTTCATGCTTAACCATAGTCTATAAACTCAACTTAATACCAATAAGCTTGAGCGTAAAAATGGTCCATACCACATAGACTTAATTATGAAACCAGTTTCACCAAAGTATGATATTAGCATGGTTTTTTTTAAGTGTCAGTTTTATCACCAGTCAAACTAATGACATTTCGTTTTTCTAATCAAGCCTGAACTGAACGTAAGTGGATTAGCAGCCATACAGGAATTACGCGCTTCTATATCTTGAACCTAAGCCGGTCTTTCCAGTGGAGTAATCTTTAGCAGCCTATCGACTGACCGCCGGATAGTGAGTAAGAAAACCATCAAAGGCTTTGTCTCATAGCGGCTGCGTCTCACAGCATCGCCATGCGCCTTCTGATAATATATCCCTCTAGATAACGTAAACGTATAGCCTACCGCCTTGTCATTACGATTAGGTTTCACTTACGTCGTTTTCAGCTTCAGTCGCCGTTAAACGTCTGAGCCCTATAAATACGCTCGCAGACCCAGCGGGGGAAAGTACTAAATCAGATGAGCCAAACGTGAACTTACTTAATCCCAAAGCACTACGTCACTTTATATTGTTACTGTTTGTTATCGGCATGACCGGACTTGTCCTCACTCATCATTTCGCCACAGAGTATCAACATGAGAAATGGCAACAGAAACTAAAGAATCAAGCGTCATTGGCATCACAAGAAGTTGACTACGAACTCGCCAAATTTGAACAAATACCAAATCTCTTGAGCCATGACCCCAGATTACTCAGTGCGGTAGAACTCGGCACTCCTTTTAATGGCCTTAATAAGCTACTGGAAAACTGGTTAAAACAGAGCTTAGCAGACACTATTTACGTACACGACAACACCGGATTAGTAATTGCTTCGAGCAACTATCAGCAAGCCGACTCTTTTGTCGGATCCAGTTTTAGTTTTCGCCCCTATTTTCAGGATGCTCGACGCGGGCAAGCTGCACAGTACGTTGGCTTGGGTATACGTTCAAATAAACGTGGTTACTTCTTTTCGTCACCACTTTGGTCCGATGGTGGGGTTATTGGTGTTATAACGGTCAAAGTAAACTTGGAACAACTGGAAAAACGGCTCGCTCAGAATGGCACAGACGTATTAATTGCGGATAAACACAATGTGGTATTCATGAGTAACCTACCTGAGTGGCGCTACAAAGCTCTGTTCTCTTTGTCTGATTCCGCCAGAAACGAGCTAACGCAAACCAGGCAATATGGCGATACCTTACCGGAATATAATGGTGAGATAACCGGACAAAATGGTGGCTCAGGATTCTCTGCCAACCATCTTTTGTTATCGCAAAACTACTTAGCGTACCCAACACAATTGTTAGATAAAGGTTTCCGTGTCATCGCACTGGTTCGTCAAAATACGGTACTTGCAGCGGTCGTACAGGCAGATGTCGTGTTCCTGATTTTATATGCGCTTATTGCTTTGATAGCGCTCGCCTGGTTCCAGACTCTGGTCAATAAAGCCCGTCTCGCCAGCCTCAATGTCAGTTTGGAAGAAAAAGTACTACAAAGAACGATTGTTTTAAGTGAATCAAACAACAAGCTGCAACAAACCATACGCCAGTATGAACACAGCCAACAGCAGTTAAAACAAACCCAGCAAGAACTCACCCAAGCGGCAAAGCTGGCGCTATTAGGAGAACTTTCTGCCAGCATTAACCATGAGATCAACCAACCTCTTGCGGCATTAAGAACCTATACCGAGAACTCACAACGTTTAATGAGCATGGAACGCTATCCAATGGTTGAAGGTAACTTAGACAAGATGCTCACATTAAATGACACCATTGCAGAAGTAATTGCGCGACTAAAAGTCTTTACTCGCAAAACCGATCACAGCACTCACAATGAAGTATCGATATTGCATGACGCCGTGCACAATGCCACCAGTATCTTAAGCAGTAAATTAATCAAACAGGGCGTTACTTTGAAAGTTCCCGATATTAATCGCGATTTAAGACTTGCTATCCACAGTGTCGAGTTAGAACAGGTCTTGATTAATATCTTGCACAACGCAGCACAGGCAATGGATGGATACTGTATTGACCCGCTAATATCCATCGCTGTCAAAGAAAATGATACGAGCTACGACATCCTGATTTCCGATAATGGTCCGGGCATGTCCGATGAAGCATTAGCAAAAGTGTTTGACCCATTTTTCACTACTAAGCCAGAAGGATTAGGGCTTGGGCTGACCATATCTAAACGCATTTTAGAAAGCTATCAGGGCTCACTCAGTGCATTCAACCGTAACCGCACCGAGTCCGAGAAAGCTGGAGGCATGACCTTCGTTGTGACCATACCTGTGACAAAACGGCACCAGAACAACCTAATAATGGAAAACGATCATGCATAACCCTGTTTTCTTCGTAGACGATGAGCCTCACATTCGTGATGCCGTATCCCAGGCTCTGCTCATAGAAGGCATCGAAGTAACTTGCTTGCCAAATGCAGTAGAAGCATTACGCGTGATCACACCCGACTCCCCTGCCATTATCATCACAGATATTCACATGCCTGTTATGGATGGTCTGGAGTTTATGCGCACTTTGTTAAGCAAGAATAACCATTTTCAGTTCATTGTTTTGACCGGGCACGGAGATGTGAAAACGGCCGTTGAAGCGATGAAGAGCGGCGCGTATGACTTCCTTGAAAAGCCCTTCTCTACCGATCAGCTTATGAAATCACTCAACAATGCGAGTGATAAGCTCACTTTGTTGCAGGAGAATATCTGGCTGAAGAAAGAACTCGACATGCAGACTCATGTTGGCCCCAAGATGATTGGTCATAGTAAAGCCATGGTGAATATCCGCCGCATCCTCATCAGCGCCCCGACCAATCAGCCATTAATATTTATCGGGCAGGATGGAACGGGACGCAGACTTGCTGCGCAATTTGCTCACGATATACATGCGACAGCCGACAGCGAACTGATCGCCGTATCAGGAGAAGATTTGCACGAGCTGTCTTTAGAATCACTGGACAAAACCATTCACCACTTAATCGACGGGAAAAATAACTGCAGCCTGTATGTACATAGCGCAGAAAACGTCACCGAAGAACAGTGGCAAAGGCTATTTAACCACCCGAAGATTGAGCGTGTATTCGGGGCAGCGATTAGCATAGAACCGGCTCTGAAAGACATGGCAACCTTGGTCTACTTGCCTCCCCTGGATGAGAGAAAAGAAGATATCGGGCCGCTGTACAAACACTTCGTGCGGCATGCAGCCAGCCGTTATCAGCTTCAACCACCGCATATCAGTGTTGATGAAGTGAAACACATTACCGAGTTAGCCTGGCCTGAAAACATCAAACAACTGCGTCAGTTTGCTGAGCTGCGAGCACTCAAGCCCGAGACGTTTCGCATGGAAGACTGGAATGCAGATAAAAGCATTGAAATTCAGAGTATGAATCAGCGTACAGAGCACTTTGAATACTGTCTGTTATTTGATGCATTGCAACGGCACAAAGGAAGACTCAAAGAGATCCAGCAAGAGTTACAAATCTCTCGTAAGACCTTATACGACAAACTGAAAAAACATCGACTGGATAAATCAAACTTCAAACCTTTGTAAGTATCCGGTGACAGTCGTTCGCGGCGACAGGACAACCAAACAGAGAATTTACCTCTCAGTCTCCATTCGCTATGGAAGTTTAAAAGCCGAACAGAGATAACTGCTCCAGTCCAGCAAGTGAACATTATAGGTGGAAAAGTCGTCCCCCTCAGCCCCGATCGGGTAATAGTGAAGTTTGTAACTTGTTAAATAAAAAGCACTATTTCTCACAGACGAACTCTTTGTAACATTACACTTGTGACGCAATTCTAATATTTAGCTTCTTATTAAACGTAAAGTTACACTCCTATTCATCATAAGTTGTTTTCCGTTCCAAATTAGTACGTTAAATAACAATGAACAAAAACGACAGATAAGATCAGAGGTGTATACCCAAGTAACTTCAAGATGCAGGGTATAGATACTTCGCATGAACGTAAACCAGGTTGATAGAAACCTAAAATTAACTATTTAACGAGTGAGCAAAATGACCCTATATAAGAAGCTAGTAGTGGGAATGATTACGGTCTTTATACTCTTAATGTCATCAATATTTGTAATTGATTTCAATACTACTCGAACCAGCCTGGAGCAACAGCAGCGTTCTAAGGTCAGCGACACGATGGACACGGCAGGTTTAGCACTAGCGCCATATCTGAAAGAAAAAGATACGGTCGCGGTTGAATCAGTGATTAATACTCTGTTCGATGCAAGCACCTACTCAGTGGTGAGCCTGACATCACTCGACTCCGATTACCAGTTTGTCCGCAACTTCCCCGTTAAACCAAACCCGGTGCCAAAATGGTTTACCAATCTAAACCTTTTTCAGGCCATTCACGATAAAGATGTCGTGAAAAGCGGATGGATGCAGTTGGCAGAACTAGAAATCATCAGCCATCCCGGTTCAGCCTATGAGATTCTCTGGAAGAGTTTTCTTCGCTTACTGGTTCAGTTTGGAATCCTGTTTGTGGCAGGAATCATCTTAATCTCGTTCATTTTACGTCGTTCACTTAAGCCAGTAGATTCAATTGTGCGAAAAATGCAGGATATTGCGAGCAACCGATTTAGTGAACCACTCTCCCGCCCTAAAACTAAAGATTTGCTAACCATCGTTGACGGCATAAATTCCATGTCGGCACAAATTGAACTCTCATTTAAAGAACAAGCCAAAGAAGCACAGCGCTTACGAACTCAGGCGTATTTGGACCCGGTATCTAAATTAGGCAACCGCTCGTTCTACATGAATCAGATTGATCAGTGGCTAGCAGAAGAAACTCAGGGAGGAATTGCGCTCCTTCATGCTGAGTACATCGGTGATATTTATGAAACTAAAAACTATCTGAGTGCCGATGCTCATGTAAAAGAGTTATCTCAACGCCTGAAAAATACCATTGATGTACCGGGAGCAACGATTGCTCGCTTATCCAATGATGAGTTTGGTCTCCTGTTCCCCCACATGGATGAGAGTGAGCTACGTATCCTTGCCGACAGTATCGTAGGCTGTATCAAAGGGCTAAATAGCGATTCAAACGGCCTCAGTAAGCCAAAAGCAACGCTCGGTGTTGCACACAGTAAAGTGCACAAAACTCACTCAGAAATTATGGCTATGGTGGATAACGCACTGGCAAAAGCGAAAGCCCAGCCAGATAAACCTTATGGCTTTATCAGTAGTGAGGCTCCCTCCAATCTGATGGGTAAACAGCAATGGAAAGCGCTGGTTGAACAAGCTATTGACCATAACTGGATACGTTTTCGTTTCCAGGCAGCTAAAAATAGCTGGGGTAAAGTGTTCCATAATGAGGTGTTCTCCAGCATCGAAAAGGACGGGGAGATATTTAATGCTAACCAGTATTTGTTCGCGCTTGAGCAACTAGAAGCAACCAACATTTTCGATCAATACGTTATCGAATCGATGATAAATATGCTGGAAAGCGGCGAGCTTCAAGACCCCGTTGCTATCAACATTTCTCAAAGCAGTTTGTCTCAACCTTCTTTTATTCGCTGGACTACAAGTATCCTCGAGAAACACTCAGAGGTTGCATCTAAACTGCACTTTGAGATTGCTGAAGAGTGTTATATTGAGCATCCTCACCACACCGCACTGCTTTGTAATGCTATTCGCCAGGCTGGAGCAGAATTCGGTGTGGACAATTACGGTCGTAATTTCCGCTCGCTGGATTACATTCAGGAGTTCCGTCCAAACTATGTCAAACTCGATTATCTGTTCACACACAATCTGAACGACGAAAAACAAAAGTTCACGTTGACATCCATATCCCGTACCGCACATAACTTAGGGATCACAACGGTTGCCTCTCGTGTCGAAACTCAAATCCAGCTGGACTTTCTCACGGAACACTTTGTAGAGGTATTTCAGGGCTTCATCGTAGATAAAGAGTAAGCAATACCAGCATAATATAATTGCGAGTAGCCCCGACAAGAGTATGTTAAGCGGGGCTTTCTGGCTTACTCCATGTAAAGACCAAAATAGTGGTACTCTTCTAAAAATATCCAAACAAGCACTAAGCCAACGATCAGAACCAAAATCATCATCGCCGTTTCTTCTTCTTCCATACGTCCCTGTCTATTCTTAATCTCGACTAACTGCCCCGTAAGTTTCCCCACGAAAGGAAACCGAATTACTTTGCTGCCACAAGAATAGATTAACAGAAGAACGTACCGTTTAAATTCTGCCAAGACACGCTTCATTTGGCAGAGTTTCGGAGATGAGAGTCAGGTCATATATCAATCGCTCGCGGATGCACATAATCGATTAAAAATAGGGTAAGTTTGTGATTACTTGTGACAAAAAATCGGCTATAACAGCCACATCTTAATTTCATCGAGTTGAAAGAAATGAATGATTGGATCCAACTAGAACAAGTGAGCCAGTATTTTAGCGAGGGGTCTCTCGGATACAAAGTGCTGATGGGCGTTATTGTCCTGATTACCTATCGGGTAGTGAAAAGAATCGCAACTCGCGCTATCACAAACCTGGCGTCATCAAAAGGCGTAAAAAAGGCTCGCCTGAGCTTTATTCAACGTTGTTTTAATGTTGCTCTGCTATTTTTGACTGCATCCCTTTTTGCCATAGTCACTGGCATTGGCTATGGTGATGTTTCCCTGTTCCTGTCGTCTATTTTTGCGGTTTTAGGTGTAGCGTTTATTGCTCAGTGGTCGATTCTGAGTAACATCACCGCCAGCTTTCTGATCTTCTTTGTATTTCCTTACCGTGTTGGCGACAGAATCAAAGTCGTAGATAAGGATGAGGACATCAGTGGCGAGATTCAGGAAATCAGTATGTTTCACGTGTTGATCAAACACCAGAAAGGGCACCTTATCACCTACCCTAACAATCAAATATTGCAGAAGGCAGTATTAAAACTGGAAAAGATCAAACCAGAGCCAAGTATGTCTGTTTCCCGAATTTACACTCGCAGAAAGAAATAAAGCATAACTTTCGAGTCAGTCAATGAGTGAACACCGTCGTTTGTTTTTATAAGATCATGATTAATCAAAAAGCCCCTCGACTCTTATATAGTTTTAACTAGAAAGAGACAAGCCGAGGGGCTTTTTGTTCAAGCTCGGTTACTTTTTGATATAGAGGTCTTTCGAGTAAATACGACCTTCTACGTTGTTTTTCGCAAAGCCGCCAACATTAGGACGAACCAGCCGCGCCTGCATGTAGTAGTAAATAGGTGAAATAGGTGTGTCAGCCGTAATCAATTGTTCAGCCTGGTCATAGTACGCCTGTCGCTTTTTCTCGTCTGTTGTCGCGAGCGCATTGTCCATTGCCTTGTCGTATTCTTTACTGTTGTAGCGCGCAAAGTTTCCAGATGAGTCCGAGCGTAACAGACTCAAGAAAGTAGAGGCTTCGTTGTAATCACCACACCAGGAAGCACGCATCACATCAAAGTTACCTTGCTTACGGGATACTAAGTAAGACTTCCATTCCTGATTTTCTAACTCTACGTTCGCGCCCAGGTTTTTATTTAACATAGAAGCTATAGCTACCGCGATGGCTTTGTTCGACTCACTGGTGTTATAAAGCAATTTAAAATCCAGTGGCTTGTCACTTCCGTAACCGGCTTCAGCCAAAAGCTGACGGGCTTTTTCATCACGCTGCTGTTGTGTCCATTTACTGAAGTCCGGCTGTGTAGCCTCAAAACCAGCCGTATACTGATGGACAAAGGTGTACGCCGGTAAGTTCCCTACTTGCGTGACACCTTTAGTGATCACATCACGCATGATTGAATACGAAACCGCTTGGCGGACTCGGGCATCATCAAACGGTGGACGGGTAGTATTGAATGCGTAGTAATAAGTACAAAGTAATGGTACTACGGTATATGCGTCCTGATAATCTTGTTCTAGTTTGTTTGCCATGTGAGTCGGTACATCAGAAGTGATATCCACTTCTCCGACTACATAACGGTTAATTGAAGCATTTTGGTTTTCGAAAGGAATGTATGTCACCTTAGTAAGATGCGTATTGGCAGCATCCCAGTAATTAGGATTTTTCACTAGTTCGATTCGCTCATTCACAACCCATTCATCCAGAACAAATGCACCGTTACCGACAAATTGTTTAGGGTCGCTCCATGGTTTATCACTCTTTTCAACCGTATCTTTGTGCACGGGCATCATTGAGGTGTGGCCAGTCATCGCCACAAAATACGGGACCTTACTGTCTAACTCAAAGCGCAAAGTATATTTATCTGGCGCAGTGACGCCTAAATCTTCAATCGGCTTTTTGCCTTCTGCAACATCCGCAATATTCTTTATGCCTGTCATCTTGAGGTACCAAACATTTGGCGACGCCAACTGTGGATCAACAGCACGTCTCAGAGCGAAAATGAAATCCTCAGCGGTCACCGGATCGCCGTTAGACCATTTCGCGTTTTGTCGCAGCTTAAAAGTAAAAGTTTGGTTATCTTTCGTTTCCCAGGATTCCGCCACGCCAGGGATGATATTACCTTCGCGATCTTGGATCACCAGACCCTCAAACAGGTCTCTCAAGATGTGCATTTCCGGCATGCCTTCTGCCTTGGCTGGATCGAGCGTTGCAGCTTCTGCATCATTTGCACGCACCAGATACTGCTCCGAAGCTAACTGTACGCCTTCCGGCAATGAATCAGCCAGCGCTGAGCCACAAAGAAAAGGGGTTAACAGGGAAGATATAATGAGTGCCGTCGAGTGTTTTTTTAAATCCATAACGTTTGAGTTCTCCTAACATCTCTTTTGAAGCAAGCGCCACAATTCACAATACAACCGTTGACGAAGTGAAGCAGTTAAGTTTATTTAATATCAACCCCAGTAAGTAATGGTTCGAAAGTACATAAGAAAAGTGCTTGTGAACACGGCAAATATTTCGATACGTAAACATTTGGCAATCAATTTTATTGACGAAAAAGTAGATACCGTTATTTACTACATACTAGGATGATTAAAGAGTTAAAAATTTTACCTCATTTTTCAGGAGATTATGGTGAGTCTAATTCCAAGAACGGAAAGAGCTGCATTTTTAATTACGCCGCAAACCTACGGAAAATCAGTTCTGGGCGCTCCTTTGCTTTACTTCCCAGCTCAGGCAGAAAGTAAAAACCGTGGTTTAATTTTAGCAGGTACACACGGCGATGAAACGGCATCGATTACCGGACTATCATGCGCGTTACGATCTATACCGCTAGATAATTTGCGTCACGATGTTGTGCTGTCGATGAATCCAGATGGCAACCAATTAGGAACACGGGCAAATGCCAATCAAGTCGATCTCAATCGAGCCTTTCCAACACAAAACTGGACCGAACATGGCACGGTTTATCGTTGGAGCTCTCACACTCCGATACGAGATGTAAAGGTAAAAACGGGAAGAGCAGATAAGCTTGAGCCGGAAGTGGATGCACTGATAAATCTGATTGAAAAACGCAGACCTAAGTTTGTGGTTTCTTTCCATGAACCGCTCGCCTTTGTCGATGATCCGCAACATTCGGAACTGGCGAAATGGTTAGGAAAACAATTCAATTTACCACTAGTAGAAAACGTAGATTACGAAACCCCGGGTCATTTGGAACTTGGTGTGGAGAGCGCGACTTGTCATGCATTACGTTAGAACTACCAGCCGTCTCTTCTGACTTAACCATAGAGAACTACCTTCCTGCTCTTATCACCTTGTTGCAACATGAACCTAAACTTTAATTTTGCCTTTACCCAGATAACCTCAAGATTCTCGATTCAGTTTACAGTGTAAAGTGGTTTACAGTGTAAACTGACAACGGCTAGCCGAGTTTACTTTCTTATATCTAAGCTGGCACACTATCTTCTTCAAGGCTCGCAGACACTTGGATTTCATATTGGTTGAATCGGAATGAGCAACCGCCATGGGTACGTTTGGTTGTAACCTTCTCATTATTAAACTGAACCGTTACGCGAGAAAAAACACGCTCTTTCGCTTTAACAACATTCTCTCGCAAAGCAAGTTCAAACGCGGTTTCAGCGTGCTCAAGCTTAATCCTTACCTCATCAAGTAATAGATTATTTTTCTCTTTCAGAGCTTCAATGTCTGTCAATTCTGTTTCATTTCGCTGCGATTTTGGTTGTTTTTTATATTCTAGCTCTTTACGAATAACATCCATCGTACCACTTTGCGCATTTTTATATTGTTCTTTTAAATTAGCGATTTGTTCTTTATAAGTACCGTAATCAGTAAAAGCTTCTACTTTTGTCGCCGTATCCCCTTCAACACCAAGTTGCAGACATAAAACCTTTTTCGCCACTTTAGCGTGGCCACCACTTAACGTGCCATTCCGCTCCCCAACATCAAGCACAATCAGGTTTCTACCACAGTTAATGTCATTGTTCATGCAGTGCACTGCGAGTTCAATATCTTCTCCTGAGGTCAAATCGCAGTATTGTGCATAATTAGCTCTGATTGAACCTTTGGTTTTCACCTGACAGCTTCGTGGTTGTCCGTCACTGACAGTATGACCAATAATACCTTTGCCAACTTGAATATCATCGTGCGCCTGAACCTGAGCAGATTCAATAAATCCGCCAACAGTAATTGAACCTGTAGCCTGGACTATCATGCCTGATTCAATGTTTCCGCCAATAATCACATTGCCTTTGAACTTGACGTGGCCGGTATTCACTCCGACGTTATTGAGATAAAGCGCATTATCGACTTCGATGGTTTTATTCTTGATAAGGGGAGTTCCGGAAGTAGAAGCGATCAATAGATTGGGGTCATTTTTACTGATCTCGGTTCCCTTTCCTGGTTTGATGGGTGAGTCTTTCCCTGCTTGTGGTGGAACGACACGCCCTTGAACAGTGAAGCCTGGAGTGCCTTTTGTAGCAGGAGTACGGCGCATGACCTCATCGCCGATATTAACCGATATCGTTTCTCCGAGGTTTCTTAAATCTATTTTATCAGCCGCAGTCTGTCCTTGTTTCGGTTTGAGGATACGCTTTGTAATATCTTTAACCAAAGGCTTAAAAATGGCATCGTTACCTTTGAGAGGATGTTTGCCAACCGCTACTGGCTGTGTGAACGATGCGCCGGGTTTAAGCTGATTGCTCACTAGCAAGACTTTTTTCAGTGCTAACTTGTTGATGCCTTTTGTCACTCTAGCCTCGGCGAGAGCTTTTACAATTTCCTCGCCACGCAATCCCCTACCGCCATAAGCTCCGGTAACTATCATGCTGGCCAGCATGTCATTGTTAGATAACTCAACATCAACCTGCGCATTTCTTCTCTGCGCAATAACTATGCCTTCAAAAGCCTGTGGTTTTCTGTCTTGTGTGAATTCAATAAATTGAGAGACTTGCTCCTCAATTACGAACAACGAGCCCGCATTCATCGATGCAAGTTGCTCTAACAGCTCTTGTTCAGCAAACTCACCGACAACTTCCATGCTACCCGACACACGGGCAATTATTCCTGTTTTGTCTTCCGACCACTCAAGACACTGTTTCCACATCCCCATACCACTCAGCTGGCTATCAACTTAGTCAGTCTAACGAAAAACGATTACGGAACAAACCTCGCATATTTGAGAATCAGGTACATGTCACTTTCATCGTGATGCTATCGATTCTTACTAGCAAGTTTTCAGTTGCAACATTATCAGCCTATTTATACGAACTAAAGAGGAGAGCCTTGGCTAACTTTATCTTTGATGTCCTTTACAAAGAGCGCTCAGCTGTCTTTCTCATACAACCCCAATATATAGAAAAACAGCGCTTGAGAGTTTAAAACTGCACCTAAGTTTGAGGAGCGAATAAAAAAGGAATTTACAGTGTAAACTCCCTTGTTATTATTCGGACCAATTTACAGTGTAAAACATAACTCAGTTGGCGTTTACAGTGTAAATTGCTGCCAAAGCTGTTGTACCTCATTTCTTATTCGCTGCTCAACGTGTTTGCGTCCAGTCAAACCGAACTGTTTTGCGCAAGACTCCCAATCATAACTGAGGAAAAGTTTGCAGATCATTAAGTCTGACGCAGATGCTACACCTTGTTTAAGCAACCACTGCTGTAGCCAAATAAAAACGGACTCATAGCTACTGCCACCCAGAGAATAACTTTGAATCAGGGTAAGTTGGTTCGAAGACAACTCCGTAGTGGAAACGTAAGATGATACTAAACCTCTCAACAACGAAGGCTCAAGTTTGGTATAAATCTGAGAGGCACTCTTAATCAGTAACTCGTGCCATAGCTCTTCTGCATGGTCTATCCATATTTGTGGTTTACGAGTTAACTGCCTAACCATCAATAGAGAGTAACATCCACTTGAAGCGTCCCGCTTAGTTCCAAGACGAATAGGTTGATAACCAAAACGAAACCAGAATTGGAAAAGCTCTTCAGTCAGCCCAAAGCTGGTGGAAAGATACGAAACGTGAGGAGGAAGGGACTGTTCGAGCTGAGACAACATCATCTGTCC
Organism: Vibrio sp. B1FLJ16; assembly: GCF_905175385.1. NCBI lineage: Bacteria > Pseudomonadati > Pseudomonadota > Gammaproteobacteria > Vibrionales > Vibrionaceae > Vibrio > Vibrio sp. B1FLJ16. Next base: position 18,835 of record NZ_HG992750.1, read on the forward strand.
CACCCCTTTACGCTGTAATTGCGGGTGAACAGCAATACGCATAATTCGAAGCGTAGACAGTTTGCCAACCTCAGGCATACCAAGCTGATTAATGATAGTAACGGGGACTAAATGCCCCGGCGGTCGACGCTTTCCAAGCTGGATATCGTGAATGATATTTTCATCTAACACTCCCTCTTCAACCGCAAGTATTACACCAACGAGATGGTTATTTATTTGTGCGACATAAATGGAGCTACTTTGGTCATGCAAAAGGTGCAGTAAATCATTCGGCGAGGTCTGGTAATGTGCATTAATCAGCAATGCAAAACACTGACGCAGCAAACCGGGATTATCTATCAACTCTTTCTTATCGACCTTTCTTAACAGAATACTATCGTCTAACTCTGTCACCGAATTATCAAGCTCGGTATTCAGTAAAAAAGCTTCATACACCCACTTCTCAAGCGGGTCACTATCACTCCAGCGGATTGGCTGTTGGAGGTGACATGTACTCATCCCTGGTCTTTTCGTATTTAACCAATCGACAAACTTAAGCGTAAATCCACGACCACATCCCTCATATCCATGAATGGTACTGGAAAATACTAGACGGTGATATTGCTCAGTTATTTGCTGAAGCATAGGGACAGGGATAGCTGCAGCCTCATCGACAAGCAGTAAGTCGCATTCAGGAAGTGAAGCAAGCAACTCATCCGGAGCAATAAACTGGATGAAACCCTGTCCTGATTCCAGTCTGTCTTTCCGTAATCGTGAACCACTACTGAGTATACGCAGCGCATGCTCATATACCGGCTCGACTGCTTTTATCGAAGGCGCAGTAATTATCACTCTGAGCGCTTTTGTATTTAATAAGTTCGCGCATGCAATTCCGAGTGCGCTGCTTTTCCCCCGGCCCCGGTCAGCCGTTAAAACGAGTGGCCTTTTGCGATGCCCGGTTACAACTTTTTCTACAGCGACGACGGCTTTTGCCTGCTCAGAGAACTGAGCAGCAGCATAAGCGGGGATTAGTTCAGGGCGTGGCGGTAATGGGCGGTTTTGCTCGACGACAAGTAAGTTCTGCCATTGAGTATGCATCCATTGTTCGGCGTAGTTTTCAGTCTCGTTTTCACTGATGAGAACAACCAACATACCACCGCCGACTAATGATCCGAGCGCAGCGGTAAAACTGTTTGCATCAAAGCAGGTACGCGTATCAAATAGCAACACATCGCACTCTCTGCCAAGTAACATTTGCCCCTGTTTAGCAGACACGCAATAAGCATTGTCTGGTAAAGACTGACCGACACAAAACCAACGCTGTTCTTGCTGAGTGCTTGAAAAACCCTTAATAAGCGAGTCTTGCCAAACAGCATCTCCTTTTATAACCACGCCGATTCGCTGGAAAGATTGATGAGCTTGTTGTTGCAGAAGAGAAAGAAACTCAGATTGTGTGTGCATGCTGTAGACCCAAGGTTAACCTGACAACATGTTATCACAACTTGATTTGCACTCTCAGAGTACAGACACATAGACATAAAAAAACCGCCCGAAGGCGGTTTGTCAGTCAACCTGTGTTACTGCAATTTGCTATGAACAAAAGCAAGTATTTCGTCCATCAGATTATCATCAACCTTTTTCAAATTTAGAGCAAGATTGCTGCCTTTGCGGCTGTAGCTCGCACGGCCTTTTATCAGATCGACTTTTTCCGATTTTTGCGCCGGTTTAACCGGAGCCAACTCTGTAATCCAGTTTTCCAGACTTTCCGTGACTTCTTTAGTCAGACGAGCAACACCTTGTGCTGTACTGCGCTGCCACAGATAACCTTCACTGGTACGACATTTATCTAGCAAGTTTTGTTGGTGTTCTGGCGATAAATTAGAGAACTGCTTATGTAGTTTCACTATCGTCGGACGACCCAAATCGCCGACATTCGGGTAAGCTTGCAGCAATTCTAACGGTAATGCAGCGGCTTTTAATGCTCCGCTTACCAGCGCTTCACTACACTGGAACATTTTAGCCAGCGCTTTCTGGTCTTCAGCTTCACCACTGTCCAACTTTGCCTGCATCTCTTTACCTTTTTCGTAAAGAGACAGCGGTTTATGGGCATTTGCTACATCAGACAGAAACTTCGCGTGGTTCGAGTTAATATTGTCACCAACATAAACCAAGAAGTCTTTTTCCGCTAAGATACAAGACTTACGACGACGGCTACCATCTAAAACTTCAATTTTACCATCCTGAGTACGACGCCCCACAGCCGGATATTGCTGACCACGCTCCTTTAACGTCACCAAAACATCCGATAGAGCATGCTCATTAAGGAAAGATTGCTCACGGGCGTTATCAACGAAAACCGTCGTTTCAGACTCCACCCTGTCGGCAGGTATACGTACTAGTTCAAACTGAACCGTATTCTCACCAGCAACAGCCAACTCAATAGACTGAGCTTTTTCTTTTGCAGCCGTTTGAGCCTCTTGCGGCGTTGCGACACGGCGTTTATTTGTTTTGCCGAATAATTTTGCGTTCAATTCAGACGTTTTTAAAGCCATTTACTTATTACCCCTGATTCAATGACGGCCAGTTAGAGTGCAGCACGCGCTCTAGTTCAAGTGAGCTCTTATGAACAGCGTCTTGAGCGGTTGCGAGTGTTTTCTTACCACCCTCAAAATCACTCACTGTTAAATCAAAGACTGTACTGTAGGTATCAGCACAGGTTTCGAATGCTCGGCTACGCGGGATGGTTGCCATCATAACCTGGTCACCAAGAAGATAGTTCATTTCAGTAAGAACAGAAACTTGCTTCTTATTATCGTCCTCGAACATGGTCGGCATTAGGCGTACAAACTCAAGACCATTCCAGTCTTCCGGGAACATTTCATATACCGTAGGCAAATGCTGGAAGAAGTTTACTGTTGATGCCCAGTCAAGACGTTTTGCGGCACATGGGATCAACAACGCGTTAGAAGCATACATTGCATTCCATACTAGCGGGTCAACGTGCGGACCGGTATCTATCATGATGATATCAAAGTCATCCGCAATTTTATCGATCAGCTGCTCTTTTAAAAGGCGAACAATATCTAAAGACGGGTCCTCAGATAATGTTTGCCAGGCTTCAGCGTTAAACATTGCATCTTCAGGAAAAGCAGAAATAGATTTCAAGTTCGGGTATTGAGTCGGAAGCATGACATTCTTATGCAAAAACTCGCGGTCTATTTCTACACCATCAGGAACATTACCCAGCATGATATCCACTGCAGAGTAGATGTTGTCATGTTCGGCCACACTGATCTGTGGGTTCAGGAATAAACGCAGAGAACCCTGCGGATCCAGGTCAATCAGACAGATACGGTAACGTTTATCTAAGTTAAGTGCCAGACATGCAGCCAGATGAACGGCAGTCATCGATTTACCAGTTCCGCCCTTCTGGTTCTGTACATTAATAATCCAAGGCTTATTGCCTGTACTTTTCTTGCGCTCATGGAATTTAGGCACTTCAGCCGCATCCATCAGCATGTGTGCTTCTTCTAACGTAATCGAATAATGATTGGCATTATTCTTTGTAAACTGGTGACCTGCTGTCTCCATTTTATTAATAGCATCATCAAGCTTACGACGAGTCAGGCCCGAACGGGTTTCCATCATTGCTTTAGACATTGGAGGGAAGTAGTTGTCACTTCTCTCTTCCAATACAATTTCAATACGGTCAGCTTGAACCTGTTGCGTCAGCTCGGCTAACTCAAGAAGGTTTTCAATCGTTTTTTCTCTTTTCATGCCAAATTCCGTTGGAAGGATATCTGCCAACAATTGTACAGCAGTAACAACCAAAAACAACAAAAAGGTGCACAAACATTTTGAATAACAATCACATAAAAAAAACTTTAAAATCGACTGATTGATGATTAATGGTGAAAAACATATCAAATATGAATCAAACATTACTGCAGAACTATGTAGGAACTCGCCAACATTTAAAGTGTTACAGCATCACTTATTTACATTGTAAACTGAATTTCGCTCGGAACGATTATACTAACCGGATAAATTACGGATTATGTGAAATCAATTAAGAGACGTGATGAATGAAATAATATAAGTAAAGATATACGGATTAATTACTCCTTGATCATGCATCCGTACCGATTAAAACAGTTCTGCGATAAAATAACCGGAAGAGTGATCAAGGGTTACTCTTGATCATTCTTCCGATAATGAACCTATAAGCGAAAGCATGATCAAGGTAAAAAGATTAGAAACATAGAAATCGAAGTGGAATACGAGGTGATCAAATTTACGGAAATATGATCAAGTGAGTCCGGTACACGGAAGCATGAAAAAACACGGCTTATTTACGGCAGAGTGCAGACAAACTGGGGATTCAGGTAAATATTTAGCGATAAAACCTCGGAACGATGAAGTTACATCATTTATTGTGATAACTTCTTCATCTCATGATCATGCGTCCGGTAATTTTACTGATAAACGCGAAATACACGTAACACAGTGTAATCAGACTATATTTTATACACTTGGAGAAATTGTCATCAAAACTCCGTTTTGATCAGACAAATTTAATCATCTTGATCATTGTTCCGAGTGGAATTGAGTGGCTAAAAGCTCGAATCTTGCTATCCGAAAAGTTGCAGAAACGAGCAGTTCTGTGGATAACATGTACAAATATCATGATCATTGTTTCAAGAGCTTTTTGATCATCTTTTCAGAGTCTTAATGATCATGCTTGCAGCAGAATATGATCATGCTTTCAAGGTTTTGTTGATCATCGTTTCGTGAGTTAGATGATCATAGTTCCGAATGGCCAACAAAAAATATATATTAATAACAAGGCGTTATAGCGAGGCCCTCACCTGGATCATTAGATCATATAATCAATTAAGATCAATTTAATCAAAAAGATCAGTTATTTAAAAAACAAGATTTTTTCTTTATTTATGATCTCTTTTTCTTTATTCTTCGGAACCATAGCACAACTACGGCCAATGTGATCTGGATCTACAATGACAGCTGATGAAAAAATTCTGATTAAAGCCCCGAGAAGCCACAAAGACGGCCATCTTTTTGAAGTACACGAATCTTCTGCCGACTGGGTTGAGCAATATCAACATTTCAAAGGGGTGACCAAAAGCATCTTAGAGTTGCTTAATCTAATTTCATTACGAGGTTTCAGTAGCAAAGACGGGCTGGTATCAACAACTGAAATTGTAGAAGCCACAGACGGTCAGTTAACTCGAGCAGCACTTCAACAAAGACTGCGCGCAGCAGTTAATATCGGTTTATTTACCCAGACACCTGTTCGTTTTGAAGAGGGATTAGCTGGTAAAACGATGTTACACAAGTTCGTTAATCCTAATAAGCTCATTTCGGCGCTTGGAGCTACGAGCCTGGTGACTGAAAAAGTTCGTCAGAACGAAAAACAAAAACGTTCTAAAGCACTGGCACAGACACAAGTAAACAAACGTTTGTTAAATGAACATGGTCTGAATACACCGCCGATGATGAAAGATGAAGCTGATCAATTTGTCGTATCTCCGACTAACTGGGCTGGGATCATCGACCAAGCACTAGCTCCGCCTCGCACTCGTAAAAGTTATCAGAAATCCATGGTATCAATATCCGGCACTAAGGCTGTGATAGAAACACGATCATCCAAAAATATCATGACGGTGGATGATCTTATGACGCTGTTTGCTCTGTTTACCCTGACGGTGCAGTATCATGATCATCATAAAGATCAGTATCACCTCGATGCTGCCCATGTTCCGAACAAGACACCGCTGTACATTACCGATATTTTGTCACTGCGAGGCAAAAAAGACAGTGGTCCTGCACGTGATTCCATTCGTGACAGTATCGACCGAATTGAATTTACCGACTTTCAACTGCATGAACTGACTGGTCGCTGGTTAAGTGAAAATATGCCAGAAGGTTTTAAGAGTGATCGATTCAGATTCCTTGCCAGAACGATCACGGCATCAGAAGAAGCACCTGTAGAAGGCAGCGACGGTGAAATCAGGATCAAACCAAATCTGTATATCCTGGTTTGGGAACCGTCATTCTACGAAGAATTACTCACGCGTGATTATTTCTTCCTCTTCCCGCCAGAGATTCTTAAGCAGCATACGCTAGTATTCCAGCTGTACTCGTTTTTCCGCAGCCGGATGGTACGTCGTCATGCCGACTGTATGTTACTAAGTGAGCTGAATCAGAAATTAGCACGCAACATAGAATGGCGCCGTTTCTCTATGGATCTGATCCGTGAGTTAAGACGACTGTCTGATGGTAAAGGGACGCATGATCTTTTTGTGGTGAACTTGTGGGGCTATCATCTGACGATCGAAACCATCGCTGAAAATGATAAAGTCATGGACTACCAGGTCGACATCAAATGTGATGTCGAAGAAGTGCTGCGTTATTCAAGAGCTCGCACCACCAACGCAGGAAAGCGCAACATGGCTCCTACGCTGCCAAACCCACTTCGCAATGAGATGGTCACCAAGCAGCAGCTCGAAGAGCTCTCAGGTATCATTGACGGCGAATTTGAGCCTATCCAGCGTAAAGCTCCGTCTCCGCGTGGCAATTTAGGTCGCCGGGTGAAGCAAAGGAAGCATCTGGTAGAGATCAATGCGGATGAAATTACGATCACGCTATCTAAATATACCTCTTCAGAGGCCCTGGAACGCAGTATAACGGCTCTTTCAGCAATGACAGGGCATTCCTATGCCTCAATCAAGGAAGAATGCTCTGAGTACGTTGACAAGCTCGATTGGCTTAGAGTAGGGGATGAGCCCGTACCATACGAAACACTGAGCAAAACCGTAGAGTTATTTAATGCGCAAAACGACATCAAACATCTCACAATTGAGCGTTTGATTGCTGGCTTAGCTGTTCGTCGCAAGGTATGCAGACAAATTTTTGATGGCCATTTGGATGAGATGGTCTATCGGGCACTTGATGAGATGGCAATTTAGTATCGTATTGCCTGGTGTATTTGCAGTTAGAACTACGAGTAATTGATTTCAAATGTAATAAATTTTTTCAATGATAGAAATCAAACCTAACTCTTACAAAATGATGACAATCGTTATCTGTGTGCATACTAATCTTAATCCCGAATAGACAACCTTTTGTCCTTTCTGATGATTAATAGATAGGCTCATATTGTTACATTCGTTCTGAATAGATTTCGCGAGTTTCCTTCAAAAGAAACTCGCTTTTTTTTGCCTATTTTCAGCTGCCCTTGATCATCATTCCGACTAATGGAAAACTCCTTGATCATGCTTCCCAGTTTCATTCCAATTTAATGATCGCATTAAGGTGACATGTGAATTGATCAAGTTATTTGCTTGATCTTGCCACTGATCCTGATCGTCTTGCTGATTACAAAACTCCAACGCAAGAACCGTTAAATGCTGAAGACGCTTTAGGCACCAGTCTTTAATCAGAATATCATTTACAAGTGTGCAAGCCGCCTGCTCGAGCTTTGTGCTGGCGTAGAGCAAGATTTGATAGCTCTTGTGCGGGTCGCGGTATCTGACACCTTCAAATACTCTTAAGCACCCATCCAGCCAGCAGGAGAGGGCTTTGCTCTGTTGACTTGTAAGTTCGGGCCCAAACACGCAATCCGGAGCTCGATATAAGATTGCCTCTAGTGCTTCTACTTGATCATGCTTCTGGGATTCGTACCAGTGTGAAATCTGATCTTGCCAACTGTTGAGTTTCACTATGTTACCTCACATACCTAATCGCCTATAGGCTTTCTCGTGGTAAAGCCTTTTTAACTGAGTATTTCGCTATTCATACCGATAGTTTGGTTCATTTTTGGTTGGTTTCCAAAGCGATGTTCATACATTGTGACTGTGGTGATTTATTCGTTCGGTAATTGGTTACAGTGAATCTCTGACTGAAAACAGGTCAAAGTTGGGGGAGGGGCCTGCGTAGCGGACGAATGAAAGGTTCTGCAAAAGACAAATGAAAGGAATAGTGAACCCAGAAGAGCCGCGATTGGGGAGCTGGAGATAATGAAAAAGTGAGAGCTAGATCAGCACACTTTTCGTAAGGTTAATCACTCAAATTTAATCGCAAATTAAGTCTTTGGCAAAGCCTAAATGATGAATCTGTCATCGTAGTTATGAAAGGTCGGGAAGGGTCACATTTCCCTACAGTTTTTCTTATCAGCGTTGTTGTGGTTTGCTATAGATTACTCATCGAAAACATGGTGTGTTCGGAGGAAATATGTCCATTAATTCTATCAACCATGAAGAGATGAGCAACATCGCTCACAAGTGGGAATTAGCTGAAGAAGAAATCGTTGCGAAGCCAGAAAAAACAGTTAAATCAGCTGAAGCCAGAAGACGCATTGAAGCTCTTCGTGAAATCCGAGAAAGCGGATTGACTATTGAGGAAGCTAAAGAACTTGGCTTGATTCACTGATTCGTTCCTTTACGTAAAATAATAAACAAGCGAGGGTAGTCATCAGGCTACCCTTTTTGTTGGTTTCAGTAGCCGATTACGCACCTTGATTGATATTGAAATGTATATATTTCAAATGGTTGAGATTGCTTTTGTAATGTCCTGACCGCGATTGAGCATAAAGTTGTTTTACCTGACAGCCCAATGAGTCGATATAAGTTTTACACTGTAAATGACCGAGTATGTTTCCCATATCGATTTCCTGCCTTGCTGAGTATTACCAATATCGAAGGCATATCAATTTTCCAAATTTAACCATACAGATTCTGTTTTTGCTTCAGTAAGTGCTAAGGGCAATGACGAATAACAAGAGCAAGTACTGATCAATGATTTTGCTTTATGAGCTCCATAACAAGGAGTGATTGGAAAGATATTTGGACGGTATTTGGTTAAAGTATTGAAAATTGATGTCATACCAAATTAGTATCTTGAATTTGATCAAGATACGTGCGTTTCTATTCTGTAATTGCGAGCCGGTATGCTATAGTGCGCGGCTAGTATTTAAAGTACCCTGAGGCTGTGAATGTCGTTTAATCTATCCCTATTGCCGCCTGACGAAAAAAACAGAATCGAACTGGATAAGCAAGCTTCGTTTTTGGTTTGGAAACTCAGAGAGGCCAAATCTGGTCCGGAAGCGATAGAAGAACAACTGTCTAAGATTAACGATGCTGATGAAAAAGCGTTTTTCCAGCAATCGGTTGAAAAGTACAAGCGAGTAATGGGTGTCGCGTAAAGTGACTCGTAGCTCTGGTGTAAATCAGCGCGGCGAATGAGGTAACTTCTCCATTCCTCTGCAGAGCGAGAATTGAAATGCTTTCGCTTTTTGCTAAAATCCTTCGCATTAAATTTGAATTTAGAGAGACATCCCGATGGGAAGAAGTTTTGAAGTGCGCAAAGCCTCAATGGCGAAAACAGCAGGCGCAAAAATTAAAGTTTATTCCAAATACGGTAAAGAAATTTACATGTGCGCGAAAAATGGCGGTGCAGACCCAGACATGAATTTGTCTCTTAAGCACCTGATCGCGAAAGCGAAAAAAGACCAAGTTCCTGCACACGTTATCGATAAAGCAATTGATAAAGCTAGCGGCGGTGGCGGTGAAGATTACGTTCCTGCGCGCTACGAAGGCTTTGGACCAGGCGGTACAAGCGTGATTGTTGATTGTTTGACAGATAACGGCAACCGTACTTTCCAGGACGTACGCCAATGTTTTGTTAAAACAGGTGCAAAAATTGGTGTTGAAGGTTCTGTGTCTCACATGTTTGATCACCAGGCGGTATTCCAGTTCAAGGGTGAAGATGATGAAATCATCTTAGAAACGCTGATGATGGAAGATGTAGACGTAACAGATGTTGAACTAGAAGATGGTGTGATCACTGTATTTGCCCCTCACACTGAGTTCTTCAAAACTAAAACTGCTCTGAACGGCGCTTTCCCAGATCTGACGATTGATGTGGAAGAGATTACTTTCGTTCCTCAAACGCATACACCAGTCGCAGGTGAAGACGCAGAGAAATTCCAGAAGTTCCTGGATCTTTTGGATGACTGTGACGACGTTCAGCAGGTATACCACAACGCAGAGCTGTAATATTTAGCTTTTGTCGTTATATAAAAGGCTTCCATCAGGAAGCCTTTTTTGATCCCTATTTACTCACAGTCTAGGTAGAGTTTGCTGCTTCGAATGTCAGGTGAATGAGCTATTATTCTGAATTCATTCGCTGATCGTCACTTTCTCGATAATGACCGATTCGCATGGAACATCATCATGACCAAGCTTGGATGTGGTTTTCACTTCTGCGATGCGATTCACCACATCCATGCCAGCAGTAACTTTGCCAAATACTGCGTAGCCCCAACCGAGGTTGGTCGTGGCCGTATGGTCGAGAAAATCGTTGTCATCTAAGTTGATAAAGAATTGTGCGGTTGCAGAATGTGGTGCATCCGTACGAGCCATGGCGATCGTTCCGATGGTATTTTTCAAGCCACGGTTTGCCTCATTAGCAATAGGAGCTCGGGTTGGCTTCTCGGTCATATCAGCAGTATGGCCACCAGCCTGGATCATAAAACCTTTGATTACGCGATGAAAAATCGTCCCTTCATAAAAGCCCTCTTCACAGTATCTTTTGAAGTTTCTTGAGCTTACTGGTGCCTTTTCAGTGTTCAGTTCAATTTCTATGTCACCGAAATTGGTCGTCATAATGATCATTGAGTCTGTCTCAGGTAGTGTATGTGTTGGGCATTATATCTTAGGTGGTTCCGTGTGCGTATCAACGCGAACACTGACCGCTACCGCAGCGAGACTTACCTGTTAACCAGTAAGAAATACGGTACCTGTTGTTGGCAAATATCAGATAGAGCCTGTCAGCAACCGGCTTAATCAAAGGCCACCGTAATGGTGCATAAAGCCAGCCTCTGCCCACCAGCTGCCACGCCCGGTAGGTGACGTCTAAACCAAGGTATAGCTGGCCGTTATTGTCCAAAGCATGGAGTATGTTATTGGCTTTATCTGCATCTATTTGTGGGTAACTGGAGAATTCATCACTATGAATGTCCACGGTGCGGATATGCTGATGCGTATCGTGATTCGCTAAATTTCTCATCTCTTTAGCGCAAAGCGGACAGGTTCCATCATAAAAAATGGTGAGCTTTGTCATGGCAATCCCTTACTTTGTTTTACCTGAAACTATTCGAATCACGGGTTATACGATTTTTGTGCTGATTTTAACTTATTGAGTTTTTTATTTTCAGCTGCGTTTTGTGAATGAGCACTGAATCATTCGGATAAAAAATTATTGATTTCGTGAATGTTGTTGAAATAATGAGAGTTTTTATGAATGTGCTATAATTCAGCGTCGCTGTAGCCGATACGTTTGTCATTGCCTGAGAGTTTCCTGGGATTCGGTTCGTCTTATCCATCATGAGCCAGGGTGATTAAACTCCGACAGGAGCAAGCAACACTAGTTTGTTTACATACTATCTCGGCACTTTATCGGCTTCGGCAGTAAGAAACCTGAATCAATAGCTATCGACACTTCTATTTTGTTTAGGGAGCTGTTTAAGGCTCAGAACAAGTCATGTGAAATTACTCCCCTTACACTGAGCACCTGTCTGGGCCAATGTAAGGCAGAAGAAGGAGCTTTACGAGCTCCTTTTGTGTTTCGAGGGAAGAAGCAACGAAAACACAGGAGATTGATAGTAATGAGAGCTTTCGCTCTTAGTTTTAAGAAGGGAAGGAGTTCTCTAGGATCATTTTTAAAAATTCAGTGAGAAAATTTGCTATTTGATCAGGTTAAACCAACACTCATTCATTATGGAGGATGAAGAGAACCATAATAAGAGGTGATATGAATAATATAATATCTGTAGGGGCTCTGGAGTCCTTCATGATCGCGATTAGTGTGCTTTTTCTTGGTCACTTTGTGAATGCAAGAATTCCAATTTTAAAGAAATTCAATATACCTGAGCCGATAGTTGGCGGTCTTATCGTAGCCTGTATCATTACTACTCTTCATTTCAATGGCATCGATTTAGAGTTTGATCTGCCTTTGCAGAATACTTTTATGCTGATGTTCTTTTCAACGGTGGGTTTAGCCGCTAATTACACTCAATTGATGAAAGGAGGGGCGAAGGTCTTTATCTTTCTGGCAGTGGCCTCTTTCTACATCATTATCCAGAACGGGGTAGGCGTCTCTCTGGCTGCCGCGCTGGGGTTAGACCCGTTAATGGGATTAATTGCCGGGTCAATTACCTTATCTGGCGGTCACGGTACCGGAGCGGCCTGGTCACAAACTTTCCAGGACGTATATGGACTCAATCATGTACTGGAAATTGCGATGGCTTCTGCCACGTTTGGTTTGATCATCGGCGGTATTATCGGTAGTCCGATGGCTGAACGTTTGGTGGATAAACACGGTATTGAGTCTGAATATGGTCGCAGTGATAAAACGCACGAAAGATTCCCGGAGTTGGTCACTTACAATGAATATGAAGAAGATAAAGTAACTGCGAAAAAGGTCGTCGAAAAACTGTTCTTCCTGCTTATCTGTGTGACTGGGGCAAAGTACGTTCAACAATGGGTCACTACGTTTGAGATCAAATGGCTGATGATCCCTGACTTTGTGTATGCACTGTTTATCGGGGTAATTGTTACCAACTTCCTTGAAGTGACCAAGATTCGAAAACTGCATGTAGAAACCGTCGATATGCTTGGTACCGTCTCTTTGTCTCTGTTCCTGGCAATGGCTTTAATGAGTCTAAAGCTTTGGAATATTTTTGACTTGGCGATTCCATTCCTAGTTATTCTCGGGGTGCAGTCTGTGGTACTGGCAGTCTTTACCTACTATGTAACCTTTAAGGTTATGGGCAGTAACTATGATGCTGCGGTTATGGCTGGTGGCCACTGCGGTTTTGGTCTGGGCGCAACGCCAACTGCGGTAATGAATATGGGCTCTATAGTAAATCGTTACGGCCCGTCGCCGCAGGCATTTATGGTAGTGCCGATTGTCGGTGCATTCTTTATCGATATCGTAAACTTACTTATCCTGCAGGGGTATATATCTTTCCTCGGCTAGATGGACTCGTTAATTGTTAACACAAAAATGGCCACATCCTTAGTTGTGGCCATTTTTTATCGCGGACGTCTATATCCATTCTGTAGGATCATTTAATGGTCCGGCTAAACCTAAGGTTTATTGTCCATGCTAATAATCCAATTAGAGCATAAATACCGATATAAGCGCTCCCGGCCTCAATGAGTGCATCCAGTGGATTTTGGCCTATGATGGCGTGAAACGGCAGATAGAACATTTTAGAGACAAAGTCATCTACTCCATAATATCCAAACAAAGCTATCGGCATCCAACGGAGTGCATAAATCGCGAGAGCGAGGATTACCAATGGTGAAGATAATTTTTGAGAGATAGCCATCATGGTTAACCCAACAGGTAATATGAACAACGCTGCCAGTCCCATGCGCATCAAAAATTCAACCCAGTGCATTAGTACATATGCCATTGAGGAGTATCGACTCAAGAAACCGATTTGATGATCGGTTAAAATATTCAGTGCCCATAGCATCAGATCAGAGATTATGACTAAAGAGGAGCAGACCAAGGGGATCACCAACAGACTAAAAGCGAGCTTTACTAAGTGAGTTTGCGTGTCGCTGACAGGCATGCTGCGCCAAAACATGATGCTACCTTCAGAACGCTCTTTGCGCAGTGTTCTCGGAAAATAAAGAGTACCTAATAGGATTGACAACAGACCTGATCCGCCCGCGATTAACGTACTTAACTCATCCCCGAGCTTTCTTTGTATTTCCTGGTCACTCTCTTGCGTACTAATTTGGAAGATAGAGTAATGCTCAAAATCAGAGTTAACCATGATGCTGATAAACAATAATGTGATGCATGCTAAGAGGAAAAATGGCACGCGCGACACCAGTGGGTTTTCCAACCACTCTCTGTGTAACATCGTTAGCACGGGATGCATCAAGTTTCTCCTTTCTGAAGTGCGAGAAACAAGTCGGTAAGAGTCACGTGATTAATGTCTCCAATTCCTTTTACTTGCGTGAGGTATCGCGAAGGCAGCAACCAATGGGTAGTCGTAAGCCCTCTATTTGATGTTAGAGGGTGCATCGCTTCAATTTGCGATTGATGTTTATTGCTGGCATCAAGCATGAAGTAATCTTTATAGATTGATCTCATAGACTGCTGCAGAATAGGTTGTCCATGCTTCAGGATAAGCACATCCGTCAATAAATGCTCAATTTCCGAAACCTCATGGCTGGCGATAATCAGTATGCGCTCACTTTCGTCTAACCACTCTTGTAGGTGGTGATAAAAAGTCTCTCTGTAAACCAAATCTAATCCTAATGTTGGTTCGTCCAGGATTAATATTTGCGTATTCGTGGCAACTACTATTGCCAGGTGTAATTGCACTTTCATCCCTTTTGATAGTGCTCTGATACGTACCCGAGATTGGATATCGGTTTGATGAAGGATTGAATCCGCTTTTTGCCGGTTAAACCCCGAGTGAACGCCTTCGGTATATCTCAGTAGTTGTTCGACTGTCATCCAGTCAGGCAATACGTTTACATCAGAAATATACGCCAAGCTCTGCATTATTTTATGACGTTGGCGGATCGGTTCGTAACCGTTTATATGAATTGTTCCCTGGTAATCGTGTACCCCAAGCATCGCGTTAATTAAAGTCGATTTCCCCGCTCCGTTGTGGCCCAGCAGGCCAAGGACTTGGCCATGGTGCAAGTCAAAAGTGATATCTTGTAGTGTTTCTCCTTGCTTGCGATATAGCTTGGAGACGTGTTTTACACTGACTATTGCATCCATTGATCACCTTTCATATGTAATTTGAGAAGTTGATTTAGCTCTTCTATCGGCATATTTAGACGATTTAAGGTGTCGGCAATTTGAGGAATTTGTTCTTCTAGGAAGCGCGCTTTCTCGGTTTCCAGTATTTGTTCTTTAGCTCCCAGAGCAACAAACATTCCCTGACCAATCTTCTTCTCAATAAAGCCTTTACTTGCCAAAAGGTGATAGCCCTTCATGACGGTGAGATGATTGAGCTTCATATCCGCCGCGATACTACGAACTGAAGGTAATGCTTCGCCTTCTTTCCACACTCCCTTTAGTATTTTCAGGGTGAGCAGGTCTGCTAACTGACGGAAAATCGGCTGTCGATCATGCCAATCTGTCATAATTAAACTTTTTGATTAGTATGAGTGTTATATAAAGGTATAACACTCGGAAGTTAGTATCGAAAGTCTCGAATGTGAGATGGGTAGGATGAGGCGTTGTTTTCAATAGCGCTGCTTGTTAATGACTGCTACTTCAAGCAATGAAATCAGTAGGTTAATATATTAAGACTTCAAATGCAGGATTTTAATAAATGAATATACGATTTTGGAGAACACTCTGCATCATTCACTGACCAAATCCGGAGGCTAAGAGTTTGTCGGAAAAAGTATCGACGTCGGCATTAGCAAAAATGCGCAATATAGAGGCTAAACAGCTGTTTGCCGATTTGAAGCGGGCGGGTTATATCACACGTAAAGATGATAAGTGGATTCTTACTGAAGAGGGGGCTAAGTTTGGCGGCGAGTACGTGGATCACGCCAAGTTCGGGCAATTTATTGTATGGCCATTGTCTCTACATGTAGAGTTGGCTTCTGCGTCAGGTAAGACATTAACCGCGACACAACTCGGTGAGAAGCTCAAGCTAAATCCAAAGCGCATCAATCAACTGCTGAGTGAACTGGGTTGGATCAGCAAATTGGAAGACGGCTGGAGCGTCACCGAATCCGGTATTCGAGCTGGTGGCCAACAAAGAACAGATAAAGAGTCACAACATAGTTTTGTGGTTTGGCACCAAGTCGTACTCAGGAACAAGCGCCTGAATCAGTCGGTTGTAGAGTTTTTGGGGCTGGACGCTGAGTCTCATTCAACGGATCGCTCCTATTCAAGTTTTCGTCAGAAGTTTGAGGCCAAATACCGTACATTAGATGGCCACTATGTCCGTTCCAAAGGTGAGCTGCTGATAGATAATTGGCTGTACTTAGCCGGTGTTGTTCATGCTTATGAAAGGCAACTGCCGATTGAGCAAGAGGTCACCAGTGATTTTTACCTGCCTGCAGGTAAGGTATATTTGCAGTTCTGGGGAAGTGATACGGGAGAGGTCAGTCAAACTGACAGAGATGCGATTCGAGCGGTGTATGAGCAACATCACTTCAATCTGATTGAAGTAGATCCTTGTGAGCTTGATAAGCTCGATGAAATACTTCCAAAGCGGTTGCGCCAGTTTGGTATTAAGGCGTATTAGTCTCCACTTCTTGTAGGAAACGAAAAACCCGTGAAAAGTCACGGGTTTTGTTTTTATAGCAATAAGGAAACTTTTGATTGAGTGACTAGAAGCCTTCGATGTTTTTCGCTTCAAGCTCAGAGAAATATTTCACGGTTTTTACTTTTAGCTCTTGCTGAGAAGGCTCATCACATACGATCACCGCTTTAGGGTGCAGTTGGAGCGCTGATACGGTCCATAAGTGATTGACACTGCCTTCTACCGCAGCTTCAAGAGCAAGGGCTTTGTTGTGGCCCGTTACCAGAATCATCACTTCTTCCGCGTCAAGCAGCGTACCAACACCGATAGTCAGAGCGTATTTAGGAACCTGGTTTATGTCGCCGTCAAAGAAGCGTGAGTTCGCGATACGAGTGTCTTCTGTCAGAGTCTTGATGCGTGTGCGAGAAGACAGAGATGATGCAGGCTCGTTGAAGGCAATGTGACCGTCGTTGCCAACGCCACCCATAAACAGGTTGATCTTACCGTAAGACTTGATCTTGTCTTCGTAGCGCTTGCATTCCACTTCATGGTTATCTGTGTTGCCGTTCAGCAAATTGATGTTTTCTTCCTGAATATCAATGTGATTGAAGAAGTTGTTGTACATGAATGAACGGTAAGACTCAGGGTGGTCTGCTGGGATACCAATGTATTCATCCATGTTGAATGTAACGACATGTTTGAAGCTCACTTCACCAGCCTGGTGTAGCTCAATTAACGCTTTATATGTTGCTAGAGGAGTGCCGCCAGTAGGTAGACCCAGAACGAACGGACGCTCAGCGGTAGGTTTGAAGTCGTTGATACGCTTAGCAATGTGTGCTGCTGCCCATTTACCTACTTGTGCTGCTCGAGTTAACGGGATAAGTCTCATGTTGTGCCCCTAGTAATTGGAAATTAAGATGTTCTGAAACATTAATTTGCATTATAAAATAAGTTATCTGGTTCTGCTATTGTTTTAGGTCAAAAATTTGTATTTTCTTTAACCAGTGTCCTTTTTAACTACTATTCTGATGCTTTTTTAAACTAATTAAAACTGTTTAATGGTTTCAACTGCTCTCCACACTAAGAGTTTAGTTAGATAAATTTTATGATTGAAATTAAGTTTCATGCAGGCAATACGACCCAATATTTGATTTCAGATAACCTTGAATATGGCACGTGGCAGATTCCTTATCCATAATTAAACAGTGTGGACTGGTGAGGAATTCGCGATGAAAAATGAATTGGATCCGAGCAAAGTACTATCGGCATATGAGAATGTGATGAATAACGGTACACCTACCGAGTTTGGGAAGATCTATGAAGGGGTGGAAGCGTTTTCTGATTATGACGGCTATAACGTATTTTTGAGAGGTAATGGCGTTGAGTTAAAGGTTGGCTTTCACAACACGTACCACCTTGAGTACGATCAGGAACACTTAAAAGAGAGTTTCTTGAAAAAAATTGCAATGCTTGCCAAGTAAGCCAGCACGCTTTCAGTAAATAGAAAGCAGTAAAATTAAAAAAGCCCTTGGGAGAACGCGCCTTTGGGCTTAAGGAGAAGAAATAAATCACAAACGTTCATCCGACATCGGTGAATGAACGTCTGCCTAGGACACAATGGCCTAGCTATTCGTTAATTAATCGTCTTCAACTAAGCTCTCTTCTGCAAAGTCTTCAGTCGCATCCGGTTTATTACGTCCGTTTAGCGTATGGAAGCGCTTACGACCACGCGCAAGTTGAGTGTATTTCAACCAAGTGCGCTCAATTTTCGTTTTTGCTTTACCAGGGTGCTCTAACACCTTGACGAAGTGTTTCTCTTCGCTGTTTTCCGGTGTTAATTCGCCTGATTCCAGGCCAAGCATTGTATCCCCATAAATTGTTAGGATTTCCTCTTCTGCAAGAGTAAAATCACCAGACTTTGCAAATCCGCGTGGGAATTTTACGTTATCGTAAAATCGTTTTTTGCCATGACGGAATTCAGTGTCAGACATGTCAACAGCCTCTGTAACCGTTATTGATTGATGTAGTGAACTAAGGCGAAAATTAGGCGCAAAGCCGACAAAAGAAAAACAAATTTTTTTTATCGTCATGATTTTAAATAGTTGTTAATCTGGTTTTAAATCAACCAGGAGATGGTTTATGGATGTAAAGGTCTTTCGAACATTTTTAGAGCTGGCAAGGGTTCGTCACTTCGGACGTGCCGCTGAGAATTTATATATTACCCAAGCCGCAGTAAGTGCTCGTATCAAACAACTGGAAAGTTATTTCGATACTCAATTGTTTATTCGTGATCGAAATAACATTAAGTTAACTTCTGCTGGTGAGCGTCTGATTAGTTATGCCGAGGTGATGGTGACTACATTGCAGCAAGCGAAGCTGGAACTGTCACTCGAAGATGGTAAAGGCTTACAGCTCACATTGGGTGGCACGCCTAATATCTGGGATGCTTATCTGCAGAACTGTTTAAGTGTGGTTACAGACTCTTTTGGTGGCTATGGTTTTATGGCCGAAGTGATGGGGCGTGAAATGCTCAGCCGCAGCCTGTTAGAGCGCACACTTGATATGGCGTTTGCTTTTGATCAGATAAAAGCAGATGAGCTGAACTGTAAAAAAGTGGCCGATGTGGTTCTTGTCCTGGTATCGACGGAGCAAGATTCGCTAGATACGGTATTTGATAACAAATACGTATATGTTGACTGGGGAACGCGCTTTGCCTCAGAACACTCTGAGCGTCACCCTAAAATATCAGCACCATACTTGCGAACTTCTACTGCGCGTATTGCTCTGGATTTCATTTTAGAGAAAGGTGGCGCGGCTTACCTGCCTGTCTCTCTCGTAGAGCCATTTATTGCCAACGGGCAGCTCTACAAGGTGTCTGGCGTGGAAGACTGGCATCGCCCTATATACTTGAGTTATCGCAAAGCCAGCTCGTCTGTAGACGCAATTAAACAGGTTGAAGAGATAGTTAAGGAAATTGACCCTCTAACGGCTTACAGCTTGCAGCAAATAGGGTCTGGTACGTCTGGCGAATAATTCTTTACTTACTGATTCCCGAATTGAAGCCCCTGATAGTTTATCAGGGGCTTTTTGTTTTATAAAAAATGAAGATCAGGGTAAGTCGAACACCAGCGCGACGGCGGGCTTATCCGACGGATTGCGGAAGCGTACCGTTTTTTTCTGGACTATTTTTGCACCGTCGCCTTCAGTTAGGGTAGTGCTGTCGACTTGCAGAGCGCTAGCTACCTGATGAACATAGACGTTTCTGCCCGTTGAGATATCAAAGGTCAATTCGCTGTCGGGCGCTAAAACCAACTGATACAGACGAGTATCCTGCTTGATGGAGAGTGTACCGTTCTCACCCGTTGGAGTCGCAATCGTTGTCAGGCCCGGATTATGGCCAAAGTCTTTTTGCTGGTATCCCGGTTTGTTGCCAAACGTATTAGGCTGAATCCAGATTTGCAAAAAGCGCAGTGGTTTGTTGTCCGAAGGATTAAACTCGCTATGGTAGATCCCTTTACCTGCCGACATAAGCTGAAACTCACCAGCAGGTAAGGTTTGTACGTTGCCCTCACTGTCTTTGTGCGCGATTTCTCCTTCGAGCACGTAGCTGATGATTTCCATATCACGATGCCCGTGGGTATCAAAACCTGCGCCAGGCGAAACAACGTCATCGTTAATCACTCGTAGTTCAGAAAAGCCCATGTGCTCTGGATCGTAATAACTGCCGAATGAAAAAGTATGTTTGCTGTCTAGCCAACCAAAGTTAGCCCGGCCGCGATCATTGGCGTGTCTTACTGTGATCATCATTGCCTCCTTAGCAAGTTGATACCTGAATAACGTTAAGAGGCCTGATCCAGCATACTGTTGCGATATGAATCAGGCCGTTAACGGGGGGATGGATTAATGCAGTTTTTTATTCAGCAGATTATCCAGGGCCACTTTTCCCGCACCGGATAATACGAGTGAAACGCTTGCTGCCAATAACGCCAGACCAAACTCATAACCGTTGTTCGCCAGGAATAAACCATTCTCAAAGTGAACCGAGAAAATAGCGACAAGCATGGTGATAGACAGTACGGTCGCTGCCGGTCGGGTTAGTAAGCCTAAAAGAATAAACAGACCACCAAAGAATTCACCGCTACCAGCAAGAAAGGCCATCAGGACACCGGGGCCTAAGCCAATTGATGCCATCCATTGACCGGTACCTTCCAGGCCGTATCCACCAAACCAGCCAAAGAGTTTCTGAGCGCCATGCGCCATAAAGATAATGCCGATTGGAATACGTAGTGCCAGAGTGCTGTAACCTGCTTGTGATGTAGTGATTTTTTGTAGAAGTGCTTTCATGATTCTGTCCTCATACGATGTGTTCATGAGTAGGGGAGTACATTCTCCCTTGCTGTTGAGAACAGTTTAGGTTGGAGTAACCACATAAAAAATCGGGTGTGTTTGACGTTCTAGTTCAAAAAAATAGAACAAGATTCTTTTTGTGTTTTTAATTAAATATTTAGTTGTTTTTATGAGGCCATTTTAGTAGGTGATTTCTATATTAAAACCCGTATTTCTATCATTTTATTTGAATATGTTGGCATGCGGTGAAGTGAAGAAGGGGAAAACAAAAAAGAGCACAAGGGGATGTGCTCTATTACATTTAAATCTATCTGGAACGAAGATTTGTGAAGAAATCAGGATTTAGAGGTTCATCAAACTTTCTAGTGACTCCTCAATATTGTTGTAGTTAAAAGTCTTGATGTTGCTTCCATCTGTCGCATTGATTTGAATTTCTGAAATCTCACTACCAGAGTTTCGCTCAATGATCCCTATGGAGTGTTCAACGGATTTGCTTGTAATAACCTTTTGGTTTTTAAGCACAATTACGCAAGTATGTAAGTCCATGCCAATTCCTTTTTAGCCGACGTTTACGATTGTTCCCGATTTTACTTTAGTGTAGATATTCACTATTGCCAACAAATCTCAATATTGAGTTCCGAAAATGGCTAATGTTTGTCAGCAATGCGTTCTAAAATCATCATATAGCGAATGAAGCAGACGAAATAAACGACTCATCACATAATGAGAACAGCAAGGTCAGCGTTATGTTAATTAATCCTTATACAACTTTGACATTTGAACAGTGCCAAAAGGCACGTATGTCCAGGGACTGCCGTTTTGACGGGCGTTTTTATGTTGCCGTGAAGAGTACTGGAATATTTTGTCGTCCTATTTGCCCTGCCAATTTACCCAAAGAAGAAAATGTCGAGTACTTTCCTGATAAAACACTGGCTATTAAGGCGGGATATCGCCCTTGTTTGCGTTGCAGACCAGACAGCGCTCCGGGCTCCTGGGCATGGAAAGGTGTTGAAACGACCTTTCAACGCGCCATTGCAATGATTGATAACGGGGAACTGAATCACCATTCTGTAACAGAGCTGGCAGAGCGCGTCGGGATTTCTGACCGTTATTTAAGAATGTTATTTGAGCAATATTTAGGAATGTCACCAAAGCAGTATTCTCAGTATCAGCAGCTTATGTTTGCCAAACAACTTCTGCATTCCAGTTCGATGTCAGTGACTGACGTGGGTTTTGCCGCTGGATTTAACAGTACTCGCCGTTTTAACGATGCTTTTCAGAAAATTTTAAAGCTAACACCATCTCAGGTGAGGCGAAAGGAACTGGATAAAACAAAGACCAATCGCATCGTTTTGCCCCACCGCGGCGAGTTAAACTGGCAACACATGCTGGACTTTTATCGTTTGAGGGCGATACAAGGTGTGGAGTCTGTAACAGAAGAGAGTTATTCCCGTTTTGTGCAATTTAATGGGAGCAAGGCTTGGTTTAAGGCGACAAAGGGGGACAGTCACTTAGAACTTGAATTTGAGATTGAAGATGTCTCTAGACTTCAGAACCTAGTTACTGGCGTTCGTCGTATGTTCGATCTTGATGTCGATATTTCTGCAGTAGAACAGCATCTGAATTTTGTTGCACCGGGTATTGTCAGTCATAAAGGTATCCGGATACCGGGTGTTTGGAATACGTGGGAGGCCGGAGTTCGGGCTATATTAGGCCAGCAGGTCTCTGTTAAGGCTGCAATCGGACAGCTCAATTTATTAACAGATAAACTCAGTGCGGAAGGTGAACCCCGTTACTTTCCTGAGCCTGCTGATATAGTGAATGCGGATGTCAGCTTTTTGCGCATGCCGCAAAGCCGTAAAAATACCTTAGTGAATTTTGCTCAATTTATACTGAAAAACCCTGTGGCAGAGCCTTATCAGTGGCTGAAAATCAAAGGTATCGGGCCCTGGACGGTGAGTTATGCTCAGCTACGGGGCGAGTCTCAGCCTGACTGCTTATTGCATAACGACTTGGTAGTGAAAAAAGCAATGCAGCGCTACCCGTCACTCAGCAGCCAAACTGCTTCTCCGTGGGGAAGCTACGCGACCTTTCATTTATGGAATGAATCATGAAAACGATATACACCGAAATGCCAAGCCCTTTAGGTAAGGTAACTATCCAGACAAGTTCTGAGGGTCTTTTAGGAGTATGGTTTGAAACCTGTACAACGAAACCCGATGTGCTTGGAGAACGCGATGAACATCATCCTATCCTGACTCAGGCGGTAGCACAGCTTGAAGAGTATTTTTCCGGACTGAGAAATGAGTTCGATTTGCCATTGGCGGCAGCCGGTACGGATTTTCAGAATCAGGTCTGGCATGCGCTGACCAATATTCCGTACGGAGAAACATGGAGCTATCAGGATCTAGCAAACGCAATAGGTAACCCTAAAGCAGTCCGGGCCGTCGGTATGGCTAATGGTAAAAATCCCATTTCTGTTGTTGTACCTTGTCACCGTGTTATTGGTAAAAGCGGTAAGTTGACTGGTTATGCTGGTGGGGTAGAGCGCAAGCAGCGATTACTGGCGTTAGAGCAGGGCCAACCGCTATGAGCACAGTTAATGGGTATAAAAAAGCCCCGAGATACTCTCTCGGGGCTGATGTATGGGGCTCAGACCTATAAAAAGGTTTACGCCTCCTGAGGCTTTGGCTGGTAGCGGCCCGGCTTGTGGTTCATTGCCAGGATCAGGTTGAGGATGACAGCGCCCAGTACAGAGAGAGCAATCAGGTAGACATCAACCACAAAAAATGACATCGCTACGATGGCACAATCTAACGCCATTTGTACTTTGCCCGCGCGGATACCAAAACGTTCTTGAAGGAATAACGCCAGAATATTGAAACCACCTAAGCTCATCTTATGGCGGAAGATGACTAGCATTCCCGTACCAATCAGTCCGCCTCCTAGCAAGGCAGCATACTCTGGATTTATTCTGGCTATCTCAATCACGTGATGCAGATGATCGACCAAGAACGAAACAGTCGTCACCGCAATAAAGGTATTAATCGAAAAACGCCACCCCATGCGAGTAACTGACAGAATATAGAAAGGAAGGTTGATAGCAAAAAAGACTTGTCCGAAACTAAAACCACTCACCTTAGTGAGGAAAATTGCCAGACCGGCAGTACCGCCAGTCAGTAACCCTACTTTGCTGAAAACTATTACCCCTAGTGACACCAGTGAACTACCCAGTACCAGAGCTAAGAGGTTCTCTCTAAAGCTATGCTCATTATCCATAAAAATTTTTCCTTGGTTTAACCCCCGCCGTCCGGGCTAAGGGAAAGTGGCTGCCAAAGTGGCAACCAAAAAATGGTCAAGTTTAACCTTTCGACGTCAAGAATCAGGATTGAGAGCGTATGAATGACACTTAAAGAAACAAGTGCGCAGTAGCTCCTCTGCAGAATCAAGTTCGTCGGGTTAATTGCGCATAAAATGTCTTGAAAAGTGATTAATGTCGAGTTTTAAACAAAAATTGAGTGGGTGTTAATGTGTTTAACATAATGTACACAGTGTAAAGTTGTACAAAATCGACAAAAGGAAATGCCATGATCAAAAGAGTTGGAGATACGGAAATTAAGCCGGTTCATACGCTGACTTGTCACTGTGGAGAGGTGGAGCTGGAGTTAACGTTGCCTAACGGTATTGTAAAACCAAGGCGATGTGACTGTTCTATGTGTCGCCGTCGCGGGGCGATAGCCGCTTCAGTTCCGCTTAACGGTATCCGAATTGTGAAAGGAGAGGAAAAACTCAAACTCTATCAGTTCAATACGCACACGGCTAAGCACTATTTCTGTAGCGAATGTGGAATTTATACCCACCACCAACGTCGCTCTGATCCGAGTGAGTACGGGTACAACGTGGGCTGTCTTGAGGGAGTGAACCCTTACCAGCTAGAGGGTATTGAAGTGATGGATGGCGTAAACCACCCATCAGACAGAACGTCTTAGTAAAACAGGCCACTATTTAGCCACAAGTGGGCCATGATACTGGCAGCGTAACCGAGCGCAATGATCGGAGCCCACTTTAAATGGCCGAAGAAAGTGTATTGGCCACGGGCAGCTCCCATTAGCGCGACGCCTGCTGCAGAGCCGATTGATAGTAAGCTGCCGCCAACACCTGCCGTTAAAGTGACGAGTAACCAGTTTCCTACTGACATATCCGGATGCATGGTCAGTACCGCGAACATCACCGGGATGTTATCCACGATAGCAGAAAGTATGCCGACCATTACGTTTGCCCATATCGGATTCCACTCGGTATACATCACGTTAGAAACCAGTTCAAGGTAGCCGAGTAAACTCAAGCCACCTACACACATCACTACTCCGTAGAAGAACAACAAGGTATCCCACTCCGCACGTGAGATGCGGCTGAAGACATCAAATGGCACAACAGAACCTATGCGTTTTAGTGCGGATTCATCGCCATTGGCAATAGCGAATGCAGTTTTTTTAGCCAGAGAATCTTTAAGTGTCTGACGCAGGAAATAGCCAAAAAACTGCAAATACGCTAAACCCATCATCATGCCGATAACGGGTGGGAAGTGGAGCACAGCATGGAAAGAAACGGCAGTAGCGATGGTCAGAATGAATAGCAATACAATACGTTTGGCACCGCGTTTTAGTTCGACATGCTGATGTTCGGTATTTGGTTTGGTAGCCGGGACAAAGAGTGACATGAAGAATGCCGGCACCAGATAGTTTATTAGGGAAGGGAAGAACAGCGGAATAAACTCTGAAAATCTGACATGCCCAGCCTGCCATACCATCAGTGTCGTAATGTCTCCGAACGGGCTGAATGCGCCACCAGCGTTGGCGGCTATGACGATATTGATACAGGCAAGATTGACAAACTTTGGATTGTCACCTGAGACTTTCATCACCACTGCGCACATTAACAGCGCGGTAGTCAAGTTATCTGCGATGGGAGAAATAATGAAGGCAAGGAAGCCGGTTAACCAAAATAATTTCTTAAAGCCGAAACCTTTACCTACCATCCATGCCTGGAGGGCATCAAACAGTCTTCGCTCTTCCATCGCGTTAATGTAAGTCATCGCGACTAACAGAAACAATAGCAGTTCCGCGTACTCAAGCAGGTTGTGCTCTAAAGCGGCTTTGGCTATATGAGGCTGGCCGTGCTGGGCAAAAGTATATCCAATCAGAATCCAGATCAAGCCGGCGGCGAGCAGCACAGGCTTAGATTTTCTCATTTTGAGGTACTCTTCCAGCATCACCAGAGCGTACGCAATGGAAAACAGAATCAGAGCGGTGTAGCCAACGCCAGAATTGACGAGATTAAGATCACTAGTCGCAGCTGCGAAACTGTAACCTGGAAACAATAAACAGCAGAAAGCCACGAAGGCATAGATGGGCATAGACATTTCTCCCTTGTCTTGTTGGAGAAATTTTAGCCATGAATTAAAGAGTTAGTTGTGAGAAAGCTCGAATTAACGATAGGTGCTTGGTTGCTGTGCCACTATTTTTTTAGTGACACAATACCTGCCAGGCAAAACAGAATAGCAGCAGCATATAATCCGTAAGTCAGCCAATGGCTAATTTCTAAAAAAGGAGTAAGTCCTTGAGGTGCCCACATACAGCCTCCGTTAAATGAGCAATCTTGTTATGTCGGGTCAATCTAATGGAAATGAACGATGTTTTTTGTGAGTGATGGCAAATTCCAACAGGATTAGGACAGCAAAATTCAGCCTGTGAGAGTTCTATCTCACTTTTGATTCGCTTGCTCCGACCTGAACAGTCGGAGCAAGCAATGGTTCGAGGTGTATTGATTTAGCGGAGTAATAGCTTTCGCAATGGAGATGCTTCAATACCTTTTACCAGTAATAAGGTAAAGACAAGAGTCATTGGGTAGACAAAGGCATCTTTAGCTAAATTCTGCAGCTGTAGATATCCGGCTACATTAAAGATCATTATCATCACCAGCAGATGACTGACGTAGATACCTAAAATACTTGATGAGCATTTATACACCCATGGCATGTCGCCAAAGTTCGGGTGAGCTAGAAGCCACATGAAAATTCCGACCGACCAAATAACAGTACCAAATAAGAAATCATGGCTGTTAAACACCACATCGTGCTGCATTAACCAGTACGCTTCTGCAAAATGGAGCCCCATACCAAGTATCATCAGGAGGATGGCCTTACCTGATGAGTAACACCACTGTTTTTCCCTTGCCAAGTAACCAAGGACAACCAATAACGTACTAAAGAAAGGGCCATTACGAGTGAAAAACGGTGATGGCAGTTCGGTTAATGTGGAATAGCTGCCTGCCAGTACTCCATACACATAAAGTAGTAATGCGATCGGTAGTAACAGCTTTGACTGCCCAGCTTTAACTAAAAAAGCAATCAACGCCACGGCGATCACTAGTGCGGGTAGAAACCATAAATGCACCAGCCCCCCTTCCATTAGAGAATTAACCGGAGATAACATCAGGTAACCCCAGTAACCTTGCCGCTCGGCTAAATACCCTGCTTCAGAGACGGTTTGCCACTGAAAAGGGAGCACTAAGCTAATGACACTCCACAAAACCCAGATTTTCATCAAAGGTTTGGCGTAGTTTATAAGTGTTGAGGTTGGCTTAATACTCAGCTTGGGCTGGATAAGAAAACCTGAAATAAGGAAAAACAGAGGAACAGCAAATCGCGCCAGCTGGTTGATTATATAACCGACCCAAGGTACTTCATCCCACTGCCAGTAAGTGAGAGCCATTTGGCAGTGAAGGCCCACAATCGCAAACATAGCGATTACCCGGGCAAATTCTAAACTGGCTATTTTTTTGTGTGTCACCATAAAAAGTGCTTACCTAAATAAAACGTTGATACTTAAAAATGCGAATTCCAAAAGGAACAGCGTATGGGAAAGTAACAGCTGGTGGGCGAGTTTATGCATGAAAAAATCAACTCTTAGCCGGTTAGTGATAAGAAATGCCTTAAAGTCAGAGCCAGCTCAAACTTCTTCGCCGCCACTCATTTCCCTGTTCAATATATCCACGCCGTAATTTTATTTAAAATTGGTTAGACCAGAACACTAAAACTTGCATAAAAGAACGACCGTGCTAAAAATACAGATATGAAAAAAGGAAAAGTAACCAAAGAGTTTATTCTGCAGCGAGCTTTTGCCATCGCCAGTGAAGAGGGGCTGGAGAGCCTTACCATTGGTGAACTGGCCAAGCAGTGCGGCATGTCGAAAAGTGGCTTGTTTGCCCACTTTAACTCTAAGCTGAATTTGCAACTTTCAGTATTAGAATATGCAAATCAGGTGTTTACATCTCGCGTGATAGCGCCTGCACGGGAGTTAGGGGACGATCGCATTGAGAGCAAAATTCGCGGGTTGTTAGATTCCTGGATGAGTTGGAATCATTCCTTTCAGGGGAGTTGTATGTTTCTAGATGCGTGGAACGATTCCGCAGCAAGTGATTGCCCATTACAAACCGCTTTACGTAAATCTATCGATACTTGGTTGAATTACTTAGAGATACAAATTGCTAAAGGTAAAGAAAACCGGGAGTTTGCAGAGGATCTGGATACCAGTCAGGCAATATTTGATTTGTATGGGCAGTATTTGAGCGCGCACGTGTTTTACTCGATTAAAGGCGAAGCAGAGAGTCAGAGGCTTTTCTGGCAAGGGATTAATAACTTGTTTGCTCGCTGGAAGGATTAGAGTAAGCGATAACATTTAAATACAGAAGGGCGACTTAGTTCGCTCTTTATTATCAGCATAAAAAGCACGACCGTTCTATTTGCTGCGATTGGTGTTGACATCATGCTGATAGTTAAGGAAAAGATCATGAGTGATAAAATCTACTTCAATACCTCGCAGCGTTTCAGTGTTAGACGTAGTCTGGTGAATATCAGTACCCGTCTTCACCATACATTGGCACCAAGACATGCTAAAAATACTGCGAGAAAACTGCTTCTTACCCCGGTACGCACGAAACCTAAAAATGCTGAGCCAAAAGGTTTGGTTAAAGGAGAGGTCAGCGGCTTTGGCGGCGTTATTAAAACTTACTCTCTTGGTAAGGGGCCTGTGTGGGTTCTGACTCACGGTTGGTCTGGTACGGCAAGTCAGTTTTTTCCTTTAATGGAACACATTGCCTCTAAAGGTTTTACCGCTTTGGCCTATGATCATCCCGCTCACGGTGAGAGTGACGGTCAGTACGGGCACATTCCCGGGTTTATACGCGGTCTGGAAGATGTACTG
Organism: Vibrio sp. B1FLJ16; assembly: GCF_905175385.1. Lineage (NCBI taxonomy): Bacteria > Pseudomonadati > Pseudomonadota > Gammaproteobacteria > Vibrionales > Vibrionaceae > Vibrio > Vibrio sp. B1FLJ16. Next base: position 47,746 of record NZ_HG992750.1, read on the forward strand.
GATTCCGTTGGCGATATTGCTGGTGTGGTAGGGCACAGCATGGGGACTGCCTCTGCACTGGAATGCAGACATCGTAAACTGGAAAACAAGCCGTTTCTGCTCATAGCGCCGGTTTTGAACTATGTGGAAAATCTGTTTAATAGTATTGCGCGCTCGGGCTACTCCATGAAACTGTTTAACGCTGTGGTATCAGATGTGGAAGAGCAGTTTGGGTATCCACTGGAGTCCATTGATCCGTTTAAACGACTCTCAGAGCGTGAGTCCATGACCATTATTGTTCATGATGAGCAAGACAAGTTCACTAAACACAGTGTTTCTACGAAAGCGGCAGAAGAGATAACTAATGTTGAGCTGGTAACAACCCAGGGACAAGGCCATGGCAGGGTAATGAAGTGTGAGCAAGTGTTCCAAAGCTTTGATCGCTTAGTCGAGAGCAACGTTTAGAGACTTGATGAAAATAAAGGACAGCATTCGCTGTCCTTTTCTTATTTAAAGTTAAACCAATAGTGGTTTTATTTATCTGGAGGGATACTTAGTTACAGCTTGCTGTACCTACTTCTTTCCACACGCCCCACTGGCCAGACTTAGTTGGATCTTCACCACGTGTCCACCACTTAGCTTCCCAGGTGCTGCCAGCGTGAGTAACCTGGTCACCACCTGTGTAGACGGTACCAGAGTCCCAAGCGTTGTCACATGTCACTGGATCAGTTACTGATGTGTGCTCAGCAACAACAACCGTTGCACTTGCCGTTGCTGATGCTTCGCCATCGCTGACACTCACTGTGAAAGCAAGGCTAGTATCTTGAGAGTACTCTGCTGCTGTAAAGGTTACTGTCGCGCCGTCTACTGTTGCAGCAAGGCCTTCAGGTAAGGTCCAGTTGAAGGTTAGGCTATCGTTATCTGCATCGCTGGAAGCTGACGCGTCGATCACTACCACATCACCTGCGTTCGCTGTTGCTGGTGCAGTGATTTGTGCTACTGGCGCATTGTTTTGTGGTGGCTCGATAACGCCGGCAGGCTTCACTGTTACTACAACCAGATCAGAAGCAGTAGCGCCTTTGTTATCAGTTACCGTTAGCTGGAACGTTAGTTGCTCTTCTGCAGTTACTTCCGCCACATCGAAGCTTGCGCTTGCGCTGTTTGCACCAGTCAGTGCTACTGCTGTACCTGATACTTGTTCCCAGGTGTAGCTTACGATAGTACCGTCAGAATCAGTTGATTGGCTGCCATTTAGTGTTACTGTTGCTGGACCTGTTACTGATTGGTCAGCGCCAGCAGCAGCTGTCGGAGCACTGTTTGGCTGTTCAATAATCGCGCCAGACATGCCTTCATGCATTGCATTCAGGATATCGCCGTTATCAGCGTCAATTTCCCACGAGAACAAACCTGCAAGGCCAAGAGTCTTAGCGTAGTTACCTTTTGCTAATACTGAGCGTTCGTCATCAAATGTGATCAGCTCACCTGTTGAACGGTTCCAAACCCAAGGTGCTTCTGCCTGTACATCATAGCCGTATTCAAAGCCGTTGATGCCAGTGTTGTTCGCACCGAGCATAAATGACTTGATGCCTTTGTAATCAATAACACCATCTTCCCAAACGCCTTGCGCAGTGCTGCCTTTCAGTTTACCTGTTGCAGTACCTGTCATCGGATCGTTTGGATCCGTTAATGTTGCTGGCATTACACCTTCCCAACCACGGCCATACATCGCTGTACCTAGAACCAGTTTGTTGGCAGGAACACCTTGAGCCAGAAGAAGCTGGATGCCGTTGTCAGCAGTGTACGCAGGACCTTTGAACTGCTCACCGTTCTCATCTACACCGCTGCCGTCACATTGACCAGGGGCCATGAACGAACCACAGTAAAGTGCAGTCTGGTGACCCGGTACGTTATTCCAACCGCCGTAGAAGTCATAAGTCATGGCAAAAATGTAGTCCATGTACTGAACAGCATCGGCGTAATCAACGTCTTCAATTTTGTCGTAACCTACACCGATTGCTGAAGTCAGTTCGTAAGTGCGGCCTGTTTCTGCCTCTAGCTCGTCTAACATTGCGCGCAGTTCACGCATCAACGCCACATACGCAGGGCCATCGTTCACAGTGTCACCGCGATCTGCAGCTTGACCGCCACCACCAGGGAATTCCCAGTCAATATCTACGCCGTCGTAGAATTTCCATGTCTTCAGGAAGTTCTTAACCGATGCTACGAAAGTATCGCGGTTCGCTTTGTCGACGAAATCAAAGAATGGGTCAGACAGAGTCCAGCCACCGATTGAAGGGATGATTTTTAGATCCGGATTACGTTGTTTCAATGCCATCAGCATTGCGTAGTTACCCTTAATAGGCGTGCTGTATTCATGACCAGCCTGAGGGAAACTCTTCTGGTATGCAGCCCATGGGTCATGGATAACGACTTCATAGTCAGAAACGCCGTTACAAGCTGTTTGCAGCGCGTTAAAGCTGTTACCACCAACTGATTTCACAGACTCATTTGGACCACAAATTGGGATGAAACCGTATAGGATGTGAGTCAGGTTGTCCGCTGGGATATTATCGACCGTGTACTCTCGACCGTAGATGCCCCATTCAACAAAGTAAGTACCCATCACGACGCTTGGATCTGTGCTGAATGATTTGTTGTTTGCATCCACATTCATGGTAAGCGGTTTTAGGTGAGAGCCATCGGTATCCGCAATTGTGATTTCAGCCGGAGCACTTTTCGCACAGCCTGTTTCATCACACGCTTCGATCTCCATCTGATACAAACCGCCCTGGCCATATTCGAACTCGGCAGTAGTCTGGCTACCGGTGATAGGGCCTGTCGCAACTTGTACACCATCAAAGTAGATGTTGTACGTGTCACCAGACGTGCCGCTCCATTGGTTGAATTTTACAGTAATTTTCGCTTGGTCATGGTAGGTCACCATGTTGTGGTAACCAGATGTCGTTTCCATTGCCAGTTCAATTTTAGAAAACTGAAGGTTGTTGGAACCATATAGATCAATACTTGGTGCTGTCGGAGCTGCGATAGTCGCTCCCGATAGTGCTAGAGCAACCCCAGCAGCACATAGGTTAAATCGAATCATAACTTCTCTCTCAATCCTTGGATTCATGTTCTGTCACAAACATAATCTGCTCCTGCACCAAGGAAGCACACCACGTGCAAAAGCATCCCGTTCAGCATTTCAGACTGTTTTTTTTTCGTCAAAAAAAATTAAAACGGTTTTCGAGTCAGCGGAGGGAAGTTAAATAAAATCCACATTTTGTTGCACGCAAAATGTAAGACTGAGTCAATAAACCACAAATATTGAGCAGCAGTGATTTTTATCGTTTACTCACTTGTACCGACATCAATTGCGACGCAAGTCTACTTATTTGTGGATTAAGTGATGAGAAGGGAGGAGGGGAAAGCGAGGGATTTCAGTCTTGCGTAAAGTGTTCACTCAATGCTGATCTTCTTCTTGATGCTGCGCCCGATTCCGAACCTTTCACCGTGTGCTCGAATCCTTTTCTGACAAAGCGCTGGTCCGGTATTAGTGGTTCAATCCGGTGTAGTTGTGGTGACAGGTGAGAGCCAGCAGTTTTGTAAGTTGTTTTTCCAAGGCCTGTGTGCAAGGTTATTACCGTGCCATCAAAATCAAATGTCGTAGTAACCAGGCGGTAATTTCGATACACCCCGTCAGGAGAGAAAGTGAGGCGTTCTGTCTGATAAGGCGGTGCACCGATTTCTATCCACTCACCATAGATTTTTTCAGGGTCGCGGAAGTCGTGGTAAGAGCGATAAAGCAGGTAGCAGGTCAATACCAGAAAAGAGCAGGCAAAAATGCCAAAAGCACTCTTTATCATAATCAGTTGATGCCGACGCCAGAATGAAGGCTCAGAATCGTTGTTTTTTATACGTCTGGTGCTGGGCATAAATCGAATCGGCTATTTGCTTGTGATTTTTAACTATGGTGTGAAGATTCTGTATTAAAACCAAATAATCTCGATACTGAGACGTTAAAACTATGATCCAACGGGCAATTTTACATTCAGAAACAACCTTACTGATTAAGTTGTAAATAGTATTTGTATTGCTATTCCGTCCGTTTAAAAAGCAATAATGCTTAAACAAGCAAATGTTCTGATGAGCCATGCATAGTTAGAAAATTAAGCATGATTGAGATGCTTGAGTCATGCTGAAAAACAGGGTAAAAAAGAGCAGATTTAAAAAAAGGAACTGATAATGAGTATCAAGGAAAACAGCTATTTTGCAGGCGGCGTAAAGTCACTAGGGTTTAGTCAACAAGGACAGGAAGTGAGTGTTGGCGTAATGCTTCCGGGCGAATATACGTTCGGAACCCAAGCACCAGAACGTATGACAGTTGTAAAAGGTGCTCTGGTAGTAAAACGCGTGGATGAAGTGGATTGGACAACGTACAGCAGCGGTGAGTCTTTTGATGTAGAAGGGAACTCATCGTTTGAGCTGCAGGTTAAAGAAGCGACTGCTTATCTGTGTGAGTACCTGTAAGTAGAATAGTAAACATGCGTGAGAGCCACCTTCGGGTGGCTTTTTTGTACTGGGCCGTTATAAAAGTTGGCTTTTAGGCAGCTTTAAATATCATTACAACGTATATACTTATACCCAAGTAACCTCAAGATGCTCGGTTCAGCGAGAATGACTTGGCTTACAGACGAGGCAACGATTTGATGATCTAGTGACTCTAAATCAAAAATCGTTAACAAAGTATGCAAGTCAAGGCATCTCGCCCTTTGGGAGCATGTCACTGAAACAATTTCATCGTCAAACAACTTGGAAAGAGCTCGCTATTCCTCTGCGTCGTTTTCCTTGAACTTGAATCAGTGACAATGCTCTGAACCCTGCAACTTGACGTCACTTGGGTATAACACACTCATCAATCCAAGGAGGAAGCGATGTCAGTACAACCTAAGCACACTGATTTGCCCCCTCGCTACGAGGTAACGGACTTCACAACAGAGCAAAGGCACCGATATACAACGGTGGCAAATGCCGCATTAAAAAGGCGGGATCTCTACAAACGCGCACTAGATAAAGATATGGTGGGGAAGTTGAAGCAACAAGCCTTGAGGCCTGTCGTTCCTTCCCAATCCGGAAAACGTAACCGGGCTAGACGCGTGATCTGGTTGTTGGTAACTTTGGTCACCGGCTTATGGGCAATGTATATGTTTTCCTAACTAGGCGAAATATAGAGTCATTAGTGCTCATTGGCCTGGGTAATGTTAGGTGGAACAACTTGCGGATTGCTTAACTCTTCTGCCTCAATACAGTCTTCATAATACGCGTACTGATTTTTACCAGTCTGCTTGGCAACATACATGGCTTTATCTGCACACCGCACCAGCTCAGATAATTCTGCTGCATCCTGCTTATAAATAGCAACACCAAGACTCATGGTGATTTCATGGATCATGCTATCCTCCTGGTGCCCGCCCGCGTACACGTTAACGATTCGCTGTAATACTTTGTTTAAGTCTTCTTTATTGTGTACGTCATAAAGTAACAGCACAAACTCATCGCCGGCAAATCTCGCAATTGAATAATCATGTTTTAATGTGCTTCGGTCTCTGTTACGAACACTGCTTTGCAGCCGGGAAGCAAAGGTTTTAAGGACTTGATCACCAACGTCATGTCCATAGTTATCGTTGATATGTTTAAAGTTATCGAGATCAAGAAATACGAGAGCGGTCAGGGCGCTATCATGAGAGTGATCAATATCATCCAGCTTTTGTTGTACCCAGGTTTCAAAGCTCCAACGGTTAGCTAATCCGGTTAATTGATCAAAATAAGCGAGCTCTTCTATTCCCTCACGGTAAAGGATTTGGACATAGTTGAGGATTTTAGCGTAGTAATAAGAAAACGTATGGCATACAAAACTGATGGCTAATAACGTCAATAAAAACCTGCGCTCAACCATGGGACTGTCGATCGGTAATTTATCTAAAAAAACAATACTAATGAATATAAATATTAGATAAGAGCAACTAAATATGAGTCCGACTTTGAACTCGTTGATTAGAATAAGTGCTACGAGAATAGGATAAAGCCACAAAATTGTTCCTGAAAGGGTGTCGTTAAACAGTAACAGGAACAGTCCGTCCAGCATAAGGATTGCACTGAAAAGTAAGTCAGCATACTGATGATGTTTTTGTACTCTTATCATGTAGCAGATACTTAAACAGGCTACGGCTGATAAAGAATATATTAAGCACAGACTCCAATGCTGTTCAAATGACTGGATAACAGCGCCATAGACTAAACATGTGGCAGCGATACTGGAGCAGAGAAAAACAATTTTCTTTTTTCTCGTTGAACCTATATCTGCCATTTCTTTTAAGCGAGCCCCTGCCAGCGTTGACATCGTATATCCTTATTATCATTTTTAATAATTATATTATGATTTACTTAACTACCGATAGAATAAATTGCCTCGGTATGTGAAGTAAATCATTGTAAATAATAGCATCATAAAACAAGCCTGTAGGAAATTTACTGACCATGAAAATTTCATTTATATGAAAGTTTTCATGGCAGGCATGGCTTATCCCTCGATTCCGAAGCTGATAAACGTGATTACAATTAAACAATGTTATGAAATGAAAGCGATTTCAAATACGGAGTTGATATCTTTTTGATTTTAACTTGCTGATTTTAATTAATAAAACTAACGTCAGGTTTCATGCGTTGTTTCATGTCATTTTAAGTTGTATTTACCTGTGAAGCGTAAACGGCTTTTCAAATGTTTCATTCCTTAAAATCCCTATTGAAATAATTACACCTACAAAAATTTAGGGACTAAAAATGAAAAACTTCAAAGTTTTACCTCTTACCTTTGCAGTGGCTGCCTCGCTTGCTTCTACTTCTGTACTTGCCGCAACAGCAGACATCTCTGATCTGGAACAGCGCATCCAAGAGCTTGAATCTAAGCTCGTGGAGCTGGACTATGTTAACGATCAACAACCAGCAGTATTGACCCCGGATACAGAAGTTCCTACGGGAATCATTTTCTCTGGTTATGCTCGTTATGGCGCTCATTATTCTTCTGGCGACAACCGCTATGTTGAAGTAGGAAGCACTGGTCGTTCATTAGGTCGTTTAGGCAACGAAGCGAATGGTGGTGAATTCCAGTTGGCTAAAATATTTCAGGCAGACAATGGCGCGAAGTGGGACTTAGTGCTCATGCTTGATGACTGGAATAACGACCAGTGGGGCTCTTCAGGTGGTGTAAACCTGAAAAAAATGTATGCCGGTGTGACTAATGTTTTTGAGAGCCAGCCAGAACTTTATATGTGGGCTGGTCGTGATTTCCATCAACGTCCGCAACAAGGTATCAACGACTACTTCTGGATGTCGCATGACGGTCAAGGCGCGGGTTTCAACAACTTAAATTTAGGTGGTGTGAAGCTGGATATGGGCTTTGTTGGTGCAGTTGACAGCGAAGACGGTGCGTTGGGTAATGACTCAGGACGTTACGCAATTACGTCGAAGTTACACGGCATTGATTTGGGTATCGGTAATCTCGATCTTTACGCAAACTACGGTTTTGCATCAGATGAAGCGAACTCTGCATCAGATCCTGATGTAAGCGACCGCACAGCCTGGCAAGTAGGTGCTGTATTAGGCCTTGGTAGCTCAAATAAACTTGTTATGAAATACACGGACGGCGCGGATAACTCGGCGTTTGATCTGTCAGGTGACGACTACAATGTGACTTACGTCAGCGTTGAGGGCGGTTACGGCGCATCAGATCAGTTCATTATTGATTACCTGGTTTCTTACAAAAACTTCTCCGGAACTGATACTGACGAGAAAAACGAGTACGCAGGTATTGTGCGTCCGCAGTATCAATGGGATGAAGTTCACTCTACATGGTTAGAAGCTGGCTATGCGATGGAAGACTTCGATGATGGCAGCGAAAAAACTGGTTGGAAAGTAACACTATCGCAAAACGTTTCTCTTGGTGGTTTACCGTGGAGCCGTCCGATGCTGCGTTTCTACACAACGGTAGGTGATGTAGAAACGAAAGGCCCAAGTGTCGAAACAGTAACCGCGGATACGGTAGCTGTCGGCGCTATGTTCGAAGCCTGGTGGTAATCACCTTTAATTAAACATCTTAACTCTCGTTAGTTTCAACAATGGCGCTCATTGCAACCCATTGAGCGCCGCTTTGCCTATTCTTAACCCAGTTTTGAGTCGCTTTTGCGGCTCTTTTTTTGCCTACAGAATGATAGAGAGGCACATTATGTCGCTTACTTCCGTTGTATCGCGAGTCTACCTCGGTTTTTTCGCTCTTATTGCTGTTACCCTTTGCTCTTCGTGGCTGGCTTTTCAAGGAACGCAGAAAATTACGTCAAAAATGGAGCTGATGACACACGATTCCACGCCGCTAATGCTTCGTTCATCTGAGCTTACAATTGATTTTCTCAATATAAATAGAAGCTTAACGCCATACTTTGCAGCTTCCTATATTGATGAATTAGAGCCCCTGAAGCTGCGTATTAACGATAAGATTGCAAAGTACCAAGAACAATTAGCTTGGCTTGAGGAAAGAGCGGTTCAAGATGATGGCGTCAGGGTAGTGCTGCAAGATATACAAACAACAAGTGAAGTCGTCTTGACTAAGATAGAGGAACTCCTTGCTCTGTATGTCCGTTATCTTGATTTAAAAGACCAAGACCTTTATGAACAATCACAGTTTCAGTCTCTAACGGCTCAAATAAACAACAATTTGGTTAATGGCCTTGCGCAAGCAAAGAGTCAGCAGGAGCTTGAGGCTCTAGAGCATTTGTTATCGCAGGTCGGCCTACTGCTCGGAGAGGTAAATGAAGCCTTTCCACTCCAAGAAACAATAGAACTTCGCTCTGTTCAGCGTCGACTCGAAAGTCGAAAAGAACGATTTGAAGAAGCACTCAATCGGGTTAAGTCACTATCTCCAGATATTTTTCAAAGGACTAAACAAGCAATATCCTTATTAGATCTGCATGCTTATTCTGAGCAAGGTGTCGTGAGCCAACATTTCCAAGCGATTGAAATGAGTGAAAGTTTACAAGAGCACAGGCATTTACTTGAGCAGGCGATCGATCAACAGTTAGCGCATATTGAAGCGTTAGCGGAATATGCTCAAGCTACGTCAAAAGTACTTTATGGTGAATCAACGGCACTCGCAGAAAAGACATTACAGGTGTTAGTGATTGTGGCGGTGATGGCGGTATGTGTTTCTGGTGTGATCGGTATCGGCATAGCAAATATGATTCGGAAACCAAGCCAGTTACTCACAGGAGTGCTAGGTAAAGTCGCCAATAAGGATCTCACTACCTCCGTTGGTTATAGTGGCAAAAATGAATTTGGTGAAGTTGCCAACAAAGTGAATCTGGTTATTGAGCACCTTTCAAATATTATTGAACAAATGCGCCAATCGGCAAAAGAACTAAAAAGCACCTCTTTAACCAATCAAGAAACCAGTTCGGCTTTCAATCAAGCCATCTCTGACCAAACATCACAGACAATTCTTGTCGCAACGGCTATGGAGCAGATCGAATGTTCCGTATCAGAGATCGCTGACTCTGCAAATCAGTCTCTTTCAATAGTTACTGAAGCAGTGGGTACTTCAACAGGTTGCCAGTCGGGAATGAACAAAACCGTCGAACAACTGAATATGTTATCTCAGCGTTTAAGTGAGTCGACGTTAACCATACGAGAAGTGGAAAAAGAAAGCGGTAGTATTGAATCCATTTTAGATGTGATATCCGGCATTTCGGAGCAAACGAATCTACTTGCTCTTAACGCTGCAATTGAGGCGGCTAGGGCTGGAGAGCATGGGCGAGGTTTCTCGGTTGTTGCTGATGAAGTTCGGGTTCTCGCCGCCAAGACGACGAAATCTACTCAAGAGATACAAGTCAAGATTGAGCAGCTGCAACATTGTTCCAAACAAGCTGTTTTACAAATTACCCAGTGTGTGGACGATATGTCTAGTTTTGTCGATCAAACACATAGAGTAAATGAGTCGTTGGTGGATGTTCATACTCTCTTAAATCAAATTGAAGATCGCAGTCATCAAATTGCTTCAGCTACAACAGAACATCAGTCTGTAGCTTCTGAAGTTACCGCCAATGTTAGTCGGATTCACAGCTTGGCAGAACAGAACTTGTTACGTTCAGAGCAGTTGGCTTTGCAGGGGCAGCAGCTCGAAAATATGGCATTGCGACAATCTAATCTTACTGAGGAGTTTAAATTGAAAGGAAATCATTAAGTGAAGAAATAAAGCAGTTTCATGAAACAGTTTCATGGAATGAAACGAAACTGCTGACCGCTTCATTCTTTCTGATATTGCCCGAATTTAAAGGGGTTTCGGTGTGATTTCTCTCACGATAACACTTCAGTAGATAAGAAATACTACCTGTCATGAAAGCGGTTTCGGGAGTGTTGTCTGTTCCCAGAAGCAGAATTGAATTTTGAGGCTTAGGCAAAAGAGGTTTCTTGTGGCGACGATTAAAGATGTATCTGAATACGCAGGGGTTTCTCAGGCTACGGTTTCTCGGGTGATCAACGGCACTAGCCGCGTGAGTCACGATAAGAAACTGAAGGTGGAGAAAGCGATTCAAGAACTTGGTTATCGCCCGAATTCCATTGCTCAAGCTTTAGCGTCCAGCCGTACCGGTAGTATTGGTATCATCGTACCGGAGCTCGGGGGACCGTTTTACTCAGGTATTTTGCACAGCATTGAAGAACGTCTGCGTCGTTTCGGCTATCACGTTGTCGTCACGGCGGGTTCTAATTCAGAGCAAAGTCAGCGTGAATCTGTGGAGTTCCTGTTAGGACGTCGTGTGGACGCAATGATTTTGCACACACAAAACCTGACGGATGACTATCTAATCGATCTGCAGGAAAAAGGTGTTCCAGTTGTATTGGTGAACCGCTTTATTCCTGAAATGGCACAAAGCTGCATTGAGATCGATAACGAATTTGGTGGCCAGCTGGCGACCGAATATTTGTTGCGAATGGGGCATCGCAACATCGCGTGTATCACCGGCCCTCTGGACAAATCCGATGCACGGGGGCGTCTGCAAGGTTACCGCAAGGCTCTTGAAGAGGCGGGAATCGAGTATGACGAAGCATTGGTTTCAGAGGCCGGTTTTACCGAAGAGTCCGGAGAAAGCGCAATGCGCAAGCTGTTAAAGCGCGACTGTCATTTTACTGCTGTCTTTGCCTGTAACGATCACATGGCTTTTGGAGCTTATGAAGTACTGAAAGCCCATGGTATTGATGTTCCTGCACAGGTTTCGCTGGTGGGATTCGATGACATTCTGTTTGCGCGTTATCTTACGCCAGCCCTGACGACAGTTAACTTCCCTATTGAGCTAATGAGTGCAGAAGCAGTCCAGCTCGTAATTCAAATTCTCAATAAAAACAAAAGAGATGTGAACTTCAAGCTGTCACCAAATCTGGTGGCGAGAAGTTCAGTCAAAGAACTGCATACCCTATAAAACGATAATTAAGGACAACAACAATGAAACTGAAAACTTTGACGCTTGCGGTGACCGCTGCTTTAAGTTTTGCTGCAACGGCAAATGCCGCTGAGGAATCTAAAATTCGCTTCGATGGTTTTCCGGATTTCGACAGCAGTCTGAAAGTTCTGCTGCCAGATTTCGAGAAAGAAACGGGCATTAAGGTTGATTATCTGATGAATAACCACGGTGATCACCATACTAAGCTGACAACCAACTTGGCAACGGGCTCTGGCGCAGGTGATGTGATTGTTGTTGACGTAGAAAAAATCGGTCCGTTCGTCGCATCCGGAGGCTTGGTGAACCTGTCTGAACAGTACGGCGCAGACAAATACGCAGAAAGCTTCGCACCTTATGCATGGGCGCAAGGCAAAGGAGCGGATGGTGATGTGTATGGTATGCCAGTCGACCTGGGCCCTGGTGTTATGTATTACCGCACCGACATCTTTGGCAAAGCAGGCATTGATATTAACGAAGCGATCAAAGATTGGGACTCATACATTGCAGCTGGTGAAAAACTAAAGCAGCAAAATATCCAGTTAATTGCTTCTGCTGCTGACGTAGCGCAAGCGATTATCTTCACTACCGTACCGGAAGGCGAAGGTTTGTATTTCGATAAAGACGGTAACCCAGTAGTAACCTCTGAGCGCTTTGTCCACGCGTTTGAAGTGGCGAAAGAGATCCGTGATAAAGGTCTGGATGGCCGTATCCTAGCATGGTCAAACGAATGGTATGAAGGCTTCCGTAATGGCACGTTTGCAACTCAGCTTTCCGGTGCTTGGTTACTTGGTCACCTGAATAACTGGATTGCTCCTGAAACGGCAGGAAGCTGGGGCGTATCGCACCTTCCTGACGGTATCTACGGTAGCTGGGGTGGTTCTTTCCTATCAATCCCGACTCAGTCAAAGCACCAGGATGACGCGTGGAAGTTGATCGAATACATGACGACGCGCCGTGAGATTCAGCTTAAACACTTTGAAACTATCGCTGCATTCCCTGCGAACACCACGACTTATGATGACAAATTGTTCGAAGAGAAAGTGGACTTCCTTGGTGGTCAGAAAGCTCGTTTGCTGTTTGCCGACGTAGCGAAAAATATCAAGCCAGTCGCGCCTGCAAAAGGAGACCACGTTGCTCGCTCAATCATTCTAGAGAACGCACTGATGGAAGTGCTGGACGAAGGCAAAGACATCAAAACGGCACTGAAAGATGCAGAGCGCATGATCAAACGCCGTACCCGTAACATGTAAGCAATTCGTTATTTGGTAAGCAAGGAGGGAGGGCACTATGCCCTCCTGATTAGAGGTCGTTACTATGAATCAGACAGCGAGCAAGGTTATGGAGACATCGCAGCGTGAGGGCATTTTTTCTCGCCTGAATTTGAAAGCGCTTACACCGTATGGCTTCCTACTGCCGTTTTTGATTATTTTTTCTGTTTTCGGGATTTTCCCTTTACTGTTTTCAATTTTTCTTTCTTTCCATGAGTGGAACCCTGTTGAGGGGCTGGGCGCGATGGATTACGTCGGGCTGGAAAACTACCACATTGCCCTGACTGACCCGTGGTTATGGCGTTCATTGAAAAACACGTTGTGGCTGGCTATCACATCAGGTGTGGCGCAGCACTTAGTGGCACTGCCTGTCGCGTACATTTTAGTATCACTGGGTGACCGTTTCCGTCACTGGCTGACGTCGGCTTACTTTCTGCCATTTATCACTTCGACGGTGGCAGCATCACTGATCTTCTTCAACATGTACTCGCCAAACTCAGGCATCATCAACCAAAGCCTGATGGCGCTGGCTGACAGCACACTGTTTGGCTGGGCATTCTCTTGGGTTAACGATTTTCAGCCAATCCGCTGGCTGGATGACGCGACGTTGGTGAAACCTTCTATCGCCATCATGGTGTTCTGGAAATACACCGGCTTTAACATCGTGCTCTACACCACGGGCCTGATGACGATTCCTAAAGACATTCTGGAAGCAGCACGTATGGACGGTGCGAACGCGTGGCGTCGATTCTGGAGTATTTCATTGCCAATGATTCGTCCGTTTATCTTCTTCGCGGTCACCATGACCATCATCGGTAACTTGCAGCTGTTCGAAGAACCGTTTGTTCTAACGCGCGGTACCGGTGGTACGGGGCAGTCTGGTTTAACCATCTCTATGTACCTCTACAAAGTGGGTTGGGAATGGTTAGAGATGGGCACAGCATCAGCGATTTCATGGCTGCTATTTATCTTGATTGCAGGCTGTACAGCGGTTCAATTCTTCTTCTTTGGTAAGAAAGGTTTAGGGGAGCAATAAGATGAGTACAAATACGTTACCTGCGGCGCAGCGTTGGCGCCCCAGCGACCGCAGCATAGAGATTTTCACCAAAGTACTGATGGTACTGCTCGGCTTAATCCTGATTGTTTCTGCCATCATGACCGTGTTCCCGTTTATCTGGTCAGCACTGCTTTCAACCCGAGACCGCACGGAGATCTTCGGTACTGGTATCAGCTTTGCTATTGGTGACAGCCTGGCGGTGAACTACGCCAAGTTATTAGAAATCATGCCTTTCTGGCAGGCGATGTTTAACTCTATCTACATCGCGTTTCTGGGCACTGCGATTTCATTACTGTTCTGTAGCATGGGCGGCTATGCGTTCGCGGTATACAAATTTAAAGGTAAAGGCGTGTTGTTTGGCATGCTGGTGGGCTCAATGATGATTCCGCCGGTACTGAGCCTGATTCCATACTTCATGATCGTGAAGTTTCTGGGGCTGCTCGATAACCATTTAGCGGTTTGGCTGCCATTTACTACCACACCATTTGGTATTTTCCTGATGCGTCAGCATGTGGTCGCATCGATTCCTAAAGAGCTGTTAGAAGCGGCGAAGCTGGATGGTGCTGGTGAATTTCGTACTTACTGGAGTGTGGTTCTTCCTTTGATGAAGCCCGCGCTTGCCACACTCGCTATCGTGCAGTTTGTCTTCTTCTGGAACATGTTCATGCAACCTCTTGTGGTTCTGACAACACCAGAGAACTACGTGATTACACAGGCACTGCGAAGCGTACAGGGCATTCCGAATACACCGTGGGGAGCGGTGATGCTGGGAACAACAATTTCAATTTTACCGTTAGTGATTACTTACTTATTTGCCTCAAAGCAGATGATCAGTGGGTTAACCTCTGGTGCGGTTAAAGGTTAAGCAAAATAAAAGGTTTTAGAATAATGAATAAATACCAACTACCACAAGATTCAAAATTACGTAGCCCGGAATTCCTGTTTGGTGTCGCAACCTCTTCTTATCAGATTGAAGGTGGCGCGCAATTAGGCGGACGCACACCGTCTATCTGGGACACTTTCTGTAATAAACCAGGTGCGGTTGATAATGCTGACAACGGTGATGTCGCGTGTGATCACTACCATTTATGGAAACAAGACATCGAGATGATTCAAGATCTCGGTGTGGGTGCATACCGCCTGTCGATGGCATGGCCGCGTATTCTCCCTGAAGACGGCAAGGTGAATGAAGAAGGCCTGAAGTTTTACGAGCAAATCATCGATGAGTGTCATGCCCGCGGTTTAAAAGTATTTGTCACTCTTTACCACTGGGATTTACCGCAATACCTTGAAGACAAGGGCGGCTGGCTAAACCGTGAAACAGCATACAAATTTGCAGAGTATGCAGATGTAGTTAGTGCTTACTTCGGTGATAAGATTGATTCATACGCAACATTGAACGAACCTTTCTGTTCATCTTATTTAGGTTACCGCTGGGGTGAGCATGCACCGGGTTTGAAAGGGGAACGTGAGGGCTTCTTATCTGCCCATCACTTGATGCTTGGTCACGGCCTGGCGATTCCACATATGCGTAAGAACGCGCCAAATGCGATGCACGGTTGTGTATTTAATGCGACGCCAGCTTACCCGTACAGCGAAGCGGATCAGGGAGCAGCTGACTACAGTGATGCGGAAGGTTTCCACTGGTTTATGGATCCGGTATTAAAAGGTGAATACCCGCAGCTGGTACTTGACCGTCAGTCACATAATATGCCAATGATTCTGGAAGGCGATCTAGACATCATCCGTACTGACCTCGACTTTATCGGTGTTAACTTCTACACCCGATGTGTGGTGCGTTACAACGAGCACGGTGATATCGAAACTGTTCCTCAGCCGGATCAGGAGCACACCTTCATTGGCTGGGAAATTCATCCTCAGGCTCTGACCGATCTGTTGCTTCGATTAAACAACCGTTATCCAAACCTGCCGCCGCTGTATATCACGGAAAACGGTGCTGCCGGAGAAGATAAGTTAGTGGATGGTGAAGTGAATGATGAGCAGCGTGTTCGTTACTTCCAGTCGCATTTAGAAGCTGTCGATACTGCAATTAAAGCAGGCGTGGTGGTTGACGGTTACTTCGCCTGGAGCCTGATGGATAACTTCGAGTGGGCATACGGTTATAAGCAGCGTTTCGGTATCGTACACGTTGATTACCAAACGCAGAAACGTACGTTAAAAGCGAGTGCGATTGCTTACCGTAACATGCTGTTGGAGCGAGCAGAGGAAAACAAGTAATGGCAAAAGTCGAATTCAAAAACATCAAGAAATCCTATGATGACGTTGAAGTCGTAAAGCATTTTGACTTCACCGTCGAAGACGGGGAGTTCGTGGTTTTCCTTGGTCCGTCTGGCTGCGGTAAATCGACGACACTGCGTATGCTTGCAGGCCTGGAAAGTATCACCTCTGGCGAGATTTACGTTGGCGATAAGCTGATGAACAAGATCGACGCCAAAGATCGCGATCTGGCGATGGTGTTTCAGAGCTACGCTTTGTACCCGCATATGACGGTTTACGAAAACATTGCGTTTGCGCTTAAGCTGAAAGGCATGCCGAAAGATCAAATTGATACTGAGGTTCGTAAGGCTACGAAAATGCTGGAGTTAGATGCGCTGCTTGATCGCAAACCTAAGGAGCTTTCCGGTGGTCAGCGTCAGCGTGTAGCCATGGGCCGAGCGATGGTACGCACGCCGAAAGTGTTCCTGTTTGATGAACCATTATCGAACCTGGATGCCAAGTTACGCGGTGTGATGCGCGAAGAGATCAAGCAGCTTCATCGCGAGCTTAAAACGACCACGATCTACGTTACACATGATCAGATCGAGGCGATGACACTTGCCGATCGTATCGTAATTCTGAAAGACGGTTATGTGGCGCAGGTTGGTACGCCAACGGAAGTGTTCCAGCGTCCTGCCAATAAGTTTGTGGCACAGTTCATCGGCAACCCGTCGATGAACATGCTCGATGCAAAACTGGTCGGTGATGCAGGTAACTGGGAAGTGGAGTTGGGCGATGTTCGAATTCCGCTGCCAGAACGCTTTAAAGCTCACGCTTCAAAGAATCTTGCACTGCATTTTGGTGTGCGTCCGACCGACATTCATCTGCGTGCAGAGCAAGTGGATCACGATCGCGTGTTGCCGTTCCCGGTCAAAATCAAAGATAAGGAACTGCTTGGCGCGAGCATCCTGCTTAAAACTGAAATCGCAAGCCAGCCGCTGATGGTGGAAACACAGGCAGCTGAAGTGGATGTGGACACACTCACCCTGTACTTAGATTTGGATGCTATCCATCTGTTTGATGCTTTAAGTGAGAATTCGCTGGCGTCCTTTTAATCAAAAACAGGTTAAAGCCAGTGCGATTACGCACTGGCTGACCGCTGGGCTCTCAATTCCTGCGCGCGAACGTTGTCGGTCATGTCGCTACAATTTATATTTTTGTTCTTAGCAGTCGGAAAATTCCTACAATGAAAAAAAACAAAAAAAAGCGACGTCTATCTATGATGTAGCCAGATTAGCCAAAGTTTCTCCCAGTACAGTCTCTCGTTTTTTAAATCGGACCACGTTTGTTTCTGATGATAAAAGCAAGCAAATAGAAAAGGCGATCAAGTCGCTGGGCTATAAGCCTAACTATCAAATGAATCAGGGCAACAATACTCGGTCAATGACCATAGGTGTTCTGGTACAAAATCCGGAAAGCCCTCACACCAGCCGAGTACTCAATGATATGGAGAAAGTGCTTATTGCTCAGGGCTATTCGCTCGTAATAGCAACGGGTCACTGGCAAAAAACTCTGGAATCTCATGCGCTGGAATACCTAGCAAAAAGTAATGTGGACGGTGTGATCATTATTACTGGCAGCTTAAGTGAAGAGCAGATCCTTGAATATGCCAAGAGGATTCCTGTCGTTGCGGTAGGCTATAGTTTTGCGGGAGAAAATGTCCGGACGATTAATGTCGATAATGTTCTTGGTGGTTACATGGCAACCTTGCACCTGATGCAACAGGGCCACGTCAACATTGCTCACGTTAAAGGGTTATTAAACCAGCCTGATGCAGTTGCGCGTTTTGTCGGGTACAAAAAAGCACTGCAGGAAGCCGGGGTAAAAGTTCTGCCTAAGTTGATCAAGCAAGGCGATTTCAGCAGCGAATCCGGATATCAGAGAACGGTAGAACTGATTGAATCAAAGGTTCATTTCTCCGCACTGTTCGCAGCCAATGACCAAACGGCTTACGGTGCGATTAAGGCATTACACGACCATGGTATTCGAGTACCCGAAGATGTGTCTGTTATCGGTTTCGATGACTTACCGACATCTCAGTACTTCACGCCAGCGCTTACTACTATGCGTCAGCCAATTGAAGAGATTGGAGCGGTTTGCGCGGAGTCAATACTGAACTTACTGAGTGGAGAAAAACATGAAGTTCGCCTCCCTCCTATTGATTTGATCGTGCGTCAGTCGACGCTCTCTAAGTTTCGTCAGTGAATGAGGTTCTAGGGGAAACTATTTTTGTTTTCCTGACGAAAATTTGTTGCTGAAGAGACCTTGATACGAATAGAATTTACGCAGTTTCGCAATTTTACGGTCAGTTCAAGACCTAATTATTAATTTTCAAAGCTGCCTCACAGTTTACTGTGAGGCAGTTTTTAATTGTGTGAAGGTTTACAAGCATGCCTAACAGCCAGACCATCAATCAGCGTATGTCGATTGTGACATTAGCATGGCCGATACTTGTGGAAATTTTGCTAAGGACGGCGTTAGGAACCAGTGATGTGTTCATGTTGAGTGGATACTCAGACAAAGCGGTATCGGCGGTTGGGGTGATTACCCAGCTGACGTTTTTTCTCATCATCATCTCAACGTTTGTCAGCAGCGGGACCGGTATCTTAATTGCCCAGTACAACGGAGCAGGCCGGGATAAAGATTCTGTGCATGTTGGCGTTGCCAGCGTGGCGCTGTCAGTGATCATTGGTGTGTTACTCAGCGTTATAGCGGTCTTTATTGCGCTGTACTTCTTGCCCTATTACGGGCTGGAGGCTCAGGTCGAGCTTTATGCTCGCAATTACTTGCTGATCAGTGGTGTAATGACGTTCAACGTCACGATCGGTATTGTGCTGACTACGATTTTACGCAGCCATGGCTATTCGCGCTCGCCTATGGTCGTTAACCTGATTAGCGGTGTTTTCAATGTCATTGGTAACTATATTGCTTTGTACCAGCCATTTGGATTACCGGTTTACGGCGTCGAGGGCGTGGCGGTTGCAACAGTTGTTAGCCAGGTGATTGGTACATTGATGCTGTTGGTGGTTTTGGCTCGTTCTAACATTGCTCTGCCGATGTCGACCATGAAACAAGTGCCAGCTGATATTTACAAGAAAATCCTGAAAATCGGCGGTATGAATGCAGGTGAAGTTCTGTCTTATAACATAGCGCAAATCTGTATTGTCTACTTTGTGGTGCAGATGGGGACTGCATCGCTGGCGGCATTTACTTATGCGCAGAATATTGCCCGTTTCTCATTTGCCTTTGCGTTGGCAATTGGTCAGGCTGCTCAGATTCAGACCGGCTATTACATCGGTAAAGGCTGGGTGAGCAGTATTTTAAAGCGCGTGCAGATCTATTTCTTAGTGGGTTTTGTCGCTTCTACTATCGCTACTATGATGATCTATTTTTTCCGGGAAGATATTCTCCGGTTGTTTACAGACCAGCCCGAAATTCTGGCTCTGGCAGGGTCACTGGTGATGGGGTCGATCCTGCTGGAAGGCGGACGCGTTTTCAACCTGATCTTCATTGCGGGTTTAAAAGGTGCGGGTGACATTAAGTTCCCGGTGCAGATTGGCATAGTGAGTATGTGGGGGTTAGGCGTGCTGTTTTCCTATATCTTAGGTATTCACCTGGGCTACGGCGTGATCGGTGCCTGGATGGCAATCGCGATGGATGAATGGGTGCGTGGCATCATCATGGCAAGACGCTGGCGCTCTCAGGTGTGGACCAAGTTTAAAGTGAGTTAGCCTCACCTCAAAGAAAGTAACCTGATTAATGGGTTAAATAGGCACTGTCCCTGCTATCGGGTAAGAACAGTGCCTTTTTTATGCCTATTTAAAACTCACAATCCGCATGGAAGCTCATTCGCTGTTTGCTGTATGGATGGTCAAGTTCCAGCATTTTTGCGTGCAGGTGCAGACGATCAGCTTTCTCGCCATACAGGCCGTCGCCTACCATCGGCATGTTTAACCCCATATGGTGCGCACTGTGAACCCTAAGTTGGTGGGTTCGACCGGTTTTGGGGTACATGTATACCTTGCTGCGCCCGTTTTTTACTTCAATCAGCTGCCAGTATGTCTCGGCAGGCTTACCATGTTCGAAACAAACCAACTGACGCGGGCGATCTTCTGGGTCACCCCGCATTGGTAATGATATGTCACCTTCTGGCTCAGTAATCTCGCCTTCCAATAGAGCCATATAGCGCTTTTGTACGCCGCGGGTAATGAACTGTTTCTGCAAGCTTTTATTGGCACGTTTCGTTAATGCAAATACCAAAATACCGGATGTCGCCATGTCCAGGCGGTGAATGACAAATGGCCCTTCTACGTCCGGAAACATGGCTTGCAGTCTGGTGTAAGCGGAATCTTTGATGGTTTTGCCCGGTACAGAGAGTAACCCTGATGGCTTATTGACGACGACCATAGCCTCATCTTGGAACAGAATTTCCAGCTCTTTGTCTTCCGCCCAGTTTTCTGCGAGCGGGTTTGGTTCGACGTTGAGACCGTGCATCATGTGGCCGAGAATGGGTTGGCATTTACTGTTGCACGACGGGTAGAACTTTTTGTGCTGGCGGATTTCGGACTTGGGGGATTCTCCCCACCAGAATTCAGCCAGTGCCAGGGGCTTAAAGCCATGTTTAAAGGCGTATTGCAGTAATTTCGGCGCGGCACACTCGCCAGCTCCTGCTGGTGGCACTGGATTTGTGGTGCCGGCGAAGATATCCACGAGATCACGTTCTTTGCCGAGGATATTGAGAAAACGATATTGCCTGTGCAGTTTGTGCTGCAGTGCATTAGAAAGCGTTTTACGGCGCTGTTTTAGCTCAGATAAATGAAGTTTAAGCTCGCTTAAACGTTGTTCCTTGATTGCCAGTTTCTCATCCCACGCCATCTTGAGGTATTTGAGGATGTTTTTCTCGGCGACGCTTTGCTTACCCAACTCATCCAGCAAGGTGGTCAATTCTTCAGGGCTCAGCGTTTGTTCACCTTGTTTCCTTTGCTGCTTACGCTTAGCGCGCCCTTCAATCATAACCTGGCGGTGGGCTTGTTCCTCTTGCAGGTAAGCTTCGCGATCCGCTTTAATCTCTGCTTTCAGTTCAGCCAGCTCCGGATTAGCCAAGAACTGCTTGTATTCGGCATTAATTACGTTGATAGCGTCGGTTTCTGCGCGGAAAAAACCTTCATCTGTCAGCATGTCGTACACAGGAGGAACAAATCCTGGTAGTAAATTCTGGTCAGCGATTTTTCCGGAGAAGGCACTGAGATAGCCTATCTCACCCAGTGAACTTTGCACCAAAAGCACCCCGAACATTTTTCCGCGACCCGCCTGCTTATCATCCAGCCCAAAGTCATGATCAAAGTCGGTCTGCGTGAGTAAGTGCTGCTGTAATTGTTCAGCGGCTAAAACGCAAAGTGGATGGGGCGTGTAGTAGAACGGAAACGTAAACTGCTCTGGCAGGGTATAACCAGATATATCGGCAGCAAAACGAGAAAAGCATTGTTCAGGCGAGTGCATGGCGTGTATCTGTGCAGGTAAAAAATCGAGCAGGGATTGTACCTGTTTGATTCAGGATTGCTATATTGTCAGCATCACTTGAGATTCATTCTGGATCCTGTACCTTAACAGAAATCTCAATTTTCCTGTTTTATTTAGAGTCTTAGTTCATGTCACTAGCTAGCATAAAATTTATCGCCTCCGATATGGATGGCACGTTACTCGATCAGTATGGTCGTCTGGATCCCGAGTTCTTTGATCTGTTTTTACAACTGGAAGAAAAAGGCATCTTGTTTTCAGCTGCATCCGGTCGTCAGTATTATAGCTTGCACGATACTTTTGCTCCGATCCAGGATCGCATTCTGTACGTGGCAGAAAACGGCACTCTGGTGATGCACAAAGACAAAGAACTTTACAGTTGTACCATTCCTAAACCTGAGGTTGCAGAGATCGTCAAAGCTGCACGTGCTATCGAAGGGGCACACATTGTCCTGTGTGGTAAGCACTCGGCTTACATCGAAGTGCAAGGTCAGAAGACTCTGGAAGAATTTCAGAAGTACTATCACCGCTGCAAATACGTGGACGACTTGCTAGAGGTTGACGATGAGTTCCTAAAAGTCGCTATCTGTCACTTTGACGGCTCTGAAGAGTTGCTGTTCCCGGGCATAAACAGCCAGTTTGGTGACTCGCATAAAGTCGTGGTGAGTGCCAAAATCTGGTTGGATGTGATGAACGCGCAAGCGTCAAAAGGCGCGGCAATCCAGCATCTTCAGCAAACTATGAATTTTACACCCGCAGAGACGATGACGTTTGGTGATTACCTGAATGATCTGGAAATGCTGCAGGTAAGTGAGCATTCCTATGCGGTCGCTAATGCTCATGAAGAGATTAAAAAGATTGCCCGTTTTTCTGCCCCGAGCAACCAGGAGGCCGGTGTTCTGACTGTGTTGAAGGCACTGCTTGCTGAGTAAGTTTGTTTTTCGGCCTTAATAAACCGCAAAGCCCCGCATCAGTGCGGGGCTTTGCGTATCAGTTGCCAGCTCAACAGACCCTAATACAGATGCCTTTTAGCGTTGAAACTTCATCTCGTACATGCGCTTATCTGCGATGTTGATGAGCAGGTCTACATTGTCGCTATCGATGGGATATTTTGCTATGCCTATGCTTGTGGAAAGCGAAGCCGCATTTTTATCCCCGAGTACCGGCGTATCAAAAACCGCATTGATATGACGCTTTATCTCGTCTTCTTTAATGCTTCTGTCTTCTGTGACCAGTGCAAATTCGTCTCCGCCCATGCGATATACAGAAAAGCTGTTCATCTCCATAGACTTCAGTCTGTCGGCTACAACTCGTAAAACCTTGTCACCCGCAAGGTGTCCGAGAGTGTCATTAATCTCTTTGAACCCATTTAAATCCATAATGGATAACGAGAAGCTCGTGTTGTTGAGCGTATGTTTTGTCAGAGTTTCAAACAACGCATTGCGGTTACCCAGTTTGGTCAGAGGGTCGCTTAGCGCAAGTTTTCTGTGGAATCGGGATTCCCGATAAAAAAAGTAAATCAAAGACAATGTTGATAAAACAAACGTCGCAAACAGAGCGTATTGCGCTTGTACCAGCCGTTGTGTTTCACCTTTTTGCGCTTCATATACTTTGTCGGTTATACGAAAGTTTTGGTTAACGAAGTCTACTAAATCAAGGTTGATTGCCTGTGCTGCAAGATAAAACTGGGCAGCAGCCTGGTGGTTGCCCTTTTGGGCTTCTATCAGCAGGGGTTCCAGCTGTTTAAATTGTTGAAAGAGATCGACAAAATACTGCTGAATATTGTTGCGTGAGAAGAAAGTGTAAGCATCATCACTATTGATTAGAACATCAAAACGGCTCCAGGCGAGTTCATATTGCAGCTCTGTCGCTTCAAAATTCGATATATTTTCATCTAGTCGGCGAGCCTCGCTATCCAGCTCGGTGAGTTCCTTGGAAAGTTGGAATAAAAACCATGTTGCCTGTTTCTGCTCGTTAGTGAAACTCTGAGTTAATGTGCGGGCTTGTTGAAGTAAGATAATGTTTGCAAGTAATAAAGACAGAGCGAAAACCCAAAGTAACAATTTACTTGTATTGGTTTTGCGCCACTTTTTGGTGGCTATTGTATTAGCTTCTGATAACTTCATTATTCTTGAACTAATGTAATTTCATTGACCTGCCATACCATCTGAGCATGATATTTTGTTCGGTTGAGTTCTGGGTAGAGGTTTAACGGATAAACCACCCAGTAAGGGCCTTTATTTCGGACTTTTACATAGTGCTTGTCTTTTTTATAGGCCAATATTGGTTGATAGTTGATAATATCTTCGCGAGAGATGTTGGAGTGATAATTATTGAGACCTTTGATATCGATTAGTTCGGGAATACTGCCATAAGCCTCAGTTAACAGGGTGCTAAGCTTTATACCGGTAAATTCAGATTTTTCCTTAAGCCAAGGTAACTTTGTTATGTATGTTGTTTCTGGCAAAGATTGAATATCTTCTAACGTCAGGGATATCACCGGCTGTTTCGGAGCACTAAATAAGAGTGGGTGTGCAGAAACAAGCGGCGCAAAAAACAGCAAGCCTAATACAAGTATCTTTTTCATTTTATTCATTGTTGAATTTTCATTCTCTAATACAGTTCGCGTAAAAGCTGCTAGCAATCGCTTATTTATAATAGTGATAACTTAAGTACGTGAGCTGGTTGGTAAAAAATATATTGTGCTTGAAAAATAACCTTACGTTAACTTTTCGTCAAGACTCTTCGCTTGCTTGTTTTATAAAAGCCGTCAGAAATAGCGGAAATGTGGATGTTTATAGGAAATTAACGTGCGTTCAATGCATAATAGATATTATTGTCAATTAATTGTGTTCTATCTTGTATCCTAGTTCGTTGTAATTTTTTAAATCTTTGTATATGTATTCTATTTGGGTAAGTATTCAAGAAATAAAACCACTAAAATTGAGTGGCTTTATTTCCTGTGAGTATATATACCCAAGTGACTTCAAGATGCAGAATTCAGAGCAATGCCACTGATTCAAGTTCAAGAAAAACGATGCTGTGTAATAGCGAGCTCTTTCCAAGTCGTTTGACGATGAAATTGTTTCAGTGGCATGCTCCCAAAGGGCGAGTTGCCTTGGCTTACATACTTTGTTAACGATTTTTGATTTAGAACCACTAGATCATCAAATCGTTGCCTCGTCTGTAAGCCAAGTCATTCTCGCTGAACCGGGCATCTTGAGGTTACTTGGGTATAACTATTTATTCGAATAAGTACTTGGCGTGAAAGTTCAGGTGATCGTCTATAAAACTCGATATGAAGTAATAGCTGTGATCGTAACCCGGTTGCATACGCAGTTTCAATTCTGATTCATGCACTTTAGCGGCTGCGGTTAACGCATCAGGCTTAAGCTGTTCGCTCAAAAAACCGTCTGCATCGCCTTGATCGACCAAAATAGGTAACGGTGAACGGCTTTGCTTTAGCAATTCACTCGCATCGTACTGCTTCCAGTTTTCGATATCCGTACCCAGATAAGCAGTAAATGCTTTCTGACCCCAAGGACATTGCATTGGATTACTGATAGGGCTGAATGCAGAGATAGAGCGGTACTGATCAGCATTTTTCAAACCTATGGTTAAGGCTCCATGGCCACCCATACTGTGACCGGAAATAGACTTCACATCACTGACCGGGAAGTTACTCTCAATAATTGCCGGCAGTTCCCGGGTGATGTAGTCGTACATAGAGTAATGCAGTGACCATGGCGTTTGCGTCGCATTGAGGTAAAAGCCGGCACCCTGACCAAGATCGTAATTTTCATCGTCTGCAACACCTTCTCCGCGCGGGCTGGTATCCGGGGCAATGATTGCTATGCCGAGTTCGGCAGCCATGCGAAATGCGCCTGCCTTCTGCATAAAGTTTTCGTCAGTGCAAGTCAGACCGGATAACCAGTACAGCACAGGCACTGGGTTTGATTTTGTTGCGTTTGGTGGCAGGAAAATAGCGAAGCGCATCGTGCAGTTAAGCGATGTGGATTCGTGGGTGTATTGTTTGTGCCAGCCGCCAAACACTTTGGCCTGACTCACGTTTTCAATCATCATGAAAAAACTCTCAAAAAGTAGAAACGGCAAAGGGCCGTAAATGAATCAGGCTCCCCAAAGGAGAGCCTGTGACTGACAATTATTTGTCCATGTGAATAACGCTACGGATGCTCTTACCTTCGTGCATAAGATCAAATGCTTTATTCACGTCTTCAAGTCCCATTGTGTGAGTAATGAACTCTTGCAGACCGAACTCACCTGCCATGTATTTTTCTACAATCTCAGGAAGCTCAGAGCGGCCTTTTACGCCACCAAATGCGCTACCACGCCATACACGACCTGTAACCAATTGGAACGGACGAGTAGAGATCTCCTGGCCAGCGCCTGCTACACCAATGATTACCGATTCGCCCCAGCCTTTATGGCAACATTCAAGTGCCTGACGCATCACGTTAACGTTGCCGATACATTCGAATGAGAAGTCAACGCCGCCATCTGTCATTTCTACAATGACTTCCTGAATTGGCTTGTCGAATTTCTGTGGGTTAATCACATCAGTCGCACCAAGCTGTTTCGCAAGATCAAATTTGCTCTCATTGATATCGATACCAATGATGCGGCTTGCACCCGCCATACGTGCGCCGATGATCGCAGACAGACCGATACCACCCAGACCGAAGATAGCGACGGTATCGCCTTTCTGAACTTTCGCTGTGTTCAGTACCGCACCCATACCCGTTGTTACACCACAACCAAGCAGGCACACTTCTTCAAGCGGTGCTTCTTTGTTTACTTTTGCCAGTGAAATTTCCGGAAGTACTGTGTATTCAGAGAAAGTAGAACAACCCATGTAGTGGAAAATGGTTTCGCCGTTGATAGAGAAGCGGCTGGTACCGTCAGGCATTAAGCCTTTGCCCTGAGTCTCACGCACAGCTTGGCACAGGTTCGTTTTGCCTGATGTACAGAATTTACACTCACCACATTCTGCGGTGTAAAGAGGAATAACGTGATCGCCTACTTCGACGCTGGTTACACCTTCGCCGACCATCTCAACGATACCGCCACCTTCGTGACCTAAAATTGCAGGGAAGATGCCTTCCGGATCGTCACCAGACAGGGTGAATGCGTCAGTGTGACAAACGCCAGTTGCCACGATACGTACTAAAACTTCGCCTTTTTTAGGCAGTTGTACGTCGACTTCTTCCATTTTTAATGGCTCGCCTGCCGCCCACGCGACTGCCGCTTTAGATTTAATTGATGTTTGACCTGGTTTGATTTCAAGTGCCATTGGACTTTCCTTATCTAATCAATAGGTAGGCTGAGTAATTCAATAGGTAGGATTAGTTATTAAGCCTAGCTGAGCTTGGATTTTTCGCCTGTTGTTTTCTTATGTTTCATTCTATCTATTTCAGTAAGATTGATAATCCGTCCATTTTGAAAATCATTTTTACATATGCGTAATAATTGGTTGTCTTCAGAGTAGGAGGGGCAATTTATCGCATTGTTCATATTTTTAAATTAAACATGCCAAATAAATGAAACGTCGTTTCAAGATCTAACTTTTGAGCCTATTTCAGCCTTAAAAAACGCCTGATGTCACATTTAATTCGGTTTTGACCAGATGCTCATTGCCGGAGATCTCAATTCAATTTAAATCAAATTTGAACGATATTGATCATATATGAACAATCGATACACTTATCTCAAACAAAGGAGAGATAGATGTATACCAATTACAACAGCAATCCGCTGGACGCGAAGCAGTACGATACGCAGCGTTTGCGCGACGAATTTCTCAATGAAAATTTATTTGTTGAAGACAAAATAACCCTGCTTTACAGCCACATCGATCGCGTGGTTGCTCTGGGTGTCTGCCCGAGCTCGAAGCCCCTGAGTCTGGACGAATACATTGATAATGATGTGTTTGGTACTGACTATTTTTTGCAGCGCCGTGAGCTGGGTATGGTGAACCTTGGTCAGGCTCCAATCGAAGTAAGCACAGCAAACAACACCTATAAGCTTGAACATCTTGATGCGCTGTATTTGGGCAAAGATGAGCAGAACGTTACTTTTACGTCATTGAATTCTGAGCAAGAAGCGGTGATGTACTGTCTGAGTGCGCCTGCACATCATGTTTATCCGTCTCGCCTGATCACACGCCAAGACGCAAAAGTGGTTGAGCTTGGCTCGATCGAAACCGCGAACCAGCGCGTGATTAACCAATATCTACATCCTGATGTTCTGCCAACATGCCAGCTGTGCATGGGCGTGACGCATCTCGCGACGGGCAGCGTGTGGAATACCATGCCGGCTCATACTCACGAGCGTCGTATGGAGGCTTACCTCTATTTCAATGTTAAAGCGGATCAGGTGGTTTTCCATTTCATGGGAGAGCCGACAGAGACAAGACATATTGTGGTGCGTGACAAGCAGTTAGTTTTGTCGCCTAGCTGGTCTATTCACTCTGGCTGCGGAACGAGCAATTACAGCTTTGTCTGGGGCATGCTTGGCGAAAACCAGACCTTTGATGACATGGATTTCGTCGATATGAACGCGATCCGATAAAAACAGAACAATCCAAATAAAGAGGGTCTGTTGACCTTTCGAGCTGATTTTTGCTGCAGTTTGTGGGTTCTTGATACAAGGCAGAGGCTTTGAAATGTAGTTGGCCTACCTGATAAGCCGATAACGCAGTAGAAAGGAGCCACAAACGCAGCCCGAAGGGTTCGGCTAAAAGCGTTTTACTCTTTGTTGAGAGGTGTTTGCTTAGAGTGACTAGGCTACAAACCTCTCGTCGCGATTAAAACGCTTTTATCTCGAACAAAAATTAACCACGAAAGATAAACAGACCCTGTACCCTACAAAAATTTTCACAAGGATTTTAGATATGAAAAAAGTACTGAAATTAGCAACGCTGTCTGCTTTGGTAAGTGTTGGTCTGGGCGCAACTTCAATGGCGCAAGCAGCAACTGAAATTAAAGCGGCGTTTAACCAGTCTGATAACCACCCTCAGTATCATGCGCTTCAGGAGTTCGGCAAAAAGCTGAACGAGCAAACAGACGGTCGTTACAAACTGTCTATCTATGCTAACGAACTGCTTGGTGACCAGCGTGCTGCACTTGAACTTGTGCAGAACGGTGCGATTCAAATGGCAGTGGTAGCAAACCCTCTGATTGAAAACTACGACGCTACTTTCCGTGTGATCGGTATGCCTTACGTTTACACAGGTCCTAAGCACCAGGAAGCGGTATTTACTTCGGGTGAACTAGACGATCTGTTTGCTTCAACTCAACGTTTCGGCTTTGAGGTTCTAACGGCTTACACAGCTGGCGCACGTAGCATGTACACCAAGAGCGGGCCGGTAGAAAAAGTTGCAGACATGAAAGGCAACAAGATTCGTGTAATGCAGTCAGAAACTATGATTAAGATGCTTTCCTGTATGGGTGGTACGGGCGTTCCTATGAGTCAGGGTGAGGTTTATACCGCGATTCAACAGGGCGTGCTGGACGGTGCTGAGAACAACGAAATTACTTATGCTGACCTTAAGCAGTATGAAGTAGCGCCTTATTTCTCATCTACCCGCCACCTGATGGTTCCGGATTTAGTGGTTGCCAGCAGCTACTTCATCAACTCAATGTCGAAAGAAGACCAGGCTACTTTCCGTCGCTTAGCGAAAGAAAGCACGCCTGAGCAGTTCAAGATGTGGAATGAGCGCGTAAGTACAGCAATGGAAACAGCGAAGTCACACGGTGCTACTTTCAATGAAGTTGACATCAAACCTTTCCAGGACAGCTGTCAGCCACTACAAAAAGTTCTGACTGAATCTCCTGCTCAGAAAAAGCTATTCGAAAAAATCTCTGCTCTGAGATAAGAGTCAATGTTTTAGGGAGCCAGCGTGCTGGCTCCTTTTTGGATCGTCGTTATGCAAAAAACAAAACTCCAAACGTTATTGTCTGGAATGACAGTGGTTAAACAGTGGGTGGATAAGCTTCTCTCACTGATTTTGATCGTTATTGTGGGCACCATGACCGCTTTAGTGACTTATCAGGTAGCGTCACGTTATTTATTCAACAGTCCGAGTGCCGTCAGTGAAGTGCTTTCCCGTTACTTGTTTATTTGGTTAATTCTATTTGGTAGTGCTTACGTATTTGGTTTACGTGAACATATGGCAATTAGCTTTATCAAAGATAAATTCAAAGCTAAATATCGCTTATGTGCAGAGATGTTCATTGAACTCGTCACTGCAAGCTTCGCTTATGCCATCATGATTACCGGTGGTTACAACAGTGCACTGCGCCAGATGTGGCAGCTTGACTCAGCGCTGCAAATTCCGATGGGTGTCATCTACTCCGCAATTCCTATTTCTGGTGCGCTGATCCTGTTTTATTTCATCTACAACGAATTAAATCTGGTTAATCAGTTCAAGTCACTTAAACACAGCTCAACAGCAGGAGAGGTTTAATATGGATATGGCACTTACAGCCTCACTCGTTATGTTTGCTGGGGCGATATTCTTACTGGTGATTGGTGCGCCGATTGCTATCAGCGTCGGTGCAGCTTCGTTTGCTGCAATGACGGTGATTCTGCCATTTCAGGGTGCGATGACCACATCCGCTCAGCGTATGTTTGTTGGTCTCGACTCGTTTGCACTTCTCGCTATCCCATTTTTCATTCTGGCCGGTAACATTATGAATAACGGCGGAATAGCGATTCGATTGATCAACTTCTCCAAGATCATCAGTGGCTTTTTTCCTGGTTCGTTAGCTCAGACCAACGTTGTGTCTAACATGCTTTTCGGATCGATCAGCGGATCTGGCGTTGCTTCAGCCGCTGCTGTTGGTGGCATTATGTCACCGATCCAAAAGAAAGAAGGCTACGATCCGGCGTTCAGTACGGCGGTTAATATCGCATCTGCACCGACAGGAATGCTGATCCCGCCAAGCAACACGCTTATTGTTTACGCGACTGTAGCGGGCAGTGTGTCTGTTTCGGCTCTGTTTGTTGGTGGTTATATCCCTGGTATTTTATGGGGATTGAGCGTGATGGTGATTGCGGGCTTCATGGCTAAGCGTCGTGGCTATATTGCTAAGCACTCAATGACGCTTAAAGACTGCGCGAATGTGACCTTGCAGGCCGTTCCGAGCTTGTCTCTGATTGTCGTTGTAATTGGTGGTATTCTTGGCGGTGTATTTACTGCGACAGAGGCTTCAGCAATTGCGGTGGTTTACTCGCTGTTTCTGACCTCGTGTTATCGATCCCTGAAGATCAGTGCTCTGCCACAGATTTTCCTGAACACAGCGAAAATGTCAGCGATTGTTATCTTTATGCTGGCAACATCGTCAATCATGTCATGGGTAATGGCGTTTACGCAGATACCGGGAATGATCGCGGACTCTTTACTGTCGCTGACAGACAATCCGTTTTTGATCCTGCTTATCATTAACTTAGTATTGCTGTTTGTTGGTACCTTTATGGACCCGACTCCGGCAGTATTGATCTTTACTCCTATTTTCCTGCCAATCTGTACGTCTCTTGGTATGGATCCGGTGCAGTTCGGTATCTTGCTAGTGTTCAACCTGTCGCTCGGTACTATCACGCCGCCGGTTGGCCCGATTCTGTTTACCGGATGTAAAGTGAGCGGGATCAGCATCGACAGCGTTATCCGCACCTTGTTACCGTTCTTCGTGATGGTGTTTGGTGTACTGATGCTGGTCACTTACGTACCTGCTATTTCACTGACTATTCCGCAATGGATGGGCTTGATTCGCTAAGTAGCACTTTAAAGGAAAATCACATGCTGTCATACTGTTACGCGTGTATGACAGCATCATTCAACCATGACTACGACTAAAAAAAATGAGTATCGGGCACCCGCATTAGAGAAAGGCCTCGATATTTTAGAACTCCTCGCAGCTTCAACCGTTCCCTTAACGAAAAAACAGATTGCTGAAAAACTCGATCGCAGTATCAGCGAGATTTTTCGTATGCTGTCGGTGCTTGTTGAAAGGCAGTATATCGAGTTTGATTCAGACCAGTCGACTTACGCTCTGAGCCTGAGAATGTTTGTACTGTCGAACCAGCACCCACCTGTCGCTCAAATGCTTAAACGCGCAACGCCTATGATGGAAGATCTGTGCTTAAAGGTGAATCAGTCCTGTCATCTCAGCCAGTACAAGCATGGGGAACTGGTGGTAATCAGTGTGCAGGAAAGCCCGTACAAGATGGGATTTGGCTTGCGCTTAGGTGCAACTTTGGATGTCTGCTCTTCAGGTTCTGGTATCGTCCTGCTGGCGTTCTCCAGTGATGAACAGCGCGAGAAAATCCTCAAACAGTCCGGTGCCACAGATGTTGAAATTCAGCATGCGCTTACCAACATTGCTAAAACTCAGAGTGATGGTTATTACCTGGGAGCGAGTCCGCAGATTTCTGGGGTTACCAATATCAGCTTTCCGATCTTTGGCGCGCTGGGTGAACTGATGGCAATCATGACGGTGCCGTACATGACATTAAATTCCCGAACTGTGCATCATCACATTGAAGATATTGAGCAGACCAGGCAAGAGCTTTCTTACGTTGCTAAGTATCTCAGTATGTTTGAATAACTGCCTTACCTGACCGGTTCCCGCTTTATCTCTACTAATCGCGGCAGCGACCTGCCGCGAGACTCTTCTGTCGGTTAACATAATCGAACATTTTTCACAGTGAATTTTTCTGCTCCTTTTGGCCTATGTACTAAGCTTCCTGCGTACCCCTTCAAAAAATACAAAAAGGAATTACTATGAAAATCAAGCTCATTGGACTGGCACTTTTATCAGCTATTGGCTGTTCATCTGCTCTTGCCGGTGAAAATATTCTTTATCAGGTAGACGGTAACTCCTATGAAGGTTATTGGGCGAAAGTGGATGACAGCGCCCCGTTAGTCCTTCTGGTTCATGACTGGGATGGTTTGACCGATTATGAAGAACAACGCGCGGATATGCTAAACAAAATGGGCTACAACGTATTCGCTGTTGATCTGTTTGGTGAGGGTGTCAGACCTACCAAGATGGAAGACAAACGTCAGCACACCGGCGCACTTTATCAAGACCGGACCAAATTAAGACGACTCATGGTTGGCGGGATGGATGTCGCCGGAAAACTCGGTGGTAACTTAGATAACACGGTAGTTATGGGCTACTGTTTTGGCGGCGCTGCGGTGTTGGAATCAGTGCGTGCGGGCATGAAAGCCAAGGGATTTGTTACTTTCCATGGCGGGTTACAGACCCCTGAAGGGCAAAGTTACGGTATGAGTAAGTCGCCGTTGTTAATTCTGCACGGCACAGCCGATGACGCCGTGACGATGCAAGATTTTGCGCAACTGGCCAGTGAACTGGAATCACAAAAGATCCCGCATGAAATGATTACTTACGGCGGCGCGCCGCATGCGTTCACGGTTTGGGGTTCTGACCGCTACCGTAAAGATGCCGATGAGAAGTCCTGGCAGGCGTTCTCGAACTTTTTAGCTGAAAATACCAAATCTTAGTTAGCGTACTCTAAAACTTAAGTGGCCATCTTTATGAGAAAGATGGCCTTTTTAATTTATTCTTCGTTCGATAAGTTTTGATTTGCCATGGTCTACAGAGAAGTTTCTCCCAAACTGGGTTTGTGTGACAATGTTGTCAATACATAGACTTACGGAAATAGAGTAATGGCGAATTGGGAAGGGGTTACTGAGTTTGTCGCAGTGGCAGAAACAAACAGTTTCACAGGTGCTGCCAGTAAACTGAAAACATCGGTTGCGCAGATCAGTCGCCGGGTTTCTGCACTTGAACAGCGCTTAGCAGTAAAGCTGTTACATCGTACAACGCGAAAAGTTTCTCTTTCCGAGGCTGGGCAGCTTTACTATCAGCAATGCAAAAACCTGCTGGAAGGGTTAGAACTGGCCGAGCTGGCGGTGACTCAAATGCAGGCGGAGCCTAAAGGTGTACTGAAAGTCACTGCGCCGGTTACTTATGGCGAAATGAATCTTGCACCGTTACTGCACCAGTTTCTGGAAAAGCACCCACAGGTGAATCTGGACTTGGTTCTGACTAATCAGAGGCTTGATCTGATTGAGCAGGGGGTGGATGTTGCTATTCGTCTTGGTCGCCTGCAAGACTCTAGTATGATTGCTAAACGCCTCTCTTCCCGTCAAATGCATGTTTGCGCCAGTCCCGGTTATTTAGAGCGGTTTGGCGAGCCTCATACGCTCTCAGAGCTTGGACGTCATCAATGTCTGGTGGGGTCCGTCGATTACTGGCATTTCAAAGAGCAGAAAAGGGAAAAGTCCTTGCGGGTTTCGGGGCGAATTAAATGCAACAGCGGATTTGCCCTGGTAGATGCGGCTAAACGCGGACTGGGTCTGGTACAGCTACCGGATTATTACGTTCAGGAAGCATTAGACTGTGGAGAACTGGTCGAAGTACTTGCTGACTACCGTGATGATCGGGAGGGTATTTGGGCACTGTACCCGCCAAGTCACAATCTTTCGCCAAAAGTGAGATTGCTCATCGACTTTTTGGCGAAAGAGTTAGCTTGACCTGAACTAGCGAATCCGACTGCGCTGATTGGTTTTGACTATTTCGGGGTGAGGTGAATTACCGCATTAACTGGCGAAGCGTAACATAAGGTAGCGCAGAGAGCTTTTTACTCTGTACTAAAAACAGCTCCGCACAGGCTAATGCATCACTGGCGGCAGAGTGAGAGTGGTAACCGGGTAGATTATAATGGCTGCGTAAATCATCGAGCTGATAGCTGGTATGAGCGCCAGTTTTACCAGCGTAGCTGAACTGCTTTTCTATCTGCAAGGTGTCGATGTAATAAGTCGGCAGTTCGTCCAGTTGATAGCGGGTAGCAAAATAATGCTGAATAAACGCCTCTTCAATACAGCAGCCATGCGCAAGAACAATTTTGCCTTTAATCCGCTCAAGAAGATGGCTCATACCCTCATCAATCGCTAAGCCATGCGCTAAGTCTTTTGGGGTTAAGCCGTTTATTTCTGCACTTTCTGGTTTGATGAACTGTCCGTGACAAATAAACCATTCTTTTGCACTGGCTATATCAATGCCTTCGAGCGTGAGGTCGACCACGCCAATGGATAATATCTTATCGCCTTTTGCGTCAACACCTGTTGTCTCAAAGTCCAGAGCGACGAAGCTGAGCTCATTCATCGGGGTTTCCCAGTCAATCAACGGGTGCTTTAAGTAACTTTGCAAGGCGCTCGGCCAGGTGTCGATAATATCTATTGCCTGACGTTTTTGTTCCGGACACTGCGGAGCTTCCAACCGTTTAAATAAGCGCTTAATCATGGTTTATCCTTTGAGATACTTCAGTTTCGCTACATCCTGCAGTTCGCTGATGATCTTAAACGCATCTTTGAGGTGTTTACGTTCAAAGCTGCTGAAATCATCAGGTGCAATATGGTTGTCGGGTGTCGAGCCGTTCAGAATGGCGTTCAACTGATGGCGAAAACGTACCTGAGTAATAAACCGGTATGCGCCGATGATGTTTTCCACGCTGTCTTTCGACAGTGTTCCGTGCTCGGCCGAGTAACGAAAACGCTCTTCAGTCCCCGTTAAAGAGCCGCCGGCAGAAAGACTAAAGATGCGGGCCAAATCGATGATCAGATTTAATGCGTATTTTTTGATGTTTAAGGTATTGCTGTTTTCACCGCCTTTTTCCAATACTAAGTGATTGAAAATGCCCAGTGGCGGTTGAGTGTCAATGGCATCGCGTACTAGAGCAGGGATAAAGTTTGGACTTTTCTGGATGCATTGATGCAGGTGTTGCTGGATCTGGTCAACAAATTCGCGGTTACCGTGAATCGCGCGTACCTCTAAAAACACACTGATGCTTAGCAGTTTGTTGTATTCCGGGCTGGCTACCCATTTCTGATAGTACTCTTTCCACACGCGTACAGGCTGACACCACTGAGGCGAGGCGGCCATATACTTACCATCACACAGTGGATAGCCACAGGCGGCTAAACCATTACAAACACGCATCGCAAGATGTTTGAAGTAAAGTTTATCTTCTTTTGTTGCGTCATCGGAAAGGACAATCGCGCTGTCCTGATCTGACAGCATGTGAACTTCATTGCGCGCGTGAGAGCCTGCAACAATCCACGCATAGTCGCACGGTGGAGGACCGAGTAACTCCTCGCTCAGCTGAATGATACGTCGGTTAAAGGCGTCCATGATCATTGACATTACACGCCCCTGGATTTCTGCGCTGACTCCGCTTTCGACCAAGGCCTGGAATATCGTTTGCTTTTCTTCCCGTAGCGAAGCCAGCGCGTTGATGGACTGCGCATATTTGATTTTTTCGATCAAAAATAGCGACTGCGTTTTGTGGTTATGAACCAAATGGGTTGTGGTCAAAAGTCCGGTCACTTGACCATTTTTTAACACTGGCAGACAGCGGACGTTATATTGCAGCATCAGCGAGATCGCCTGCATGACTTTGTCATCGCTTTGCACCAGTACCGGTGAAGTATTCATCACCTCAGAAATAGGCCTGTTGGTATCGATTTCTTTTGCCACCACACTTTTGGTCATATCGCGGTCAGTGACCATCCCTGCTATTTCACCGTTTCGCATCACAACGGCGCACGAGCTACGTTGCTTACCACACATGTTTTGCGCGACACTGCGGATTGAATCATTTACATCAACAATCGCGATATTTTCACTGGCGATCTCACCTACAGGGCGGAAGAAAAGCCCTTTATCCTCTTTACTGACGTACTTCACTGCCGAGCTTAAACGCAGGTTGGCTTGCGCGGCGAAATAGTCAGCGAACTCCGGATGTTCTTCGCTGATGAGTTTGAGCTCTGAGTGCGGGATCAGGTAGAGCAGGGAATCTTCAATCGCTTCGGCCTGATAGCCATCTTCCGCGTTTTGCAGTGGTTCGAGAAATGTAAAACCAAACTGGTCGTCGTGACCGAGACGAGAGCGAAGTTTGCCGTCTGAGGTTCGTTGCTCAATGGCACCGGTTCGGATGATATAGAGGTATCGCTGGTCGCATAGCGCGCTAAAGCTGATGGTTTCACCTTTAACCAGATACTTCACTTTGACTGAGTTAGAGATGCTTTTAACCACGGAGTCTGGCAATTTATCAAAGGGGTCAATTTTGATTAAAAAGTCAAAGATGTTCGGAGTGACGGAAGTGCCCATGGTTAACCTCTAAAATGAACCGGTGTTTCACATTTGTTATGATTGTCAAAAAAAACAGCCTGCTGGCTGCTTTTTCAGATTATGCCGGGTAGTTGTTGTAACCCAACTGCTCAGAGATGTTTTTACCTGCCTGATGCAGCAATCCAACGTACTCTTCCATTCTCTCTTCTTCAAAACGAATAATCGGGAATGAAATAGAAAGTCCTGCAATGATTTGACCGAAACGATCATATATCGGCGCAGCGATACAGCGAAGGCCGGGTTCTTGCTCTTCATTATCTTCTGCATAGTGGAAATCACGAACTTTAGCCAGTTCTTCTAGCACTTGATCGGTGTTTTCCAGTGTTTTCGCTGTGTGTTTAACAAACTCAACATCGCTTAACACTTCACGGACAAAGCTTTCGTCGCGTTCAGAAAGCAGTACTTTGCCAATAGCAGTACTATAAAGAGGGTTGCGACGGCCAATGCGTGACTGCATACGAAGGTTGTAGCCAGAATCGATTTTGTGGATGTAAATGATCGCATTTTCATCCAAGGCTCCCAGGTGCAGAGCTTCATTAGTCAGCTCTGAGATGTGGCGCATCTCTTTGTCCGCCAGTTCAATCAGATCAACATACTCTAACGATTTTGCACCTAGCTCAAATAGCTTAAGAGTCAGGGAGTACTTGTCGTCTTCACCTTCCTGAGAAACATAGCCTAAAGATTTCATTGTTTGCAGAAAACGATAGGTTGTCGCTTTTGACATCATCAGTCGTTGTGAAAGCTCTGAAACACCGATGGACTTTTGTTCACCCAGCGCCTGAAGAATGTGAAACACTTTCAATACTGATGAAACTGCTTCAGGTTGTGTCGACTTTTCCATTGTTACCCCTTTGTTCGTTAGTTTGTTGCATTATATCGTCTAAAATATTTAGAACCAGTTTTTTTAAAATGCCTTTTCAAAAATTTGAAACCGCGCAATAGCGAACCACCAAAAAATAAGATCGCAATCAATATTTTTGAAACGCTTTTTCAAAAATATTTGCCAATGGTTTCTTTTTGGTTCAGTATGAATGCATACAAAGTGACATGGCTAAGTCGCCAAATCACAACATTACCGACTACTGAGGAAAACGACATGATTCTTGATTCATTTAACCTTGAAGGCAAAGTAGCCATTGTTACTGGTTGTGACACTGGCCTTGGTCAAGGTATGGCACTTGGTCTAGCTGCAGCAGGCTGTAGCGTTGTTGGCGTTAACTATGTTGAACCAGCAGAAACGATCGAAAAAATGAATGCAGCAGGTTACAAGTTCCTGGACGTTCGCGCTAACCTACTAAAACAAGACGATATTCCTAGCATCATCGATAGCACTGTGACTGAGTTCGGTAAAGTGGATATCCTGGTAAACAACGCAGGTATCATCCGTCGTGAAGATGCAATCGAATTCTCAGAGCAAAACTGGGATGACGTAATGAACATCAACTCTAAAACGGTTTACTTCATGTCTCAGGCTGTTGCGAAACAGTTCATTG
Organism: Vibrio sp. B1FLJ16; assembly: GCF_905175385.1. Lineage (NCBI taxonomy): Bacteria > Pseudomonadati > Pseudomonadota > Gammaproteobacteria > Vibrionales > Vibrionaceae > Vibrio > Vibrio sp. B1FLJ16. Next base: position 86,113 of record NZ_HG992750.1, read on the forward strand.
CTCAAGGCACTGGCGGTAAGATCATCAACATTGCTTCTATGCTTTCTTTCCAGGGCGGTATCCGTGTACCTTCTTACACTGCATCTAAGAGTGCGGTTATGGGTATCACTCGCGCAATGGCAAATGAATGGGCTCGTCACAACATCAACGTGAACGCAATCGCACCGGGTTACATGGCTACTAACAACACTGAAGCACTACGTGCTGACGCTGACCGTAACAAAGCTATCCTAGAGCGTATCCCTGCTGACCGTTGGGGTACTCCAGAAGACGTTGCTGGTCCATGTGTGTTCCTAGCTTCTGATGCAGCTTCTTACATCAACGGCTACACTGTTGCAGTTGACGGTGGCTGGTTAGCTCGCTAATCCACTTGTGAGAAGGTGATTGTGGATACCACTTTATTGGCGCAAGCATTAGGGTTTATTAGTTTTGGTTTAGGGATCTCCGTCTTCTACCAGAAAAATGACAGGCTCTTAAAAATCTTAATGCTGGTTTTTAACCTCAATCACCTTCTTCACTTTTTATTACTCGGTTCGATGGTTTCTGCGCTCAGCGCATTGCTGTCGGCACTGAGAACGACCACGGCGATATTTGTCTCGTCGAAACGAGTTGCTGCTGTCTTTATTGCAATCAGTTTAGTCAGCGGTTTTTGGGTCGCAGAGCAATGGCGTGACCTATGGCCTATTCTTGGAACAGTCATAGGTACCTATTCCGTGTTCTGTTTATCCGGTATTCAGATGCGAATCGGCTTTTTACTGGGCGCATCATGCTGGTTAACCAACAATATTCTGGTAGGTTCTATTGGTGGAACTTTACTGGAAATGACCGTGATCGTAATGAATTCTCTGACGATATACCGTTTATATCGTCAGCAATCAGAGTCAATGATTAATCAATCAAGTTATTAGGTGAACCATGTTCGTATTTAACCAAGACATTCCCATGGAAGATCTCGGCGAAGGGATTTCACGCAAAGTACTAGCACACAGCGACAACATGATGTCAGTCGAAGTGCACTTTGAAGAAGGCGCAATCGGCCCAATGCACTCACACCCACATGAGCAGTTAACATACGTGCTGTCCGGTGAATTTGAATTCACCATCGGTGATGAGAAAAAAAATCGTCAAAGCTGGCGACACTATGTACAAACAGCCAGACATCGAGCACGGCTGTGTATGTCTGAAAGCGGGTGTTCTTATCGATACATTCACCCCAATGCGTAAAGATTTTGTTTAAGAATTGATTTTTGAATGCGGTTTATCCGCTGGAGTTATACATGAAAATTGCACTAATGATGGAAAACAGCCAGGCACCTAAAAATGCGATGGTTGCAGCTGAACTTAACACTGTTGCTGGTGGCCTTGGTCACGATGTATTCAACGTAGGTATGACTGACGAAAACGATCATCACCTAACTTACATCCACCTGGGTATTATGGCGAGCATCCTGCTTAACTCTAAAGCAGTAGACTTCGTAGTGACTGGTTGTGGTACTGGTCAAGGCGCTCTAATGTCAAGCAACATGCACCCTGGTGTAGTTTGTGGTTACTGCCTGGAGCCATCTGATGCATTCCTATTCAACCAAATCAACAACGGCAACGCTATCTCTCTTGCATTCGCTAAAGGTTTTGGCTGGGCTGGCGAACTGAACGTTCGTTACATCTTCGAAAAAGCATTCACAGGCGCACGTGGCGAAGGTTACCCAATCGAGCGTGCTGCTCCTCAGCAAGCTAACGCAGCGATCCTTAACGACGTGAAAGCAGCAGTTTCTAAAGATGTGCTAGAAGGTCTGCGTGCAATCGACCAAGAGCTAGTGAAAACAGCGGTAGGCAGCGCACACTTCCAAGAGTGCTTCTTCTCTAACTGCCAAGTGCCAGAAATTGCAGAATACGTGAAGTCTCTACTAGACTAATCACTCATTTATCGGGAAATATGTCAAAGCCAGCCGTTGTGCTGGCTTTTTTCGTTTTAGAGACGGAGATAGTTCATGCAGACAGCGCCGATCACCTCATTACAAACCTGGTTTCCAGGGAAGCAGGTTTTGCCCTTGTGGCCGAATTCCCAGTTATCTTCTCATATACAGCAATGCTACCAAGACAGGAGCGTTAATGCCGGCCTTTCAGATCGCGCGGTGTTTCAGGTAACCAATCCGGAAATCGTGGTGTTTGAGCCTGAAAAACCAAATGGCATCGGTATATTATTACTGCCGGGAGGCGGTTATCGACTTGTCTCTGTTGACAAAGAGGGAGTAGACAGTGCGCGCGTTCTCAATCAAGCCGGTTTTACGGTGTTTGTGATGACCTATCGCATGCCGGACGAAGGGCATGAGTTTGGTTCGATGACGACGCTAGCAGATGCTCAGCGAGGGTTGCGATTAGCCCGTCAACTAGCGCCCGATTTATCATCTGTTGGAGTACTGGGCTTTTCGGCAGGTGGTCACGCAGCCGCAAGCCTAGCGACGGGACACCAACAGGTAATTTATCCTTACCAGGACGAAGCCGACAGGTTATCTGCAAGGCCTGACTTTTGCGCCTTGATGTACCCGGTGATCAGTATGGACAAAAGCATTGCTCATATGGGCTCGCGCACCGAGCTGATTGGTCAATCACCATGCGAATCAGACATCATCCGGTTCTCGATGGAAAAGCAAGTAACGCTGGATATGCCCCCGTGCTTTTTACTCCATGCCAGTGACGATTCTGCTGTGAGCGTTGAAAACAGTGTCGTGTTCTGGCAAGCCCTACGCCAGTATGGCATTGCTACCGAAATGCACTTATTTGAAAAAGGCCAGCATGGTTTTGGTATTCGTGGTGCACAGGGATTACCTGTCTTGGTTTGGCCACAACTTCTCTCGGCGTGGTTACTGAACCTTACTCAGCAATACGTCAGATAGATCAAGCTCACGAAATAAATGAACCATTGTTTTATTTTTATTGTTTAGTGGTTTTGTAATTGCGATAATAGCGACATCAAATACTGAGGAGACCTTCCATGAACCCAATCAGTCGTGTTGCCATCATCGGTGAATGCATGGTGGAGCTGAAGAAAAATGACGGCGCACTAGAGCAAGGCTTTGGTGGCGATACACTAAACACTGCTGTTTACCTGTCACGTTTAACGAAACAACACGGGGTAGAAACCTCTTACGTTACGGGCTTAGGTCAGGACCCGTTTAGCCGTGAAATGCTGGCGGCGTGGCAGGACGAAGGTATCAATACGGATATGGTCTACCTTTCAGAAGACAAGGTCCCTGGTATTTATGCGATTGAAACCGCAGACGATGGTGAGCGTAGTTTCTTCTACTGGCGCAACGATGCGGCAGCAAAATACTGGCTGCGTGATCGCGCGCTGTTGTCATTAGTTAAAGAGCTTTGCCAGCACCAAATGATTTATCTGAGTGGTATCAGCCTGGCGATCATCTCCGATGATACACGTGAGATGTTAATTGAACTGTTGAAGCTGTGCCGTAAAGAAGGCGTGAAAATCGCATTTGATAACAACTTCCGCCCTAAATTGTGGCCAAGTATCGAACAAGCCCGCGAATTCTACTCTAAAATTCTGAGCGTAACAGACATGGCATTTTTGACTTACGATGACGAAGTCATGCTATGGGGCGACAAGCACGAAGACGAAGCAATTAGCCGCACGAAAAACTTTGGTGTTAAAGAGATCATTGTTAAGCGTGGCGCGGACGATTGTTTTGTCGTGACTGAAGACGAACAGCATACCGTTGCAGCAACAAAAGTCGATTCTGTAGTCGATACGACAGCGGCAGGCGACTCTTTCAGTGCAGGTTATCTTGCAAAACGTATTTTAGGCGGAGACATGTCAGAGTCTGCGCTGGCCGGACACAAAGTGGCTGGCACCGTTATTCAACATCGCGGCGCAATCATTCCAAGCGACGTGATGCCTACTATTTAAGGAACGATGAAATGAAAGACCTTAATCAACAACTTTCTGAAATTAAAGTAGTGCCTGTTATTGCTATCAAAGATGCAAACAAGGCAGTAAAACTGGCTCAGGTACTGATTGAAAACGGCCTGCCATGTGCTGAAGTAACATTCCGTACTGAAGATGCCGTACAAGCGATCAAAAACATGCGTCAGGCATACCCTGAGATGCTGATCGGTGCTGGTACAGTACTGACAAGTGCACAAGTTGATGACGCGATTGATGCTGGTGTTGATTTTATCGTTAGCCCTGGTTTTAACCCGACAACAGTAAAGTACTGTCAGCAGCGCAATATCGCGATTGTTCCTGGGGTAAATAACCCTAGCTTAGTTGAGCAAGCGATGGAAATGGGTCTACGTACTCTTAAGTTTTTCCCTGCAGAGCCATCAGGAGGCACGGCAATGCTTAAAGCACTAACTGCTGTATACCCGGTTAAATTCATGCCTACAGGTGGCGTGAGCCCGAGTAACGTCAAAGATTACTTGGCAATACCTTCAGTCTTAGCGTGTGGTGGTACCTGGATGGTTCCTGGCGATTTGATTGACAACGAGCAATGGGAAGAGCTGGCGAAGCTGGTTCGTGAAGTTGCAGGAATTATTGAATAATTCCTACCCCGGTTAGCACCGAAAAACTATCTCTGATAGTCGAACGATCTTTTGGGCAAATTGCCAACGCCTGCGCTCCACGCAGGCGTTTTTTTATTCTTAGTCATCCGCACCCATCCCCACTTTTCCTATCTAATCCCTTAGATACAATAACTCTGAACCCTTATTCCACGTTGACAGCTCAAAAAGCCTTGCGTGATATTGATTAATGCTTACCGCTTAATGTTCATTATCGGGGCAATACAGCGCAGTGATTTACAGAGCGCGACGATAATATCACGCTCTATAAGTGTCTGATTTATTATCGCTGCCAGACTCGTCTGGACTGTTTGGCAGGCTTGAGCAAGAACAAGCTGAACAGTAAAACGATACAGCCTATCGCGACAAAAATCGTTTGTGATGATTCGGCCAGTATGAATCCCGCTAGTATCAACAGTGTTCCGGCCGCTGCAGTAATTGAGCCCACATACAGGCCTTGTTTGTGATTGATCGGCGCTTGCTCTTCTTCACTGATAGGGGTTGCTAACTTTTGTCGGAGTGTGTTTCGGCTTTCTAAGACTGTCTCTGGTTCTTTGGAATAAAAGAGTCCGGTAAGTAAGAAGAAACCGCCCGTGACGATAATGTGGAGTGCAAGCGTCAGCACAATCGTCAGATCTTTGGTTTCCCGTGATGTCAGCGGCTCGGAAAACAGCCAGTTGACATCGAACACAAACATCATAAACAGTGATACCAAACATCCTACAATCACGGTTGCCCATCCAGACCAGTTCGGCGTTTTTATTGTGACAAGCGCCAGCAGGGAAGGGATGTTTATCGGCATTTGTATAAATGCCGCGAAGAAAATCATCATTTCAAACAGACTGTAAGATTTGACCGAGGCGAGCAACAAAGCGGTTACGGTGGCTAATAATCCCGATAATAAAGTCGCGACTTTGCCTACAATCAACTGCTGACGGCTGTCTGCATGCGGGTTAATCCAGACCTGGTAGAGGCTTTTCACCACGATCCCGGCGTTGCGGTTATGAGCAGATGAAAGCGGCGCTATTGTTGCTGCAACCAAGGCAACCATCACCAGTCCCAGAATTCCCTGCGGCATGTAGTTCTGAATGTAATAAAGGTAGGCAGCGGTATTGGCACTTTCTCCTAGAGCAGGATAAACGGCGAACAGATCGATTTGCTGCGCAGCTACGAACCAGGCCGGCATGAACCAGAGTACCGGAGCAACAATAAACAGTGCACCAGCGACGAATGCCGCTTTGGTGGCGTCTTTGTCATTTGCGGTAGTAAGAAAGCGATAACAGCTAAGCGTGTGATTGTTGTTCATTGTTTGCTGCAGCAACATTGCGATTGCCCACATGACAAAAAGAAACGGAATATTCATGTTCTGGCCATAAACAGGGTTTACGTGATCAAATATGGCCGCAGGCGTTTCAAAACGTTGTAAAGCTGTATAACCGATGACTAAGGTGATGGCTATCAGCAACACCAACTGAATGACATTGGTCACCGAAACTGTCCACGCACCACCGCTTACAGCAATCAAGGTGACGATCACACCCATAGCGATAATCGTGGTCGAGACGTCAATAGCAAAGACGGCAGAAAAAAATGAGGCCAGTCCGTTCATCCAGATTGCGCAGGCAATCAGGGTCAAGGGAAAGTTTAATAGCGTGAACAGTTGTTCTGATGCATGACCAAAGCGCACCCGAATCACTTCCATTGCGGTTTCAACCCGTAATCTTCGGTATCTGCGCGCAAAAAAGGCGGCCGCTAGGAAAAAGCCCAGGGGATTACCCCAAAAAATAAACATCACACTGATGCCGTCTTCATAGGCTTTGGCCGCAGCACCAGTAAAGGTCCATGCGGAAAACTGAGTCATAAAAGCGGTCGCTCCAGCCATCCACCACATCATGGTTCCTCCGCCCTGAAGGAAGTCATTTGACGAGTTAGAAAACCGGCGAAACACCCATGCAGCGATCGCAATGAAGAGCAGATAGATCATTACGATCATCGAATCTAATAAAGTCATGTGGCACAGCTCACGAAAAAATTAAAACACCGTTTCAAAGATCACAAAAAAATCCATAACCACTTTATTGGTATGTGTTTAAAGGTATATTAAAACAACATTCAGTATAAAATAAAATGGCGTTTCAAAAAATGAAAATTAAATACCTTACCTCTGCACTCCTATTAGCTATGGCCTCTGGTTTAGCCGGCGCTGCTACTATTGACGTTCGACATGAATTTGTGCCAGACCGTGATGGCGATGAGCATCGCGACCGTATTTACGTTTCTCACCGTTTTGCGAACCAGATTGGTTTCAGCGTGGAAGCGAAATGGAACTACAAAAACAGTGGCATGGCTGACGCCGGTCACGAAACGGGTTTAAGTTACCGTTACAAAGTAAACGACGCGTTCTCATTGACTCCGAGTATGTCAGTTGATGCCGGCTCATCTAGCTCAACCTTCAAATACAACCTGAGTGGTTCTTACAACCTGACGGATGAGTGGAACGTTGGTGCTCGTGTTCGCCACGGTTACAAAAACTCAGACGATTCTCGTTACAACCAGCTAAACCTGTACGTAAACCGTAAGTTCGACTGGGGCAAACTTGGCCTGGATATGGAATACAAAGATCTGCACGGCGGTGACGGCGGCTGGGAAAACAAAGGTCACGATCAGTTAATCGACTTCAAAGGTGAGTACAACAAGCTGGAAAGTGGCTTCATCCCGTTCTTTGCTGTCGCGGCGATTACAAACAAAGGTGACGGTTCAGATTACAAAGATGAGTACATCCCTCGTTTCCGCGTTGGTGTGAAATACAACTTCTGATCAGGAACCAGAGTCTGAGAACCACATTTTAGCTCTGTCTTTGTACGCCATTTGAGCGCCAGAGATAAACGCGACCGGTATGTACTTTGGCTCCATTAACCTGATATTTATTAACCAGATAACGGTTAATGACCAAGCGAGTCAGCTTATAGAACTCATCTAATAACACTAAACGAAGGGCTCGTGGGAGCCCTTTTTATTGGCTAAAAATTACTCGACAACGATCACGCTTTCATACTTCCGGACTTGTATGTGACATACCACTTTGTGATTAGTCTCAAACTATGTCCTTTCAAATATTGTGGTTAATAGGGGTTGGTTATTTACAAGCTACCCATTGTTGATCTCAGTCATGTTTGGGCGCAAAAGTTGAAAATTGAACCGTTGTTTTGATTTTTGTCTCAGTTCGTTTTGTTTTTTGAAAATATAATTTATCTAAATTAAAACAGCGTTTCGAGGATTCTATTATGGAATACGATTACTTAGTAATAGCAGGCTACTTTGCCCTGATGGTGGCAATCAGCCTGCTGTTCAAAAAGATGGCAAGTAACAGTACCAGTGATTACTTCCGCGGGGGCGGTAAGATGCTGTGGTGGATGGTTGGTGCTACAGCCTTCATGACACAGTTCTCTGCATGGACCTTTACAGGTGCAGCCGGTAAAGCATTTAATGACGGTTTTGCCGTTCTGGCGGTATTCGTAGGTAACATGGTTGCTTACGTGTTCGCTTACTTCTACTTCGCTCGTCGCTTCCGCCAGATGCGTGTCGATACGCCTACAGAAGGTGTACGTCGTCGTTTTGGTTCGACTAACGAGCAGTTCTTCACTTGGGTAATCATTCCGCTAAGCGTTATTAACGCTGGTGTATGGCTAAACGGTCTGGGCGTGTTCGCTTCAGCTGTATTTAATGCTGACATCATAACCACTATTTATGTAACGGGTGCGGCGGTACTGCTTATCTCACTACTATCTGGTGCATGGGGTGTGGTTGCGTCTGACTTTATCCAGACTCTGATTGTTGCGGTTATCTCTATCGCGTGTGCAATCGTTGCATTGGTTTATGTTGGCGGTCCTGGTGAGATCATCAGTAAGTTTGACCATGGTAATGGCTTCTTCGTTGGTCCGGATATGAACTACCCACTACTTATTGTTGGTTCGTTCTTCTTCTTCATCGTTAAGCAGCTTCAGTCTATCAACAACATGCAAGAGTCTTACCGTTTCCTTAACGCGAAAGATTCAAACAACGCAAGCAAAGCAGCGCTACTTGCACTTGGTATGATGATGGTTGGTGCAATCATTTGGTTCATCCCACCATGGGCAACTAACGTTCTAGTTCCAGATGCAGCAGAAGCTTACCCAGCACTTGGTGCTAAAGCTCGTGACGCGGTGTACCTAGTGTTCGCTCGTGAGTTCATGCCTGTTGGTACTATCGGTCTACTAATGGCTGGTCTGTTCGCAGCAACCATGTCTTCAATGGACTCAGCGCTTAACCGTAACTCTGGTATCTTTGTACGTAGCTTCTACGCACCTATCATGCGTAAAGGTGAAGCGACAGATAAAGAGCAGCTACGCGCAGGTCAAATCGCTTGTGTGGTTAACGGTATCCTAGTTATCTTGATGGCTCAGTTCTTCAACTCACTGAAGCACCTAAGCTTGTTCGACCTAATGATGCAAGTAGCGACGCTACTACAATCTCCAATCCTAGTTCCATTGTTCCTGGGTATCCTGATTCGTCGTACGCCGAAATGGGCTCCGTGGGCAACAGTTGTAGTTGGTATGTTCGTATCTTGGTCTGTAGTTAACTACTTCACTCCAGCGCGCGTTGGCGAGTGGTTCGGTATGGAAAACCTGACAGGTCGTGAAATGGGTGAGATGAAAACGATGATCACCATCGCAGCGCACCTATTCTTCACAGCTGGTTTCTTCTGCTTGACGACTCTGTTCTACAAAGAAGAAAAAGATCCGTACATCGAAGGTACTAAAGAGTTCTTCAACGATGTGGACACTGAGTGTGTTGCTGAAGAAGGTCAAGACATCGTTGACCGTATGCAACGCAACAAACTAGGTTCACTAGTAATGCTAATGGCTGGTGGTCTGACACTGATGGTACTGATTCCAAACCCACTATGGGGGCGTGCATTGTTCCTGGGTTGTGCGGCTGTCATCTTCACGGTTGGTTTCGCTCTGAAGAAGAGCTCAGGTCTAGAGTCTAACGAAGCATTAACTGCGACTCGATAAGCAAGAAATATAATACTATCCACTGCCAACGGTTTACGTTGGCAGTGTCATTGCGGAGAATTGAAATATGGCCAAAGGCGATATCATCCAACTATCTTTTGAAACTTTCACTGATAGCGATACGAACGTAAAAGTGACGCGTTTAACGCCGACTGACGTGATTTGTCACCGTAACTACTTCTACCAGAAGTGCTTTACTCAGGATGGAACAAAGCTGTTATTCGCAGGTGATTTTGACGGAAACCGAAACTACTACCTGCTAAACCTCGAAACGCAACAAGCGGTCCAACTGACAGAAGGTAAAGGTGACAATACCTTTGGTGGTTTCATTTCAACTGATGAGCGCTCGTTCTTCTACGTGAAAAATGAACTGAACCTGATGAAAGTTGATTTAGAAACGTTGGAAGAAACGGCCATCTACACCGTTGATGAAGAGTGGAAAGGCTACGGCACTTGGGTTGCAAACTCAGACTGCACTAAGTTAGTGGGTATAGAAATCCTGAAACGTGACTGGCAACCGCTGACGTCTTGGGAGAAATTTGCAGAGTTCTACCATACCAATCCGACTTGCCGCTTAATCAAAGTTGATATTGAAACTGGCGACCTGGAAGTGGTTCACCAAGACACTGCATGGCTAGGCCACCCGATTTACCGTCCATTTGACGATTCTACTGTTGGCTTCTGTCATGAAGGTCCGCATGATTTGGTTGATGCTCGTATGTGGCTGGTTAATGAAGACGGTAGTAACGTTCGTAAGATCAAAGAGCACGCAGAAGGTGAATCCTGCACGCACGAATTCTGGATCCCAGACGGTAGCGCAATGGCTTACGTTTCTTACTTTAAAGGCCAGACGGATCGCGTGATCTACAAAGCGAATCCAGAAACGCTGGAAAATGAAGAAGTGATGGTAATGCCACCTTGTTCACACCTGATGAGTAACTTCGATGGTTCTTTGATGGTTGGTGATGGTTGTGATGCGCCTGTGGATGTTGCAGACGCAGAAAGCTACGACATTGAGAACGACCCGTTCTTGTACGTGCTGAACACCAAAGCTAAGACAGCTCAGAAGCTTTGTAAGCACAGCACTTCCTGGGATGTTCTTGACGGCGACCGTCAGATCACTCACCCGCATCCGTCATTTACACCAAATGATGACGGTGTGTTGTTTACTAGTGACTTTGAAGGTGTACCAGCGATTTACATTGCTGAAGTGCCTGAATCTTACAAGCACTAATTAAACTGTAAACTCCTAACAAAAAAACGCCCAGAAAAATCTGGCGTTTTTTATTGATTATTAATCATTAGATTCTGCGTCTTCACGCTTAATCACTTTATGGCCGTCCTCGGAAACACCTTGTTTCCAGTAGCTGCTGATATAGATGTTATCTCGCTCAACTTCCTTTTCATTTCGGAAGTACTGACGCAGAGCACGCATCGAGTCGAATTCACACGCACACCAAACTGCTGGTTCGCCATCTAACCATTCCAGTTCACGGACCGCTTCTGCCAGAGTCTGTCCTTCCGTCAGCCAAATCAGCTCCATACTCGCCGGTGCGTGCAGTGGTTGAATGTCTGCTGCTGAGATGACGCTAATAACTGCATAGCCTCTTGCTTCCTCCGGCAAAGAACGGATTTTTGCTGATAAGGCTGGGAGTGCGGTCATATCGGCCGCCATAAAAAACCAGTCAGCATCGGTATTTAAGTTAGAGATCGTACCCGGGCCGACGATGTTAATTGTATCACCGTTTTGTACCGTCATTGCCCAGCGCGCAGCGAAACCGGATTGCAGATCTTGTGTTTCGTGACGGACAAAATCCACTTCGATGCTCGATGTTTCAGGATGGAAACGACGAATGGTATAGGTACGCATCAAAGGTCGACTTTCTTCTGAGAGTGGCTGAAGTTCTGTACCGCCAGTCTCGTTAAACAGCAGCTTAATATAGCCACCTTCACAGTCTTCGGGGAACTTACTCAGCGCGTCACCTTGTAAGGTAAGGCGCTGCATATTTGGCGTAATGGTTTCGCTGTTTATGACGACAACTTGTTTTGGTTGAGGTTTCTTTTTCATCTTTGCTTTCTCGATAATTATTCTCGTTTTCATTTGAGAATATCAATAACTCTCTTGAGAGAGTAGTGTCTTTAAACAAATTTACACTGTGAATTGAGAATGAAACTTCTGTGTAAGCACAACGTAATGTTAAATCATGGGTATTGTCGACAATAGAAGCAAAGCGGCCATGCCATAGTTAAAGCCCCTGACACGCTTGGGTGTGGTCAACCAGCGCTGAAGCTGCATACCTGCCGCTGTCCAAAATGTCACAGAGGGTAGGTTAGCTAAACAGAAGATGCCTGCAATAAAAGTGAGTTCCAACCATGCGGCTCCTGTGCTGTAAACGGTGACGGCCATGAGTGCCATTGACCATCCTTTTGGATTTACCCACTGGAATAAGGCTGCACCGATAAAGGACATCGGCTTAAAATCATTTTTTGTTTCTGCTTTATCACTGGTCGCGATCTTGTAAGTCAGATAAAGCAAGTAGCTCAGGCTGAGTGCCTTTAAGACCGAGTGGGTAACCGGATAGGCATGAAACAGACTCATTAAGCCAATACCTACCAAGATCAGCATCGCCCCAAAGCCTAATGTAATGCCTAGCATATGTGGAATAGTGCGCTTAAAGCCGACGTTCGCACCGGATGTCATCAGCATAATATTGTTCGGGCCCGGAGTGAATGTCGATACAAAAGCAAATAGCGCCAGTGCGCCTAATTGGTGGTATTCCATAGTACGTTCCTTAAACCAAAAATCGCCCTGTAGGCATCGTCTGAACAACAACTATAAGTAGAAACGCCATCAATATTGTGTTTTTATTGAGCTCAACCACTTTAAATCAGCAACAAAAATTCACCATGGATAGATTTGACGAAAGAATATTGCAAGAGCTCAAACTGGACGGAAGAATCTCCAACGTCGAGCTGTCTGAGCGGGTCGGATTGTCACCTTCTGCGACGCTGCGCCGGGTACAGGAATTAGAGCGCAAAGGCGTGATAAAAGGCTATCGGACAGTTCTGGACAGTCAGCAACTCGGTGTCGGTTTTGTTGCCTATGTTTCGATTGGTTTAGCCTCACACTCAAAACAGGCACAGCATGCTTTTGAGGAGCATGTGCGTTTTGTGAAAGAGGTAGTGGAATGCCACAACATTACAGGTGCTACCGAATATTTGTTACGAGTAGAAACGCGAGATTTAGCGTCTTATAAAGCGTTTCATGCGAATGTTCTCGGTGAGTGTGAACACGTTAAGGGGATCACGACCATGGTAGTGATGGATACACCAAAAGATGAACGATGAAGTTTTAATATTTGAAGTAAGTGAATTTGAAGTGACTCGAAAGAGTCAGTCGAGTATGAGATTGGCGAACAATTAATGATGGAAAGGGGATAGCACTCTTACAAATCATGTGTCGATTTGTAACATCTGGACAAATTCATCCTGCTAATTTTGTTAACACCCGCTGTGTTAGTGAGCGGAGTGTCAGCTAATTTAAGGATGAAAAATGAAATTATCGATATCTTTACCTCTTTTGAGCTTAAGTGCTGTTGCCGTGCTGAGCTCATGTAATGTCAGTGCTCATGGCTGGGTTGAGTTTCCAAGTGCACGTCAGCATACCTGTTATGAAGATGGTGGATTCTGGACTGATGAAATCCCGAATCAGGCGTGTCAGGCAGCTTATGATGAGTCCGGCGCTTTTCCATTTGTGCAGCGCAGTGAAATCTCGGCTAACGTGGCAAACTATCGTGATATGGCACATGTTCAGGCGGTGGTTCGTGATGGTGAGTTGTGTTCGGCAGGTGATGCCTCCAAAAAAGGTTTGAACATCCCTTCACCATACTGGCAGCGCACCAGTGTGACTCCGGATGCGAACAATCAGATTGAGCTGGTGTTCTACGCAAAGGCCGCACATAATCCGTCATACTGGGAGTTTTACCTCACTAAGCCAACCTACGATGCAACTCAGCCGCTTACCTGGAGTGATTTAGAACTGATAGATACCGCAGGTGATGTGTATGCTGATGCAGAAAAGATGTACCGCATTCCGGTCACGTTCCCAGCAGACCGCAGCGGTGATGCGGTTCTTTATGCCCGCTGGCAGCGTATTGATGCCGCTGGTGAAGGTTTTTATAACTGTAGTGATATCAACCTGAACGGTTCAGGAACCACAACGCCAACAGACCCCGTAGAGCCGACTGATCCGGTAAATAACCTGACATCGCTGGGTTATTTTGTTGAGCAAGGCTTCGGTCCGGTAGAGTCGGGCGATACGGTTCGCTTTAGAACATTTACTGCAACAGGTAGTGAAATTGTCGATATCTCTTTACCGATTAGCGCGAACAATACGACGACGTGGGCTGCTGAGCTGGCTGATCAGTTCAACGCACAGCAAACCGGTGAGTGGTATGTGGGCATCTGGCATCAGGAGATGAGCCACTACATGTTTAACAGTAGTAATATTTACGCGAACCAGGTACTGGCACCTAGCACAGACTTCAGCTATGCCTTGTCTCTGATTAAAGCAGACGTAACACCACCAGTAGAACCAAGCAACTTGTGGGATAAAGGCCTAGTTTACACTCAGGGTGATGTGGTGACACATGACGGTCAGGAGTGGACAGCACAATGGTGGACGAAAGGTGAAGAGCCTGGAACCACTGGCGAATGGGGCGTGTGGCGGTAGTTCTCAAAAAAAGACAAACCCTTCTCAGGTGAGAGGGGTTTTTGTTATTGATAAAATACCGCTAACCAAATCGTTGCCTGACCGGGATCAGTCCAGCTTACTTTGTGTTTGGTATGTGCGGGGATGTTAATATGATCGCCTGCTTCAAGATGTTTAATAGCGCCGTTTTCGAAGGTGAGTTCACCTGCTCCTTTTAACACAAGTACCCATTCGTGTTCTTTTTGATCGTACCAACCTTCTGCTGGTGAAGTTTGCCCGTGAGAGACGATGCGTTCAATGCGCAGTGTATCGTGACACAACAGATCTTCAAACGTTTCTTCAGTTATATCATCAGGTAAGTTTGCAAACAGGTTCATCGTATTTCCCACAGAACAAATAGTATTAAGATAATAGACGAGCTGTTGCTGTTCGACGTCACTGAGTCATCAGGCTGTACATTGAACAGGTCTTCTCACACGCACATTTTGCATTACAAGATTGTAGGTCTTTTGCATGATTTGTTGATCAAATGGGCGTTTTCTTCTACAAAATCGCTAAATTTTTTACAAATTGATTTCCATCAAAATAGTAGGGTTTCTATGTGCTAGATTGCGCGCAGTTAAAAAATACAGATAACCGAGTGCGCTAACACACTGACTTTAATCTGGATCTTTTCAGAGAGTGACAAGCTCATCATCGGATACAAAACGAAGCCCTACAAAAAGGAAATAAAATGAAAAAAACAATCTGCAGTTTAGCAGTGGTTGCTGCCCTTGTGTCACCAAGTGTTTTCGCTCATAAGCAAGGTGACTTCGTTCTTCGTGTTGGGGCGGCATCTGTCGTGCCTAATGACAGCAGCGATAAAATTCTTGGTTCTCAGGAAGAGCTGAAGGTGGACGATAATACTCAGCTTGGCCTGACTATAGGTTACATGTTCACCGACAATATCAGTTTTGAAGTGCTGGCAGCCACGCCATTTAGCCATAACATCTCAACTGACCTATTAGGTCTGGGTGACATCGCAGATACTAAACACTTGCCACCAACCTTCATGGTTCAATATTACTTCGGCGAGCCAGAAAGCAAGATCCGACCTTATGTGGGTGCAGGTCTGAACTACACCATCTTCTTTGATGAAGGCTTTAATAAGAAAGCGAAAAATGTTGGCTTGTCTGATCTTAAACTGGACGACTCTATTGGTCTGGCCGCTAACGTTGGTGTGGATTACATGATCAATGATCAGTGGTTCCTGGGCGCGTCTGCTTGGTATGCAAATATTGAAACAGAAGCAACCTACAAGTTTAGTGGTGCGAAGCAAAAAACCGACGTAGAGATCAATCCTTGGGTATTTATGATCAGCGGCGGTTACAAGTTTTAATTAGTCACTGTATGACCGGTAGTTTCTTGGGTCTGTTGACCCGATTAGTAATAATTAAACGCTAAAACTCTTAGCATTTATGATTTTGGCATGGCTTTAGGGGCGGTTTTACGGGGACTGCCCCTCTTTTTTATGCTTATTTAATGGTAACGGTTTAATCAAACGTGACTTCAGAGAAATGTGGGTTCGCCTTAAGTGCCCGCATCGCGACGAGATGTTCGGTCGGAAACGCAATGTGCTCGCCATCGATGTCCAGAAACAGGCACTCTTGTCTTTGCAAATCAAAGCCGGTATCGAATGCACTT
Source organism: Vibrio sp. B1FLJ16 (assembly GCF_905175385.1). Lineage (NCBI taxonomy): Bacteria > Pseudomonadati > Pseudomonadota > Gammaproteobacteria > Vibrionales > Vibrionaceae > Vibrio > Vibrio sp. B1FLJ16. The sequence continues at coordinate 102,136 of NZ_HG992750.1, forward strand.
CCCTGATGGGTTTCGCCATTTTTCAGAGTAATTTCAACTGGCAGCTTAAACATACAGGCTATTTCAATAAAATCGTATTGGTTGCAGGTCACCATCGTTTTTCTCCTAATCGACGAATGCGCTCTCTAATGTACCTGGTGTTGTTAAGAGTTTAACGCATAAATAAACAGCGGAGCTGAGTTATTGATAAGTGGCGAGAGCTTGCTGCCATGTTTTCAGCATTTCATCACCAAACAGGTAAAAGTGCATGCTAAGTGGTTGGTATTCAGGGCGCTGGCAGACAGACAATGCGACTTCAGCGGCTTCTAGTGCAGGGTAGCCATAAACACCGCATGAGATAGCGGGTAGTGCGACCGTTTTGCAGTCGTTTTCTAGTGCTAAATCCAACGCACATTTGTACGTGGACTCCAGTACTGCGCGAGGGGCGGAAAATTTATTATAGATCGGTCCAACGGCATGAATGACGAAACGAGCACTTAAGTCCCCAGCCGTGGTAATGCGGGCATTTCCAAACGGGCAGCGGATTCCGTTTACTTCGTTAACTTCATAGCATGCTTGGATCAGAGCTGTGCCTGCCGCGCGGTGAATAGCGCCATCGACACCTCCTCCTCCCAGCATTTTCGGATTGGCGGCATTCACGATAGCGTCCACCTCCGCTGTGGTTATATCTCCCTGTATTAATGCGATATCGTTCATATCAGTTAGCCTTTACACCTTGGTTATAAATGAGCTGGTCACTTATCTTTGACTACCTGAGGCTTCAACTCAACAACGTTTCCCTCGGGATCATTAATATACAGAGACCGCCCGAAGCCTTGTGCTCCGTAACGTTCAGCGAATTCCTCAGCCTGAATATCGTGCGAGTTCAGATACTCAATGAGTTCACTTTCTACAAAAGGGCTTAGTTGCAGGCAGAAGTGATCAATGTTCCTACCATTTTGCTGCGGAGGTTCTCCACCCAGTTGTCCTAACTCGCTCTCCACCGTGACCACATCAATCAACGCCGTTCCAGCTCTGAGCTGGGTCAAGCCCAGTTCAGTGAGCTCTCTTTCCACAGGGCAACCCAGAATGTCGCGATAGAAGTGCAGCATGGCATCGAGATTACTGGTTCTTAATACCACATGGTCAAGTGCTTTAATTTCTATGGGGTTACTGCTTGGCATCCGTTCCTCCTTTTTACTTGCTATGAGACTAGTATAGTCAGCGAGCTGTGTATTTTAACCTCTAAACGAGTTTAAGTGACGAACAACTCAGCCCAGCCAAAAGTACTAAATCACGCGAGTCCAACTTATAAACTTTGTTACGCTCAGCAGGGAATAAACGACGGGATATATATATAATGGTGTGACAATATGCTTGCTGAAAATGAGATAAATAATGCTTTGGCAGAATAAATTAAAACAAGAAAATCAAGAGCTAAGAGAAGAGGTTGCTGCTCTTCAGAAAAAGTATGACCGTGATATGCAATCTATGCGGCAGCAGCTGGAATCTTCAGCACAAGAAATCGAGTCCTACAAACAAACGATAAAATTAAATAAGCAAGTGACGCTGTCTAGCCTCGAAGGGAGCGTTATGCTGGAAGCGATCAGAACCCAAATGGTGGTAAGTGCTGAAAATCTGCAAGCAGAAAATGAGGAGCTGAAGCTGCTTGATGATATGTTCGCACAGACTCATCAGGCCCTAGCGCGTTTAGAAGATCGGGCCGAGAAAATCAGTCATCATGCTAATAGCAGTATGGCTGTGGCACAAAACTTAGATAGTACCGCTAGTTCTATTAATCAGTTTGTATCAACCATTAAGGAAATCTCAGATCAAACTAACTTACTGGCACTTAATGCTGCGATAGAAGCCGCTAGGGCTGGGGAATCGGGCAGAGGTTTCGCCGTGGTTGCGGATGAAGTACGTGGATTAGCCGGAAAAGCACATGAGACGAGTGAGAAAATTGACCAGTTGGTTCAACAAATCGTCTCTCAAGTTCAGGCCATCAAACAAGCCATTACAGAGAATCAGACTTGTGCTGAGGAAGTTTCGGCATCCTCTTCTCAAATAGGCTGCATCGTGAATGAGGTGGTCGTTAAATCTGAACATATGCAAGAAGTGATTTTTCTCGCTTCGACCCGATCATTTTTGGATACCGTTAAACTGGATCACGCTGTCTGGAAGCAAAGCCTGTATAAGTTGGTTGAAGCCGAAGCCTTCGAGGAGAAAGTGTCTGAGCATACCGTGTGCCGTTTAGGGAACTGGTATTACAAAGGAGCGGGTACTCAGTATAAAGGGCTGCGCAGTTTTGCTCTGTTGGACGAGCCTCATAAACAGGTTCATGAGTACGGGAAAAATGCCCTTCAGTGTGGTAAGTCATCTGATACTTTTGCAATGATCGATGCTATTAAAGCGATGGAGAAGGCAAGTTGCAAGGTGGTTTATCAGCTTGACTGCTTAATGGAAGACATTAAAGCGGCTAAGTTCAGCTAAATTGGCAAAGTCACAGCAACGTTTCTTTTCGATGCTTTTGCCATCTAAACGTTAATAGTTCCTCTCATACTTAAGGTCATCTTGTCATCAAAGACAAATGGCCTTTGACTCGCTAGTTCTCGATTTGGTTACAAGCCTAATTTGTCCCCGATTCATTAAACTGAATAACTAAAGTCAGTTACTCTCCTCGTCATTAGAAATTTTACCGGTATACACCTACACTTTTTCAGAAAGTTATGACTAACGATGGAGAACATTCCCTCTTTAAAGGCAATAGCCTATTCCATATTATGCCCGACCATTTTTTAGTGGTTCATAACAAGTCTTTATTATCTAAATAACTAATTGATAACGGCTTGCTTTTGTCTGTTTGGATAGCTGGTAATCATAGAACATCACCGTCTGGCATCCGATCTGATTTTAAATTTTTAAGGTGATCATTATTTTGGAGAGTCAATGAGATTCATCACTGTTTGTTTTCTTTTGATTATTAGCATTGGCTCGTCTCTGGCTGATGATGTCGACTATTTATATAAAAGTGCCGAACAGCAAGTGTCATCTGAATTTGAAGGATATCCCTATTTAGGTGGCAATATTGGTTGGGGTTACTTTCAAGATGCTTGTGGGACGTCTGTAAAAGACTGTACTGATGATGCGCTAAGTTATGGCGTTTATGCCGGCTATCAGTTTACTACTTATTTTGCACTGGAAGCGGCAATTAATTCCTATGGCAGTTTAAAAGCGAACGATTCGAGCGATAAGAGTTCGGTTGATATTTGGGAGGGTGATCTGGCGATGGTTTTCACGTTGCCCGTCTCTGCCAAGGCAAGTCTGTATTCAAAGCTTGGCGGTGCATACACCAGCGTTGACAAAGAAATTAACAGTGTTGGCTTTGCAAGCGCAGATGAATGGGATGTAGTGGCTGCATTGGGTGTTAACTATCGTCTGTCACAAAACTGGGCTCTGCGCGGAGAATATAAGTTTATCGATGGCGTGGGCAATACCAGTACAGGTCAGGCCGACTTACATTCAGCGATGCTTGGTTTGACTTACAACTTTGTACGAGCCAAATCCCCTATAGCGGAAATCGCAGAGCCAAATGAGTATGAGCAACAAAGCGAAGTTTCTGTTTCTGAAGAGGTCTCTTTGAACTCACAGGCATTATTTGAGTTTGATTCCGCCACTCTTAAATACAATAAGAATCTAGAGAAATACGTCGAAAAATTAACGTATTACCGTGACGGTAAAATAAAAATAATCGGTTACACCGACTCAATGGGTGCAAGTGAATATAACCAGCGTTTATCTGAATTACGTGCTCAATCTGTAGCTGATTACTTTAAAAGAATGGGCATAAACCAATCTCGAATTGAAGCAGAAGGCCGAGGGGAAGAGAACTTTAAAGCATCGAACGATACGGAAACTGGTCGCGCACAAAACCGCAGAGTTGAAATTAACTTCACAACCCAAGTCGAATCAACCAAATAACATTTAGAGTTATCTTTCAGTGAAAAATACGATGAATAAATTAATACTGTCCATCCTTTCTCTAATGAGCCTGTTACTTGTCGGCTGTAATAATGGTGACGGTGGACTCTTGGATCCTCCGACGTCCACGATCAGTACGTTCACCGTTGAATCTCAGCAATCGTCGGTTCCTGTGGGGTTTTCTGTGCAAATCACAGCAGAAGCCATTTTTAAGAGCGGTACCGTCGTTGACGTGACGGAAGCGGATGCTATTACGTGGCATAGTAGTGATCCTACGATTGCCTCGGTGAGTAATGAACCGGGTTCTCGGGGCCAGGTTTCTGCTCTGGATTCTGGCACCGTCACGATCACCGCATCGTTAGAATCTGATGGTGAACTTTTCGAAGCATCGGCGGAACTTGAAGTGACGAATGCCATCGTAACAGAGCTTGTTTTGCTCTCGGCCTCTGAATCACTCCCGGTTGGCTTAGGCCAACAGTATTATGCTCAGGCATTGCTTTCTGATAATCAGGTGTTGGACGTAACGCAGGAATCTGCTGTCACCTGGCAAAGTAGTGATACCAGTATTGCCACAGTAAGCAACGATCCTGAGTCGAGAGGTCAGGTTACGGCTCTAAAAGCCGGCGAGGTGGTTATCAGTGCATCAGGCACGGCTAACGGTCAGACTTTTGAAGCGTCTTTGACGTTAACCGTAACCGATGCAGTGGTGACACAGTTAATCGTAGAACCTGTGGTCACTACGTTGCCGGTTGGACTTGAACAGCAGTACCGCGCAACGGTTGTGTTGTCAGATAATCAAACCTTAGATGTCACGAGTGACAATGCGATTAGCTGGCAAACAAGTGACACTGGTATTGCGACGGTAAGCAACCGCGCTAATACAAAAGGTTTAGTTACCGCCTGGCAGGAAGGTGTGGTTACGATTACTGCTTCCGGTAGTGCGAACGGGAGAACGTTTGAAGCGTCTGCGACGTTAACCGTGACCGATGCTGTGGTAAGTCAGTTGCTGGTTAAGCCCGAAACTCGCTCGTTACCTGTCGGGTTCGGACAACAATACCAGGCGGAAGTGATTCTTTCCGACAATCAGGTGCTCGATGTTACCCGGGATACCGCAATTAGCTGGCAAAGCAGCGACTCAAGTATAGCGTCAGTAAGTAATGCTACTGGCACAAAAGGTCAGGTGACAGCACACAGTGTGGGTGAAGTTACTATCACGGCATCTGGTACGGCAAACGGCAAAGCGTTCGAAGCATCTGCATCTTTGAGTGTTACTAATGCGGTGGTAACCGCACTTTATGTGGAACCTGAAATCAAGTCGTTACCTGTTGGCCTAGAGCAGCAATACCGAGCGAAAGTGAAGTTTTCTGATGATCGTACACTGGACGTTACTCAGGATTCAGCGATCAACTGGCGAGTCAGCGATGCGAACATTGCATCGGTAAGCAATAGCACGGGTGCAAAAGGACTAGTAAAAGCGTTGCTGGTGGGAGAAGTGACGATCACTGCTTCAGGGACGGCGAATGGTCAGGACTTTGAAGCATCAGCGACGTTAAATGTTACGGATGCGGTCGTCTCGGAGTTGCTAGTCGAACCTGTGATTAGTACGTTGCCAGTAGGGCTTGAGCAACAGTACCGAGCTCAGGTCATTCTTTCCGATAACCAAGTGCTGGATGTTACTCAGGATTCCGCAATCAGCTGGAGTACGAGTGATTCAAACATCGCCACAGTAAGTAATAGTGCCGGGACCAGTGGCCTAGTGACGGCTTTGGATGAGGGCAATGTCACGGTAATGGCATCCGGTAGTGCAAATGGTCAGGTCTTCAGTGCTTCGGTAAACCTGATGGTGACGGATGCTGTGGTCACTCAGTTATTAGTCGAGCCGTCAAACAGTTCACTACCCGTAGGTTTAGAACAGCAATACATTGCTAAAGTGGTGTTGTCAGATAAGCAAGTATTAGATGTGACCCAAGACACCGCAATTAGCTGGCAAACCAGTGACTCAAGCATTGCATCCATTAGCAACAATACCGGTGCTAAAGGCCTGCTGGAAGCACGGGAAGAGGGGGCCGTCACTGTCACGGCTTCAGGTATTGCTAACGGACAACGATTTGAAGCAAATACTACGCTAACAGTTACTGACGCGATTGTGACCGCCCTACAAGTCATACCATTAAATGCCAATGTACCGGAAGGTTCATTAGACGGCGTAGCGATTCCGGTTGGGCTGAGTCAGTCGTATCAGGCCGTGGCGACGATGTCAGATGGTTCTACGCTGGATGTGACAAACAGCTCGGCGTTAAGTTGGAGCAGTGATAATCCAGCGGTTGCGAGTGTTACCAGTAACTTATCTTCAGGTAATGGTGTAGCTGAAGGCTTAGCAAGCGGATTCGCGACTATTTCTGCTTCAGGAGAAGCAAACGGGCAATCTTTTGCTGCGTATGCGCAGCTTGAGGTAACCGAAGCGGTGGTTATCGGTCTGGAAATTTCACCGTCGGATATTTCTGTACCTGTTGGCCTGACCCAACAATTTACGGCAGTAGCCACGCTTTCCGATGACTCAACGTTAGATGTGACGACAAATGCAGCCCTAAACTGGAGTAGTGATAATTCAGGTGTTGCGATTATCAACCCAAGTACCGGCCTTGCTACTGGTATCGCGACTGGTGTGGCTACAATCACCGCGACTGGTGTCGCTAACGAGCAGTCCTTTACCGCTAGTGTCACACTAAATGTGACGACTGCGATAGTGACGAGCCTTGAGATCACGCCGAGTGAAGCCTCTATTCCTAGGGGACAAACTCAGCAGTTTGTCGCTACCGCAATGTTGTCCGACGGTAGTGAGTTAACTGTGACGAATAACTCTGCATTAAGCTGGGTTAGCAGCGCCCCTCAGGTTGCTGAAATTACCAGTAACTTATCTGAGAACAACGGTGTGGCAAAAGGTTTGACGATTGGTGTCACTGAGATAACAGCGACAGCTATGGTCAACGGTACTTTGTACAGTACAAGCGCTGATTTAGAAGTGACTGATAAAGACGTGAGTGCCTTGCGGATCGAAGGCGCGGCGAGTATTCCGGTCTATAACTATCTCGGTTCCCTGACGCGAACCTACCAGGTTATTGCGGAATACTCAGATGGTGAAATCATCGAGTATCCTGGAGAACTGGAATGGACGACAGAGATTACCACTCCGGGTTTAGCGACATTTGATACTGAAACACAGTCAATTACGACGTTTCCTCCAGAAGATGAAGTCTCAGGAGATGTGACTCTTACGGCATGTACCAGCCAGGGTGTTTGTTCGTCAAAACGCGTTGTTTTGTTTACTCGTATCATTCAGGTGTTGGAGGGCGTCGTCGGAGGCACAGATAAGACTTGTGAAGACATTGGTTATGGTTCCATCACAATAGAAGCTTTTGAAGAAATATTTAATTCTGAATACCGACCAGAAGACGTAGTTAACTGGTCCTATCGAAGAGGTACCTGGAGTTATGGCCTTGTAGCGAATGTGTATGGACGGATTCAGCCCAATACAGACAAGTACATCAATAAAGCGGCTTACATTGTCACGGGAGCAGCTGAGTATGAAACTGGTACGTACGATATCTTAAGTACCAGTTACCCGCCTAATCACTTGATTTGTAAGATTGATTAGAGTGCTGCTATGTTTTTATAGTTACTTTAAATAGATTGCTAAGTACAAAGCCACCTTTGAATTCCAAGGTGGCTTTTTGTTTTTACACAGTCGTTGAAGAGCGTTGTTTAACCTGCCAAAGCTGAAACTGCCTGCTGTACGGTTGTGAACTGAATCTTAATTATGCACCTCTGCGCCTGACTGAACTCATGCGACTGAATGAGTGTAGTTACTTCTTCAACAGACAATATTTTATCCCTAGTGTGCAGTGTTATTTTCTTATCTGCGCCATACTGCAACCCGAAAGTATGTCCATGAGAGTCCACTACGTAATCTTCTTGTCCCCATATAAGCGACCGGCATTCTGCCAGTAAGTCTGAATCGGCGTTCAGATAAATAAGCTCGTCATCGCCTTCGAGTTTCAATAAACAGGGCCACAATATGGTGGTATTTAGTATCATTCTATCGTCTCATTAAAAAGTGAGGTCAGAAGCCGGAGTTGGGTGTTTTTAAAAACTCGACTTCTTCTGGTGTACTTTCTCTTCCCAAAATCTCGTTGCGATGCGGGTAGCGTCCAAATCGGTCAATGATGGCTTTGTGTTTTAGCTCAAAGTCGTAGTTATTTTCAAGCCCCGGTGCCCGAAACAGTTTTTCCGCTTCAATGTGGATGAGGCGAGATTCACTGTGCATAAACGGCATGTATAAAAAGCTGCGCTGTTCAGGGGGTAGTTCATTATCGAGATTTAGCCGGATGGCTTCCTGTGCTAACGAGAGGGCAAGTGGATCCTGCATGAACGCTTTCGGTGTATTGCGGTACACATTACGCGAGAACTGATCGAGTACTATGATTTCGGCCAGTCTTCCTTGTGCGCTGTTACGCCAGCTGAACAGTTCGCATTGAGCGGCTTGTTCTAGTACGGAAGAAAACCGAGATTCGATTTGTTTGTCCAGCTCCGGATTATTTTCAAACCAATTCTGAGGTGTCAGTTCTTCAAACCAGAACCTGATGATCGACTGGTACATGTTATCCCCGCAAGTAAAAAGCCAGAAGCATGGCTTCTGGCTTTTAGATTGTTATCGGCCGTAAGTTTCGGTGATGTAACGTTCAAAGTCATCGCACATCTGTTCGTCAGAGATAGCGTTGCTTGCCAGCTCCTTACTGCCGTCTACCACTTTAATCGCCGCGTTAAGTGAAGCCACTGGTGCGCGTTCACGCGTTGCAAGTGCTGAAATTTTCTGTTGCTGAACTTCCCATGCCTGTTCCGGCGATAGGTTACATACATCAGCTAGGTACTTGGCATTGAAGCCTTCGCCTGTCAGGCTGACAATGGTTTCGTTATGCGACAGATTATTGCCTGCATGCCAGTAGTGTTTGGCTAGCAGCGGACCAATTTCCGGGTTATCTGTCAGGTAGCCAAACTTATCTAAGAAATAAGCGCGGGTTTGGTAAACGGCCATGTGTGCGAGCAGGTAACCTTGGTATGCACAAGCTGCTTCATCCGATAGCAGATGCGGAATGGCCATTAACGGGCGAGGACTGCATTCCAGACCAAGGATCTGCTTCTCACAATCACGAGCCAGATTGGTGATTCGCTCTGGCGTTAATTCTTCATCGCTGAGCTGATACAGCGCTCGTTCAAAATATGGCACGACCAGGATGCTACGCTCTTCATAGGCTTTGAATGGCTGGCGGCTGTTGATCATCGTCTGAATGATTTCATCAGGAACCGGATTGCCTTCATCATCCAGCGCGTACTGTTTCAGCCAGTCGGCATCGGTCAGCAGGCTGTCACAGAACATTGATTGAGTTTCTGCATAAGCCATTGAGGTTGGTGAAAACTCCTGAGAAAAACAAGGCGCGTTCATTTTTACGTTGGCAAAGTGCGCAGCATGGCCACCTTCGTGGAACAGCGTATTAATACCATCGTAGCCGCTGCCTACCTGGTCAGGTTTAGCATTACTGGTGAAGTTAACCTGAGCCGCCACCCATTCGCTCTGGTTGTAAAAGGAAGGGATAGGACCGTGGCAGAATCCATTCGGGTATTTGCCTTTGCGATCCAGCAAATCCAGAGTCAGCGTTGCACCTGAGTAGTCAATGTTCAGGCGACCAAATGACTCTACCCAGCGTCTCAGCGATTTTGAGAAAGGCACATACGGGTCAAGATCACGCATCACGTCACCCGCGAATGAGTAGACAAAGTTGTGACCACTTAGTGCAGGCTGGCCTTTCTCTTTCGCCAGGTTTTCTAAGCTGTTCAGGTGAGCGTCTCGCGTGCGCTGCTCAAAATCATCCAGAATGCTGAACAACTGCTGCGAGGTCATCTTTTCAGTTTTTTGAACCGAGTAGTCAAAGAAAGTGGCATACCCAAGTGAGCGGGCAAATTGATTGCGTAGCTTAATCAGCTCGATAAAGCCATTCTGCAGCAGCCATTGTTCAAGGTCCAGTAATGCCTGGTGTGCAGACTGTCGCACTGGTTCGTGATTGTTGGTACGAATGGTAGAACTTAATACCGGCAGTGAACCTTCGACCTGCTTGCCATGTTCATCGGTAAAAGTCTGCACATGGTTCTGCTTTTTCTCGAACAGTTCAGCTTCAAACGCAATGAGCTGATTTTTAAGTACTCGTGCATTCTCACCTTCAATAGCGTGCGATTCAAACATCGCTAACCAGCCTGACAAACCCGTTATCGTTTGTTGCTTTTCTTGCGGATCATTAATGGAGGCCGCCGCTTCTAGCTGTTGTTTGATCGCTGTAATCTGCTCCGCGTTGCTTAAAAAGCTTGTCCATGCAGTTTGAGCCTGAGTCGAGCCGTCATGGTCATCGCTGATCCCCATGTAAGTTTCCCAAAAGAAGTCTTCTTTGGTGCGGTGAATAGCAAGGTAGCGCTGGTTCAGGTCGTTGAGGTAATCCGTTGCGGTCATGTTGATCCTTAAAATATTTGGGTTGTGCCATCATTAATTATTACACAGCTTATACCCAAATAACCTCATGATGCCAGGTTTCAGCGAGAATGACTTATTTTTGTATCACGTAAACTGGCTTTTACTATTTTTTTATATTTTAATGGCTTAGTGAATTGCTTATTTATTATGCGTGACAAATTAATGGTACGTTATTCCAAATCTCACTTTTTATATTTAGTTCTATTATTGATCACGCTGTTTTACTTTAAAGTCGTACAGAGTATGCATTTAGGCTTATAGTTTATATATCGCGCTCAGCAGGAATAGGTGAAATAGAAGTGATAACAAAGAAAAAAATTACGTTACTGACACTGGTATTGGTGCTCGCAGGATGCGCTTCGGATACATCGCCGCCAAAAAAGGATACGATGACGAGTGTTCAGAAAAAGTGCGCTGTGATACTCAGCAGCCATTTGCCAGAAGAGCAGCACTGGCCGGACTATGATAGCTTGTTGCAAGAGTATTATACCCATAAGGTGAGCAACCAGGCTTCGCGTGATCGTTTCAATGCTTTTATGGAGGCCGTGCAAAAGGATGAAACTAAACAGTTAATGACGGAGTTAATGGAAGTAACCGACTGGGGATGTGCAAACGGTAATTATCTCGAAGAAATGGACTTGTTTATCCGCGAAGTACAAAAATAAACAAACCGAGCGTGAGCGCGCTCGGTTTGTTAGTCGGTTTACTATAAGAAGGCTTAGTCTTCAGGGTACTCACCTTTGCTTTGATTATCCGCGTCTGCTTTCCAGTGTTCACTTGGGTCATTGGCTTCATCGCATAAATCAACGGTATAACCCATTTCAGTAATTTCTTTCAGGGTGAGGTTGTCGGCAACTTTCGCAATATCACCCGCTTTGTTACGTAGTTCCATGATATGTCCTCCGTTACGGTCAGCTTTCAGCCACGTGACTTCAACTTGCTGGGTTAAGCGCATCGAAGTACCTTGCTTTAAGTATATACCCCATAGCCAGTAGCGGTGGATTTAACCTTACTTATATACCCAAACAACCTCAAGATGCTCGGTTCAGCGAGAATGGCTTGGTTCTCAGTCGCGGCAACGATTTGAAGCTCTAGTCATTCTAAATCAAAAATCGTTAACAAAGGCTGTGAGCAAAGCCAACTCGCCCTTCGGGAGCGTGTCACAGGCACGATTTCAGCGTCAAATAACTTGGAAAGATCTCGCTATTCCCTACGTTATTTTCCTTGAACTTGTGCCAGTGACAACGCTCTGAATCCTGCATCTTGAAGTCGTTTGGGGATAGTGTGATTAATTTGTTCGCGATAACGATGCGCTTGTTATATACACAAATTAGCTGAATGCGAACGTTGGAATAGGTGTAAGGGGCTTTATACAAGCTCCGACAAGCAGCGAATTTGCTGACAGATGGGGTTACCCGGAGCAGGCTCACCAGCTGCGTTAAACCAGATGACATTTAATCCGGCTTCCATCGCTGGGTAGATATCTTTGTTGGGTAAGTCGCCAATCATGGTCAGTTCGTTTTCCCTGACACCAAGTTTTTTCGCTACTGCTCGATAGAATTCGGCTCGGTTTTTTTCAATGCCGATATTAGCAAAACAGAAATATCCACTAATGTATTGATCTAAACCAACACGCATAAATGCGCGCTGAACATCTTCCATGCCAGAGTCTGATGCACTGGTTGCAATGTAAATCTGATGCTTTTGGGACAGGGCTGCCAGTGTCTCTGTGGCTTGCGGGACAGCTTCTACATGTTCCCATTCACACATTTTTCCCTGAGCGTGAGGAAAGTCGACCATCAGCGTGTTTCCCCAGTCGAATAGATAAATCACGTTGTCGTCTCTGTCCGTTTTGTTTTCAATTGTGCTGTAGAGAGTAGATTTTGTCGGCGTACCGCTTTCCGCTAATTTCATAAGCATCCGGTATAATGCGCTTTAAAGAGAAGCCACATTTTTCCAATACGCGTTCAGAGGCGATGTTTCCTTCTGTAACCGTTGCAGAAAACTGGCGTATCTGATGTTGTATATGCGCCCAATTAATCACGGCTTTGAGAGTCTCGGTACCTAATTGTTTGCCATGAAACTCTGGCAGAAGTAAATAGCCAACTTCTGCGACACCGTTTTGGAGAGAATATCCAGTAATACCTATGGGTTGATTTGTTATTGAATCTCGAATTACCAAACATAGCCATTGCTCATCATCAGGAGTCCAAATTGGTAAGCGTGAAGCAAACTTTTCCTTTAACTGCTGTGCGTCAGGTGCATCGAAACAGAGAGCAATGATGTCTGGTTCGGTGTGTAGGCGCTGAAATAGTGGCCAATCACACTCGTTAATTGGCGTCATTTTGGTTCTGGTTGTAGTTAAGTAAATTGACATTCGCATCCCTATTGAACTGTTTGATAGTTCAGTTTCTCACTCTCTAATCTAAATAATCAAATAGGCAAAATGAAAACAGATATTAATTTTTAAAATACTTAATTGCGCTAAGTATTTGTACTGGCTATTTATTAATTAGGTGCGTGTGTCGACATTTAAATCTTCTGGTATGAGTGTAGGTTAATAATGATGTGGTTCATAAGTGACTTACCCACAAAGTATTAATTCACAACCTATAATTACATTTTGTGAGTAAGTGCTGCGAGTTATTAACATGAAAAAACGATATATTATTTTGCTTTTAGCTGTTGGCCTAGGACTAGGCTGGCTGACCCTAGGGGGAACGGCAGCTGTGATGCACTACACTTCGTCCACGGAGTTTTGTGTCTCTTGTCATACCATGGAAACCCCTCTTAAAGAGTATCAAGGCTCTGTTCACTTCAGCAACGCAAAAGGGATTCGAGCAGAATGTGCAGACTGCCACATTCCTCATGAGCCTCTGGATTACCTGTACACCAAAATTCGTGCGTCCAAAGACATCTACCACGAATTCATAAGCGGTAAGATTGATACCCCGGAGAAGTACGAAGCACATCGCACAGAATTGGCTGAAATGGTTTGGGAACAGTTCCGAAAAAATGATTCTGCGACGTGCCGTTCGTGCCATGAACTTGACGCGATGGAACCATTTGAGCAGTCACGCGATGCTGCGAAAATGCATGAATACGGGCTGGCAAACAATCAAACTTGTATTGACTGTCACAAAGGTGTCGCTCACTTTGCTCCGGAAGCGGAGTTAGATAGCAAAGCGTTTGATACCTTGATGAGTTTTACCAACAGAACCTCACCAAATGCGGAAGTCGTTTATCCAGTGACCACCATTACTATGGGTGAAATGGGTACGATTAATCCAACAACTCAATTGGAAGTTGTGAAATTAGAAGGCGATACTCGTACCGTTAAATTGAATGCATACCAAATGAAAGGTGCAGAACAAGTGCTCTATATGGGTGAGGGTCAACGCGCGATAGTTGCAACGTTATCGGAGCAAGGTTTGCAAGCCCTTGAAGGTGGTGAATTTACCGCCGATGCTTATGGTAATGAATGGCGTTCTGTGACTTTAACTAGCACGATTGACTCTCCAGTTGTCGATACACTTGAGCCAGTATGGTCATACGCAGAAGAGTTGGACAACGTTTACTGTTCGACTTGTCATGCGAAGATTCCTTCAAATCACTTTACGGTGAATGCATGGGGACCTGTAGCGAAGAGCATGGGCGCTCGAACTGATATTACAGACGAGAACCTAGAAATTCTTACCAAGTTCTTCCAGCACCACGCAAAAGATGTGGTTGGTCACTAACAGTAAATAGAAGGATAAGATTATGACTAATATGACCCGCCGCGGATTTCTGAAAGGCACTGGTATGGCGGCTGGTGCGATGGCATTCACTTCGTTCGCGCCCTTGTCGGCTGCGTCTTCTAATGAACGCGGGAAAGGTATTCTCACCGCAGGTCGCATGGGCCCGATGCTGTGTGAAGTACAAGATGGCAAGCTGGTTTCTACAACAAATGCTCTGCCTCAGACTGTACCTAACAGCCTGCAAAGCACAGGGCCTGACCAGGTGCATACTAAGGCTCGTGTAAAATACCCAATGGTGCGAAAAGGTTACCTGGCTAACCCATCTGCACCTGAGGGTGTGCGTGGTAGTGATGAGTTTGAGCGAGTTTCCTGGGATGAGGTTTATAAGCTGATTCATCAGCAGCATATGCGAATTCGCAAAACTTACGGACCGGCCTCTGTCTTCGCTGGGTCTTATGGTTGGCGTTCTAGTGGTGTACTACACAAAGCACAAACGTTGCTACAAAGGTACATGAGCATGGCTGGTGGCTACTCAGGTCACTTGGGTGATTACTCAACAGGTGCAGCTCAGATCATCATGCCGCACGTTGTCGGCTCTATAGAAGTGTACGAGCAACAAACCACTTACCCTGTCATTCTTGAACACAGTGATGTGGTGGTGCTTTGGGGCCTAAACCCGATTAACACCTTAAAAATTGCCTGGAGCTCAACCGACTGTGCTGGTTTAGAGTTCTTTCACCAATTGAAAAAGTCAGGTAAAACCATTATTGCGATTGACCCTATACGCTCTGAAACCATTGAGTTCTTTGGTGATAATGCAGAGTGGGTTGCACCACACCCGATGACAGATGTGGCAATGATGATGGGTATCGCACACACCTTGGTTAAACAAGGTAAGCACGACAAAGCCTTCCTCGATAAATACACCACGGGTTATGACGTGTTCGAAGCTTATTTGTTTGGTGAGGAAGATGGTATTGAGAAGTCTGCTGAATGGGCTTCTGGCATTTGTGGCGTCCCTGCGAAGCAGCTGGAGCTGTTGGCTGATATCTTCAGTAAAAACCGCACCATGCTTATGTCTGGTTGGGGCATGCAGCGTCAGCAATACGGCGAGCAACGTCACTGGATGCTGGTTACCCTTGCATCTATGCTGGGGCAGATTGGCTTGCCGGGCGGTGGCTTTGGATTATCTTACCACTACTCAAATGGCGGTAACCCTGCGCGTGATGCGGGTGTACTTCCTGCAATCTCGGCTTCATTAGGCGGAGGTTCTTCGGCTGGTAACGACTGGGCAGTATCCGGTGCGGTACAAAGCTTCCCTGTTGCTCGAATTGTCGAGGCACTGGAAAATCCAGGTCAGACTTATCATCATAATGGTCATGAACTCACATTTCCTGAGATTAAAATGATCTGGTGGGCTGGCGGTGCTAACTTTACTCACCATCAGGACACTAACCGTCTGATCAGAGCGTGGCAAAAGCCGGAACTGATCGTAATCTCAGAACCTTATTGGACTGCTGCTGCGAAGCACGCAGATATCGTATTGCCAATTACTACGTCTTTTGAACGTAATGATATGACGATGACAGGTGACTACAGTAACCAGCACCTTGTGCCGATGAAGCAGGTGGTTGATCCACAGGGTGAAGCGCGTAACGACTTCGATGTTTTCGCAGATTTAGCTGAGATGATTGCTCCGGGTGGGCGTGACGTTTACACCGAAGAGAAAACCGAAATGGAATGGCTGTATGGGTTCTACAAAGTGGCGCAACAAGGCGGTCGTGGCTCTCGTGTAGCAATGCCAAACTTCAGTAAGTTCTGGGAAGACAACCAGCTGATCGAGATGAAGTGGAACGAGAAGAACGCACAGTTTGTTCGTTATGCTGATTTCCGGGAAGATCCGGTATTGAACCCGCTGGGTACGCCGAGCGGTAAGATTGAAATCTTCTCGAAAACGATCGAAGGCTATCAGCTGGAAGATTGTCTGCCGCACCCGGCTTGGTTCGAACCAACAGAATATACCGGTAATGCGCAAAGCGGTGAACTGCAGTTAATGACCGCGCACGCTGCGCACCGTTTGCACAGTCAGTTTAACTACGCGAAGATCCGTGACGAGTATGCGATTGCAAACCGTGAACCAATTTGGATTCACCCTGAAGACGCTAAATCCCGTGGCATTAATACCGGTGATCTGGTGCGGGCGTTTAACAACCGTGGTCAGGTGCTGGTAGGGGCAGAAGTAACTGACCGAATCAAACAAGGATCTGTGTGTATTCACGAGGGGGGCTGGCCCGACTTAGATACGAATACCGGTATCTGTAAAAACGGCGGCTGTAACGTCTTGACGCTGGATATTCCGACATCGAGACTAGCCAACGGCTGCGCGGCGAACTCAGCACTGGTACGTATTGAAAAATACACGGGACCAGAGTTAGAACTCACAGCGTTTGAGCCACCGAAAAACGGTTAGAAAATAGCATTAGAAAGCAAGAAGCCAGCGATTCGCTGGCTTCTTTTTTATCACTGCATTAATCCAAGCAAGTACTCACATGCTCTCTTTGGGTCGTCCGCATGACAGATTGCCGATACCAGAGCTAAGCCGTGTACGCCAGTCGCGCTGAGTTCTGGAATATTACTTTCGTTGATGCCACCAATCGCGACAATGGGAAGAGAAGTGGATCTGAGTGCCAGCTTCAATCCTTCAATCCCCCAGTGTTTTTTAGTATTGGTTTTTGTCGGTGTCGCATAGATGGCACTTAATCCTATGTAATCTATAGGTAGGGCATCAACTTCTGCAAGCTGCTGTTCATTTTCGATAGATAAGCCGAGGATTTTGTGCGAGCCAATCAGTTTGCGGGCAATATTTGCAGGCATGTCAGATTGACCGAGATGGACACCATCAGCATCGACAGCGAGCGCAACGTCAACCCGGTCGTTGATGATTAACGGGACATTGGTGCCCTGGAGGATCTCTTTTACTGCTTGCGCTCGCTCGATGAAAGCACGTACGTCACCATGTTTTTCGCGCACTTGTACCATGGTTACGCCACCTTCGACTGCTCTGCGAACCACATGCTTCAACGTAGCGAGATCTTGTTGGTCATCGGTGACCAGATAAAGGCGATAGGCGTTCATATTATTTCCTTTGTGCCTCTGTCCATTTTATGAGCCAGAGGCATCTTTCTTTAAATATTCGTTTTTAGTCTTCGATGGCTTGCAGTTTCAGTCGTGTCGCCAAAGTTTGGCTATCAAGCTGATACAGTTCATCAAGTAATGCTAACTGTAAGCTGCCTGGCCCGCGCGCTTGCTCGGCGGCGATTTCACCCGCTACGCCAAGTACAGCCGCGGCGGCTAAACCCGTCTGGTCACCAACGGCTGCAAACGCACCAGTTAGTGCAGTCAGCGTACAGCCCATTCCTGTTACGTATGGCATCATCTCGTGGCCATTGTTGAGTGTTACGGTTTGGGATTTCGTCACTATATAATCCGTCTCGCCAGAAATAACAACGTTTGCACCGTACTCTGCAACGAGGAACTGAGCGGCACCTAACGCGGCATCACTGCTGTCCAGAGCATCAACACCTTTGCTCTGAGCTTGCTCTCCGGCCAGCGCAATGATTTCCGACGCATTACCACGAATGATGAGTTTGTCAGCCAGGCGTGCAATCTGGCGGGATGATTCAGTGCGTAGCGCGCTTGCTCCGCAGCCGACAGGGTCGAGGACGACGATTTTACTATTGGCATTGGCTTGCTCAACAGCAAAGAGCATTCGTGGTATCCAGACACTGTCTAGTGTGCCAATGTTGATAACCAGTGCTCCAGCAAATGACATCATCTCTGTCATCTCTTGTTGGGAGTGAGCCATGATCGGCGAGGCTCCAGTTGCCAGCAGTGCATTGGCGGTGTTGTTCATTACTACGTAGTTAGTGATGCTAACCACTAATGGCTTTTGTTGGCGTACTGAGTTTAACGCTTGAGTGATTTGTTCAATTAACATATCGATTCTCCGATTAACTTTGCAGAGCATTCAGGCCTTGTTGCCAGAAAGCGATTTCCATACGTGTAGCAGTTTTAAATACCTGAATCAGGTTTTGACCGCGTTGGCTGTTGATGTCGATTTCATCTAACAGCTCATTAAAGTGCTCTGCACCGTTGGCAACGCCAGACTGGAATTCTTCACCGCCATAGAGGGTAATCCAGCTAGCGTAAGGATTGCCTTCAATAACAGTACTTTTATCTTCTAACAGCATTTTCCCAATGACCGCGTAGCCTATAGAGCAAGGCGCAAGCGCTGCATATAAGTCAACTAAATCCCCCGTCATGCCTGCATCTAATACATATCGTGTGTAGGCGACAGTGCCGAAATCTTCTGGCTCGTTTTCAAGATCGGACTCTGTTAATCCCCATTGAGCGCAATAAGTCACATGATGAGAAATCTCAGAATCTAATAGCGCATGAACACTAGGTAGTGCACGGCGCATATCATCCAACGTGCGTGCTTTATAAATCGCTAACGCATAAGCACGAGCGTATTGCTTCAGAAACAAAAAGTCCTGTTTCAGATAATGAAGAAAACAAGGCTGTGCGAGCGTGCCTTTCGCCAGTTGCTGAACGAAGAGGTGTTGTGTGTATGCCTGCCAATCTTGATGGCAAGCGTCGATCAAATCTTGATATTTCATAATGGGGTAACCTCAGGATCAGTCAAAGCTGGGTACGTAATCTTTAGCTTTTGGTAGCGTTTCAATGATTTTTTGCGTGTACATAAACTCGGCGTAATCGTCGTAGCGTTTTAGATCAATGGCAGATGGACGAAGTGCGAAACGGGTTAAAGTGTCGTTCCAGGCGCGTTGGTTGAGTTCGTTGTTCAGTGTGTCCGGTGAGTAGGCAACAAACTCTTTCCAGGATGTTTTTGGGTGGTTGACGATGTAAGTCGTTGCTTGTTCTAGCGCTTTATTGAAGGCTTTAATCGCCTCTTTATCGTAGGAATTTGCATTTGCGACGAAGACCAGTTCGTCATAGGCAGGCACGCCGTGTTCTTCTGGGAAAAATGCTTTGGCTTTGTAACCTTCCAGTGCTAGTTGATTGTTTTCGAAATTGCGTAAGCCACCCCAAATGGCATCTACTTTTCCTGATGCAAGGGAAGAGGAGAGAGCCCAACCTACGTTAATTAGTTGCACGTCTGATAGTTTAATGTTCTCCTGCGCGAGCATAGTACCAATAGTGGCTTCTTCAGTGCCTGCAATAGCAATACCAATTTTCTTGCCTTTAAGATCGCGTAAGTTGTCGTGTTTACCGTTATCCAGCACCATTAAGGTATTGAGCGGGGTGGCAATGAGCGTTGCTGAGCGAATAAGTGGCAGACCAGCTGCAACATCAATCGTTAGGTTTGGTTGGTAGGAAATCGCCATATCTACTTTGCCGGCGGCGACCAGTTTAGGTGGCGTGCTTGGGTCAGCTGGCTCTTGAATATTGACCTTCAAGTCTTGCTCTTTGAAGTAGCCTCGCTCCTTTGCAATAACGATGGGGCCATGGTTCGGGTTGACGAACCAATCTAACATCAGTGTTATCTCTTTTTCCGCTGCAAGTGCGTTAGTTGAAACGATTGAAGCGAGAAGCACGCTAGTGCTGATTAGTTTAATTTTATTCACGGGGTTCTTCCTTTTTTATTTCCCTATTTGTTTTCCCAGGGAATGGCTTTTTTCAGTAGTTTGTCAGTAGTGAAATACAGTGAGATGGATAGCATGGCGAGGATAAGTAGTGCTGCAAACATCTCGTCGATGATCATGCGCGCGTTAGCTTGCAGCATCAGATAACCCAAGCCCTCACTTGAACCGACCCACTCACCGACGACCGCGCCAATCGGGGCGATAACTACCGCGACACGAATGCCAGAGGCGAGTGTGGGTAATGCCGCAGGCAGTTGAATATGGCGGAGAAGTTGCCATTTTGATGCGCCCATCGTTTTGGCCAGATCCAGATACCCGCTTGGGGTATTGCGTAAACCGTCGTAACAACACGTCGTAACAGGGAAAAAGATGATGATTGCTGCCATGACGACTTTTGAAGCGATGCCGTAACCCAGCCAGAGCATTAAGACAGGTGCGATGGCAAAAACCGGAATTGCTTGGCTTGCAATCAGAATTGGCAACAGCCAGCGTTTTAGCGGTTCGAACAGCAACATTTGCAGCGCAAACAGCAAGCCCATCGATAAACCGAGTCCAAGACCAAGCAGGATCTCTTGCGCGGTTACCCAGGTGTGTACGAGCAATACGTCGTAGCGGGAGAGCAGTCTATTAAGTACATCAACAGGTGCTGGCAAAATGAAACTCGGCATATTGAATGCGACAACTATCAATTGCCACAGACCTAAAATCACAGCGGTACTGATCATCAATCTCAGCACAGGATGAGTGACTCGATCTTTCTTATTGGTGCGTGTCGAGATGGAGTTGTATTGAGTCATATCACTCATAATCTTTTTCCAACTGTTCTAAGATTTCTTGCTGCAACGTGGCAGATTCGCCATTCAGTATGCGAGGTGGTAGAGAGTCAGGAACGATGAGAGATTGAGCCCGTGCTGGCGTACCTTGCAGAATATACAATTGGTGGGCAAGACGAACCGCTTCTTGTGGATCATGAGTAATCAGCACTACAGTTTTTTCTTTGAGCAGAGTGGCGGATAACGTCTGTAGCTTGTGTCTGGTCACAGCGTCGAGCGCAGAGAAGGGCTCGTCCATCAAAACCACGGGTTTGTCTTGCATTAAAGTGCGGGCAAGGGCGACACGCTGGCGCATACCTCCGGAAAGCTGATCGGGTTTCGCAAACACGTAGTCAGCTAAGCCAACTTGTTTCAACAATTGACTAGCGCGCTTACTCTGAGCTGCTGAATTTGAGTTGGGATGAGAAAAGCGAGAACTCAGACAGACGTTATCCGAAACACTGAGCCATGGCAGCAGTAAATCTTGCTGCGCCATGTAGGCGATACGTTGGTGAAGAGCTAACCCATCGGTTGTTGTTAGCTCGCCTTGCCACTCAACTTGGTCATCTAGCAAGCCAGCCAGATAACGCAAAATAGTGGTTTTACCGCAGCCACTGCGCCCTAATATTACTGTCCACTGACCCGAAGGGATCGTCATGTTTAACCTCGCCAGCGTTGGTATCTCGCTGTTGTTGTATCGCAGGCTGACATTAACAAGCTGAATTCCGGCCGTATTAGCAAACATCTTTATCTTTCCCGCAATTAGAGCTTGCGAAGAAGTGGTGAACCGGGCCGTGACCTTTGCCGACATCGAGTTCATCTGCATGGGCGATCGCTTGACAGATATACTGTTTAGCCAAATACACGGCTTTCGGCAGGTCGTATCCTTGTCCAAGGTAAGAAGCAATCGCAGAAGAGAGGGTACAACCTGTGCCATGTGTATTTTGAGTAGGGAAACGCTTGGCGCTAATGAGCTCTGAAGAGTCTTGCATGATCAGTAGGTCGCTACTGTTTTCGTCTTTCTCTAGATGACCACCTTTAAGTAATACTGCTTTAGCGCCCAGCGCACGCAGATCCGCAATCATGTCACTCATTTCATCTTCGGATGTAGGTACAGGCTTTCCTGTTAATGCGGAACCTTCAGGGAGATTGGGGGTGATGATGTCAGCGAGCGGAATGAGCTCGTGTTTTAATGTGTCGATCGCGGAGTGCTCGAGGAGTAAATCTCCGCTGGTGGCCACCATTACCGGATCAATGACTAGATGCTTCGGCTGGTATTGTTTAATTTTGTTCGCAACGACTTTGATTATATTTGCGTCTGCTAGCATGCCGATTTTAACCGCCACGATATTAAGGTCGGTAAACACCGCATCGAGTTGGCTTTCTACGTGCTCAAGTGGGATAGGAAAAATGGCGGAAACGCCTTGAGTATTTTGCGAAGTGATGGCGGTAATGACAGAACAAGCAAAACTGCCTGTCGCAGACATGGCTTTGATGTCTGCCTGAATACCCGCACCACCGCCACTGTCTGATCCTGCGATCGTTAACACGATGGGAACTAGTGAGGATGGCGTCTTGTCTGAATAAGGCTGTGATTGTGTCATGGTCGCTCCTATTACAAGACGTATAGGAACTGACTTTGACCCTTGTAGACAGATCGGTTTTCGGACCCGCTATTGCTAACCTAGGAAATTAGGTGAAGGCTAAGTGCTCATAGTTCCCTACGTCAGTGCTAACTGAATCAGGTTCAACGGGTCTCGAATTTCGATCTCAGCCGACGCGTACTGCGTGGCCCCCCGACTATTTCGCTAGGATGATAGCAGGACAGTTACTCAAGGGGTATGCTTTTTTGAGGGTAATTATTCTTGTGCGTTCATTTATGCGATGCGAGTGTTAGAGTAAGCTTATACCTGATTTGTAACGCACAAATCCTCAGTGCAACCCACTGACGAAAGCGTAGAAACTGGAATTTTTGATAATTAATCGTGGTCTCATTTAGCAAGGATTAGCACAAAACAAGGTTAAAAAACTGTTAAGATTTTACACGTTGCCAATATAACTTTACTGAATTAACAGTGAGTTATTTAACCTGGGCTTAGGTTAAGGAAGTCGGTAAATGTTTGACTATTTCGAGAACAGGTTAATTTGGAAGGCTAAGACGATCATCGAGCAAGGAGACTTCATGCTTAATTCTGTAACAGCGAAGTCAGTGATCGATCATGCTCTATTTTTAGGAGCTGATTTCGCTGAGTTATTCGTTGAACATCATCAAACTAACACCGTCCAGATCGCTTCTGGTGAGGTGGACAAGGTGAATTCAGGTATCGATTTTGGTATCGGGATTCGCCTCTTTTTCGGCCATAAAGTGCTTTATGGCTACACCAACAGCACAGACGAAGCGGAACTTAAACGCGTCACGTCATTGCTCGCTGCGAAAGATAAACGTGAGCAAATTGCATCAGCGGGTGCGCTTAATTTGAATCGCTACCCAGTTCAGCACAGTAGCCGCTTGCCTCTCAGCCAAGACGCTAATCTGGATTCTAAAATCGCGTTCTTGTTGAAAGTTGACCAAGCTGCGCGCGCAGAAAGTGAGTATATCAGCCAGTTTATCGGTAGTGTGCTTCAAAGAGAACAACAGGTAACTATTTTCAATTCAGAAGGCTTACATGTTGACGATACACGTCACTATGTTCGCGTTGCCGGTAACACCGTTGCGCAAAAAGGCAATGAACAATCTTCAGGAATGGAAGGTCCGGGCGCTCTAGCTGGCTGGGAGTTCAGTGAACAGCTGGATGCTAAAGAGCTAGGTCAGACTATCGCACAACAAGCTTTGGTTAAGCTTGGCGCGGATGCGTGTCCATCAGGTGAAATGCCAGTGGTAATTGGTAATGGCTTTGGTGGCGTTATCTTCCATGAAGCGTGCGGTCACTTGCTCGAAACCACATCGGTTGCGAAGAAAGCATCCGTATTCCACGACAAAATGGGCGAAATGATTGCTCATAGCGCGGTGAATGCGGTCGATGATGGCACCATGACAAATGAGTGGGGTTCAATCCATATTGATGATGAAGGTATGCCGACTCAGCGTACTCAACTAATTAAAGACGGTAAGTTAACCAGCTTTATGGTCGACAAAATGGGTGGCATGAAAACGGGATATGAACCAACTGGCTCTGGTCGTCGTCAGAACTACAAATTTGCTCCGACTTCGCGTATGCGTAACACCTTTATTGAAGAAGGCGAACATACACTTGATGACATGCTGGCAGGTGTAGAACGTGGTATTTACGCTAAGAAGATGGGCGGCGGCTCTGTTCAGCCGGGTACAGGTGAGTTCAACTTTGCAGTACGTGAAGCTTACTTGATCGAAAACGGCAAAATCACTAAGCCTCTTAAAACTGCGACCCTAATCAGTACTGGCCCTAAAGTTCTGAAAGAAATCAGTATGGTGGGTAAAGACATGGCGCTTGCTCCTGGTATGTGCGGATCAATAAGTGGCGCAGTACCAACAACGGTAGGCCAGCCTTCGCTGAAAGTAGACAACATTCTGGTAGGAGGTGGTAACTAATGAGCCAAGAACAACAACTTCTTAATGCTGTTGATTACATCCTGTCAGAAGCAAAACGCCAAGGCGCAGAAGCGGATGTGATTGTTAATCGCAATAGCAGCTTCTCTTTGAAAGCAAACCAAGGCAAGTTGGATGAGTACAAAGTAAGTTCAAGCCAAGTATTGGGCGTTCGTGTGGTGAAAGATGCACGTGTTGCGACCAGCTACTCTGAGTCTTTGGAATTACCAAGTTTAGATTTGATGCTGACTAATGCGTTGCAGAGTGCGCGCTTCTCCAAGCAGGACGAGCATCAAACCATTAGCTGCGTAAACAGTCACATCACCACTGATGTAGCGGAAATCGCTCAGGAAGATACCACGCCTGTTGATGAGAAAATCGAGCTATCTCTCGCGCTTGAGCAAGGTGTGGTTAGTCTGCCTCACGCATCAAGTTCTCCTTACAATGGTTACAGTGATGGTGAAACTCAGTTGATCATCGCTAATACGCAAGGCTCTTTGTGTCAGCACTTTGAACGCAGTTTCAACTGTTATGCGTATACGCTGTTTGAGAAAGACGGTAAACAGTCTATGGCGGGTAAGATGTCCGTCGGTCGCCGTTTTGATGAATTGAGTTCGTCGTTCTGTATTGAAGAAGGTTACAACCTAGCTCGTGACCTTCTTGATGGTGCACCAGTCGCGACAGGTAATTACTCGGTAATCTTCGATATTGATGCCCTAAGCAGTTTGTTAGGCGCGTTCGGTAGTGCTTTCTCTGGCGTGAGTGCGGTGAAAGGCATTACGCCACTGGGTAACAAGATTGGTCAAAGTATTGCCAGTGACTTGATTACCTTTACTGACACTGCGTACATGGCGAATGGTATGGCTATTTGCGGCTTTGATAGCGAAGGTTTTGCTACTCAGGACAACGTGTTAATTGCTAGTGGACAGCTAAATACTTTATTACACAATAGCCACACTGCAAGTTACTTAGGTGCAGTTTCAACAGCAAGTGCTGCTCGCGGAGCGAAATCAAGCTTAGATGTTGCGGCGAACCATAAAGTCATTGCAACGGGTAACAGCAGTGTCGCTGACGTAAAATCTGGTGAGTACCTAGAGCTTGTTGAGTTGCAGGGTGTTCACTCTGGCGCAGATCCGGTCAGTGGTGATTTCTCGTTTGGTGCAAGTGGCTTCTTGTGTCGAGATGGTCAGCGAGTTCAGCCAGTACGTGGTATCACGGTTGCGGGTAACTTCTACAAAATGCTACAAGAAGTAGAAGCGGTTGGAGATACTCAGTTGATTAATGACAGCCGAACCTTTTTTGCGCCAGATGTGCGGTTTGCACGCCTGAGCATTGGTGGTAAATAGGCCCATCATCAGAAAGTCAGAATCAAAAAGAGGACTCAGCGAGTCCTCTTTTTTTTTATCTAGCTATACCAATACAAGTAGAGTTAGAACTCACGGATATCCAGTTCATTGTGGATTAATACCACACACTGAGAAGCAAACAGCATCTTAGGGCCTAAGCTTATCTTTTCCGTACCAAGACGTTTCAGACTGTTGAATGACTTCTTCGGCATTGGAATATGATCAGTCAATAAGAAGCAAGGGTTTGAACCGATTTCTGAATCGCGAACGAATTCGCCTTTTTTATCTAACATATACAGCTGGTGGTCTTCGGCCAGTCCCTGAACCAAACGTTCGAAGCTGATTGTACGAACCGTAATGCCCGGCTCGACCTCACGACTCTGCTCTTTACCCATTCCAACTGAAGCATCCAAAGCACGCGCGACAGCGGAGATCAACGTCGATTCGTGGAAACCACCAATATTAGTAATATCGTTAGAACGAATGGTAATCGTTCGGGAGTAATCTTTAGTGCTCTCAAGAACCAAGTGTACAACCACATCTTCTCGGTGTGACTGAGCGACGAACATGGTGTTCATCATGGTATGAGCAAGAATCTCGGTATGCGCTTCATTACCAACACCTTCTAATAGTGCTTTGCTGGTGGTTGGTGCTGCGCGAGCTCGTAAAACAAAAGAGCGCATGAATTTAGCCTCTATATAGGAAGAGTGAATGCGCGGAAGTATATACCTAAGCGGGGAAGGGATGCGAGTTTAATAGCAATTATGAACTTACTTACAAAGCTTCGATTGTGGTGCTAAAACTTGCAGTTAAAATAGGAGCGACCTTTTAGGAGTAGTAAATGGAAATTCAAAAAATAAATAAAGAAATCTACAGGAAGAAAGTCAACTTGGTTATTGGCGGCTTTGTAGTATTACTTGCTGTGTCATCATTGGCATTCAGTACACTATTGATTAGTCTTTTTGGAAATACCAATATTCAGCCGGAGCAATCGACGGGTAATTTTCATTGGAATCTGATCGGCGTACTTCTCTCGCTCGCTACATCTCTCTCTTTACTTAATCAGTTTAAAACTCGCCCGTACATGAAAGAAGTGCATTACGTTTGGAAACTAAAACAGGTACATAACAAAATTTACCGCAAGCTAAAAAGTATTAAAACAGCCGCGAGCTGTGATGACCTGCAAGCGCTGACTATTCTTAAATTCTACTACACCACACAAAAGCAAGTGTTTGAGTTGGATAACAACACACTTACCATGAGCAGCGTTAATAAAGAACTAGAAGCAATTGAAAAAATTGAAGTGAGTGAATCGCTATCACTTGATGTTGCCAGTTTTGAAGAAGCCTGGCTGGATACATATTGATTGCGTCTTTGCTACCTGATATTAACAAATGAGTGCTAAAAATAAGCGCTTGAGTGAGAATTCATCACTCGGCGCTTTTTTTTTGAATTTTTTTCTTCAAAAGGGTTGCCAAGAAAAATCATCTCCCTATAATGCGCCTCCGTTGTCAGGGCAAAGCGGAAACGTGAAAGCAACTGGCGACAAGGCGAAATAAAAGCTTCTAAAAATTAATTTAAAAAGTGTTTGACACTGAGAGTTAGTTCATTAGAATACGCCTCCGCTTTGAGAGAAAAGTTTCTCGAAAAGCAAGCTCTTTAACAATATAGACCTATCAATCTGTGTGGGCACTCGTTGATGATAATCCAATTCGAAACTTCGGTTTCAAATTAGGTTTCAATGATACGAAGTGACCATTGAATCTTCGGATTCAGCACAGTCAATTCATTATCGTTCTGTTGGAACGATAATAGCTTTAAAATTACTTTTGTAGTTTTGAAGTCAGTATTCATTGAGCCGAACAAAATCTTAAATTGAAGAGTTTGATCATGGCTCAGATTGAACGCTGGCGGCAGGCCTAACACATGCAAGTCGAGCGGAAACGAGTTATCTGAACCTTCGGGGAACGATAACGGCGTCGAGCGGCGGACGGGTGAGTAATGCCTAGGAAATTGCCCTGATGTGGGGGATAACCATTGGAAACGATGGCTAATACCGCATGATGCCTTCGGGCCAAAGAGGGGGACCTTCGGGCCTCTCGCGTCAGGATATGCCTAGGTGGGATTAGCTAGTTGGTGAGGTAAGGGCTCACCAAGGCGACGATCCCTAGCTGGTCTGAGAGGATGATCAGCCACACTGGAACTGAGACACGGTCCAGACTCCTACGGGAGGCAGCAGTGGGGAATATTGCACAATGGGCGCAAGCCTGATGCAGCCATGCCGCGTGTGTGAAGAAGGCCTTCGGGTTGTAAAGCACTTTCAGTCGTGAGGAAGGTAGTGTAGTTAATAGCTGCATTATTTGACGTTAGCGACAGAAGAAGCACCGGCTAACTCCGTGCCAGCAGCCGCGGTAATACGGAGGGTGCGAGCGTTAATCGGAATTACTGGGCGTAAAGCGCATGCAGGTGGTTTGTTAAGTCAGATGTGAAAGCCCGGGGCTCAACCTCGGAATTGCATTTGAAACTGGCAGACTAGAGTACTGTAGAGGGGGGTAGAATTTCAGGTGTAGCGGTGAAATGCGTAGAGATCTGAAGGAATACCGGTGGCGAAGGCGGCCCCCTGGACAGATACTGACACTCAGATGCGAAAGCGTGGGGAGCAAACAGGATTAGATACCCTGGTAGTCCACGCCGTAAACGATGTCTACTTGGAGGTTGTGGCCTTGAGCCGTGGCTTTCGGAGCTAACGCGTTAAGTAGACCGCCTGGGGAGTACGGTCGCAAGATTAAAACTCAAATGAATTGACGGGGGCCCGCACAAGCGGTGGAGCATGTGGTTTAATTCGATGCAACGCGAAGAACCTTACCTACTCTTGACATCCAGAGAACTTTCCAGAGATGGATTGGTGCCTTCGGGAACTCTGAGACAGGTGCTGCATGGCTGTCGTCAGCTCGTGTTGTGAAATGTTGGGTTAAGTCCCGCAACGAGCGCAACCCTTATCCTTGTTTGCCAGCGAGTAATGTCGGGAACTCCAGGGAGACTGCCGGTGATAAACCGGAGGAAGGTGGGGACGACGTCAAGTCATCATGGCCCTTACGAGTAGGGCTACACACGTGCTACAATGGCGCATACAGAGGGCGGCCAACTTGCGAAAGTGAGCGAATCCCAAAAAGTGCGTCGTAGTCCGGATTGGAGTCTGCAACTCGACTCCATGAAGTCGGAATCGCTAGTAATCGTGGATCAGAATGCCACGGTGAATACGTTCCCGGGCCTTGTACACACCGCCCGTCACACCATGGGAGTGGGCTGCAAAAGAAGTAGGTAGTTTAACCTTCGGGGGGACGCTTACCACTTTGTGGTTCATGACTGGGGTGAAGTCGTAACAAGGTAGCGCTAGGGGAACCTGGCGCTGGATCACCTCCTTATACGATGATTACTCACGATGAGTGTCCACACAGATTGATACGGTTTATGAACTTTAAGAGATAGAACATCCCCCAAGATGTTCACTTAGTGTCCCGTTCGTCTAGAGGCCTAGGACACCGCCCTTTCACGGCGGTAACAGGGGTTCGACTCCCCTACGGGATACCATTGGGTCGTTAGCTCAGTTGGTAGAGCAGTTGACTTTTAATCAATTGGTCGCAGGTTCGAATCCTGCACGACCCACCATTCCTTCCATTAGGAATTAAAACTCAAAATATGGGGCTATAGCTCAGCTGGGAGAGCGCCTGCCTTGCACGCAGGAGGTCTGCGGTTCGATCCCGCATAGCTCCACCATGTTTTGAAATAATGGGCGATTAGCTCAGTTGGGAGAGCACCTGCCTTACAAGCAGGGGGTCACTGGTTCGAGCCCGGTATCGCCCACCATCTTTAAGCACATTTGCTTAAGTGTTCTTAAAAATGGTTTCTTTCTTTAAATAGAAAGTTAAATCTAGCTCTTTAACAATTTGGAAAGCTGACAAATCAAACTTTTTAAGTTTGATTGTAAAGTTCTCAAAGTATTCCTGATGGAATACAACTAAAAACACATTCAAGTGTTCTTGGAATTTGAGTCCGGCAAAATCGAAAGCTGTCTCGCTCATTCAAATAATGAGACAGCAACTTTGGTTGTTTGACCGTTTGATTTCACTTTTCAAAGTGAAGACAAAGTGCAATTCGAAACTCCTTCGGGTTGTATGGTTAAGTGACTAAGCGTACACGGTGGATGCCTTGGCAGTCAGAGGCGATGAAGGACGTATTAACTTGCGATAAGCCCAGATTAGGCAGTAAAAGCCACTTGAGTCTGGGATTTCCGAATGGGGAAACCCACTAGCATAAGCTAGTATCGCTGCGTGAATACATAGCGCAGCGAGGCGAACCGGGGGAACTGAAACATCTAAGTACCCCGAGGAAAAGAAATCAACCGAGATTCCGAAAGTAGCGGCGAGCGAAATTGGACTAGCCCTTAAGCTTTATATGCGTTAGACGAACGGTCTGGAAAGTCCGGCGATACAGGGTGATAGCCCCGTAGTTGACAACGCACATTCAGTGAAATCGAGTAGGGCGGGACACGTGATATCCTGTCTGAATATGGGGGGACCATCCTCCAAGGCTAAATACTACTGACTGACCGATAGTGAACCAGTACCGTGAGGGAAAGGCGAAAAGAACCCCTGTGAGGGGAGTGAAATAGAACCTGAAACCGTGTACGTACAAGCAGTAGGAGCAGGCTTTGTCCTGTGACTGCGTACCTTTTGTATAATGGGTCAGCGACTTATATTCAGTGGCAAGGTTAACCATCTAGGGGAGCCGTAGGGAAACCGAGTCTTAACTGGGCGTTTTAGTCTCTGGATATAGACCCGAAACCAGGTGATCTAGCCATGGGCAGGTTGAAGGTTGAGTAACATCAACTGGAGGACCGAACCGACTAATGTTGAAAAATTAGCGGATGACTTGTGGCTAGGGGTGAAAGGCCAATCAAACCTGGAGATAGCTGGTTCTCCCCGAAAGCTATTTAGGTAGCGCCTCGGACGAATACTACTGGGGGTAGAGCACTGTTAAGGCTAGGGGGTCATCCCGACTTACCAACCCTTTGCAAACTCCGAATACCAGTAAGTACTATCCGGGAGACACACGGCGGGTGCTAACGTCCGTCGTGGAGAGGGAAACAACCCAGACCGCCAGCTAAGGTCCCAAATTACTACTAAGTGGGAAACGATGTGGGAAGGCTCAGACAGCCAGGATGTTGGCTTAGAAGCAGCCATCATTTAAAGAAAGCGTAATAGCTCACTGGTCGAGTCGGCCTGCGCGGAAGATGTAACGGGGCTAAGTAGTAAACCGAAGCTGCGGCAATATACTTTTGTATATTGGGTAGGGGAGCGTTCTGTAAGCGGTTGAAGGTGTGTGGTAACGCATGCTGGACGTATCAGAAGTGCGAATGCTGACATGAGTAACGATAAAGGGGGTGAAAAACCTCCTCGCCGGAAGACCAAGGGTTCCTGTCCAACGTTAATCGGGGCAGGGTAAGTCGACCCCTAAGGCGAGGCCGAAAGGCGTAGTCGATGGGAAACGGGTTAATATTCCCGTACTTCTTACAATTGCGATGGGGGGACGGAGAAGGCTAGGTGGGCCTGGCGACGGTTGTCCAGGTTCAAGTGCGTAGGCTTAAGAGTTAGGTAAATCCGGCTCTTTTTAAGGCTGAGACACGACGTCGAGCTGCTACGGCAGTGAAGTCATTGATGCCATGCTTCCAGGAAAAGCCTCTAAGCTTCAGATTGTAAGGAATCGTACCCCAAACCGACACAGGTGGTCGGGTAGAGAATACCAAGGCGCTTGAGAGAACTCGGGTGAAGGAACTAGGCAAAATGGTACCGTAACTTCGGGAGAAGGTACGCTCTCGACGGTGAAGTCCCTCGCGGATGGAGCTATTGAGAGTCGCAGATACCAGGTGGCTGCAACTGTTTATTAAAAACACAGCACTGTGCAAAATCGTAAGATGACGTATACGGTGTGACGCCTGCCCGGTGCCGGAAGGTTAATTGATGGGGTTAGACTTCGGTCGAAGCTCTTGATCGAAGCCCCGGTAAACGGCGGCCGTAACTATAACGGTCCTAAGGTAGCGAAATTCCTTGTCGGGTAAGTTCCGACCTGCACGAATGGCGTAATGATGGCCACGCTGTCTCCACCCGAGACTCAGTGAAATTGAAATCGCTGTGAAGATGCAGTGTACCCGCGGCTAGACGGAAAGACCCCGTGAACCTTTACTACAGCTTGGCACTGAACATTGACCCTACATGTGTAGGATAGGTGGGAGGCTTTGAAGACGGTACGCCAGTATCGTTGGAGCCGTCCTTGAAATACCACCCTTGTAGTGTTGATGTTCTAACGTTGACCCCTTATCGGGGTTACGGACAGTGCCTGGTGGGTAGTTTGACTGGGGCGGTCTCCTCCCAAAGAGTAACGGAGGAGCACGAAGGTGGGCTAATCACGGTTGGACATCGTGAGGTTAGTGCAATGGCATAAGCCCGCTTGACTGCGAGAATGACAATTCGAGCAGGTGCGAAAGCAGGTCATAGTGATCCGGTGGTTCTGAATGGAAGGGCCATCGCTCAACGGATAAAAGGTACTCCGGGGATAACAGGCTGATACCGCCCAAGAGTTCATATCGACGGCGGTGTTTGGCACCTCGATGTCGGCTCATCACATCCTGGGGCTGAAGTCGGTCCCAAGGGTATGGCTGTTCGCCATTTAAAGTGGTACGCGAGCTGGGTTTAGAACGTCGTGAGACAGTTCGGTCCCTATCTGCCGTGGGCGTTGGAGAATTGAAAGGGGCTGCTCCTAGTACGAGAGGACCGGAGTGGACGAACCTCTGGTGTTCGGGTTGTGTCGCCAGACGCATTGCCCGGTAGCTAAGTTCGGAATTGATAACCGCTGAAAGCATCTAAGCGGGAAGCAAGCCTTGAGATGAGTTCTCCCTGATACTTTAAGTATCCTAAAGGGTTGTCGTAGACTACGACGTTGATAGGCAGGGTGTGTAAGCGTTGTGAGGCGTTGAGCTAACCTGTACTAATTGCCCGTGAGGCTTAACCATACAACACCCAAGGGGTTTTGATGGACTCAATAAAAGAACATTGAATGTGTAAGAACGAGAATTAAAAAAACAGCTTTCCAGATTAAAGAATTTGCTTGGCGGCCATAGCGTTTTGGACCCACCTGATTCCATTCCGAACTCAGAAGTGAAACAAAACAGCGCCGATGGTAGTGTGGGGTTTCCCCATGTGAGAGTAGGACATCGCCAGGCTTTAATTAGGTCTTCATCTTTTGAATAGATGAAAACCAAACTAAAAATTAGCATTATTAAGTAAGACTAAGTTTTAGTAACAATTTGTGGAGAGATGGCTGAGTGGTTGAAAGCACCGGTCTTGAAAACCGGCATACGTTAATAGCGTATCTAGGGTTCAAATCCCTATCTCTCCGCCACTATACAGAAAGCCTGCAAAGAAATTTGCAGGCTTTCGTCGTTTCTGGTGATTGGAAATTATTAGAGATTCATATCAACTTCACCAACCTCGACTCTAAAAGAACCCTCACCATAGCGAGGCTTATTTCATTTAAATGGCCCGTCCTGAAATGCTCTGACTATTCATAACACAGGCATTTGTTGTTTCAGCGTATAAAAATGAGGGTAGAGAGCGACTCAAACCGCCAGTTTCTTCTTGCTACTTTGTTCACAGAATTGCGGAATGCTTTCTTATAATGAGTGACGATGTTTTGCAATTTAGGTTTCTCGAATACATCTCTTTTCTCTGAGACGTAAAAAAGCCCAAGTGGTGTACTTGGGCTCTCTATTTAACGCTTTTTGAGCTTATTAAAACTCTTTAGGTGCAAAGCCTGTCATCACATCTAAACGCAGCTCTTTACCGATTTTTGTCATTGGGTGAACAATAACGAGCCCACGAACACGTTTTTTAAGCTTTCCGATATCTGCTTGTTCAGCCTTGGTAATTTCGCGAGAAAATGGCATATCAAGTAAGCTCTTACGTTCTTTGTTCATCTCATAACTTTGTTTGTGCTTAAGCTGATTTAGCTTTTTAGTTAATTGCTCAACTTCATCGGTAAACTTAGAAATCATTTCGTGATCACCACGAGAACGAGCTGCATCGAGCTTACGTTGGCAGTTATCTACACGGTTATGCAGCTTTTGAATATCAGTTTTAATGCTCATGGTAGTTAGACTCTAATTTTATTTGGCCGAGGAGTATAGCATAGCTGAAATCAGGCTCTCTACTATTACTCAAGAACTCTACTCTTTACTTTAATTAATCAGTTCATTGCCAGATTCTTTTCCTGAGAAAAATGTTTCAATGCTTTTCAGGGTCACTGCTGCAATGTTGTTTAGTGCTTCGTGAGTGAGGAATGCCTGGTGGCCGGTGAACAGGACATTGTGGCAGGCAGATAAGCGTCGGAAGACATCATCTACGATGACATCATTGGACTTGTCCTGAAAGAACAGCTCTTTCTCATTGTCATAAACATCCAGGCCTAGTGCGCCAATTTTTCCTTGTTTGAGGGCTTCGATCGCCGCTAACGAGTCTAATAGTTCTCCTCTGCTTGTATTGATGATCATGACGCCATCTTTCATTTTCGCGAATGAGTTAGCGTTGAGCAGGTGGTAATTTTCTTTACTCATTGGGCAGTGCAAAGTGATGATATCTGCGTTGGTATAAATATCTTCAAGTGAGCAGTAACGAGCGCCCAGCTCAGTGGCAAGTGGATTTTCATAAGGGTCAAAGCACAGGATTTCCATTCCTAAGCCTTTGAAAATTCTCATTGCAGCTATACCAATTTTACCAGTACCAATTACACCAATAGTTTTACCGAAAAAGTTAAAGCCTACTAAGCCTTCCAGAGAGAAGTTGGCATCTCTGGTTCTCTGATATGCTTTGTGTAGACGACGATTCAGACACATCATTAAGCCGACGGTGTGCTCAGCGACGGCTTCAGGTGAATAGGCAGGTACACGAACTACTTGTAAGCCGAGCGCTTTAGCTGATTGTAAGTCGACTTTATCAAAGCCGGCACATCGCATTGCAATTAGCTTTGTGCCTCCTAAAGCCAACTTTTTCAGTACTGGCTCAGACAGGTCATCGTTAACAAAGGCGCATACGACTTCACAATCGTGAGCCATCTTAGCTGTCTTCTCAGTCAATCTAAAATCGTGGTAGTGGAACTCAAAGTCCTGATTATTTTTTATTTTGTTGAAAGAGTCTTCGTCGTAGGATTTTGCACTGAAAAAAGCAATATTAATCATAATTACCTCTAAAACTTGCTGGGGTTAAACATATACTTATAAAGTAATGTACTTTGGCGACGAACTACAGATAAACCTGAAGTCATTCTCGGTGCTATTAACACTCAATCTTTTACGTGTTGACACTATATTCTGATTGCTTTGTAACCATCAACTGACTAGCATAGCGCCTCTTCTTTTTCTTGTAGGCTTTTTTGTTAGGCGTTCTTCTGATGTTTGTAAGATGGTGCTCTTTATTTTTGTGCTGCGTGTTTGTTTCAGGTGCGCAGGCAGCAATCGATCTCGTCAGCGTTGATAAGTCCAAACGTCGGATGTTCTTAATGGAAGGTGGGGTTGTCATAAAAGAATATCGTATTGCTCTGGGAGCTAACCCTAAAGGCCATAAACAACAAGAAGGGGATAATCGTACTCCGGAAGGCAATTACACCCTGGATTACATCATTCATGATTCCGCTTTTTACCGTTCGGTGCATATCAGCTACCCTGACGCTATTGATACCCTTGAGGCTCATCGCCTGGGCGTAGACCCTGGCGGGGATATCAAGATACATGGTTTAAAAAATGATGAAACGGGAAAGCCGAACTTCATCCAGAGCTTTGATTGGACGAATGGTTGTATCGCCATCACAAACGAAGAAATGGATGAGTTTATTCAGTTGGTGCCAATGGGAACCCCGATTACGATTGAATGGTAACTTTAGATCTTTGCCTCCTTCTTAGTTTACGAAAGTCTTTATTGCATAAACCGGATTGGATGATCGGTAAAAATGCCATCTAACTGTGGTAGATGCCTGAGCTTATGTGGATTATTAACGGTATAGCACATCACTTTATAACCATCGCGCTGTAGCTTCTTTATTTGTCGAGCTCTTACCCAATTGATGTTTAAGTTGCAGCTGTACGCTTGAACTTCATCTGCCAATAAACGATCTTTCCTAGTCAGGAAGTCGCTCAATACACCCAGGCGATAGCCTTTACAATGTTTGAAGAGAGCTCGTATCACGTTGTGGCTAAAGCTTGAGAGCAAAACGCTTTCTTCAGAGAGACGGCTATTGGCAAGTGCTTGTGCTACTAACAGGGCAACTTGTTCACCTGGATGGCGATCGACTTTAACTTCGATATTCAGTTTGAGATCGTTATTAGCGGCCAGCTCAAGAAGTTCGTCGAGTGTCATGATTGTTTCACCGGTAAACTCTTTCCCCAGCCAACTACCAAAATCTAACTTTTTGAGTTCAGCTAAGGTTAACTCATCGACTCTTCCCTGCCCGTTACTGCAGCGATTAACCGTGTGATCATGGCAGACTACCAAAATGTTATCTTTGGTTGGCTGAACATCGACTTCTACCCACTTCAGGTCAAGGTTTATCGCTGCCTGAACACTTATCCTAGTGTTTTCCGGGTGTGTGCCCGCAACACCACGGTGGCCAATTAACAATGTTTCCATTTGATCGCTCTTCTGAATTAAGTTGAACAAGATTGTACTCGATTTTTTACCAGACAATAGTGGTAAGTACCTAATCACACGAGTGAAAATTTTTCGTTCGGCATTGCATTCAAATGATATAAATGTGTTGGACATTTATTCTATTCAAGCTCATTTTTAAGTTAGTGAGCAACCTGACATCAGTGGGAAAGTGCCTAGGCACCGTGTGTACATAGGGCGAAACGAGTAGCTTATATACATGGTAACAAAGAAAAATTCAGATAGATTTGGTTCCTGCACTTTGCTGTGGACTAGAAATATATCAGGGAGAGAACAATGAAAATCGGTGTCATCGGAGCCGGTGCTGTTGGCGTTGGAGTTTGTAACTATTTACTGACTATGGGTAGTTTCAGCGAGCTGGTTTTATTAGATCAAAATTTAGAACGCGCAGAAGGGGAAGTTTTCGACTTTCGCCACACTTCGGCGCTAACCTTTTCCAAAAATACCCGTATTATCCCTTCAAACGACTATCTGGACCTTTTAGGAGCTGACATCGTGGTGGTCACTGCCGGGGCACAGATTAAGCAGGGACAGACTCGCCTGGATATTGCAGAAATAAACGCCAGAATTGGGGTTGATATAGCTCGTAATATTGAGCGTGTAGCGCCCAAAGCAATTCTTATCGTCGTGACTAATCCTTGTGATATCGTCACTCACTTTATTGTTGCTAATACTGGATTTGAAGCGCGTAAGGTAATCAGCAGTGGTTGTGTTATCGATACAGCACGCTTAATGAGTATTGTGGCTAATCGCGTCGATCTCGATCCAAAAAATGTCTTCGGTTACGTACTAGGTGAACATGGAAGTTACTGCTTTACCCCAAAAAGCTTACTTTCAATTGCCGGACAACCGGCTGACTACTATTGTGATACACATAATCTTAAGCGTATTGATGCCGACGAGTTACTCGAGTCGGTAAAACAGGCGGGCTATGAAATTTTCCGCCGTAAACACAATACGGTTCATGGCATTGCGGCGAGTGTGTTCCGGATTATTCAGGCAGTGATCGTCAACGAACGTTCAGTGTTGCCTGTCGGGACCATGATGTCGGGACAATATGGTTTGAATGGTGTCGTTTTAAGCTTACCGACGGTGGTGGGTAAAAAGGGAGCGGAATCTGTTTTGATGCATCCTTTCAGTGGCGAAGAGCTGAAAACGCTGCGAGCAATCAGTGAGAACCTACGCGTAATAGTTGAGAACGTAGCCCACTCTACGGGTTTGAAGTGTTAACTCAGAAAGAGAGGTAGACTCGGTTTGTTCTGTGAGCCTGCTACGAAGCAGGCTTTTTCTGGCCTTATACCTAAAGAGTTGTGATTTCAACTTATCAGTCAGAGTGCTTGTATCAATTGTTCTAATGAGATTGGTTGAGTAATGAAACCTGATGTTTTTGAGTGTAATTACGTGATCTCGATCATATTAAGTTTCTTTATTGTCACTGAGTGCTTTACAAACTTTCGCTAATGCCAAAAATATACCCATAATGCAAATAATAATAGTTATCACTTATATTCATTTGTGAAATGATTCAACGGAATCTCATTGATATAGTGATGCGATTCTAATCGGGCCTGTATGAGCAGTGTTATGGCTATGAGAATATCAAATGATGGTAAGGACTCAGTTCAGGCACTGATAACAATCTGATTTACGAAGGGGAAGAGCAGTCTTCCCCTTTAGTCGTTTTTAGGAAATAGTATTTAAACTCGTATGAATCTAATCAAATCAAGTATCGCTTTGTTGATCTCATCGGTTTTAATTCCCGTTCACGCGGAGAATCTTAACGATGCACAAGCAGTGCAAAGCAAAACCAACCAAGCATCCGCGGTCAGTCAAAAGCGCATAGATACAAGTGCAGAAAAGGCTCTGAGTCTAGAGGCAGAAATTGAACAGTTACAGGAAGAAGTAAGTAACTTAAAAATTTATCGCGACCACCTGACAAGCCTTGTAGAGAGCCAGAACCAAGAAGTTGACAATCTGAATGAACAAATTGAACAGGTAGCCCAAACTCGTCAAGGTGTTGTCCCATTGATGTACCACATGTTGGATGGGCTGAAAGTCATCGTGGCAAACGACAAGCCGATTCGTAAAGCACAACGTGAAGAGCGTGTTGCCAAACTTGATGCAATGATGACTCGGGCAGATGTCGCCGATGCTGAGAAATTTCGTCGTATCCTGGAAGCGTACCAAATTGAAATGGATTACGGCACCCGACTCGGCGTATATCAGGGCAAAATTGAATTATCCGCAAACGAGCAAATTAAAGCGGATGTCCTCTACCTGGGAAGAGTATCGTTAGTTGCCCGCAGCTTGTCTGGTGAGACGTTCTGGAGCTGGTCGCAACAGGATAAGTCGTGGCAGTTGCTTGGTTCTGAACGAAAAACAGAACTGGACAAAGCGTTTGCGATGGCAAACAAACAAATCGCACCGAGCATGTTAACTCTGCCAGTGTCCCTTACTGTTGCGGAGGGCAAATAAATGTTCAAGAAATGGTTATCGGTGGCGGCAATCTCAAGCGCCGTATTAATGCCTCACGCTACGTTTGCCAGCGATACGTTATTGCAAAAAGCAAAGCAAGAAAATCAGCAGCAGCAGTCACACAATGCTGCGCGTGAGAGTGGTTTTAAGCAATCAGAGCAAGAGCTTCAGAGCCTTAAAAACCAACTGGCAGTAGAGCGTGCAGCTTTGCAGGCTGAAGCAGATTCACTGAGCGCAACCTTCAGCGAAAATGAAGCTGAGCTGGCACAGTTAGAAGAGAAACTGCGTTTAGAAACAGGCAGTCTTGGTGAGCTGTTTGGCGTAGTGCGTCAGAATGCCAAGGAGTTGGAATCTGAACTTAAACACTCTGTGACAGGTGTGGATGGTAACACTTACGAGAAAGATATCGAGGATATCGTTGCTGCGACGTCATTACCTACATTACCTCAACTGCGTGCGATGTGGCGTAGTATGGAAGAGCAAGTCAGGGCAAGTGGTGAGTTAGCAAATGTCTCTTTTACGCTGTTAGATGGCGAGGGGCGTGAGCAGACCGTTACAGGTACTCGTCTTGGCGCGATGGCGCTACTGGATGATAACGGTTACCTGAAGTGGAACGGTCAACGCGGCGATGCGGTGAATTACCTTCGTCAGCCAGAAAACGGGCCAACCGCCAGCAGCTTAACTTCAGGTAATCTGGATAGCGTGGTTATTGACCCTTCACGTGGAATCCTTCTTGAGCAGCTCGCTAACTCACCGACATTTAAAGACCGTCTTAATGCCGGCGGTGTTGTTGGTAAGATCATCCTTGGTTTACTTGCAATCGGCCTGATTATTGCGATCGTCCGTGGTGTCTCTCTGATGATTGCTCGTCAGAAGATCGCCAAGCAACTAAAAAGCCCAGCCCAGCCAGCTGATAATCCATTGGGCCGCGTTTTAGCGGTATACCAGAAAGACAAAGACCGCAGTGTAGAAGCCTTAGAATTGCGTCTTCTTGAAGCGGTTGTTGATGAGCAGACGCATCTGGAAAAAGGCTTATCAATGCTAAAACTGCTGGCCGCATTGGCTCCAATGTTGGGTCTGCTCGGAACCGTAACGGGTATGATCGAAACCTTCCAGGTGATCACGCAATTTGGTAATGGTGACCCGAAAGTGATGGCGGGTGGTATTTCAATGGCACTGGTGACGACAGTACTTGGTCTTGTCGCTGCTATGCCACTATTACTGGCGCATAACATATTGAGCTCTCAGGCTGAAAATATTCGCATTATTCTTGAGAAGCAGGGTATTGGCCTAGTCGCAGAACAAGCTGAGCGCGATACGACGAAAAGCAACCATACAAGTAGAGCATTAGCGGAGAGCGTAGCGTAATGGAGCAGATCTTACTCAACACATTGGGTTTGATCAGCGAAGATTGGGCCACAACCTTGCTGAGCTTTATGCAGCAAGGCGGTCAAATCTTGTGGTGGCTGGCCGCTGTCGTAGCTGTGTGCTGGTTACTGGTAATGGAACGGGTTATTTATCTGACGACTGTTTTTCCAAAGGTAAAAGCACAGCTCCGTGACCAGTGGCTGGCTAGGTCAGAGCATCACTCTTGGTACGCCCATCAAATCCGCGATGGATGGATTGCAAAAGTGCAAATTGAATTGCGCCAGAACCTGTCAACAATCAAGCTGCTCGTAGCGATTTGCCCAATGCTTGGCTTGCTAGGGACAGTGACCGGCATGATCACGGTATTTGACGTGATGGCTTCGCAGGGCAGCAGTAACCCTAAACTGATGGCATCTGGCATCTCTTTAGCGACGTTGCCTACCATGGCAGGAATGGTCGCCGCGTTGGCGGGTATGTTCATTCATGCACGCTTGAGTAAAGTGTGTGAGCGCAAAGCCATTCAGTTAGAACAATCTTTAAGGAGTCAGAAGTGAGACTCGGACGCAGACCTACTCAACAGGACGAAGCACAAGTCGATTTAACATCCATGCTTGATATCGTTTTTATCATGTTGATTTTCTTTATTGTCACTAGTTCATTTGTTCGTGAGTCAGGGGTGGAAGTAAATCGCCCGCAAGCCTCAAATGTAGTGAGTCAGAAAGACGCTGGTATTTTTATTGCCGTGACAGCAGCAAATGATGTGTATATCGATAAACGTTTAGTGGATATTGAACGTGTAGAAGCATCTATAGAGCATTTGTTGCTTGACCAGCCAGATGCATCGTTAGTTATTCAGGCAGACGAACACGCATACAACGGCACTGTGGTCAAAGTGATGGACGCCGCGAAAGGGGCCGGAGTTAAGAACATCGCATTGGCGGCGGAGAAACCTTAATGGGCAGGCTGTTACTCGCGCTACCAATATCGTTATTGATTTCAGTCAGTTTGTTCAGCTTTATGGCGTGGATGGTAGATAACGGAAACCAACGTGCTCCAAAGCCTTCTGAAGCTGTACGCTTTGATATGGTAATGGTAGAAAACGATGCGGATGTTCAGCGTCGGCAACGCTCCGTGCCAAAGCAGCTAGAGCCACCAAAAGCGCCGGAGCCAATGGACCTTTCTCAAGCGGATACCCAAGTGGAACCAATGAGCCAAGTGACACCAACCAGTGCTCTTGGTTTGAATACCGCGTTAGATGGTATTGCGATCAGCGCGCCTGACCTCAAAG
This sequence comes from Vibrio sp. B1FLJ16, assembly GCF_905175385.1. NCBI lineage: Bacteria > Pseudomonadati > Pseudomonadota > Gammaproteobacteria > Vibrionales > Vibrionaceae > Vibrio > Vibrio sp. B1FLJ16. The sequence goes on from NZ_HG992750.1 coordinate 143,705, forward strand.
GTACGATGGGTAACCAGCAAGCGTTGCCGTTGTACCGTGTAGAGCCTCGCTATCCGAGCAAAGCGTTAGAACGCAAAGTCGAAGGTTACGTTATTATGCGTTTTACTATCGATGAGACTGGCCGCCCGAAAGATATTGAAGTTATCGAAGCTGAGCCAAGTCGGATGTTTGAGCGTGAGGCGATTAGAGCACTCAGAAACTGGAAGTATCAGCCTAAGGTTGAGAATGGTGTATCGAGTGAGCAGTTCGGACAAACGGTAAGGCTGGAGTTCAAGTTAAGTAAATGATGAAGAAATTTCTAATCGGAACCGTGCTGAGCCTGAGCGTGTTTGCAACAACTGCAAGTGAGTTGAGCCAGTATACAGCTGCGCGTGTCCAAAAAGCTCACAGTATGGCACAGGAAGATAAGCTTAAAGAGGCGATATCAACGCTTGAAGCCTTAGATCTTTCTCGTGGCTATGACCAGGCGTTTGTCGCGCGTATGCTGGGTATTTTCTACTGGCAAAATCAGCAAGTAAATCAGGCAATCCAAAAGCTTGAGCTCGCAGTTAACAGTGGTTTGCTGCAGGATGAACAAGCGTGGCAAACACGTAAGATGCTGGCAGATATGTTGCTTAACGAGCAGGAGTTTACTAAAGCGCTCACGCATTATTATGCTTTAAGTAAATCTGTACCAAAAAACCAGAAAGCGCATGAAGTGTGGCTGCGTATCGCGCAATCTCATTATCAGCTTAATGAATGGAACAAAGTGCTTTCGGCGATGGGACGCTACGAGCAGTTTGGCCAGGCCGATGAGTTAGCTCCGCTATCAATTAAGTTATCTGCTGAACTTGAGCTTAAAAAGTGGAAGCCAGCCATTGTCACGATAAAGCGATTGATCGCAATTGAACCTGCGCGCATGGAATGGTGGCGCCAGCTGGTTGCACTCCATTTGCGTGTTGACGACAATAAACGGGCTCTGGACTCTCTGGCGCTTGCTAATCTACAGGGCGTAAAACTGAGCCAGGATGATCTGAAGCTGCTGGCTCAACTATACGCAAACCGCGGCATCCCCGAACGCGCTGCATTAGTTTTAAGCGAACTTGACGACATTGACTCGGACAGCAAGTTTAAAGCTCAGCAAGCGACGTACTGGCAAATGGCCAAAGAGTGGGAAAAATCGATTGATAGCTGGCGTGTAGCCGCGAAGCTCGATTCTCAGTACAACTGGAACTTGTCCCAGCTACTGGTGCAAGAGGGGCATTATCAGCAGGCACTGGCTGTGTTGGATAAGGTTTCCGGCCAGCAAGCGGAAGTCATGCTTGTCAAAGCCCGCGTATATCACAAGCTGAAACGTTTTGATGATGCGCTGGCGAATGCTAAACGCTCTAATGAAATTAAACCTTCAGAACAGGCGAAAAGTTGGGTGACGTACCTATCTCAATTGCGCAGAGCTAAGTCCGGTTGATGTGTTCTTTGAGAAGTGATTACAGAAGGCTCGGGGTACTATCCGAGCCTTTTTGTTTTTCGGTAACATTCACAAGTACAGAGTTTTAATAAGGCGGAACCTGCGTTGAATATAATCTCTGTATCATATTGTTCTACTAAGATTCTCCCAATATTTTTCGATAACCAGATCGCATACTGCAATTTTCTTTATTGATTGTTTATATAGTAAGGAACGTAAATCTGTTTAGTATTCGTATTGTTGGAGATATAACACGCAAAAAAACACAAATTTTATGCATAAAAATGAAAAGTTCACTATTTCTTTGTGATTTAGTTCAAAAAATGACCACAAATGGAATGGGTTGCATAATAAAGTGTTTGTTTCGTTTCGTTTTCATTATTACCTTGTTATCTGTTCGTTGCATTTGATTCAGGGAATTTCTGTTTCTTAGCAAGCCAGCACAAACAACTATATGGATGTTAACAATGAAAATGAAAGCTCTAGCCGTAGCAGTGGCGGCACTTACATGTGGTACACAAGCATTCGCAGCAGAAGTTTACAACAGCGCTGACGGTACTTCTTTATCAATCGGTGGTCACGTATCAGTGGGTGTTGGTGAGTACTTCGACGAAGATGTAAAAGTTCACCAAGTATCTCCACGTCTTAACGTTGCGGGTAAAAAAGATATCGGCAATGGTGTAACAGTTGACGCGAAAGGCGAATGGGCACTTAACTACCTTAACGGTGGTGGTAACTCATTCTCAACTCGTCTTGGTTACATCGGTGCAACGCATGAACAACTTGGTCGTTTAGTTGTTGGTACACAATGGACACCGTACTACGATGTGGGTGGTGTTGCGGATATGCCAATCGCATTTGCTAACGACTTCTTATATTCAAGCCACTACCAACTTGGTTCAGGTCGTGGTGAAAAAATGGTTAGCTACCGTAAAGGATTCCAGTTCGGTGAAGGCTTCGCGTTCAACCTAGGTCTAGGCTGGCAAGGTGACAACGGCGACTACGATCAGCGTGGTCAAATCGCTCTTAGCACTGAACTAGCAGGCTTCGGTCTAGGCTACGCATACAGTGGCGGTGATGTACACTTTGGTTCTCCAGTTGGTACTGAGAATGCAAGCTCACACATCTTTTCTGCTAACTACGGCTCGTACGGCTCTGGCCTATACGCAGCCCTTGTATTCGGTATGAATGAATACTTCTTCGGCGGGTTAGAAGAAACAACTCAGCTAGAAGGTCTTGTGGCGTACGGCGTTAACGACTGGACATTCAGCTTGAACTACGAGTCGGTTGAAGATGATGATGCAAGCAATACATTGTACGAAGAAATGGCTGTACAAGCTGAGTACGCTGTTACGTCATCTTTCTACACGTTTGCTGGCTACCAGTTGGATCTTGAAGATGATAATGACTACTGGACAATCGGTGCTCGTTACTACTTCTAATAAATAGGACAGTTTCTACTGCCTAAACACATTTATTGTGTTAACGCCTGCTCATTGTGAGCAGGCGTTTTTTCTTTCTGGACACAATCAATATGAAAGTGCAGAGTTTAAACGTAACAATGCCCGCAATTGCGGGCATTGTTTTAGTCCGGATAGCGTTATAGCCTCACTTTTCCTCAAGTAGGTCGAGGAAAAAGGCGTATTCCAGAGCATCTTCTTTTAAGCGTTTGAAACGGCCAGAAGCGCCACCGTGTCCTGCTTCCATGTCGGTTTTAAATACAAGTACGTTGTTATCCGTTTTCATCTCGCGTAGCTTAGCGACCCATTTCATTGGTTCGAAGTATTGAACCTGGGAATCATGCAGCCCGGTGGTGACGAGCATATTCGGGTAATCTCGCGCTTTGATGTTGTCGTAAGGCGAATAACTCAGCATATAGTCGTAATAAGTTTTGTTATTTGGGTTACCCCACTCATCGTACTCATTGGTCGTCAATGGTATGGATTCGTCCAGCATAGTTGTTACGACATCAACAAACGGCACATGTGCACCAATGCCGCGATAAAGTTCTGGCGCCTGGTTAATCACTGCGCCCATCAACAAACCACCTGCAGAACCACCAACCGCAAATACTTTGTCTTTTGCACCATAGCCTTGTTCTACCAAGTCTTTAGTCACATCAATAAAATCATTAAAGGTATTTTGCTTGGTGAGCTTTTTACCATCTTCATACCATGGCCGACCGAGCATTTCAGAGCCACGGATATGTGCAATCGCGTAAACAAAGCCACGATCCAACAGGCTTAAACGAGTAGAGCTGAATGTTGGTTCAATGGTTGCTCCGTAAGATCCGTAACCATACTGGTAAATTGGATTAGTGCCGTCTTTTTTGAATCTATCTTTGCGATAAACCAGAGAAACAGGCACCGATTTACCGTCACGTGCTTTAACCATGATTCGCTCGGACTGATAGTTATCTGCATCGAAATCACCAAGGACTGGTGTTTGCTTCATGACTTCTGATTCTCCGGTAATAAGATCGAAATCGTAGTAGGTACCCGGTGTGGTTAAGCTGCTGTAGTAAATACGAACTTTATTGTTATCTAACTCGTAGTTGCCGGTCAGGTAGGCTGCAAATGCACTGTCCTGGAATTTGAGTGGGAATTCTGTTCCATTAGACAACTGGCGCACAGTGACGGTTGCTAAGCCATTTGAGCGTTGCTCATAAACCAGATGGTCATTGAATAACTCAAAGTCCACTAGCTGTGTATTGTCGTCTACAGGAATGACATCCTGCCACTTAGAGCGATCGTGCCTGCTGTCTTTATGCACTTTCATCAGGCGGAAGTTAATGGCTTGGTAATTTGTATAGATATAGTACCAGTCACGAAGTTTTGCGATGCTGTACTCGATACCTGTTTCACGCGGAAAAAATGGCTTTGCTTTAGCGCTTGGATCGTTGGCATCCAGAACAGACACACCACTGGTTTCGGTACTCGAATGCCAAATGTAAACTTCTTCCCCGTCTTTGCTCTCGCTGATGGAGGTGTAATATTCGCTATCGGTTTCTTCGAAGATGAGTGCGTCTTGATTTTGCGGGGTACCTAACACATGTCGATAGACCTGATAACCTAGCAGGGTTTGTGGGTCTTTCTTTATGTAGTAAAACGCTTGATTATCTTTTTGCCATGCGATGCTATTTGATGCGCCCTTAATCTCATCTTTAAGGTATTCACCGGTCGTCAGGTCTTTGATCTTAATGGTATAAATACGGCGGCTTAAGGTGTCTTCTCCATAAGCCAACAGGTTTTCATTTGGGCTGACGTACAAGCCGCCAATACTGAAAAACTCATGCTCTTTCGCCAGTTCGTTGACGTCCAGCAGTACTGTTTTATCCGTTCCGGCGAAGTCTTTAGCCCTTAGGTGCACTTCGTATTCGTTGTCACCAGAGACTTCATGTGAATAAAAGTAGTTACCCTTACGCACCGGAACTGAGTTGTCGTCTTTGGCAATCCGTCCTTTAATTTCTTCGAACAGCTGTTGCTGAAGATCTTCGGTATGCTTTAAGACAGTTTGTGCGTACTGATTTTCTTGTTCAAGATGCTGCAAGACCTCCGGATCTTTACGTTCATCGTCACGCATCCAGTAATAGTTGTCTACACGGGTATCACCATGAATAGTCATCGTGTGGGGGACTTTCTTTGCTATTGGCGCTTGGGTCTGCTGAGCAACGAGCTGCGATTGAGAATATTGAGTCATTGATGAAGTTCCTTGATTACTGCATCCGGTTAAAAGTGAGAGCGATACAGCTAACGTTGTGAGAGTGAAGCGCATCTATTTATCCTTGTATTTTATACTCACGAGACCAATTGGATTGAAATCTAATTTAATAAGCGTTGAGATTGCTTTTAGGTTTGGTAGCGGAGTTATTGATCTTCCTGTGATCGATGGGAAACTTAATTGTGTAACTAGTAGGCCTATTAAGCAAACTGACTTTTGGAATATGAGAATGCAGTTGAACTAAATGATGTGGATAAAAAAAGGGAGCCGGAGCTCCCTATGACATCTGTTAGTTTATTGGTTACTCGCGACCAGCGGCGTAGGCATACAGTAGCTCCAGTGCGATAGTAGCGCCTGCTAAAGCCGTGACATCACTCTGGTCATAAGGTGGTGACACCTCGACCACATCCATTCCGACGATATTCATACCAGCCAAGCCGCGGATGATTTTAAGCGCTTTGTCGGTGTTGAGACCACCACAAACTGGCGTACCCGTGCCAGGTGCAAACGCTGGATCAAGACAGTCAATATCAAAAGTCACGTACACTGGCTTACCTGCAACAGTACGGCGAATTTCATCCAGAATCTCGTTCACTGACATGTCATTAGCCTGCATCGCATTAATAACATTAAAGCCATGATCCTGCTGTTTGTATTCAGTACGAATGCCAATCTGCACCGAGTTCTTCGCAGAGATCAAACCCTCTTTCGGCGCATGGTAGAACATCGTGCCGTGGTCGTATGAACTGCCATTTGCGTAAGTGTCGGTATGAGCGTCAAAGTGAATCAGAGCCATTTCACCGTAGTGTTTGGCGTATGCACGCAGAATAGGTAGCGTGATGAAGTGATCACCACCTAAACCGAGCATCGTCTTTTCGCTTTTCAGAATTTCGCTTGTTGCCGCTTCTAGACGGTAAGTAAAATCTTCAGCATCTCCGCAATCGAACACTAAATCGCCAGCGTCGATAACTTTTAACTTATCAAATACGTTGAAATCCCAAGGGAATTTTTTACCTTCCCAAGCTAAGTTTACTGAGGCTCGACGGATAGCATCCGGTCCCATACGCGCGCCTGAGCGACCAGACGTTGCCATGTCGAGTGGAACGCCAAGTACGACAACGTCAGCCTCAACGTCGATCGGATTTCTGATGTACGGCAGGCGCAGAAACGACATAGAGTTGGAGTAAAGCGAATAATCAGTTTTAGTAAACAAATCATTCATATCAGAAGTCCTCTAAATAAGTGTATCCCACTAAGCCTTGTTCCAGCTCAGCAAGAATTTGAGTTTGTTCACCGGCTTCAACACGCTCGGAAACCAGTTGTTTGTAATTATCGCGAATCGCATCAACATCGATATGCACGTAGCGCATCATATCTTCGACGCTGTCACCTTCATTGATATAGCTGATTTCAAACTCACCGTTCTCTTCTACGTTTACAACCACGCTATGGGTGTCGCCAAACAAGTTGTGCATGTCACCAAGAATTTCCTGGTATGCACCAACTAAGAAGAAGCCAAGCAGGTAAGGCTTGTCTTTGCTCCATGCAGGAACAGGCAGTGTGCTTTCAATACCTTGACCATCAACGTAAAGATCAATCGCGCCATCCGAGTCACAAGTAATGTCTAACATCACAGCGCGACGTTCTTCAGCATCGCCCAGACCGGAAAGCGGCAGAACAGGGAACACCTGATCAATCCCCCAAGCATCTGGCAGAGATTGGAACAGCGAGAAGTTAACAAAGAACTTATCTGCAAGACGCTCGCTCAACTCATCCAGAATTGGACGGTGGAAGCGGTTCTTCGTGCTCATCTTACGGCTCAGTTCGAAGTAGATGCGTAGTGACAATTGTTCTGCCCATGCACGCTGCTCAAGGTTAATCACACCAGTCGCAAAATTAGAGTGCGCTTCTGCCAAATCACTTTGGGTATCGTTGTAAATCTCAATCAGTGCGCGTGCATCGGTACCGTTTTGCAAGTTTTCCCAATTGCGCCACATGTTTTGCAGCAGCAGGGGCGCTTCATCAACTGGCGCGAATACTTCTTCCGGTTGGTACGCTTCTGTACCAATAACATTGGATACCAACACCGCATGGTGAGCCGTCAGTGAGCGGCCAGATTCAGAAATAATCACAGGCATTGGCTGTTCATATTGCTTACAAACGTCACCGACAGTGCTGACAATATTACGTGCGTACTCAGCAAGGCCATAGTTCATCGAGTTAGAAGACTGGCTGCGTGTCCCATCATAATCCACGGCTAAACCGCCTCCCACATCGAAGTAATTGATGCTTGCACCCATTGCACGTAATTCACAGTAAAAACGAGCTGACTCGTTGACGCCGTTACGCACATCGCGAATGTTCGCCATTTGTGAGCCAAGGTGGAAATGCACCAGTTGCAGCGCATCCAGATTGCCACCATTTTTTAGGCGGTTAATTACGCTTAATACTTGCGACGCAGACAGACCAAACTTCGACTTCTCACCACCGCTGGACTGCCATTTACCCGCACCTTGAGATGCAAGACGTATACGCAGACCTAAACGCGGTTTTACGCCCAGGCTTTCAGCTTCCTGAAGCACAAGATCAAGCTCTGAAAGCTTCTCTAATACGATAAAAACTTTATGGCCGAGCTTTTCACCAATTAAGGCAAGGCGGACATATTCACGGTCTTTGTAGCCGTTACACACAATTACGGAGCTCGCTTGCTGAGCTAAAGCCAGCACCGCCAGAAGTTCAGGCTTACTACCAGCCTCAAGACCCAGTTGCTTGGTTTCTAGTTCTGCTTGACTGGCCAGTATTTCATCAACCACTTCACGTTGCTGGTTTACTTTAATCGGGTATACCAACAAGTATTTATTCGGGTAGTTATATTCTTCAATCGCTTGGTTGAAAGCGTCACAAAGACCATGTACACGTTGATGCACGATCTGTGGGAAGCGTACCAGGACAGGCAGATTCAGCTGTTTCGCTTCTAGCTCTTTTACAATGGCACTGAAAGGGATTTGATGTGCACGATCACTACGAGGAGATACGTATACCTCGCCTTGGTTATCGATACCGTAGAAGCCTTGGCTCCAGTAGTGAACGTTGTAGTCCGCGCGAATGCGGTCTAATTTAGTTGCTTTTTCCAACTTAATTCTCACAAAAATGTACTTAAACCTTTTATTTATTTGAAGGAAAAGTACCAAAAAGCAAATCATGAGGTGTTAACCTCATACCCTGACACGAACTCCGTGTGCGCGCATTAACGGACAAAAGTGACCTGGAGTCTAGTGATTAAAATCTATCTTTTCGATTAAGCTTTATTGTCGAATTAGGGGGTAAATAAATCGTCAAAGATGATGGGGAAATGTTAATTTTCCGCCGCACCTGACACTGTAAATTAAGCAGTTTTCCAACTAACGGGTGAGTGTTTTAACTTCATGAATACATACTGAGCAACATATATTTAACAAACTTTCTGTTTAGCTGTTATAGTTGGTCTGACCAGAAAAATTCTTGATTAGATAACAGCTCAGGCATAAGGATATGTTTTGCAACTGCACAGAATTCAGGGATACATACAAACCATTTATCTCGCCGAGTACGCGGATAAGCTCATGTTGCTAGACGGTGCAAGTAGAGCTGATGTTCCGCACCTTAAGGAGTTTATTGAGTATCAGCTTAAGCGACCCTTTACTGACTTAAAGCTGGTGGTCGTAACCCATATGCATCCTGATCACGCAGGAGCCGCACATAAGCTGAGAACACTGACAGGGTGTAAAGTGCTGGCGGCTAAACGTGAGGTTCAGTGGTATAGCGGTGTTGATGGCTGGCTGATGCATTTAACTGATTTGGTTTTAGCGCGATGGATGGCAAATAGGATGCGTAAACCAAAGCGCAACCTTTGGTACTCACGTAAGTTGAGACCAGATATTGAATTGCTTGATGGTGAGAGTATTCCAGGCTTTGAAGACTGGAAGGTGCTGGAAACGTTTGGTCATACCGACCGTGATTTATCGGTGTATCACGCAGAGCAGAGCGTACTGTATGTGGCGGATCTGATGGTAAAAGTAAAAAAGCACCTGATTGCACCGTTTCCTGTTTTTCATCCAAATCAATATCGTCTTTCTGTTAAACGGGTTTTTGAACTACAGCCGAACTGTTTACTGCTTGCGCATGGAGGAGAAGTCGTTCTGGATGAAAAAGCTTATCAGCATATTCTGGATACTGCGCCAACCAAGCCGCAAACGCATTGGCGAGCGACCAAGATAAAAACGAAAGGTCTGCTGCTTTCAAGAAAGAAACTATTGCTAGAAAAGATACAGGGACGAAACAAGAGGTGAGACGAGTGACATCTGCAATCGATAGTCACTCATCTGAGACGACAGCGGTTACGGAGCCAGTAAGTGGGATTGGCTCGGGTCGACCAAGACTTTGTCAGCCATAGCCTGACGGCCCATTAACATCATGTAAGTCATGCTTTCACGATTGGTGAGCGTGATGTCGATTGGCCACTGTAAGTCGCCTAAACGCAGCATGGTAGTGATTACGCAGCGATGTTCAAAAGTACCATTTGACGATTTCACTTTGCGGTTCGCTTTTAGCGGTGCAGTACAGCGCACGACTTGCTCTAAGTGGTAAACGTCTGGGTGTAGATCGAACTCGACGTACGAGCGTCCGTCTTTTTCAAAGCACTCAAGATTGTCTACGTGCAGAGAAGAAGTCTGTGCACCAGTATCAATTCGTGCTTCAAGGTGGGTAATCCCTAACTCTGGTAAGCAAATAGCTTCGGCATTCCCAATGATCAGTTTCTGATTCATAGTGTCATCCTAGCGACGAGCAACATAGAAAGGCAAAGTTGCCTTTCTAATGCTAGTAATACCAATCGTAGTAAATAACTGGTCATTCTAGCTGGTTAAAACACTTGATAACTTCGTTGCATTTTTCGTTTCAAAGTAAGTTGACTGTAGAATAACTACTTATCTAAAAATTGCGACTTGTTCTCAAGCATTTTTCCTGCGTTATTTTTGAACATTTAACTACTGTGATTGGTATAAAGTCATTAACCTCTACCGCGAGTGCGGTTAGCGTTTGGCTTAGCGTTCTTTTCTATAAAGTCGAAAATCATATCCGCAATATTTTTATTGGTTGCGATTTCAATGCCTTCAAGACCTGGAGATGAGTTAACTTCCATCACAACAGGACCATTTTTCGATTGTAGGATATCTACACCACACAGGTTTAAACCCATAACACGCGCAGCGTTAACTGCTGTTGCGCGTTCTTCTTTGCTCAATCTTACTAACTGTGCCGAACCACCACGGTGAAGGTTAGAGCGGAACTCACCTTCTTTAGCCTGACGCTTCATAGCCGCGATGACTTTATTGCCAACGACAAAGCAGCGAATATCGGCACCTTTAGCTTCTTCAATGAACTCCTGAACCATGATGTTCGCTTTCAAGCCCATGAATGCTTCAATTACACTTTCTGCTGCTTTATTCGTCTCAGCAAGTACAACACCGATGCCCTGAGTGCCTTCTAGTAGTTTAATCACCAAAGGTGCGCCGCCAACATTTTTTATCACATCCTGAATGTTGTCAGGGTGGTGAGCAAAGCCAGTACGTGGCAGGCCAATCCCTTTACGTGATAAAAGCTGTAGTGAACGTAGTTTGTCACGAGAACGGCTGATAGCTACTGATTCGTTTACACAAAATGTGCCCATCATTTCAAACTGACGCACAACAGCGGTGCCGTAGAAGGTGATTGATGCTCCAATACGTGGAATAACCGCATCGTATTGTGGCAACTCTTCCCCCATATAACGAATCTTAGGGTTATTACTCGTAATGTCCATGTAGCAGTGCAGAGTGTCGATAACATCAACCTGATGTCCACGCTCTTCACCAGCCTGCTTAAGGCGCATGGTTGAATATAAATTCTCATTACGAGAGAGAATAGCAATACGCATGGCTGTTCCTTTGTAAGTCAGTACCAAATTAAATATATGTATAGAGTATAGGATGCAGTAGGTTGATGATATTGATATGACATAACCTACATACTTCAACGATTTAGAATAGTGGTTGGACAACCACATCGTTGAGGGTGTGCACCTTAGTTTTTTTCGCTCTCATATGAAAACTAAAAAAACTCATCGATACGACAAAATTATTTTATCGACTTGTTGCACTTTTAGTTAGTGCTTTAACCGGAAGATCGCGCGTGGTGAACACATTAAAAAGCAGCAGATAAAATAAAACCCCGCCTGATTTCTCAGACGGGGCTTATTCTTTTTCGCAGCAATCCGGCTACTAAATAGGTGCTCCCTGCATCTATCCTTGATTGTGGTTAAGTCCTTTAACCGAGTTCCCTGTTCATCGCCTTCCTAGCGGTGTCCATTCTTGCCTATCATCCTGACGGGCGAACTCTATCCCAGAGCATAACTACATCCTTGCTGACAACTCATCCTAAGTTATCAAATCTTCTTCCTGAAGATACCTAATCCTTTAGGCTTTTCCTGTTCCTGCCAACATCCTGTCGACACACTCAGTATTGATGTTTTACCGTTCTGACTCAATTAGCGATTTGAAATTATTTTTGCAATCGATTGCATTGGTTTTATTGAAGTTTAATAAATTCAATAGTTTATGTTGACTTATGACGTTATTGCTAGAAGCTAAAAGTCAATTGGCTTACATGCTATGTAAGAGATCTCGCACAAGGTGGTGGGTCAATGTCGTATTCTGGAAGGTGAGCTGAAGTTTATCGGTTTGCTCTCGCTGATAAACCCGTCTATATATGTTGAGGGGCGATATTCTTGTTTACTCTTTGTTTTTACTCATTTACTCGTGGAAGTTAAACTGCTGTAAGTATTTTTACGACAGACGACAAAATAATCGCGTGAACAGCTCTGCAATAGTTTACGCCATTAATTTTTATTAAGGTTCGATGACAATTTGAAGTGGGAACTTGGTTGCCATTTTTCTGTCATATCTCGTGAGTAAGTTGACTGAGTACGGAAGAGAATATTCGGTTTTCTACGTCAAGAACGGCTGCAACAAAACCATATTCATCATTATATTGTGAATTAGGTCACGGTTAATTATTTGATTCCCATATAGATTCGATGGAGTCATTAACCTTAGACAATAAGCTTATGATGAGCGTTACTTATATTATATGAGGGAGATTGCTTTGAAAAAGATGAGAAGAGCTCAGCTACATCGCGTTCGTATTCAATACTGGAAAGAAGCGAAAGAAGCGCCGGCTAAAAAATCATAGTTAAAATTTTTACACGTCATTGGGCTGGCATCGGAACATCGATTTTCCACCAATTGCCAGCTCCAAAAAACCTTCCAACACTACTTTCACCAAAGCTAAAATATAAAAAAAGCCGATCAAAGGGCCTGTTGCTCTTTCGCGGTTAATTTTTGTTCGAGATAAAAGTGTTTTAATCGCGGCAAGTGGCGGACGGCTAGTCGTTTGTAGCCTAGTCATTCTAAGCAAAATACTTCTCAACAAAGAGTAAAACGCTGTTAGCCGAACCCTTCGGGCAGAGTTTGTGGGGCCTTTCTACTGCGTTATCGGCTTATCAGGTAGAATAACTACATTTCAAAGCCTCTGCCTTGTATAAAAACCCCACAAACTGCTGCAAAAATCAGCTCGAAAGAACAACAGGCCCTAAACCAGCTTTAAACGTACTTTTACGTTTGCTTTATAATTGGTTTGCGTCAACCAGTTCACCAGCTTGTGCGCTTTTAACTTCCGGGCGAGCTTCTAACCAAGCAAGCACTTGCGCTTTCTGTTCTTCCGTTGCGTTACCGTAACGTTCCGTTGAACACAGGAAGCCTTCAAACAGTTCCAGACCACCGCCGCCAAAGCACAGACCTAAACCATCGATGTAATCAACAAAGTCATCAACGAATGCATCGTAGCGGTCGAAGTCGTTGATGTCTGTTTCACAACTGATCTCGAAGCCCAGAATTGCGAACTCCCCTAGAAACAGCTTCTTACGGATACGACGGCTTTTGTTATCGATTTTATCTAATTTCATTACTATTTCTCGTGGATGGATTTATAACTAACACGTTATACCTTTTATCAGACTATATCCCAAGCAAAATTCTAATGACGTGTTACGGTTGGCTACTACGTGTTCAGCCTTTTATTTGTTCTTCTTAGTAGCTACCGGTGTTGTTTTCTTTGGAGTTATTCAAGTCATATTAGTCATATTCAAGCAACATAACTTTCATCACTTTTAATTATTTCTGTCATGTTTTTTCTCCAAACTTCCTCACGCTCAATGACTTATAACATTCAAATTTAAACTCAAACTTTAATAGAAAGCTAACAGCGGGGAAGTGACACCATGAGTAAGGAAACGTTTGACGCAACGCGTTACAACCACAGCAAGAACAAACCATTTGAAGAAGTTCTGGAATCGAGCTTGTCTCGCCGCAGTATTCTCAAAGGTGGTCTGGGCATCAGTGCGATGACTGCGTTTGGAGCCTTTGGATTAGCTGGTTGTAACTCGTCAGGGTCAAGCTCAGGTGCAGGAACCAGTGCTGCTTCTGGCGTATCACAAGCGGTACTTAATTTTGAATCGATCCCGGGCTCGTTAACGGATGCAGTTTCGGTTCCTTCAGGCTATACAGCACAAGTATTAGTGCCTTGGGGTACACCATTAAACGCTCAGGGCAATGCCTGGTTAAGTGATGGCACAAACACCAGTACCGATCAGCTAAATGCACTTGGTATGCACCATGACGGTATGCATTTCTTTCCATTGAATGACAGTACAACGGACGGTCTGTTGTGTATCAACCACGAATACATCGATACAGATGCGCTGCATCCAAATGGCCCGACTGTGGAAAACGATGTCCGTACTGTTGTTGATGAAGTACGTAAAGAGATTAATGCTCACGGTGTTTCTGTTGTTCGTATCCAGCTAGAAGATAACGTATGGAAACTGGTTGATACTGATCCACTCAACCGCCGCTACACTGGCGCGACAGTCATGGACTTATCTGGTCCTGTTGCAAACTCAGCAATGACGGTAACCCGCTTTTCTCCGGACGGAAGCCAGGCTCGTGGTACCCTGAATAACTGTGGTAACGGCTATACACCTTGGGGTACGTACTTAACGTGTGAGGAGAACTGGCCCGGTTATTTTGTAAATGCAGGCGAACGTACTGAAGAGCAGGATCGTATTGGTATTGAATCAGCAAGCACCCGCTATCTGTGGGAAACCCTGGCCGGAAACTCTGAAGAACGTTTAGATGAGTTCACTCGTTTTAACTTAGCGCCTACTGGTAGCAGTTCATCAGATGACTACCGTAACGAAGCCAACGGCCATGGTTATATTGTTGAAATTGACCCATACACACAAAACTCTCGCGCGAAAAAGCGTACTGCACTGGGTCGCTTCCGCCATGAAGGTTGCACATTCGGTAAGCTAGAAGAAGGTAAACCAGTTGTATTCTATTCTGGTCACGACTCTCGATTTGAATACCTTTACAAATTTGAATCAGCAGCGGCTTGGGATCCGGCTGATGCGAGTCCATCTAGTCGTCTGACAACGGGTGACAAGTACATGGATGAAGGGACGCTTTATGTGGCTCTGTTCAATGAAGACAGCACGGGTACATGGTTACCACTCACCCTAGACAGCTTAACGACATCTGGCGGTACCCTGGCAGACCATTTTAGCTCTCTGGCTGAAATCATTCTGAATACGGCTGGAGCGGCTGATCTCGTCGGCGCAACACCGATGGACCGCCCGGAGTGGTGTAGTGTTGATCCGTTTACCGGCTCGGTATACCTGACGCTGACGAACAATACTAAGCGAACTGACGATACAAACCCTGCAAACCCACGCTTAAATAATAAGTTTGGTCACGTTATTCGTTGGGATGAAGGTGAGTCTGCAACTGAGTTTACCTGGGATATCTTCGTATTTGGTTCGCCAGCGAACGGTGACGCAGACACTAACCGTTCAAGCCTGACGGAACTGAACCAGTTTGCTAGCCCGGATGGCTTGGCATTTGATGCTCGCGGTATCTTATGGATTCAAACAGACAACGGTGCGGATGAGGTGACTTCATACACCAACGACCAGATGCTGGCTGTTGTACCGTCAAAACTGACAGATGAAAACGGTGATCAACTTACTATAGGGGCAGACAACCAAGCGGAGCTAAAACGCTTCTTTGTTGGTCCGAATGGTTCTGAAGTTACTGGCTTTACCATTAGCCCGGACTACAAGTCACTGTTTGTAAACATCCAGCATCCAGCTAACTGGCCATACAGTGACGATGCGACTGAAGAAACACCAGCAGGTACAACGGTTCGTCCGCGTTCTTCAACGGTTGTGATTCGCCGTGAAGACGGTGGTGAAATCGCAGTATAATTTCTGTTTCTTTCATAAGCTAAAACGAAGCCCTGCTGATGCAGGGCTTTCTGTTTTAGATCTCTAGAGTACGAAAGAATAGATATCTGCCACTTGCGCTGCGTAAAAATTACTTTAGTTGGTTAGCCAAAACTGTTTCGTGCGGTAGACTGCGCGTTAATTTCTAACAAATTTGTTTATAGTGGTCGCAATATATACCCAAATAACCTCAAGATGCTAGGTTCAGCTAAAGTGACTTGGTATGCAGGCAAGGCAACGATTTGAAGATCTAGTGGTTTTAAATCGAAAATCGTTAACAAAGTCTGTAAGTCAAGGCAACTCGCCCTTTGCTCTGAATCCTGCATCTTGAAGTCATTTGGATATAACGGTAACAATCCCACTTTCGGTTTTATCAGAGGTCGTATGAAATCAGTCTATGACTACGTTGTAGCCGGCGGCGGCATCGTCGGAGTATCTACTGCCTGGCAGTTACAAAAGCGCAATCCCGGGCTTTCTATATTGCTGGTGGAGAAAGAGGATGGATTCGCAAAACATCAGACTGGACACAACAGTGGTGTGATTCACGCCGGCGTCTATTATGAGCCGGGTAGCCTGAAAGCTGATTTTTGTAAACGTGGTGTTGAGAGTACCATCGCGTTCTGTTCTGAACATGGTATTCCCGTTGATAATTGTGGAAAGTTACTAGTAGCAACAAATACTCAGGAAGTTGAGCGCATGAATGTGCTGTACGAGCGATGTCATATTAATGGAATCGAAGTTGAGCTACTTGATCAGGCACAGTTAAAGCTGGCGGAGCCAAACATCTCAGGGCTGGGGGCGATTTATGTTAAAGCCACCAGCATTGTTGACTATCGGTTGGTTACTCAGCAGATGGTAAAAGAGTTCCAAAAGATCGGCGGACTGATCAGCCTACGTACTGAAGTGGTTGCAATAGAAGAAAAAGACGAAGAAGTACAGCTTACCTGTATAACGGATGGCCAGTCGATGCAGTTGAACTGCAAGATGTTAATGACGTGCAGTGGTTTAATGGCCGATCGCATGACCAAGATGATGGGTATTAAGACCGACTTTCAAATCATTCCGTATCGCGGTGAATATTATCGTTTAGATAGTAAACACAACAATGTAGTTAATCATCTGATCTATCCGATTCCTGATCCGGACTTACCTTTCTTGGGAGTACACCTTACCCGAATGATCGATGGTTCTGTGACGGTTGGGCCTAATGCGGTGCAAGGGTGGAAGCGAGAAGGCTATGGTAAGGTGAATTTCAGCTTCAGAGATACATGGCGAATGCTGCGTTTTTCTGGTTTTTGGAAAGTCACACACAAACACCTAAAAACCGGGTTGGAAGAGCTGGTTAACTCTTGGTCGAAACCCGGATACTTAAAACTGGTCAATAAATATTGTCCTGCTATCCAAGTTGATGATCTCAAACCTTATCCGGCTGGTATTCGTGCCCAGGCTGTGTTGACGGATGGCACGTTAGTCCATGACTTTCTATTTGCGGAAACCGCAAGAAGCCTTCATGTCTGCAATGCGCCATCGCCTGCTGCGACATCAGCAATTCCAATAGGGGAGTACATTTGTGACAAAATTGATGCCAAAGTCATGGCGAAAGTGGTGCTCCCTAAGAAGCTTTAGAGCCGATCAGATAACTATTAGATGAGAAGTCGATGGTTGAATTACGCCAACTCTAGCGTGATTCGTACGAACTGCTCGTCTTGATACTGAACTTCGTAATTAAAGGTGTTACTGGCGTAAATGCTGCCTAAAAACAGCGAGCGCTGACTCATTGGACCGCGGAAAAGCATCGAGATAGGGGCAACTAAGGCATTATTGTCGTCGAAATGCTGATTCAGGTTCTCAGATAATACGCACAATAAACAACCGTGTTGTTCATGTGAAAGATCGACGTCTTCCGGACGAGAGAGAAGTACAGTAGTACCGAGTTTTTTCTCAATTTCGTTGATCAGTAGTAAGTAGCTATCCAAATGTGGCTGAGGACTACTTGGTTTATCAGCACCAACGCATCGTTCAAGCAAGGCTTCAAGATTACCATTTTCTCCTTTTGCCTGCTGAGTCAGAGTCTTTAACGGCTTTTTAATCAGCTTGTAGCGATTACTTTTCAGTTTTGGCTTAAGCCACTTTTGAAGCAAATCATTACGTTCTTTTACGGGAAGGGGACGAGAGGATGTCAGGATCTTGAAGTGCAGATGCAGTAAAGCATGCACAGCAAGTTCGCTCAGAAGTTGGTTAGCATCTGCGGATTGTCTTGCCTGCTTAGAACTTTGCATTACACTCATACGAAATCTAAAAAGAAGGATAATGGTGCCGAGAGAGGGACTCGAACCCTCACACCAAAGGCACTAGCACCTCATGCTAGCGTGTCTACCAATTTCACCATCTCGGCATCATGAAGCTCTGCGTTCACTCTAAAGCTACTTAGTCTAAAGCTAACAGTACAGAGGCTTCGAAAGAAGCGAATCAGATTGTATAACCAAATTCCATCTGTTGGCGAGAGCAAAGTTACTCATTTTTAGCCTTTCGGGTTTGATTGCACATTTATTGGCCGTTTTAACCACTGTAGCGTGAAGTAATTACCTTAATTTCCTTGTTTTTTATAGGTGAAATGGGTTTATGACTCTGGCTTTTTAGGCACTAAGCCATAGGGTATAGATTGGAACGACTTTTCCAGTGTCTGATAGTCCGGCCCCTTGTTCACTCCTCGCCAGTCTAATAACATGATCGCGAGTATATTCCGGTGTTCACCTGAGTTCAGATCAAACTTTCTGTCTGTAGAAGGAATCATACCTTGCTCTGAGTCGATGGCGGCGCGTATCGCGTGACGGGTTTTTTCGACAACCGGATCGTGATTCAGCCCTGCTAGAAGGAATGCGATGCCAACTTCAGCAATGACATCCTCTTTGCAGCGGCGCAGGATATTGTCGATATTTTGGCGCAGGTAGTCGTAGATCCACTGGTGTTCCTCTTCACTGACTTGTCGTTGATAATATTGAGAGTCGGCAAAAATGATGTGGGTAAGACCGTAAATTTTGTTCCAGTACTGCTTGGTTGATAGCCTCTTGTCGTTATCATCCGGGTAGGTGGTTTTAAATGCACTTGTGAAATCATCAACCAGGTCTTGCTCACCCAATTGGCGAAGCCAGTAGACCTGATTGGCAAGCTGCGCAGCCCACGCTTCGATCATCTCTTTATCCGTTACGTAATGAGTGAAGTCATATCGTCGAATGATCTCTCGGAGAATGTCGTCATTTATATGCTTTAACCCGTACTCATCTGCTCTGGCCATCGCACTCAACAGTTCTACTCCAAGATACAAATATTCAGGATGATGCTTACTCACCGTATAACGAAGCTGGCTTCGTTCTGTGTCCTTACTTTGATAGTGGGCCAGACGCTGGGATGAATACAAAATGATATCTTCTGGTTTGGCGACTTCGTTGGCGAATCGGTTTAGCTGGCTCGCAACTTGCGCCATATCGCTCCAAATCGCGGGCAGATACTTTTTGTCTTGGGTTTGACGGTACATACGTAAACCAAAGTGGCTTTCTGCTGAAGGGGAAAGCGTAAAGAGTTTGCGTTCATAGGAGTCACGGATAAGTTGTGCAGATTGAGCATAGCTGGAGGGAGGAGAGTCAGCCTGAGTTGTTAGGGCAGTGAATATCACAGCGCAAAGAAGGAGAATTGTTAAACTAACAGGCTTAATACGCATAAGTTCATTCCATGGACGGGTTGTAACTAGAGTATAAATCCTTAATCAACATTCAAAATATGCCTGAACGTAAGGTTAATACGTTCACCTTTAGGCTTGGATGTTTTTGGGACTCCATGTCTCCAGTGATGTTGCAGCTCGCCAGCCATAATTAACAGAGCACCATGAGACAGTTCATATTCTATCTGAGTTTTACAATGTAAATTTCTTAATACAAAGCGCCTGGTTTCGCCCAAATTCAAAGAGGCAATCACAGGGTTTCTGCCTAGTTCCGGTTCATTGTCCTGATGCCATCCCATCGAGTCCTGTCCGTCACGATATAAATTGGCCAGTACCGAATTAAACCTCACTCCGGCGATGGCTTCACAACGTTGTTTTAGAGCCATCAGCTCTGGTGTCCACGAATGAGGGGACATTGTCAGTCCGGAATAAGTATAGCTGGCGTCACCGTGCCAACTTTGCAGGCGTGGCTGAAGTACCGATTTTCCAAAGAGGTTAATACGTTCTTGCTGCCACGGTAGTGTCGTTCTTAACCGGGAAAAAAATTCATCCGCCTCAGTGGATCGGAGGAAGTGAGGGGAATAGTAAAGCCTTCCCTGCTGAACTTCTTGCCAGTAGGCGTTTCCAAATAAATCACCTTGCTGTTGCATGCCTTGCACCAATTAATAAAAAACTCAGATAACAGTTATCTTTATGATAGCTATTGGGTATTATTTCAATAAGAATTCTAACAATATTTAAACGAGTCTCGAGGTGGTATCGAGGCAGTGGAAAGCGGATGCACTATTTCTCTAAAAAGCAGTATTATTTTTCCCTTTTCTTCCTCACTTTCTTTGTTCTATGTGTTGGGATTATTGAGTTAACTCAACAGAGTCATCGAGAACTCAACCGGGAACAGTTGCAAATTGAAGCTAAAGTGCAACTGTCTATTCTCCGCTCCAATCTGGAAGCTGAGCTCATGGCTGACATCTATAAAGCCAGCACGTTAGGTACCCTAGTGACACTACTACCGAAGAGCAATAAGAAAGAGCTGAGTATCGCCGCTGACAGAGTCGTCAACAAAAGTAAAAATATTACAGCTATTGGGGTTGCAGAAAACGACGTACTGAACTTTATTTTTCCCGCTAAAGGTAACGAAGATGTTCTCGGCCTAGACTATCGCACAGTGCCTGAACAGTGGGTTCAAGTACAGAAAGCCAGAGAAATTCAGGAGATATTCATAGCAGGTCCGGTTTCTCTGGTACAGGGGGGACTAGGACTTATTGTACGTGTTCCTGTTTTTCGCGACCCTCCGCTTAATAGTGATTACTGGGGAGTTATCAGTGCTGTTATCGACTTTGATAGTCTGTTAAAAGCGACTGGTGTGATCGACTTTTCTCAGCGTTATCCGCTAATGATACGTGGCTATGACAGTGAAGGTGAATCAGGCGGAGTCTTCTTCGGCACGAAGAGCACATCAAAGCCGCAATTTGCTCAAGAAACGGTACATTTTCCACACGGCAGCTGGAGTTTAACCGTGTTCCCCGGCGGGATTCCAGAACATCAACTCCCTTGGTACTCATTTCATATGGTTAGGATGATTGGTTATCCTGCACTCTTGGTATTGAGTATCGCGCTTTTCGCTATTTATCGTTTGTATATTATTGCTGATACCAGGGCTCTGCACGATGAGCTGACACAGCTACCAAATCGTCGCTATTTTATGAAATCTTATAAGCGGCAGTTTGCAGACGCTAAGCGACATAATCATCGTGATAGTTTTGCCTTGATCAACATTGATCTCAACCGGTTTAAATACATTAATGATACTTATGGTCATGATGCTGGAGATAAAGTACTGCGGGCGACGGCACTTCGTATAAAAAGTAGTCTCAAGAGCACTGACATGCTTGCGCGGGTGGGCGGCGATGAGTTCTTGGCTGTGGTAAATAACCCAACGTCAGAAGCGCATTTGTTTGCTGTTTTAGAGAAACTGAGACAATCCTTGAGCTCAACTCCTGTTGTGTACGAAAAAGAGTCATTTTATGTAAGTGTGAGTATTGGATATGCGATGTTTGATCCGACTATCGATTCTCCGGAACAAATGATGAAAATTGCCGATCAAAAAATGTATCAGCAGAAACATAGTAGCAGTCAAAATGTTCAGAAGGTGTGGGGATAATCTTTATTGCGCACTTTTATGGCAAGCTTTTAATATAAAAAACCGCACATTGTTCTGAATGGGATTGAATGTCTTTTTGAGAAAGTAATTAGTAGCAATGCGGCAGATGGCATATTCGGAAGTGATTGCACTTTGCAATTGCAAAACGCGAAAATACTGCCTAATAAAGCAACGATATGCATCTAAGTTGGCCATAAACTGGCTTTTTTAAAGTTGGCACACATAATGCTTATATTTAAGCGACCCTTATTAAGCCGAGGGTCACCTAGCCAACTGACGTTGTTAGTGAATAGAATTTGTTCACAAGTATATATCGCCAATCACGATTGTTGTGATTGGCGTTTTTTCTTTCTAGAGATTGAGAATGTCGACGTTATTGCATCCTTCTTCCGCCTCGCCACACTTACTGTAACAGCTTGGTTGTCTTGGGCAGACTGCTCCTCTTGAACAAATTAGCCTTGCCTGGGTTTGGATTCCACGCTCTATCCAGTTGATATTCAGAATCTTAGCGATGGTCGTTAAGTCCTTTTTAATATGCGCCGGAATCATGCTGCTTCCGCCGGAAGCAACACACAGTGATTTCAGTTCCTCTGCAATAGAAACAGCATCACCACCTTGTGCAGAGATTGCCGGGTTCAAATCGATACCGGCACACAAAACACGATTATTTCCCGCAGGGTCAAATACATTGACTGATTCACAGCAGTAAATACGGGGCTCGTCACCCACATTCAGAATTGAGATTTGCGCTGAGCTGGTATCTAGTGGTTGAGATAAGCGGCGAAATACTGCCCAGTGCTGACAAGGATCGTTGACTTTACGCATGTTGCCCCACGGCAGCGGAATGCCGTTGCCTCTGTAAACTGCTTTAAGTTTTCCCGGACCGTAGGCGTCAAAATAGTGCCAGTGCGGGTAAGGCGACACGACGGTCATCCGACGCATCGCAACGGAAGGGGAAACCCCTGCTTTTTTGTGTACATCGATTTCGTAGCCAGAACGGTCTAACAACTGGCGGAATGGAACTTTAGGACATAGGAGCGCACCGGCAAAGAAACTGGACTCAAAATCGCGCCATGCCTGTAAAATGTCTTGCGAGTTCAGCCCTGAGTTCGTGGTCAGACTGTCTGATTGATCCCAGCTGTCCTGGTGTCCGATAGAAAGCACGTTGTTCATCGCATCACTGCTGTGCAGTACGCGGTGGCCAATGTATACCGCTAAGTCGTACTTCAGCCTCGTCGGATAATCGCGCATCCGTTTGTTGAGATAAATCGTTCCTGGTGCCTCCATAAACGAAGTTATCAATTGTTTTGCACTTACTCCCAGTTCATCAATGACATCCTGAGGAGCACGATCAATCCAGCGAATATCCAGCCCCATGCTTTTTGCAATATCGATTAAATCTTCCACTGAAAGGTTCAGACGCTTTAGCCCGACTTCTTCTGCAGCACGCTCCAAGTCAGGGAAGTGATTCTGATGACTTTCCTGGTGTGCGCGAATGAGCAGGTGGGCGAACTGACGTCCGGTGATGCCCGTCTGGGAAAGCATTTCAGGAATCGCAATTTGCAAAATGTCATTGGAAAACAAAAAGCTAGGTTCTAATGCCATACCACTAATGCCGCCACGGTTGCCTTTATTCGGCGTAATGGCTTGAAGCTCTGGTTCATCATCTAAAAACCACGCCGGATTTTTTTGAAAAACTTCTGCGATTACCTCAAGCATATCGATACTTGGAACACGTTTACCGCGTTCAATCATGGAAAGGTAAGAAACCGAAGGTGCGTACTCTGGATTGATCCTCACGCAGCGTGCAGAAAGGTCTTCCATAGTTAAATGGTTGTTTTTTCTTAGGTTACGTATTTTAGTACCAAGAAAATGAGACTGACGAATTAAGCTTTTTGACACAGACATTTTGTAAAATTCACATTGTAAAATTTTTGTTGTGAAATTGTAGTAAATATTTCGCTAATCTACATAGTGAGCAGGCAAGGAAATTAACCATTAACTTCACAGAATTGCCTGAAACTTAAACAACAGTATGAAGTGTGTAGTCGAGAACGAGTTTTACAGTGTGAGGATATGACGATGAATATGCTGAACTTCGATAAAAAAGAAATGCAAAAACAACAACGCCCATTTATCGCTGAAGCCGTATTTGCCGTCGAAGCGGTGAGTGCAGAGCAACAGAGTGAGAAACAAGTTAAAGCTAAACAACTACTTGACCGTATGTTCCCACTGGAAAACGGATCTCACGAGGATGTATCAAGTTACGTAATCGACTACCGTCATGTATTGGCTTACTTCAAAGACGGTACACACAGCGGAATGAAGTGTCCGAAGCACTTTGTCGCTTACACCGGCGAGAAGGAAGATCCTAAATCCATTCTGCTAAAAGATGAATCAGGAAACCATGTGGAAGTAATGTTTGGTTGCCACAAGGGCACAGGTAGCGTTGAGCTGATGGATATCGATGATATTCAGCTGGAAACCCGCACAACATTCAGCCCTGAGCTTACAGGTAATGCACCAACTGCCATGCGCCATTGGATCAGCTTAGTGAAGGGTGATACAAAAGGTAAGCCGATGGCATGCAGTGAAGATAAAGAATACACCGCTAAAAATGGTGAAGACTACAACCTGAGCTACTGCTACAACGTGGATTAATTTCAGCATCCGTAATCCAACAGCCAAGAAGACAAAACCCTGCACAGTATGCAGGGTTTGTTATTTTTCCGATGTAACCAGTATTGGTTACTGCTCCTGGAAGTTAAAGAGGCATCACTCGGTTGCGTCCCAATTGCTTTGCATCATAAAGCTGTTTATCCGCTTTATAGACCAGACAGTCAGCCGTGTCGCCAGGTTCAAATTCTGCAACACCAAAAGAGGCGGTAATATTGTCCACTGGCTTGCCGGTACGTTTATCTTTTACCCGCAATTTCTCGATCATACGGCGTAAACTATCGGCATACTGACGGGCCATACGTAGTGACTTATTCGGCAATATTAAAGCGAACTCTTCGCCTCCAAAACGATAGGCACAAGCTCCCTCACGACAACCTTGTTGCAATCGGCGAGCGATGGCTTTAAGAACGTTGTCACCAAAGAGATGGCCGTAGCTGTCGTTAAATTCTTTAAAATGGTCAATATCAATCATAACAAGGCTCATCGTCTGATTTGCTTCAACCAAAGAAGCCAGATCTCCGTCAAAAGCGCGACGGTTGTACAGACCAGACAGGCCGTCAAACAACGCGTCTTTTTGTACATCAGCTAATTGATCTTTCAGACGAGCAATCTCTTTACTCGCGTTAGTGAGCTGATAATTTAAGAATTTAGTGGAATGACGAATTTCGTGAGAATCCGCAACAAGCTGACGAACAACACTCATTACTTCTTCGATACTCAAGTTACTGTCTTGAACTTTTTCTAGTTTGCTAAAGCTCTTATCGACCATATCGGAAAATGATGAAGTATCAGAAAGGGTATCACTCATCGAACTGGATACTTCATTCAGCAGAACTTCTATGTTGGTTCTGAGATCGTCTAAGCTGGTTTCTGCTTTGTTCGCCACGTAGCGCTTATACAGGTGGTCAGTACTTGTCGGAGGGAAAGTTTCATAGTTGTCCAACACGGTATCCATTTCCAGATTAAGATCTGGAATCGTATGATCTACGTATGCATACCAAAGCGCATAGTTGGCTGGGGTGGCAGCTACCTGATTCTTGAACATCAGCGGTACTGCTTTTTTTAAGTTCTCGGCGGATTTTTTTAACTCGTCGGTCATTTGTGCATGAAAGTAGCAAAATGGAATTGTGGGTAGAGTAGCGGAAATTGGTGCATACCGCTTTATTTTTTTCATTAGATTTAGGTTAAATACAGGATTTCAATCGATTCTGGGCTTAATGTCCACGGTGAGTGATTTGAAATGTGAATTATTAGTGAGTGAAATTAATTGTGCATTATGAAACGGTGAGGCTAATACTTGGTGACCAGCTCAACAGCGAGCATTCATGGTTTGATCAAGTGGATGAGAATGTACTTTACCTGATAGCTGAACTCAGGCAAGAAAATACCTATGTAACCCACCACATTCAAAAAGTGTGTGCATTTTTTGCGGCGATGGCGCAGTTTGCCAGAGAAAGGCAAGAAGAAGGTCATCATGTGCTGTACCTGTCCCTTGATAATACTCAACCTTTTGAGAGCCTCGGTGAAGTGTTGAAACATTATGTCACTGATACAGGTGCAATTAAATTTGAATATCAGAGGCCGGATGAATACCGGCTACTGGAACAGTTAGCCAACCTTAAAATTGACGGTGTCGTAACGCGTTGCGTAGATACTGAGCATTTCCTGTTACCTTTCGAAGAAATTGAACGAAACTTCCCGCAGGGTAAACACATTACGATGGAGCACTTTTACCGCCGTATGCGTAAGCGCTTCAATATCTTGATGCAGGAAGATAAACCATTTGGCGGGAAATGGAATTATGACGCCAATAATCGTAATAAGCTCAAAGCAAAAGATATCGAACAACTGCCCAAGCCATTAATGTTCAGCTTAAATGTGAATGAAATTAGAGAGCGGCTCAAACGGCACAACATTCAAACCATCGGCAAGCTAAATGGCGATTTGCTATGGCCTGTAAACCGAAATCAAAGTTTGTCTCTGTTAGCCCATTTTTGTCAGGTTTGTTTGCCGCAATTCGGACGCTTTCAGGACGCGATGACGGCTGAGCATAACGCCCAGTGGAGTCTGTACCACAGCCGGTTGTCTTTCTCGATGAACAGCAAGTTACTGCATCCTAAAGAAGTCATTGATGATGCTCTTAGCGCATTCCACGCTAACCCGGATATTGATGTCAGTCAGGTAGAAGGTTTCATCCGTCAAATATTAGGCTGGCGAGAGTACATACGCGGCGTTTACTGGGCGAACATGCCACAGTATCCGAAACATAATGAGCTTGGAGCATCACGTCAGTTACCCGGTTACTTCTGGAGCGGGGAAACGAAAATGGCGTGTATGCGCAATGCGATTGGACAGTCACTCGATTATGCCTATGCACACCACATTCAGCGTTTGATGGTCACAGGTAATTTTTGTTTGCTCACTGAGATCGATCCTGACCAGGTGGAACAATGGTATCTCGGTATTTATGTTGATGCGATTGAGTGGGTAGAAATGCCGAATACAAGAGGCATGGCACTGTTTGCCGACGGCGGAATTGTCGGCACTAAGCCCTATGCGGCCAGTGGCTCCTACATTAATAAGATGAGTGATTACTGCAAAAACTGCTCTTACGATAACAAAGCTCGTAGCGGTGAAGGTTCGTGTCCGTTTAACAGCCTGTATTGGCGATTCATGCATAAGCACGATAAGCGCTTAGCGAAAAATCCCCGCACAGGGATGATATTTCGTTCTTGGGATAATATGGAACAACCGCAGCGCCAAGCCATTCTCGATACCGCAGAGCGATATATTTCTGACTTGGAGAACCTGTAATGAAAATACTGGTTGTCGGTGGCAATGGAGGGATAGGATGGGCGATGACTCAAGAGGCGGTGAGGCGCTTTCCGACAGCAAAGATTCATGCTACCTATCATCGAGAAATTCCAGAACGCTCTCTATTAGAAGTGACTTGGCATCAAATAGATGCCACTGATGAATCGCAAGTAAAAGAGTTGAGTGTGAATGTCGGGAATGTCGACTGGGTTATTAACTGCGTTGGGATGCTACATACCAAGGAGAAGGGACCAGAAAAGAACGTGAGCTCTCTCGATGTGGACTTTTTCCTACAAACTATCTCAGTGAATACTCTGCCAACTCTACTGTTGGCGAAATACTTTACACCGGCTTTAAAGCGCAGCTATGCCCCTAAATTTGCTTCTATATCGGCAAAAGTCGGCAGCATCAATGATAATCAACTTGGTGGCTGGTACAGCTACCGATCCTCCAAAGCCGCATTAAACATGTTTCTTAAAACCTTGGCGATTGAGTGGCAACGTACTGTAAAGCATGGAGTGGTGTTAGCGTTACATCCC
Source organism: Vibrio sp. B1FLJ16 (assembly GCF_905175385.1). Taxonomy (NCBI): domain Bacteria; kingdom Pseudomonadati; phylum Pseudomonadota; class Gammaproteobacteria; order Vibrionales; family Vibrionaceae; genus Vibrio; species Vibrio sp. B1FLJ16. Next base: position 171,197 of record NZ_HG992750.1, read on the forward strand.
GGCACCACAGATACGCCGTTGTCAAAACCGTTTCAAGCGAATGTCCCACTAGACAGACTTTTTACGCCAGAACGTGTTGCGTTTGATTTGATTACGTTAATAGAAAAAGCAACCCCGCAAGATAGCGGGGCGTTTTGGGCGTATGACGGCGAGTGCTTACCTTGGTGAAGCCCGCTAAGACTGCGTTTTTTGTGAATTATTACGTCGACAGCGCTCCGAGCAGTAAACCACATCAGGCCAGTTTTTCGCCCACTTTTTTCTCCAGCAAAACGGGCGTTCGCAGGCAGGGCAAATCTTCGTTGGCAGATGTGATTTAAAGCCTTTCATATATACCCAAATAACTTCAAGGTGCCTGGTTCAGCGAGAATGCATTGGCTTACAGTCGCGGCAACTATTTGAAGGTCTAGTGGTTCTAAATCAAAAATCGTTAACAAAGGCTGTGAGCCAATGCAACTCGCCCTTTGGGAGCGTGTCACTGACACAATTTCAGCGTCAAATAACTTGGAAATAGCTTGCTATTCCGCTGCGTTACTTTCCTCGAATTTGAGCCAGTGACAACGCTCTGAATCCTGCACCTTGAAGTCATTTGGGTATACTTTTATTCAAAAAGATATAAATAGTCGTTGTAGCCCAGTTTTGCCATTTTACTTACCGGAACAAACTTCATTGCTGCCGAGTTCATGCAATAGCGTAATCCTGTTGGTTTTGGCCCGTCTTTAAATACGTGTCCCAGGTGGGAATCTCCAAATTTGCTGCGAACCTCGGTTCTTGGGTACAACAGCTTGTAATCGGTTTTCTCCACGATATAACCTGGATTGATAGGCTTGGTAAAGCTTGGCCAACCAGTGCCGGATTTATATTTATCTGTTGAGGAGAAAAGTGGTTCACCACTGACTATATCGACGTAGATACCTTCTTCTTTGTTATCCCAGTACTCATTATCAAAAGGTTTTTCCGTTCCCTCTTCCTGAGTTACGTAATACTGGATCTCAGTTAAGGTGGACTTAATCTCAGTTTGAGAAGGCTTACTGTATGCTTTCACTTTCGACAGCAGATTCTTTTCATCAATAAGCTTTCTCAGGGTTTTCGGATGCTCTGTGCGGTCATCACCAAACACTTCATCCAGATATTTATCTCGACCCGAAGCGTAGCGGTAATATTTGTATTTCAGACTGCTCTTTTTGTAATAGTCCTGATGGTACTCTTCCGCAGGATAGAATGTCTCAAACTTAATAAGCTCTGTTTTGAGTGGTTTCGGGTAGATCATCGCTTTGTCGATTTCCATCATAAACTGCTCGGCAATCTGCTTTTGCTCTGCAGTATGATAAAAAATCGCCGGGCGATACTGAGGACCACGGTCTACAAACGAGCCTTTATCGTCCGTTGGGTCTATGTGTCTGAAAAAGTAATCCAGTACCTGCTCGTAGCTCACCACTTCCGGATTATATTTCACCTCAATCACTTCAATATGGCCGCTTTTACCTGAGGACACTTGTTTGTACGTTGGGTTTTTAACGTGACCGCCTGAGTAACCGGATACAACGTCCAATACGCCGGGCAGTTGTTCTAGATCTGATTCCGTACACCAAAAACAGCCACCTGCGAGTGTGGTGACTTCAGTGTTAGCTGATGTATTAGTTTTGGGCATTGTATCCGCGAGAGCGGTTTTACTCAGCAATAGAAACAAGACCGGAAGCGCGAAAGAGAATCCGATTAGTCGCTTAGATAACATTTTCATAGCATCCTCTATGATTATTTTTTCAACTGTTACGTAAGTAGAAAGGTAACAGAGCGAAAAAATTGCATTGTTTTTAAAATATACGTTGTCCTTTTTTCTGGCAAAGATAGAGTATCGCCATGTAATACACCCAAGTTATTCTCGCTGAACCGAGTATCTTGAGGCTACTTGGGTATACTCCGCTTATGTTTAGAATGAGCCGGCAAAGAAATATGAGGAAAACCATGCAAGCAGAAGTTAAATGGGTCGAAGATTTTAAGTTCCTGGGCCAGTCTCAGTCCGGTCACTCAGTTGTGATGGACGGCAATGGTGGTGCAACCGCCCCAAGCCCTATGGAAATGGTTCTGATGGCTGCTGGTGGTTGTAGCTCTGTGGATGTTGTAGATGGGTTGAAATCGGCAGATCAAAAGGTAACCGCAGTTAACGCTAGGTTAACCACAGAGCGCCGCGAAACAGCACCACGCATTTTTACTCAGGTAAACATCCATTTCGAAGTGTCTGGCGAAGATCTTGACTCAGAGATCGTGGCAAAAGTAGCCGCTGATTCACTGGAAAAATACTGCTCAGTCTGCTTAATGCTCGGTCAGGGTGTTGAGATGACTCACAGCTGGGAAATTGTGTAGGTCTCGCAGAACTTAAAAATTCAGAAAACAGGAAAGAGAAAAGCGCTGGCTTTTCTCTTTTTTTATTCCTCAGATCACGTACTGTAAACGCGATAAATTCTCGCTGAACAAGCTAAAGTAGTAAGGTTTTTCGATGACAGAACTAGAAAAAATGATGTCTGGTCAAGTGTTTAATGGTATGGATGAATCAATTGATACCATTAGGACTCATGCCACGCATGCATTACGTGCACTTAACAACAATACCGATGAGAGTAAACGTTTCGAGTTGCAAAAGGAGCTGTTTGGTAAAGCGGGTTTGTGTATTGTTCAGGCTCCGTTTCATTGTGAGTTTGGTAAAACGATTGAAATTGGCGAAGAGACTTTTATCAACATGAATGTGGTAATGCTCGATGGCGCAAAAATTACCATTGGCAACAATGTGCTGATCGGTCCAAGCGCTCAGTTTTACACCGCTTCACATTCTCTGGATTATCGCAGTCGTCGTCGCTGGGAAACCTTTTGTAAACCTATCACTATTGAAGACGATGTATGGATTGGCGGGAACTCTGTTATCAACCAAGGTGTTACGATTGGTGCGCGCTCCGTTATTGCTGCTAACTCTGTGGTGAACAGTGACGTACCGCCAGACTGTCTGTATGGTGGCACACCAGCGAAATTAATACGTCGTTTGGATGAAGAGTCTTAAGCTGCTAAGTAAAAAGATATTCACCGATAACAGGTTGGGTTGGTAGTCACCTGACCTGCTATTTATGTTCCTTCAAATTGTCCGTTCCGTGCCTCAACAAGATATTTACTCCTGCACTCCCTATCCTTCGTTAAATATTTTTAAATAATGCGGTCTGGTCGACTTTGATGATTCTGCTGTCTCACTCCCGAACTAAGTTGCTGATTGTAAAGTACGCTAAAATGTATGGGTTGTATTTATTATTGTGCAAAAAGCCTATGCGCCAAAACTGCGCTTAGACGAATTTATAAGTTCTGGAGAGAAGAGTATGGAATGGTATTTAGCCGTCCTAAAAAAAATATGCAGTATTTACAGGGAGAGCAAGGCGAAAAGAGTATTGGATGTTTTTTCTTTTCAATATTCTTATCACTATTGTTTTAGAGTTCTTGGACGGATTATTAGGCACGACGTTTATCGGTGCTGTGTACGGCCTAGCAGTGTTAATTCCCGGTATAGCGGTTACCGTTCGTCGATTACACGATATTGGACGTACGGGTTGGTGGGCGTTAATTGGGTTGATACCGGTGATTGGTTTTATCGTACTGATTATATTTGCGGCGACTGACGGTGATAAAGGCAGTAACGAATATGGTCTTGACCCGAAAGAGACAGGTGAACCATTTGTCTCATAACTCTCTTTGAACAAGGATTGGAATGAAGCCAGATTTATACGGTGATCGCGTCATTTTAAGAACGATTCGAGCCGATGATGCTTACGATCTGTTTGAGATTTATGGTCATGAACAGACCATGCAATTTGCCTCAGACCCAACATTTACGAGTTTGGACATGATTCACCAGATGCTGGAGAGCGTGGTGCTGTTAGAAAAACTCAATCAGTCTCTGGAATGGGCGATAGTTGAAAGAACGTCAGACAAAGTGATTGGTGTTTGTGGCTTACATGCGTTCAGTGCGTGCCGTACTTCTTGTGAGGTTGGGTGTCTTCTTAACGTTAGTTACTGGAAGCACGACTTTATGTCTGAAGCTTTGGGTTTGTTGTTCTTACACGCTAAGTCATTAGGTATAAATCAGCTAATTGCTGATATCGATAAAGGTAACTTCCGTTCTCAGGCTATGTTTGAAAAACTGGGGTTCGTACCCCAAGATGGGCTTTATTATTACTCGTTGTGAGAATTTACAAACTCATTTGGTTCGTTTCAGGTGTTCACTGAGCTCAAGGCTAAAGGCCTGCAAACAAGTCGTTCGCAGGCCTTTTTTATTTGCAATTAGCTGGCTGAATATGAAGTTTAGTTAGGCTTGTTCGCGGTTGATTTCCGGCGAGAGGATCCACTCAGCACTATCATTGAGTACATCCATCTTGGTGATTTTCCCGTTACGTACCTCAAAACGGTCGGTGTAGCGGTTACCGTCAAAGTGACGACCATCTTTCCATTGCCCATACAAGTAGCCGATGGAATAAACCACACAATGATCCTCTTTCTGCATCGCATCGTACTGGACGATATTCTTTTTTACCCACTCATATCGTTGCTGATTAAATGCCGTGATTGCCTGGGCATTTTCCATCTCTCTGCGTCCGGTGAACGTAATTTTTACGTCGCTATCCATGTACGTAGCAGCGGTGTCCGGATCTGGAATCATTGACGCTTCTAAAAACTTACTCACGACTTCTATTGCTTTATCTACTTCTGTCATATCTATGTCCTTGTTGTATACATTTGGTGCAAACTTATCCACTTTGGATCATTTTTGTGCACATTTTTACGCTAATTCACCGAAAATCAGGGCTTTTCGTCTGGCATCTTAATTGCTAGCAATAATTGTGCAATAGCTAGCAATTAATGAGAGGAGGGATTTTATGAAGCGTTTAACAATGAAGAAATTGGTGAACAAAGGATTAAAGGTTGGGGTTGGCACGGTGCTTTCGTTAAGTGCTATCTCTGCTTATGCCGTTGAGCCTATCAAAGTGGGTCTGGTAGCCGCACTCTCCGGACAGTCTGCAAAGTCAGGGGAGGCGATAACACGAGGCTTAGAGGTTGCGATTGATGAAATTAACTCGGCTGGTGGCGTACTTGGACGTCCGTTAGAGCTTGTGCGTCGTGACGATGAAAGTAATCCGTCTAAAGGTTTACTGGCCGCCCGCGAACTGATTCAGAAGGAAGATGTGGCTGTGTTGTTTGGCGGGCTGGATACGCCAGTTTCATTAGCCATTGTTCCTGTCGCCAATAAGATGAAAATGCCTTTCATGGGCGTATGGGCTGCCGGGACACCGATTACGAAAAATGGCGCGAAAGAGAACTATGTTTTCCGTGTTTCTGCGGTTGATGAAGTCGTCGACGAAGCCTTAGTGCAGTACGCCATCGACAAATACGAAATGAAAAAGCCGGGCATGCTACTGATTAATAACCCGTGGGGCGAATCTAATGAGAAAGGGTTTCGTCTCGCGCTTGAAGCTCGCGGTATGGAATACACCGGTATCGAACGAATTGAATCTGGTGACGTAGATTTGGTTCCACAGTTAACCCGACTAAAAGAGAAAGGCACTGACACCTTGTTGATGGTCGCTAACGTAGCCCCTTCAGCTCAGGTAGTTAAGTCGCTTGAGCGTATGGGCTGGGACGTACCTGTGGTTTCACACTGGGGACCTGCTGGCGGTCGTTTTGGCGAACTTGCTGGACCAACCGCTGATCGTGTGCACTTTATTCAAACCTTTACGTTTACCGATACTAAATCAGGAAAAGGCGGTGACGTGTTTGCCAAGCTGCAGGCTAAGTTCCCGGAAATTAAAACCGTTGCTGACGTGACACCAGCAGTGGGAATTGCCAATGCCTATGATGCGATGCATCTGACAGCGATGGCGATTGAAAATGCCGGTTCGACAAAAGGCAGTGATATTCGTTCGGGTTACTACCGTATCGATGACTACAAGGGCTTGATCAAGGACTTCAAACGCCCATTCAGTGAAACACAACATGATGCGATCGGCGCGAAAGATTATGTGTTCACTCACTTCGTAAACGACCAAATTGTACCTGTGCAATAAAGCAAAGCAGTAAGTCACTAGGTCAATGATAAGGAGAGCGTGAAACAATGTTAACCGCTGCAGTCATTACCGGGCTAGGTTTGGGAAGCATGTATGCTCTCCTTGCTCTCGGGTTTCATATCACTTACATCGTTAGTAAGACGGTCAACTTTTCTCAGGGCAGCGCTATGATGCTCGGAGCGGTACTGTCGTATACCTTGTGTATCACTTGGGGAATGCCCTACTGGATAGCGTTTTGTGTCACCTTGATGTTGAGTGCGCTATACGGTCTGGTTATTGAAAGATTCCTCGTCCGTCCGTTTGCCAGTAAAGGATCGGACGCCTGGCTGATGGCGACTGTGGCGGGAGGCATTCTGATTGATAACGCCGTCATGTTTACATTTGGTAAAGAGCCTCGCCAGTTCAGCAATGCATTTGCGACGACCAGCGTTGATTTGTTTGGTAGTGGTGTTTATGCCTTACAAATCATCATTCCTGTCGTTGGTGTCATTATCGCTTTGCTGCTTGCCTTTGCCGTGCGTCATACCCGCTTGGGGAAAGTACTGCAGGCTTGTGTGCAAAACCCGAACTCAGCACAGCTAATGGGTATTAATGTTGGCCGCGTGGTTGCAGCAAGTTTTGCGGTGTCCACCGTGCTTGCAGCCATTGCCGGAATTTTGATCGCCCCTTTGTATGCCGTTCATTCGGATATGGGAACCTTGTTTGGCCTGAAAGCATTTGCGGTCGCGATTTTGGGCGGCATTACCAGTGCTTCTGGCGTGTTTACCGCCGGGATTATTTTTGGCTTGGTAGAAGCAATTGTCACTGTTTATCTTGGCTCTGCATTTACACAGATAATCACCTTTACTCTCGTCATTTTTGCCCTGGCTGTGAAACCTAATGGATTGTTTGTCAGAGGCCAGGAGATCAAAGTATGAGTATGACAGGAACAAAATCGTGGTTATTAGTCGCAGTCGCCACGTTAGTAGGTTCGCTCTTGTGTTTCTTACTCGACAGTTACTCGCTATTGGTGTTTACCTTATGTGTCATCACTGCTTTAGTAGGCGTCGGACTGAACATTTTAATGGGTATGAGCGGCCAGATAAGTTTTGGCCACATTGCCTTTTATGCCATAGGCGCTTACATCAGTGCGCTCCTGCTATTAAATGATGTGCCGTTTGGATTAGCCGTGCTGTCTGCCGCTTTGGTTTGTGGTGTTATTGGCGCCTTGTTAGCGATACCGGCCATGCGTGTGAGTGGCCCTTATTTAGCTATGATCACTATCGCTTTTGCTTTTGTGGTTCATCATGGCCTGATGGAGTGGCGTGATGTTACCGGGGGAGCCAACGGCTTAATGGGCATCCCTATGCCTGAACTCGGTGATTTGGAAGCAGAGCGATTACTTGCATTGATCGGCGTGACGATTTTAGGAGTGTCTTTACTGGTCTACCAACATCTCTATTCGAGCGGATGGGGAAAAGCAATGCGAGCGGTAAAATCGAGCCCGATCGCAGCACGTTCGCTTGGTTTTAATCCAGTGCAGACACAAACGCTCGCCTTTGCCATCTCGGCGCTGTTCGCCGGTCTTGCTGGCGCCATGATCCCACCGCTGATGATGTATATCAGCCCAAGTACTTTTCCTTTTACTCAGTCGATTTTGTTCGTTTTGGTGGTGATCCTTGGTGGGGTGGGCACACTGTGGGGCCCCGTCATTGGTGCAGCGATTGTCGTTTTGTTGCCAGAACTTCTTGCTCCGCTGGCAGAGTACCGTCTGCTTATCTTCGCAGTACTTTTACTTGCCGTACTTTGGGGTGCACCTAGAGGACTACTTGGTGAGATCAGCGCGAAGTTTCGCCGTACTGCAACACAACTGCCACCTAAATCAGTGAATCGTCACCTGATTGGTACATTTTATGACCGAGCTGATAACGGAGTCAGTGGCTTATTGGTCGACGATATCAGTATCAGCTTTGGTGGTGTTGCTGCGGCACAAGGCGTCAGCTTTGAAGCGCCTCTGGGTAAAGTCACCAGTATTATTGGTCCAAATGGTGCTGGTAAGACAACGGTACTCAATATGATCAGTGGTTTCTACAAACCGGATCAAGGTAGTGTGCAGCTCAATCAAGAGTTGGCTGGCCTGAGTGCGCATAAAATTGCTCGTTGTGGCATTTCCCGTACTTACCAAACCAGCCAGTTGTTTGACAGTATGTCGGTGTTGGAAAATCTCCTCGCGGCAATGCAACAAGGCAGCATCGGGCATCCGTTTTACGCCGAACAAGCGGGGCAACGCGAACTTACCTTAAACCTGCTTGCGCTGGTGGGTTATCGAGGTTCGATTAACACTCCGGCTCAGGATTTACCTCATGTTGACCGACGTCTGGTTGAAATAGCTCGTTCACTAGCGACCTGTCCCTGGGTTCTGCTGCTGGATGAACCTGCCGCGGGGTTAAGCCGTGAAGATACCGATCAGCTGGCTGGGCTTATCAAGTCCATTGCAGGCTTTGGTATTGCGGTCATTCTGGTTGAACATGACATGAAACTCGTGATGGGGGTGAGTGACCAAATTCTGGTGTTAGACGCTGGAAAACCGATCGCGTTGGGTGAACCTAAACAGATTCAGAACAATGAGAAGGTCATTGCTGCCTATCTTGGCGCGACCAATTATGAGGCTCCGCAACGAGCTGAAAAATGGCGAGCCACCAGAGAGTCAGTACTGTTCACCAAAGGCTTGACCATAGATTATGGCGCGTCACCTGTGGTTGAAGGTGTCGATGTTGAAGTCAATCCGGGCGAGTGTGTGGCGATTTTAGGGGCGAATGGCGCTGGTAAAAGCAGCATCTTGCAAGCGATGGCTGGTCTGAAAAAAGCGGGAGCAGGAACCATCGGCTTAGACGATAGCTATATTCATGAGCTTAATGCCAATCAAATCGCTAAACGCGGCTTAGCATTGGTGCCGGAAGGTCGTCAGTTATTTGGTGAATTGTCCGTGAAAGACAACCTACTGATGGGGGCTTACTCAAGACAGGACAATCTCGATCCTGAGTCTGAAATTGAAGCTATTTTGCAGCGTTTTCCTCGCTTACGGGACAGAATCGACAGCCCAGCAGGACTGCTGTCTGGTGGTGAACAGCAGATGGTTGCTGTCGGCCGCGCCCTTATGGCCAAGCCGAGAATTTTGCTGTTGGATGAACCTTCACTTGGCTTAGCTCCTTCTATGATCGGTGAACTGTATGATGCACTGGCGCAGCTTCGTGATGACGGAGTCACCATTCTGTTAGTCGATCAAATGGCTAACTTAGCGTTACAGATTGCCGATCGTGCCTACGTTCTCGAAACCGGGAAAGTCGTGCAATCAGGCACTGCGGAGCAGCTATTGTCCGATTCTGAATTAGAAAAAGCATACATGGGGGCAGGTTAATGAAAGCAGATACCGCGGTGATTAACTTCCGTTTAGAAGGACAAGATGCTTTACATACTGCGCTGATAAAGCAGGGATATTTTATTCAGTTTCTGTCTCAAGATGAAGTCGACGTTTCTGGTTTGAAAGTAGATAACGTGATTGATGCTAACGGAAAACTGATGCTTCCGGGGCTAATAGAGACTCATGTCCATCTTGATAAAGCGTGTACCGTCTCACGTTGTCAGTTACACCAGGGAACACTCAAAGAAGCGATTGAACAGACCGCTGCGCTGAAGCAAGCATTCACTTACGATGATGTGTATCAGCGAGGAAAGCGAGTACTGGAACAAGCGATCACACAAGGCACGAGCTACATGCGAACGCATGTGGAAATTGATCCGGTCATCGGATTGAGAGGTTTTGATGCGATTAAGCAGTTAAAAGAAGACTACGCTTGGTCAATTACACTTGAAATATGCGTTTTTCCTCAGGAAGGGCTACACAATAATCCGGGTACCTACGAGCTGTTAGTCTCGGCACTCGAACAGGGGGCAGACCTATTGGGAGGGTGTCCCTACACAGACTCTGATCCTGAGCAGCAAATTAAAACGTTATTTGCTTTGGCTGCCAAGTACGATGTTGATTTGGATTTTCATCTCGACTTTGATCTGGACAGCTCAAGAATGTCGTTACCTTATGTAATGGAGATGACTAGAGAGTTCGGATATCAACAGCGTGTTACTGTCGGACATGTAACCAAACTCTCCGCACTAAAGCCTGATTCTCTGGCGGAGGTGGCGAAGGAAATGGCAAGTGCTGGTGTGCGACTAACGGCTCTGCCGAGCACGGACTTGTTTTTGAATGGAAGAGAGTATGATCATTTAGTGCCAAGAGGGGTTGCTCCGCTTTTGCCATTGAGTGCTCATGGTGTCTGTTGTTCTGTTTCAAGCAATAATATTGAGAACCCATTTACCCCCTACGGAGATGCATCCCAGGTCAGGCAGGCAAATTTATACGCAAACATAGCGCAGCTGGGTACCCCGAATGAGCTTAGTCAGTGCTTTGAATGGATTTCTGCTGAGTCGGCCAAAATCATGGGCTTAGCTGATTATGGAATTGGGGTAGGAAAAGTAGCGGATGTAGTGTTTTTTGATGCCAGATCTAAAGCGGAAGTGGTGGGGACCATTCAAGCGCCGGGGATGGGGCTTAAGCGCGGAGTAGTGACCTTTACTCACCAGAAGGCGATGCTAAAGCCCCCTCAGTCTACAGTTACAGACACGATAGCGAGCTAATAACAGCTTGATTTCGATCTATATAGAAAAAGGGAAGGTGTTACCTTCCCTTTATTTTTAAGTACTAAGAACAACTAACCACGAAGCGCTTCGTTGAGCTCCAGTTCCTGATCTTTGCCGCTACTCAATACCAGTTCGGCCTCTAAGTGGTCTAAATGAGCGATCATGACTGAAGTTGCTTGCTCAGTATTGCCGGACTTTAATGCGTCAATGAGCGATTGGTGTTCGTCATGCTGACATGACGGTACGTCGTTGCGTTGGTACAGGGCGACGATCAGTGAACTGCGGACCATCAGGTTGTCGAACATCTCGATCAATATTCGGTTTCCACACATATCTGCGAGCATTCGATGAAACTTGGTTAATGCACTGACAATGGCGCGGCGGTCATTGGTTTTAATCGCCTCTTGCTCTGCGAGCATATGTGCTTCTATCTCTGACCAGCGCTCTTCAATGGTTTGAGGTGAAATGCTTTCAACAATGCCTCTTTCAATCACTCGCCTTGCAGCGAATACTTCTCGGGCTTCTTCTTCACTTGGTTGTGAAACCAAAGCCCCTCGGTTTGGCTCTATGGTCACGATGTGCTGCAGTGCCAAGCGTTGTAGCGCTGTCTGGACATGGTTTCGATTCGCATCCAATGCCGCAACGATTTGAGCTTCAACAAGGCGTTGGCCTGGCTTAAGCTTGTGCTGGGCAATGGCTTTGGACAAGGAACCCATAATGCGTTGCACTTCTTGTTGTTTATGAGTCGAAGCTTTAGAGCGCGACGTAACCATACTTTCTTATTACCCCATTTTTCAAAGACAACTTCAGCTGTTTTTAGTCTTTGCTTTATCTTTAATTCTTAATGCTTTTTCTAACTTCTGAGCGTTGCTCCTACTATATCAGAACAGCGCACTAGATTTGAAACTTCAGTGCTGATGAATAGGTTAGCGTAAACCTTGTTTAGCGATCCCAATAGGGCATATCAGTGCCCAGTTTCTCACTGATAAAGTCAATAAATACCCTAACTTTTAATGGCATATGTTTTCTTTCCGGGAAAACTGCGTAAATAGCGTGTTCCGGTAATGCGTAGTCTTGCAGTACCACCATTAGATTGCCAGCCGCAACATCTCTTGATGCGATAAATGTCGGCAATTGCGCGATGCCTGAACCCCGCAGGAGAAGTTGCCGAATGGCTTCGCTGTTATTTACCACAAAATTACCTTTTGGCAGTACCCTGTATTCTGTTCCATTGTTCTGGAACACCCATTCGACGCCGCCTCGGAAGTAAGAATAGAGTAGGCAGTTATGCGTAACTAAATCCCCCGGTTTTTGTGGTGAACCATGCTGGGAGAGATAGTCGGGCGACGCGCAGAGTATGCTTTTACAAGGCGCCAGACGCTTGGCGACCAAATTGGATGAGGCTAACTCTCCGATCCGAATACCCAAATCAAAGCCGTCTTTTACCAAGTCGACCATTTTATCTTCGAGGTTTAAGTCCACTTCAATTTTAGGATAGCGGGAAAGAAACTCGCTTATCAGCGGGGCAATGTGCAACACACCAAACGACATCGGTACGGTGATTTTGAGTCTGCCTTGTGGCGTACCTTGCAGCTCAGTAACGGCGTCGACACCTTGCTGGGCGAGATTGACCGCCTGAGAGGCATATTCAAAATAGCGTCGTCCCGCTTCGGTAAGACTTAGTTTCCGGGTTGTGCGGTTAAGTAAGCGGATGCCGAGGTCGTCTTCCAGCTGATTAATGCGTTTGCTGATAGCAGACTTAGTCAGGTTGAGCTGTTTGGCCGCAAGGGAAAAGCTGCCACATTCCACCACGGCTACAAACACGGGCAGGGAGGCTATCGCATTCACATCAAGTTCCTTCTAATTGTTGATTACAGGGATACAATTAATTTCCAATTATAGTGATTATCTTCCATAAGAAAACAATCTAGACTATGCACCAGTATTACGACCTTAAATTTTGGGATGATGAAATGAAGTACGATTGGATCCTGTTTGATGCTGACGAAACCTTGTTCCACTTTGATGCTTTCAAAGGTTTGCAGCTGATGTTCTCTCGCAAAGGCGTAGATTTTACGGAGCATGACTATGCTTACTACCAAACGGTGAACAAACCGCTGTGGGTAGATTACCAAGACGGTAAAGTAACAGCGGATGAGCTGAAACATAAACGTTTTACCGAATGGGCTGAAAAGCTCAATACCACTACCGCTGAATTAAACAGTGCATTCTTAGAAGCCATGGCCGATATTTGTAGTTTGCTGCCGGGCGCGAAAGAGCTAATGGAAGCGCTGCAAGGTAAAGCAAAAATGGGCATCATTACCAATGGTTTTACTGAGTTACAGTCTATCCGTCTTGAGCGCACGGGCATGACCGAATTCTTTGAACAGGTAGTGATCTCTGAGCAAGTTGGCGTAGCAAAACCGGATTTAGGCATTTTCGAATACGCGATGCAGCAAATGGGCCACCCGTGTAAAACGCGTGTATTAATGGTGGGTGATAATCTACACTCAGATATTCTGGGCGGTAACAACTTCGGTATTGAGACCTGTTGGTTGAACACCACTGGTGCAAGTGTGGATGAGCGAATTTCGCCAAGCTATACCGTCGAATCTTTGAGTGAGCTGAAGAATATTCTCATTGCCTAATAATAACTTTCAATATAAAAACACCACCACTACTATCGGTGGTGTTTTTATATTGGACTTAGTCATCCGCTGTTAACGAATCGAGGTTTCCCCATGGCTCCAAAGCGATGTCTTGTGCGCCATTCCAAATGATAATCGGCAGCGGTTCTGGCTTAACATATTCTGCAAAGGTCGTATCACGGATAAGGTCAGACGGTTTAGCTTCAAAGACTAACAGGTCAGCAAACATTACCTGACGATCATATTTCAGTATGTCGGCCACTTTTCCCCAATAAACAAAGTCATTGGCTTCCATCCAAGTTGTGGTTGGCTTAGTTTTAAGTAATTGGGAGGCTGGCGGGTAACTTATATCGACCTCTAGCTCAATATCTTCTTCACTATCCACTAAACTGACTTGAATGCCCGTCTCGGCACTTTCACTATAGGTAAACTGCTCCGATGGTGGCTCGATTAATTGTGCAAGAGTTTCGGGATCCGAAAAATCCATTCCAGGAATATAACGTTCTAATGCAACAATAGGATCAAACCCACCGACGTTAGTTTGTGCTTCTAGAACGCTAAACCTAGGCTTGGGATCATCCTCGGCTGGATTAATTACATAGGTCGACCATTCTGCTCGATAACCATTCAGGTTTTGTCCAGTCGATTGGTATATATTTAACGAGATAGCATATACCGCTTTTCTTTGCTCTGGATAAAAGCGCATTTTTGCCATTCTAAACTGCTCGGGCAGGAAAGTGTCTTCAAATTCTTTTACTTTCTTTGCTGCGATTTCAAAGTTGATAAATATTGTCTTAGGCGATTCCAACAACGAGAAAAAGAGTTTAGGTTTCTCAATGCCAGATATTACCCCAATCCCCTGATATAAATCTAATAATGCGAAATATAAGGTAGGTAAATTGGCTGGTGACAACACTTGCGGCTGTGATTGAGCAACGGTAAATAGAGTGGCAAACACTGACTCAGGCGGTGTTCCGGTTAGTGCACAACCGATGAGGTTGGCAAATAACGCAGAACCATTTTCTGAGAGCATTACTTGGGTACAGTTGCCAACGCCAGTAGAGGTTACTTGAATAGGAGTACTAATTGGTTGAACTAAAAACTCACTTTTCTCTGAGAATATAAAAATATTTGGTTTGTTGGCGACAAATTCTCCCCATTCAAACGAGTTTGTTACTTCAATTGTTTTAGGTTTAGTTGCGATAAATTTAGCACTTACCGAGCTGCCATCGTAATAGTAACGAGCCGATGACCCCATGGGACCAAATACTCTTTCGCTAGCATTCAGATACCATTGAGACAAGTATTGGAACTTGTTAACCCTTGGTTGATTCGCTCCGTTAACTTTTAGATCTACCGTCCAAGATAGGCTACCTTCGTTTGTTGATAGTTGTCCTGACCATTTCTGTGGTGTTGCTTCCATTGCAATGTTTGCTGGGGATAGGTTGAACAGTTGTAGTAAGTCTGTTCCTGGGTGGCTCTTGTAACTGGCAAAGCGGTATAACTGTATTGTGGCTCCTGGGCGTTTTACAAACGTCTTAAACTCTATTTTAGCCCCTTGCTCAGCCCGACTGGTATTGCCTATGTCTGCGATGACATAGAATTTTTTGGGGAACAGGAGTTGTTTTAGATTTCTCAAACCGCTGCTTTCGATAAAAGCCAGAAATTGGGACACATTGGTGGGCGAGTCGTTGACTACCAGAGGCTCTACTTTAGCTAGGGTATATGAAGGAAATATACCGACGCTAGAAGCAAAGAGCTGAACTTGTTCTGGATCCAGTTCCCAAACAATGATACCGCGATTTTCTATTTCGTAAGGGAAAATTGGAGGCACTTCGCCGTTAAGCGTCGCTTGACGAAATGCTGCATCAAGTCTTGCTCCGCCAAACACATTGTTTCTAATCAGCATCAGTAACTGTTTTTCTTGTGATGAAATACTAAGGGCAGGGTTTGGTTTTGCAAAGGCTTGTGAAACCGTAAATGAAAAGCTCATCAGGCATAAAACTATCGAGCATCGAATTATTGATAAGACGTTCATTTTTCGTACTCCGTTTAATCTATTGGTGTATTGCAGTACGCCTCATTCCTGTCTAACACACCAGAAGAGGGTGTTTAACACAAAGTATAGTTAACCTGAGTTTGGAATAATGAAAGTCAGTCTGCGCAATGGCATTTGCTATCAAACCATCCTAAAATTACGACACAGGAACGCAATTTTGGGTAAGTGTATGAAAGATTGAGATATTTGGAGTTTTTTGCTGAGCTGAAATGTTAGAGAATACTAGGATGACTAAAGGGGAAATATGCAGGATATCAAGCAACTAGATAGTAAAGTGGTCTACCAAAATAAATGGATGACCGTTCGTGAAGACAAAATATTACGTCGGAGCGGAGCCGAAGGAATCTATGGTGTGGTGGATAAACCGGATTGTGCGGTAATTATTGCTATCGATAACGGCATGATTCATCTGGTTCAGCAATATCGCTATACCATAGGTCAGCGTTGCTGGGAGCTTCCACAAGGTGCTTGGGAATCAAACCCTGATAGCGATCCTTTAGAGCTGGCAACAGGCGAGTTACGTGAAGAAACTGGCATGCTAGCTGCTTCTATGGAGTATGTTGGTCCGCAGTTTATCGCTTATGGATTTTTAAATCAGACATGCCATGTTTACTTCGCTAGCAATCTTACTGAAGTCGGGAATCAGCTCGACAGTGAAGAAGAGGATTTGATCACCCAAGCTTTCAAAGTTGATGAGTTCGAGCAGATGCTGATAAATGGCACAATCAAAGACAGTGTCACTATTGCTGCATATGGATTAGCGAAGCTGAAAGGTTTGGTTTAACGATTACTTCCTGCTGTTACACAGCGGCTATTCTCCGCTGTGTAAAGTGTAACTGTTTGTCTAAGATTGCTGGGGCTAGTATTAGTCACATTATCAGGTGTTAAGATAATCCATTAACATCAAAATGCCTGTAACAGAGAAGACAATCGCTAACATGGATGAATTTATGATAATTATTCCAAGTAATAATTGGGATAGATGACGATACCATCTCGGAACTTCGCTTGAGATATCAGGTAACTTGCGTTTTTTTCCTGAGCTAGGTTGAACAATGAGACGAACAAACATCAATGTCCTGAAAAAAGCATAGGGCCAACCTGTAAATAGTGCTAGTTCAAAAGTATTAAAGTAAGGTGCTTTAAAGTAGCGATTCACGACGTTCTTTGGTATTAAAACATGCATTATCCCTATAAATACGGTTTGGAAAATTATTACTAAAAGTCCTGAAAATAATAGATAGCCAAGAATGTTCCAAATCAATTGCATATTGTATCCAAGTTTGTATTTGATACAAAATTTGGTTGTGAACCAAAGTTATTATATAGAAGTACAGCTCCTTTACCGCTTGCATAGCCTAAAGCTGTCGTACCGGTTGCTAATACAAGTGCGGTTCCCCAACCAATTGGATTAGAAACTAAAAATATGCCGATTAGTGCGCCTGACCCCATACCTACGAGAGTGCTCGTAATGGATTCAACAAAAATTTCATTTTTTTCATGTTGATCTTGTGTGTTGGCGATTTGAAGGCATGACGCGGTCAAACCGACGCCAACTAATACGTGTCCACCAACTTTCGATGCATGAGCTATTTTATTTAGTTTTTCAGCGTGCTTGGCGATATGAGCATTGGCAGGTAACCCTCCTTTTCGAGCTATACGAATAGATTGATGAGTTGTTTTATTGCCAAATAATAGCTTTTCCATTGGACCAATATTTTTCTTAAGTAGATCTAGATATTTTTTACGTCGTCCATCATATTGCCCTTTGCTAATATTGCCATTTTTATAACTGGCGTAAAGGTCATTTATATCTTCAATAAGCTTTATGTTCCCTTTACTCATTAAGTTTCCAGTTGCTCCCACTAAGGTTCCTCCGGGAATAGTAATCATATTGGCATTGTTCTCTAACCAAGCTAATGCCCAGAACATGTCTGCATGTTGTGGTGCAACTTGAGTTGAAATCGATTTTGGCGGCTGGTTGTGATTGAGAATTTTGGGAGGTAATACTTGATATTTATTAGCCACAGAGCTGCTAGGCTTAGGTGCTGGGTAAGTGGTTGATCTTGCTATGCTTTTAGGAGGTGATGTGTTTCTATTTGATTTACTTTGCTGTGAAGTTGACTTTGTTGAGCTTGGCAGACTGGTAAGCCAAATAATGTCACCAGCCTTGATTCTGTTAGGGTCTGAGATATGTTTATTCAGTGTCATTATGTGAGTAAGTATCATCTGATAATCCTTACTCCCATATGGAGCTCCATACATATTTAATATAATTGATGATAAGTTATCGTGAGTTTTTATTTTGTATTCAAGTAGCCCAGACAAGGAATTTCTCCATAACAATAGTTAACAATTGAGAGAGATTATCAAAGTTAAAAAAACTTAGTTGTTTGATATTTTATATTTGGGCCCATATATCAAAAATATTAAACTCAATGAAATACTGATATTGATGTTATTAAATGCAGTTGGATTATATCATATTATTGTGTGATTGCTCCGGCTGATGTCTGTCGGAGTATTAGATAGTAAGAAAGAGGGTTTCATCATGCAGGCATTCCTGTGGATGAGTTCGAAAAAATGCCTATTTATGGCACAATCAAAGACAGCGGCATGGAGCCGCTGTTTAAATTAGAGGTATCGACTAGTCGTCGACTTTCTTACCTAAGATCTCCACATGTGCTTTTTTGGTCACGCCTGTGACTTGCAACGCTGTATTACCTACCGATTCATAATGCAGTTTGATCTTATCCAGTTTCGCTTCATCTTTTGTCGGTAAACTCAGGTTGCGGGAAGACATGCCATTGGTCAGCACACCTAAACTGTCGAAGCTCTTCTCCTGACCGTCTTTCATGATTACGGTAATGCTTTTCAGATTCACCGTGCCCTGAGTGCATTTGATTTTGATGTGGCTGAAGCGAGTATTCGCAAATGGTGTCAGAGGGTTTACCGTGTCTGTTTCAGATTTAAAGCTCACGATTTTTTCAGCAATTTTGTCCCAGTCACTGTCGCTGGCGAAGGAATGAAAAGAGGTAAAGGCAACGAGTAGGGAGAGTATGACGGCTTTGAACAGTTTCATGTATTTTCCTCGCGGTGATTTTAGACAGGTTTATCAATTAGAGCTATTTTGTTCCTGATTGAGTAAGGGCTCGTTTGCTCTCTGAAATTGAACACAGCCATTTTGATACTCCATGGCTGCTGTTTAGTCTTAATTGTGTCAATCCTTAGCTAAGTTTAGTACAGAATAAGCATCTAACTTGCTAATTTAGGTAGGGTATTTTGCTGATGACTTCCGCCATCTTGACGTTACTTTACTTATCTTTACGCCTTGTTGCCTGTACCTGCAAATCAAATCCCAGTATAAAATAACCACGATCACTTACTTCACATCTTTTATGAAACTCAAGAAAAAATGGCTCGTACTTTGTGGCGTTATTCTCGCTGGTGCGGCTGGAGCGTATTTTTTCCAACCTCCGGAAAAGCCCTCATCGTACGCCACTGAAACGGTACGTAAAGGAAACATCGAAAAAGCAGTGTTAGCTAATGGCATGTTGCAGGCCTCTAAGCTGGTTAATGTTGGTGCACAGGTTTCCGGACAAATACAAAGCCTAGCCGTCAGCCTTGGTGACGAAATAAAACAGGGTGATCTTATTGCTCAGATCGACAGTCTGACTCAACAGAATAGCCTAAAAGAAGCACAAGCATCACTGAATAGTCTCAATGCTCAGTACAAAGCCAAACAGGCGCAAATCAAGCAGGCGAACTCCGAATATGTGCGCCAAAAAGGTATGTTAGCGGCGAAAGCAAGCTCAAGATCGGATTTTGAAAATGCAGAAGCGTCACTGGCAATCTATAAAGCAGAATTAGCCCAGCTTGACGCAGAGATCGAAAAAGCCAAGATCAATGTCGACAGTGCTAACGTCGACCTCGGCTATACGACTATCAATGCTCCCATGGACGGTACAGTGGTTTACACGTCTGTAGAAGAAGGTCAGACCGTCAACGCTAACCAGACTACTCCAACCATTATTGAGCTGGCTAAGTTAGATACCATGACGGTAAAGGCTGAGATTTCTGAAGCTGACGTTATTTTTGTTCATCGTGGTCAAACGGCGGTGTTTACAATTCTGGGGCAGCCCAATAAACAGTATCAAGGTACGCTGCGTGCAATTGAGCCGGGTCCGACCATTATGGATGGCGATGACAGCGATTTGACCATCTCTGACAGTGATGCGATCTACTACAACGCCGTGTTTGATGTGGTTAACCCGGAAGGCATTTTACGCATTGGTATGACGGCTCAGGTCTCGATAGTTCTGGAAGAATCTCAGGATACACTCCTCATTCCGGCGCAAGTTCTGCAGAGAGCTGGTGGCAAAAATGCTTATACGGTTCCGGTTCTGGAAAACGGTCAGGTAGTGCAAAAGCCGGTTGAGGTTGGTATTAACAACAAAGTGAATGTTGAAATTCTATCAGGGCTGAAAGAAGGCGATCAGGTTGTATTAGGTTCGGCTATGGCTGGTGATTCGTCAAGTAACAGACGTCCTGGTCCTCCGATGGGGTTATAAGATGAGTCAGGTTCTATTAAAAGTAGAGGACTTAACCCGAAGCTTTGTCTCCGGTGATGAGTCACTTACGGTACTTAATCATATCAACTTAGAGATTAAGCGCGGTGAGATGGTCGCTATCGTTGGTGCCTCTGGTTCTGGTAAGTCGACACTGATGAATGTCTTAGGCTGTCTGGATCAACCTACAAGCGGTCGCTATTTCATTAATGGTCAGGATGTCTCAACCCTTGAGTCTGATGAGCTGGCACAGCTAAGACGTGAGTACTTCGGTTTTATCTTTCAGCGCTACCATTTGCTGAGTGATTTAACGGCAGTAGGTAACGTAGAGGTTCCTGCTGTGTATGCTGGTGTTTCTTATCGCCAGCGTGAAGAGCGTGCTGAAGCGCTGTTGACACGGTTAGGACTTGGCGAGCGCCTGACTCACAAGCCGAGTCAGCTAAGTGGTGGTCAGCAGCAGCGTGTCAGTGTTGCGCGTGCTTTGATGAATGGCGGAGAGGTGATTCTGGCGGATGAACCTACCGGTGCACTGGACAGCCACAGCGGCGAAGAAATGATGGCACTGCTCAGGGAGCTACACCAGCTTGGTCATACCATCATCTTAGTGACTCATGATATGAACGTCGCGAATTTTGCTGACCGGATTATCGAAATCAAAGACGGCGAAATCATCGCTGATAAACATAACGCCAGTGAAGCTAAAAAGGATCAGGCAGAGTTAAACAAACAACCACAGCAAGACGCCAGTAAATGGTGGAAGTGGGACAGTTTCGTCGATGCGTTAAAAATGGCGCTGCTGGCTATGTCTAGTCATCGAATGCGTACGTTTCTGACCATGCTCGGGATTATTATTGGTATTGCATCGGTGGTATCAGTGGTGGCCCTTGGTAACGGAACTCAGCAGCAAATCTTATCGAATATTGCCTCGATGGGGACTAATACCATTGATATCAGGCCCGGCAGCGGCTTTGGCGACAGGCGATCCGGAAGAGTCCGGACTTTAACTGCAGCCGATGCAGAGTCATTAAAGAGCTTGCCGTTCATTGACAGTGTCACGCCTTCAATATCGAACAGCTTGACGGTGAGGTATGCCAATCAGGATGCATCAGCATCAATTGAAGGCGTGGGTGAAGATTACTTCCGGGTACGGGGCTATGAGATCGCACAGGGTCAGTTTTGGGATGCAGACAGCGTTGCTTCGCTGGCACAGGAAGCCGTGATTGATGACAACACCAGAAAAGAGATGTTCGCTGATCGAAGCCCGATTGGCGAAGTGATTTTTCTTGGCTCACTGCCGGTGCGAATTGTTGGTGTTACGCAGAAGAAAGACGATGCTTTTGGCAACAGTGAAGCACTGAAAATCTGGGTGCCGTACACTACTATGTCCGGTCGGATGATGGGGCAGAGACACCTGAATGGCATCACCGTACGAATTGATGAGAAAGCCCCAAGTAGTGCTGCTGAGCAAAGCATTATCAGCTTGCTAAAAATGCGTCATGGCACGCAGGATTTCTTTACCATCAATACTGATACGATTCGTCAAAATATCGAGAAAACGACGGCAACCATGACCTTGCTTATCTCTGCAATTGCGGTCATTTCACTGATCGTTGGTGGTATCGGGGTAATGAATATCATGTTGGTGTCAGTGACCGAACGTACTAAAGAGATTGGTGTAAGAATGGCGGTTGGCGCAAGACAGGCTGATATCCTCAGGCAGTTCTTGATAGAAGCGGTATTGGTTTGTCTGTGTGGTGGTATCACCGGGATTGGTCTGGCGTTTTTGATTGGCTTTGCGTTTAGTTCGTCAGGCAGCAGTTTCCAGATGATCTACTCGATGAACTCAATCATCTGGGCATTCATCTGCTCAACTCTAATTGGTATTGCGTTTGGCTTTTTACCGGCACGCAACGCTGCAAAACTAGACCCGATTGAAGCATTAGCGAGAGACTAACATGACCAAGACAACCCAATTCAAAACTCGCTTTGTTGCCGTGGCGTTAGGCGTTGCCTTGCTGTCTGGTTGTAGCACGATGCGCACTGAATATCAGGCTCCGGAAGTTAATGTGCCGAATAACTGGCAGCAGGTTCATATAGCTGGTGATGTCAACATTGACCCGTGGTGGCTGGCGTTTAATGATCCCAGCCTGACCAGTTACATCAACAAGGTACTGCAAGAAAACAACGATCTGGAAGTCGCGACGCTGACGCTTAAAAAAGCGCGTTTTCAGCTAGGCTTAGCGAAAGACGATCTGTTCCCTACCTTCAGTTCGTCCACTTCTGCACAAGTGAACAAATGGCTGGATAGCGGCGAATCAAGCGACAGTTACAGCACAAATTTATCGGTCGGTTATGAGTTAGATTTGTGGGGTAAAGTTTCTGCAGATATTGATCAGGCAAAATGGGCAGCAATGGCGAGCAAAGAAGATCGCGAAGCCACCGCGCAAAGCTTAGTCGCGACCACCGCTTCGTTGTACTGGCAAATTGGTTACCTTAAGCAGCGCTTGCACCTTGGTCTAAACAACATTAACGATGCTCAGCAAACGCTGAATCTCATTCAGAAGCAGTATGAGCTGGGTGCGGTAGATCAGCTTGATGTACTGGAGGCGAAGAGTTCACTGGCGAGCCTGCAAGCGCAGCAGAGTGAGTTTGAACAGAGTTTGCTAGAAGCGAATAACGCCTTTGCGATCCTGTTCAATCAGCCGCCTCAGAATATGAGTGAAAATATTCGCATGCTGCCTGATGGAAGCATTCCGTCACTGAATGTTGGTGTGCCTGCTGATCTGTTGATTCGTCGACCGGATGTCAAAGCTGCAATTTATGATGTGAAGTCAGCGTTGGCAAACAAAGATGCCGCCGATCTGGATTATTTACCTGAGCTGACGTTAACCGGAGCGTTAGGTGGATCTTCAGAGGCGTTAAAAGATTTGTTATCTAACCCGCTTGGCACGTTAGGCGCAGATATCACGCTGCCGTTTTTGCAGTGGAACGAAATGCAAAACAACAAGGCGATAGCCAGTGTCGAGTATCAGACCGCGATTGCTAACTACCGTCAGGTGCTGTATACCGCATTCCAGGATGTTGAAAACGCACTGTCAGCGCGTGAAAAGCTGATGTATCAGTCTGCGCGTTTGCAGGAGCAATATGATGCAACTAGTGCAGCAGAGAAGATCTATGCAGCGCGATATCAGTATGGTTCAACGTCGATAATGGATTACTTAGATGCACAGGAAAATACCAGAAACGCCGAAGCCTCTTTGCTTGAGAATCGATACAACCAGTTCATTACTCAGGTGACCTTGTATCAGTCGCTAGGTGGTACAGACATCGCGCCAGAAGAAATCTAGATTGTTGGATCAGGTTTAAATCTGTAAAAAGTAAAACGCCCCGCACGATAAAGTGTGGGGCGTTTTTTCTATCCAAAATATCTTTTCTACGGGCGTTCACCAGATTCAAGGCGTCGCTCGATATCTGCAATTACCTCTGGCAGATCGGCGATAGTGTCAATCAGGTAATGTGGTGAACTCTTGATAAACTTCGCGCGTGCTTTTTCACGGGCGCTATCTAGTGTTGCTTTATCAGCCGCTTGGTATTCTTCAAATGTAAGGCCGGCTTCGTTGCCAGAAAGCAGCAGACCCACCGTCCACATACCTGCATTATGACCTTCAAAGATACCAGGTGCAGAATCGTCCACTTTGACGCATGCTTTTACGTCTGTCACGCCAAGCTCAATCACGTTTTTCAGTGCCATGAAGGGGGCTGGACGTCCGCCTTGTGGCAGATCATCGGTTGCGATAACGCAATCAGGTTGGTAACCGTAATCTGCTGCCACCGGGATGAGCACGTTCATCACTTCACGCGGGTAGCCAGAACAAGAACCAATTTTAATGCCCTGTGCTTTCAGGCCATTCACTACGTCAACCGCATTGAGGATCGGTTCGGCGTGGTCAGCGACTTTGGCAATTTGAAGTGGCATAAATGCCGCGTAGATCGCACCTATGTCTTCACTGGTCATTGAACGACCGAACTTTTCGTTCCAGCGTTTATCAACCGCAGGAATACGACCGACGGCCTGGATGTGCTCCCACTTGCCAAGGCCCATAGGTTCGCGCGCTTCTTCAAGGTTGATGTCAAAATTAAAACCCTGTTTAAAGGCTTCAACAAAGATGCTGGTGGGTGCGAATGAACCGAAGTCGACGATAGTGCCAGCCCAATCAAAGATGACGGCTTGAATTGGTGAGTTGCTCATGTTTAATCCTTTTATTACATGTCAGAGCACAAGAGGTACTCCGGTTAAATTGGGTTACGAGTAGTTAAAGTCTTTACATACTTTGGCAATGGCATCTTCAAAGATCGCCAGAGCTTGAGTGAGTTGTTCGCGGGTGATGATCAGCGGTGGACTGAGCTGAATCACGTTGCCTTGTGATACTTTAAAGCTCACGCCGTTATTCAGGCACTGGTACAACACAGCTTCTGCCTCATCAAACGCGCGCTGTTTGGTTTCACGGTCAGTGACCAGCTCAACTCCCCACAACATGCCGATGCCGCGGATATCACCAATTACCGGGTACTTTGCTTTCATCGTCAGTAGTTTTTCATGAATGAATTCGCCGTCGGCTTTGGCTTTATCCAGCAGGTTTTCTTGCTCGATGACTTCCATGGTCGCAAGTGCTGCGGCACAACCAATAGGGCTTTTCTCATGGGTGTAGTGCCCCATCGAGATTTGCTCGGCAGTGTTGTATTTGTCTTTGGTAACCATAGCCGCAATGGGAACTAATCCACCACCGAGACCTTTACCGATACATAAAATGTCCGGCTCAATATCGTAAGCTTGGTAAGTAAACCACTCACCGCTGCGACCCATACCATTTGGAATGTCGTCGATGATCAGCATGACATTGTGTTTATCACAGATTTCACGAATGCGTTTCCAGTAGGCTTTACTTGGCACTTGCACATCGGTGTTGCGCACCGCTTCCGCGATGAATGCACCAATGCCGCCTTCTTTCTCAATTACGTATTCCAAATAATCGGCGTAGTGGACATCGCTATCATCGTTAACAGCGTTTTTATTCAAGGGAAACGCCCCTCGATAAGATACCGCTGGAGGAATGCGTTCAACGCCCGCCATCAGTGGTCCCATACCATGACGAAAACAGGCTTCACCTCCAACTGAAATGGCATCCAGTGACGCCCCGTGGAATGAATCCCACAGCGACACCACTTTGTAGTTACCTGTAATATGACGCGCGAGTTTTAGTGCCATACCGACTGTTGATGTCCCGCCCGGTGCAAACAATACGCGGTTTAGTTCTCCGCCACAGATTTGCGTGAGCTTTTCAGCACACTCAATCGCGGTTTCGTTGGTAAAGCGACGAGGCGAAAACGGTAACTTAGCGATTTGCTCCTGCACCCGTTTAATCACATGCGGATGACCGTAACCAAGCTGGTGGACGTTATTGCCATGGAAGTCCATGTACTTTTTGCCCGTCGCATCCTGTATATAGATACCTTCCGCTGCTTCCAACGTGTCAAGGCACGGCGTAGACATAGCTTGATGCAGGAAAACGTCTGAATCTCGCTGCAATAAGTTTTGTGTGCGATCATCATCCATTGAGGTATTCCATGCCTGGCGAGCGGGCGTCGTATTGACGTCCCCCTCGCTGCGAAAATGGGGCGGTTTTACATTCTGAGTCATGATGCTTACCTCAGTTTGTCAGCTCTTGCTCTTGTACTTCTTGCCAGTACATTGCGTTTTTCACTGCACCGATCAGACGCTCAATATCAGCCGGATAAACTTCTCCAATGTTGCCTATACGGAAACAGTCAGCGTTGGATACTTTGCCCGGGTAGATCACGAAGCCTTGCTCTTTCAGACGTGTATAGAAGGTTTTGAACTGGTAATCGCTGTGCACTGGTGAGTAAAAAGAAGTGATGATCGGCGAATGTAGCTCATCATTAAGTAGCGGCTCGAAACCAAGAGAGCGCATGCCCGCAACCAGAGTTTTCTGGTTAGTTTGGTATCGCTGATGACGTGCTTCAATCCCACCTTCTTGTTCCAGTTCAAGCAGAGCCTGATAAAACGCACGAACCGTGTGAGTTGGTGAAGTAAAACGCCATTTACCGTGGTTTACTTCCATACAGTGCCACTGGTCGTAAAGATCCAGGCTGAGTGAACGTGCCTGCCCTTTACACTTTTCCAGTTCACTCTGTTTTGCAATCACAAAGCCAAAGCCCGGTACGCCTTGAATACACTTGTTCGCAGAGCTGATCAGAAAGTCGATATTGAGATCAGAAATATCCATCGGAATACCGCCGAAGCTCGACATAGCATCCAATATCACGACTTTTCCGTGAGCTTTCGCGACAGATGCAACATCTGCAATCGGGTTTAACATGCCTGTGGTTGTCTCACAGTGAACAATAGCTACATGAGTAATTATAGGATCCGATGCCAATGCAGCTTCCACCTCGTTCAAGTGTGGCTGTGATGTTTCACCAGGGGAGACGACATGGCACGGGATGTTAAGATATTCAGCAAGTTGCGCGATGCGCGCACCGTAGGCGCCATTATCGACGACAAGTAGTTTGCCTTCTTTACCAATAGCGCTGCCAATAGTTGCTTCTACTGAAGCGGTGCCGCTGCCTTGCATTAAAACACTGGTGTAGCCGTCTTGTTTGGTTGCTAGTTTCACCAGTTTCGAGCGGATCACTTCTACGATGCCTTTATTGTAATCGTCATCCCATGTACACCAGTCTTTCAGCATTGCTTCGCGGACAGTTTCAGAAGTGGATAATGGGCCAGGAGTTAGTAGTAGGTATTCGTTTTTCATCTCTATTTCCATTAGAATTTGCATTTGGTATATACCAATAATATAGACTAACTTTAGCAAAGATGAAAAAGTTTCGTAAATAGTGGATTAATGAATTTCATAAAACTTTCATATCCAAAAATAGAGCGACTAAAAAGTCCAACTTAACGAGAACTTTCGCAAAAGAGCCATTTAACAGACATGAATTTGTCATATTGACTAACTAGAGTAATAGGTGTTAACTGGTACAGACCAAAATGGAAATTTGGCCAAATCAACAGGAGAAGATGATGAAAAACTGTTTTATGAAAGGATCGTTGGCTACGCTTGTATCTTTGCTCGCTACAGGTGCAATGGCTGCACAGGAAGTGACGGTTTACACTGCTTTCGAAACTGACATTCTTGCTAAATACAAATCTGCATTTGAGAAAGACAACCCTGATATTGAGGTTAAATGGGTTCGTGATTCTACTGGTATTATGACTGCTAAGTTACTGGCAGAAAAGAATAACCCGCAAGCAGAAGTCGTATGGGGACTTGCCGGCTCGTCAATGGCACTGCTCAAGGAAGAAGGTCTGTTAAAGGCTTATACGCCTAAAGGTGTTGAAGCGCTTAATGCGAACCTGAATGACCCTCAATCCAATCAGGCCTGGTTCGGTAACGATGCATTCTTTAATGCGGTTTGTTTCAACGAAGTGGTAGCAAAACAGCTAAATCTGCCTAAGCCAACGTCATGGGAAGACCTGACTAAACCGGTTTACAAAGGCCACATTGCAATGCCTAACCCAGCATCGTCTGGCACTGGCTACATGCAGGTTTCTGCCTGGTTGCAAAACATGGGTGAAGATAAAGCATGGAACTACATGCGTGATCTGGACAAGAACATCGCACACTACACGCATTCTGGCTCTAAGCCTTGTGTGCAGGCTGGCATGGGCGAAGTGGCTATCGGTATCTCTATGGCGAGCCGTGGCGCGAAGCTGAAAACTCAGGGCGCACCTTTGGCTGTTATCACGCCTAAGGGGATCGGCTGGGAATCTGAAGCGGTTGGCCTAGTGAAAGAATCTGACGCCGCGAAGCGTGTGGTTGACTGGTCTATCTCGAAAGCTGCTAATGAGCTTTATGTAGAAATGTACCCGGTAGTGGCTCACAAAGAGGTGAAAGCTACGGTATCTAACTTCCCTAATGTTCAAGACAACATGGCGCAGATGGACTTTGCGCAAATGGGCAGTAAGCGAGCAGAAATCCTTGCGACATGGTCTGAGAAATTCGACGCGAAATCAGAGCCAAAGTCATAATAATCATCTTAAACATCATTCCTGAAGGAGAGCAGCAGCTCTCCTTTTTTTCATTCTGTGAAAAGTGAAAACACTGGGTTGGTGTGATACTTGCTTTCGCTTAATCGTTAGAAGGGATTCATCTATTTGTCATCTGGTGACTATAAATTTGTCATTGAGCCGTAATAAACTAGAATTAAAGTTGGTATATACCAAATGGAGAGTGTGTTATGTCAACTAACCAACCTTATCTGAACATTGAAAATGCAGTGAAACAATTCGGAACGTTCACTGCGTTAAAGCAAATCTCGCTGGCTATTCAAAAGGGAGAGTTTGTTTGTTTTTTAGGCCCATCTGGATGCGGTAAAACAACCCTGCTTCGTGCAATCGCCGGTCTAGATTTACCAACCTCAGGCGCGATTTTTCAAGACGGTCAGGAGATTACCTTTCTGCCACCAGAAAAGCGTGATTTTGGTATTGTGTTCCAGTCTTATGCGCTGTTCCCGAATCTGACGGTTCAGGAAAACATAGCTATTGGTTTAAAGAACCAGGGCATGACAACTAATGAAGCATTAGAGAAAGTTGACCAGTGGCTGGAAACGATTGGTTTACCGACCTCAGGCCAGAAGTTCCCGAACCAGCTTTCTGGCGGTCAGCAGCAGCGTGTCGCTTTAGCGCGTGCGCTTGCTTTATCTCCGGGGCTTCTCCTTTTAGATGAACCATTATCAGCACTTGACGCAAAAGTGCGTGTTCACTTACGTGATGAGATTTGTAAGTTGCAACGTAAATTAGGTATTACCACCGTCATGGTGACGCATGATCAGGATGAGGCACTATCCATGGCCGACAGAATTGTGGTGATGAATCATGGTGTGATAGAGCAGGTCGGCACACCGCAAGAAATTTACCAAAAACCGGCTACGCGCTTTGTGGCAGAGTTTGTCGGCAGCATGAACTTTATTGAAACGTCAGTAGTAACAGAGTCTCAGGTACGTATTGCAGAGACGCTGTTACCTGCGCCAGGTTTAACTAACCGTAAGATTCAACGTGGCGAATGCTTTGACTTGGCCGTTCGTCCGGAGAGCATCAAATTTGTTGAGAACTACCGCGATTCGCTGCCTGTCAGAGTTACGGCAACTGAGTTTTTAGGTGCGTTTTTCCGCGTGGATTGCGAGTTGCAAAATGACAGTCAAGCGAAGCCTGTTATTGTTGATGTACCGGTAGATACGGTGCAGAACCTCAATATTCGAGTCGGCGATGTTCGTTATATCCAGTTTGCTGAAACGGGTTTACACGGCTATGTCACCCCTGCAACGGGTAAAGCTTTCAAGAAAGCGTTAGCGGCATAGGTGCAAACATGGATGCGAAAATAATGACGATAAACAGTCTTATTAATCAAGACAAAGCAAAATCTGTTCTGGGGCGTATCAGCCGTGACAACCTCGTGTTGTTTGGTTTATTAGCTGGCCTGTCGAGCCTGATGGTATTGTTCATTCTGATGCCACTGTGGGCAATGCTGACCAAAAGTGTACAAAATAGCGATGGTGAGTTCGTCGGGCTGGCCAACTTTGTCACTTACTTTTCTTCCTCAAGCTTGTGGGTGTCAGTAGGTAATACATTTACTCTGGGTGTGGTTGTGACTCTGGTGGTTGGCATACTGGCATTTGGTTATG
This sequence comes from Vibrio sp. B1FLJ16, assembly GCF_905175385.1. Classification (NCBI taxonomy): domain Bacteria; kingdom Pseudomonadati; phylum Pseudomonadota; class Gammaproteobacteria; order Vibrionales; family Vibrionaceae; genus Vibrio; species Vibrio sp. B1FLJ16. Next base: position 201,000 of record NZ_HG992750.1, read on the forward strand.
CTTACGCTCTGACTCGCTCATGTATGCCGTTTAAAGGTTTGTTTCAAATCTTAGGGACAGCACCGATTCTTGCGCCTTCTCTTCTTCCTGCTATCAGTTTGATCTTTCTGTTTGGTAATCAAGGCGTGGCGAAAGATTTGCTTGGCGAGCATTCTGTGTACGGCGTTATCGGTATCTCAATGGGGCTTATTTTCTGGACTTTTCCCCACGCACTGATGATCCTCACCACATCGCTGCGTACTTCTGACGCGCGTCTTTATGAAGCCGCTCGTGCACTGAAAACCTCACCGATGAAAACGTTCTTTATGGTGACTTTACCTGCGGCAAAATACGGTTTAATCAGTACGCTGATTGTTGTGTTTACTCTGGTGATCACTGATTTCGGTGTACCGAAAGTGATCGGTGGTAGCTACAACGTTCTGGCGACGGATATCTTCAAACAAGTCGTAGGTCAGCAGAACTTTTCCATGGGGGCGGTGACCAGCATCATGCTGCTTTTCCCTGCGGTGATGGCATTTGGTGCTGATTGCTGGGTTCAAAAAAAGCAAAAGAGTTTGTTTGATACCCGCTCGGTCGCTTACCAACCGGAACCAAATAAAACTCGTGACGGAGTGTGCTTTTTATACTGTTCGCTGATTTCTGTCGCGGTACTGGCTGTACTCGGCATGGCGGTTTACGGCTCATTGGTGACTTTCTGGCCATGGAACAAAGCGCTGACGCTGAATAATTACAACTTTGCAGAAATGAGTACCTATGGGTGGAGTCCGTTCTTTAACTCACTCACTTTGGCTGGTTGGACAGCGGTTATCGGTACTGCTGTGATTTTCATCGGTGCTTACTGCATCGAGAAAGGCCGCGCGTTTGGTCCGGTCCGTCAGGCAATGCAAATGCTGAGTGTGGTTCCGATGGCGGTACCTGGTATGGTCCTGGGTTTGGGGTACATCTTTTATTTTAACGATGTAAATAACCCGTTGAATGTGCTTTACGGTACGATGGCGTTTCTGGTTATAAACACTGTGGTGCACTATTACACCGTTGGTCACATGACAGCGTTAACCTCCCTGAAGCAACTTCCTTCAGAATTAGAAGCGACGGCGGCGTCGGTCAACCTGCCTCAGTACAAGTTATTTTTTAAAGTAACCTTACCGGTTTGTATGCCTGCGATTTTGGACATTGCGACCTACCTGTTTGTTAATGCATTGACCACCACTTCTGCGGTAGTATTCCTGTACTCAACCGATACTATTCCTGCTTCAGTATCGATACTGAATATGGATGATGCAGGTCAGACGGGAGCCGCTGCTGCGATGGCGGTGATGATCATGATGTCTGCCGCAATCGCGAAGATCGTTCAGATGACGTTGGGTAAGTTGTTAGAAAATCGCACACAGGCTTGGCGTAAGAGATAAGGACAATTCGTGCAGTACGTAAAAATTAAAGATTCGATTGTTGAACAGATTGAGGCGGGCATGTTGTCGCCACGTCAGAAGCTGCCTGCGGAACGTAAACTGGCGGAGTCTTTCGACACGACACGGGTTACGTTACGTGAAGCCTTGTCGTTACTAGAAGCGGAAGGGCGTATTTATCGTGAAGATCGCAGAGGCTGGTTTATCTCTCCGGAGCCACTGCGCTACGACCCTACTCAAACGCTGAATTTTCCAAACATGGCGAAAGCGCAGAACCGCGTACCAAAAACAGAGCTGATTGGTGCAAAGGGCACGCTGGCGAATAAGCAGTCTGCACGTTTGCTCCAACTGCAGCCGTTTTCGGATGTCTATCGTGTTGACCGTGTTCGTTATTTAGAAGACAGACCCGTAGTGTATGTGACGAACTATATTCGTCCGGAGTTGTTTCCGAATTTGCTGAGCTTTGATCTCACCAACTCGCTTACCGATATTTATCGCGAGCACTTTGGTGTTGTGTATCAAAAGACGCGTTACCGAATTTCTACCAGCTCTCTGTTAGGTGACGTGGCTCAGGCTCTGCGAGCTACATCAGGTACGCCTGCAATGGTTGTTGAGCGCACTAACTACAATCAGCACGGAGAATTGATTGACTGCGATATCGAGTATTGGCGACATGATGCAATTAGTATCGAGTCGGTGGCAGAACTCAATCACTAATATTCATTTATATCAACGTTAAAGGCTCCATCCCGGAGTCTTTATTTTTTCCGGCAGGATAAAACAAATGGATTTCTTGGCGATTGCATTAGTCGTATTTTCCGCGGTTTTGCATGCGGGCTGGAATATCTTAGGCAAAAGTAACTCGGGCTCTGGGCTGGCATTTACCATGGCTGCAAGCCTATCCGCCTGCGGAGTTCTCACACCGTATCTGATTTGGTATCTGACTACAATTGGCTGGATGTCATTACCAACAGAGTTTTGGGCGATGCTGGCCTTTAGCGGGTTAGCACAAATTGTTTATCTCATTGGCCTAGTTGTTGCCTACAAACAGGCCGATGTTGGTGTGATTTACCCGATTGCCAGAGCGCTGCCAGTGATGATGGTCGGCGCAGTCAGTGTTGCGTTAGGCCATGAGCTTTCGCTACAGCAATGGATCGGTTTTGCGTTGATCACCTGCGGCTGTATTTTGGTGCCCTTGACTCAACTGCGTCAGGTGACGGTAGCAGCTTACCTGAATGTTGGTGTCTTCTGGGCGTTTATCGCAGCACTTGGTACAACGGGTTACTCTGTGGTGGACAAAGAAGCTCTGAGCCTGATCTCGCAGCAAGTGTCTGTAACCCTGAGTGATAAATACAGTGCAATCTTTTATCTTGGTGCCCAGTTCTGGGCGATTGGCTTACCGGTGCTGATGTGGTGTTTGTGCACTGGTAACCTTCACGAGATTAACACGGCTTGGCAAATCAGAAAAAGCGCGGGTATGGCAGGCGTTATGATGGCAACGACTTACGGTATGGTGCTGTTTGCGATGACGATGACAGAAAACGTCAGCCTGGTGGTTGCGTTACGTCAAATTAGTATTGTCTTCGGTTTGCTGATGGGGATATGGCTGCTCTCTGAGAAGTGGTATTTCACCCGGGTAGGTGGGGTAGTACTAATACTTTCGGGACTGATCCTTACTTTTACTTAAGAGTTTTTGGTTATATTTAATTCGTTAAAGCTATAAAAAGGACGCTAGATATTTTGAGTTGTAACACGTTTTTTTTTGTAAATGCGGGTAATGCTCAGATCCGGCAGAAATTTTTTTCCTGCATAAAATAAGCCTGGATTATGCCTGATTATCCGGCTGAAAATTCTCGTTTGTTACTTCGAAATTAAATCTGACCAATTTCGCTCTCTCTACGTATGTTTAAGAGGACGGGTAGTAATCTGCCCGACAATTAAGGTAAGTAAGGAGAGGTATATGAAACGCTTAATTACTTTAGCAAGTATTATCGCTTTAACTGCTGCACCTACTTTTGTAACAGCAGGTGGGTATGAATGGACACACGAAACAGAAACCGTACTCGGTGATGTCGTGGCTAGTGAAGACATGGCTTACAACATGGGCCGTGAAATGATGCAAGACTACCAAAGTATGACTCCTGGCGAGTTGCGTGATGAATTCACTAACAAAGCTAAATATGTTGATCGCAAATCAGTCTCTATTACAGAGTCTACAGTAACCATCGAGGAGTTTCTGCAATCTAACGGTCAGATGGGGTACCAGCCTGTATTGAATTTGGAAGTATCATATCGCATGCACGAAGGTAGGTATTAACCCATCCAATTGAATCCAACAGAAAGAATTAGTTTGACTACCTAAACTTTCATGACATGGCGGGGGATGATATCCCCCGTTTTCCTGCCCCAAACAGCATTCAATATTCCACTGTTAGGTAACGCTTTCTATCGCACTGAGTTAGATTTTCTTGCTCGTTGAAAATACGCATCGTTTGTAAAGTGGACACAAAGCTTATTTATTCGCCTCTACTACTGATAGCAAAGGATTCGTAATGTCTCACCCTTCATTCTGGTTTAAGCAAGCGCTTGAAAGCGAAAAACCTCAACCTGCTGCCGCGCTACACAATGATATAGATACTGATGTTTTAATTGTTGGAGGGGGATTCACTGGACTCTGGACTGCCATCATGCTCAGGCAACAATCACCGGAAAAGCGTATTACCGTGATAGAAAAAGGTTTGTGTGGGAGCGGGGCTTCGGGCGCGAATGGTGGTTGTATGCTGACCTGGTCGACCAAGTTTCCGACCCTAAAGCGTCTTTTTGGCGAACAACAAGCTGCCTGGTTAGTCAAAGAATCAGAGCAGGCTGTACTGGAAATTGACGAATTTTGTCGATGTCATGATATTGATGCTCAGTTGTCGCTGAAAGGAGTGTACTACACGGCGACTAACCAGGCCCAGGCAGGCGTGATGCAGCCTGTGGTCGATGAGTTAACACGGCTAGGCGTGAATAGCTGGCGTCAGTGCCGCGCGAATGAGTTACTTGAGAATACGGGGTCTGAGCGCAATTTAGAAGGCTTCCACTCACCTGTTGCAGCCAGTGTTCAGCCAGCACTGCTCGCCAGAGGTTTACGCCGAGTCGCTTTGGATATGGGGGTTGAGATATACGAAAATACACCAATGGTAAAGCTGGAATACGGACAGCCAGCAAAGGTTGTCACACCTAAAGCAAACATTAAGGCAAGTCAGGTCGTCTTGGCGCTGAATGCCTGGATGGTTGAGCAGTTTAAGCAGTTCAGGAACAGCATCGTGGTGGTTTCTTCTGATATGGTGATCACCAAACCTTTGGGCTGTGCGTTGGAGCAATCCGGTTGGAAAACTGGTTCTAGTGTTCTGGATTCGCGTGTTTTCGTTCATTACTATCGTGATACACCCGATGGCCGCCTGATGCTCGGAAAAGGCGGTAACCAGTTTTCCTTTAATAACCGGGTCGACACTATGTTTGGTAAGCCGACTCATTATCAAAGCCTGCTGCGGAAGTCTTTCGACAAGCTATTTCCTCGTCTCAAGGGAAGCGAGTTTGATTACTCATGGACCGGAGGATCTGACCGCTCTGCAACCGGCTTTCCGTTTTTTGGCCTGCTGGATAACCAGGCTAATATTTTTTATGGATTTGGTTATTCTGGTAATGGCGTTGCTCAGACACGGATGGGCGGGAAAATACTGTCTTCAATGGTGCTTGGTCTAGACAATAACTGGACCCGCAGCGGTTTGGCTAAAGGCCCGCTGGGCCATTTTCCGCCAGAACCTTTACGTTGGATTGGCGCTATGACAGTGCGTAATGCAGTTCGGCGTAAAGAAGCTGCCGAAGATGACGAGCAGAATGCCTGGATATGGGACAGGTGGCTGGCAAAACTTGCAGGACCAGCTGGCAAGGCTGATAAGCTCGATTAAACTGATTAATTTAGCCACAACTAATTAAGTTTAATGTGAAAGTAATAGGGTGCCTTCTGGCCTTGTGTTAGCCTTTATCTTTCAAGCTCAGATTCAAAAGGTGAATAACAGAATGAAAATATTCAGCAACTTCGACAGCGGTAGCATTCACGTAGTAAAAGCGGATGATAAAAACGACATCCAACTTAAAATTCCTAACGACAACATGTCGGAATTCTACCAATGGTTCCACTTTCGTTTAGAAACCGAAGCCGAGCAGTCGCACACCATCAAACTGCTGGAACTGGCCAAATCTGCTTACCCAGAGGGGTGGCAAGGCTACGATGTGGTTGCGTCTTACGATCGTGAAGAATGGTTCCGTATCCCTGCTGAGTTTGATGGCGATACATTAACGTTTACTGTTATTCCGGAGCGCAGTTCTATCTACTTTGCTTACTTTGCGCCTTACACGTATGACCGCCATCTTGACCTTTTACACATGGCACAAAGTGCGCATCATTGTCAGCTGGAAACACTGGGTCACACCATTGATGGGCATGACATGAGCTTGCTGATTTTTGGTGAGCCAGAAGAAGGTAAAAAGAAGATCTGGATGATTGCTCGTCAACACCCGGGTGAGACCATGGCAGAGTGGTTCATGGAAGGCATGATTCAGCGTTTGCTGGATGAAAATGATACGGTAGCACGTGCCCTTTTAGAGAAAGCAGTGCTTTACGTTGTACCGAACATGAACCCGGACGGTGGTGTTCGAGGCCATTTACGTACCAACGCGGTGGGTGTAAACCTGAACCGTGAGTGGCAGACTCCGTCAATGGAAAAAAGCCCGGAAGTATTCTTAGTTCGTCAGCGCATGCTGGAAACTGGTGTCGATATGTTCCTGGATGTACATGGTGATGAAGCGCTTCCGTATAACTTTGTCGCGGGCTCAGAAGGTATTCCTTCTTACAACGAGGAACTGGCCGCATTAGAGAATGCTTTCAAGCAGGCACTACTGACCATTACGCCAGAGTTTCAGGACGAAGTCGGTTACGATAAAGATGAGCCGGGCAAAGCGAACCTAACGGTTGGCTCTAATTGGGTTGCGGAGCAGTTTAAGTGTTTGTCTTACACGATTGAGATGCCATTTAAAGACAATAACAACCATCCGGATCCGCTGTACGGATGGTCGCCTGAACGCAGTGTTTTATTTGGTCAGGACATGTTGGCAGCAACTTTAGCGGTTACGGACAAGATTTAAAACTTCCTTAAATCTAAAATGTTTAGTCAGATTATAAGCAGCCCATCAATGATGGGCTGCTTTTTTGATTATTTGTCTGTCTAATTGGAGTATTCGGCAGTCTTTCCATTAACTTGTCATGGTTTTTTCATACTATCATTGACTAAAGTTAACCGGAGATTGCTATGCAAAACCTGCCACCCTTAAACTCTCTTAAAGCATTTGAGGCTACCGCCAGACTGCTCAGCTTTACGAAAGCCGCAGAAGAGCTGAATGTCACCCGAGCCGCAGTCAGTCAGCAGGTTAAATCTCTGGAAGCTCAACTTGGCGCAACGTTATTTGAGCGTAAGGGCACCCAACTCCTTTTAACCCAAGCCGCCAAAGAATATTTACCCGTTGTCAGCCATGTTTTTCAGACATTGTCTGCTGCTACGCAACATCTGTTTGCTCAGCAAACACCGGCTCTGCTTAATTTGCATGTTGCCCACAGTTTTTGCTCACAATGGTTGATACCCAGGTTGGCAGATTTTCATCGCCAGTATCCTGACGTGAGATTAAAAATATCAACAACGGCGAGTGTGGTACCGAATGCCAGCGCTGTTGCAGATGTGGAAGTCATTAATGGTTACGGGGACTGGCATTCCCAGGACTCAATTCAGTTAACCAAAGAAAATTGGATTGTTGTGGCTAGCCCTGGTTTTCTCCAGCTAAATTCCATTACTGAGCTGGCTGATCTTGCTCTCGTACCTAAACTCTGCACCGGTGGATATCACGAAACGTGGCTAACATGGTTTGAATATCAAGGCTATCAGGGAAAGGTCATCAAGCCTGTTGCTGTGTTTGAGCACTCATTACTTGCGATTCAGGCTGCGGTTAATCAATTGGGTGTGCTTTTGGTGAGAGATTTTCTGGTAGAGGACGAACTGGAGCAAGGGACACTAGTACCAATCGGCAGTTGGAGTATGCCAAGTCAGGGAGCGCACAGGATGATTGTAAGAAACGGAGAGAAGCCGCACGTGCGCGCTTTTACTCAGTGGCTCATTCAAAGCCTCTGAGTAAAAAGGTTCCAATATGAAAAATACCGCGACCAGCGCGGTATTTTAGGATCAGAGGATGAACTGAGTTTATTCACATGGTGGTGCCATATGGATCAGCGCCAAGCCGCCCAGTGAGGTTTCACGGTATTTTCTGTTCATGTCTTTACCCGTTTGATACATGGTGTCGATAACTTTATCAAGAGAAATTAGGCACTTACTGGTTCTCTTTAACGCCATGCGCGAAGCATTTATTGCTTTCATTGCACCCATTGCGTTTCTTTCGATACAAGGTACCTGAACCAACCCGCCAATCGGGTCACAAGTCATACCGAGCGAGTGTTCCATTGCAATCTCAGCCGCGATACAAATTTGCTCATTACTACCGCCACGCAAAGCCGTTAAGCCCGCAGCAGCCATCGAAGAAGATACGCCTACCTCGCCCTGGCAACCAACCTCAGCGCCGGATATAGAAGCATTGGTTTTGTACAAAATACCGATTGCTCCCGCCACAGCAATAAAGTCTTTGAGTTGCTTTATATCGAGCTCTTTTATAAAGCGGTGGTAGTACATCAATACTGCAGGTATAACGCCAGCCGCGCCGTTTGTCGGCGAGGTAACCACTTGCCCGCCTGCCGCATTTTCTTCACTCACGGCAAAAGCGAACAGGTTAATCCAGTCCATGATCTCCATCGGATCATTTTCAATAGCGGCATTTGCTTCGAGTTTTTTCAACAGGTTCGGGGCACGGCGAGTTACATTAAGTCCGCCTTCCAGAATACCTTCAGTATCAAACCCGCGCTGCATGCACAGTGACATGACTTTCCAGATCTGCTCGGCTCTCTGGTTGATCTCTTCTTCTTCACGGAAGGCTAATTCGTTCTGAAGGATCATCCCCCCCAGACTAAAACCATTCGCTTCCGCTTTTTCAAGCATTTCGTCCGCAGAAGAGAACGGATAAGGAACATCAACTTCTGTTTGTTGAGTGCCATTTTCTAATTCGTCTGCTGTCGCAATAAAGCCACCGCCGATAGAATAATAAATCTCAAAAGCGATGGTTTCTCCGGATTCATCCAGTGCGGTAATCGTCATGCCGTTTTCATGCAAAGGAAGGTTGTCGCTGTGGAAAACGATATCATGATCGTAGCTAAAGGTAATTTCACGCGTACCCGCTAACAACAGGGTATGGTTCTCAATAGTATGCTGTAGTGCGCTCTTCGCGCTGGTCATTTTGATGGTGTCGGGTTTATTGCCCATCAGACCCAGAACGGTCGCTCTGTCCGTATGGTGACCTCTGCCCGTCAACGATAACGAGCCATACAGATCGACTTGCACCCTATGTACTTTCGCCATAGAGTCCTGAAGTAATTGAGTAAAGTTGAACCCGGCGAGCATCGGACCGTTGGTGTGGGAACTTGAAGGACCAACACCGACCTTAAATATATCGAAAATCGACAGCATAATTAACTTCCTTTAGTACTGGACCTTTTTATAGGTCTCTAGAGTATGGCTGTTAAGTAGATGTTAAAGCCTGGAAGGCGCTTGGCAAAGAAGATTTTTATTTATTTGCCAACCCACACGCTATGCAGCCAATGGAGAGAATTTGGTATGACGTTAGACAATGTGGTCATTGTCCTTGGCAAAAGGCTTATAAACAATCACTTAAGTAACGAAGGTACTTCGAGGGTGGGCGCTCTGGCAGATGCTCTTGAATCAATGCCTGTGAACAATACTGCAATTGTTTTCTGTGGAGGTAAGACAGAGGGACAAAGCATTGCTGAAGCGGATGCCATGTTTCGTTATTTCAGAACACTTAATGCATCGTTGCGGAAGCCATTTCCCGAAAATCGTATTTTGCTCGAAAACCGCTCTCTCAACACGATTCAAAACATGCAGAATACCGCTGAAATATTGTGTAATAGCAGCTTGTTTCAATCCTCATTGCCCTCTCAAACACCGGTTAATGTGACACTGCTTTCCAATGATTACCATCTGGAGAGAATCATCGAAATTCAAACCTTAATGGATGAACAAGGTTTGTTAAGAGTACTTAAATCACGCTGCGCTTTGATGGGGCTTGAGCTTAGTATTCCATTAGATATTGGTCAACATATCAGCGTTCCATACCCTCACAAGGGAGCATTAGCGGAGGCGTTTTTGCAGCTTGATGAACTGACGACTTACCGGGTCTATTTGGAAGGTGTGACCAATGGCGTGTTCAGGCGAGATTTAACCGGTGTAAAAGCGCAATCTTTACGTATTGCTCAGAGTGCAATAGATCAACTGCAGATGCTACCTCTGGAGATAGAAATTCAGCAGCAAATAGAGGAAATGAAAGAGGCCATCACAATGACGGCCTCTGATAACAGTGTGGACTTGGCGAAACAAGCGCTGGACAGACTACATCCTGTATTGACTTTGCTTAACCGAGCTGTTGATCCTGACGGTTTACTTTGATCTCACGGCGGGTACGGAAAGCACTCAATGCGATTAAGCTGTAGCAAAGTAGCTCAATACCTTCTTCCGAAATGTTTTTGACGTCACGGATGTAGCTTTCGTCCATAACATGGCGCCAGAAGCTACCCATGCCGTAAAGACGCGAGAAAACAAGCAATAGCACCACTGAGCCTATTAAAAGCTTCATATGTGGAACACGTAAGATGTCTGCCATCTCATTTACTGTTCCTTTACCACCCTGATACGCTTTAGCACAAGCCAGGGCTGTTACCGTAAGAGCCGGGAACACCCAGGAGCCATGATGAATCATATCCATCCAGTAATCCATTTCCCGGATCATTAGTACGGCAAAAAAGCCTGAGATTAAGACTGCAGCGTGTTTTACTTCAGAAACTTGTTTTGCAAGGCTGAAAAAAGACCAGGCTGCAATAGCCAGCATGGTTAATTGCAGGGTTTCAGTTATTGATGTTTCACCAAGGTTTGAGCCGAGAACAACGTAGTCGATACGGATACTCAGATTAACGACGATACTGATGGCGACAATCATTAAAGCACTTAAGCAAGCTCGGTAGATGATCTGCTTTGATTCATCTGCGATGACGTTCGTTTGTGTCGATTCAGTTTCTTTGACTGTTTGTACTTTCATCTTGACCACCTGCTCCAGAAATGTGGAAAAACCGTGAATTTATGTGATATTGGTCTCGGATTTTATTGTCCAGTTGGAAAGTTATGTCATGGAAATGTCAGGAGTGTCAAAGGGTCTACACTGAATGGATAATAAACAGGCAACGACAAAAACAAAAAAAGGAGCCATTAGTCAGGCTCCTTGTTCGCAAAATATTAGCGCGAAAGGTCAACAGACCCTAGTAATCTTCACCTTCCTGGTGGTTGTCACGGTAGTATTGCCACTGTTCAACACGTTCGTCTTCAGAGAATACACAGTAAGTCACGCGGCCACCGTTTTCTGTAAAGGTTTCGAGTTCACCACCTTGCTGTACACAGTAAACAGAAGCTGGATTAGCTGCGGAGGTGTACTCAGTATCGTATGAGGAACAACCAGAAAGTACTGCTGTCACTGCCATAGCCATCATTAAATTTGTCTTTTTCATTCTAAATCTCCGCATCGGGTGGGCGAGTATTGTATTGATTATAGGTAACTTTCGCGGAACATTGTTTTACCAATGTCAAAACTATGAAGAGCGTATAGATTCATATAATCACTCCCTTTGTTAGTTAGGTTAACCAGGGTTGTGTTACCAGCCGTTTATTGGTAACAGTTGAACATAACGAATGTACTCAGATTTCTATTAAACTCTTATTTCGGTATGATTCGCGCAAAGCACCTGTAACGGAATTCTCGATGAGACACTTAAAATCAACTATTCATCCGGATATCGACCATTTAGACGACAAAATTATTTTCAAGCGTAATGCTACGCGTGCCATTGTACTGGACGGAGAAGATGTGTTGCTGCTCTATACTGAGCGATACCATGATTACACATTACCCGGCGGTGGTATTGATGATGGTGAGGATGTGATTGCCGGATTGGTCCGGGAGCTAGAAGAAGAAACCGGAGCAAAGAACATCCACGGTATCAAGCCATTTGGTCTTTTTGAAGAGTTTCGTCCCTGGTACAAAGATGACGCTGATGTGATGCATATGATCTCGTACTGCTATACCTGTAAAATAGATCGTGATTTAGGTGAGACTGCCTATGAAGATTACGAAGTAAAAAACGGTATGCGTCCAGTGTGGATGAATATCCATGATGCGATTGCTCATAACGAGAAAACGATGGCTGAAAGCCCGAAAAAAGGGATGAGCATTGAGAGGGAAACCTTTTTATTGCACCTGATCGCCAAAGAGCTGATGTGATTTTTATATAAAAAGCTCACCAAAGTTTCTTTTATAAAAAAGTCATAAAAAAAGTCCGAGCTCCCCCCCGGAACTCGGACTTACTCCAGACGCGCAAGCGAAGCGTCATCTCGATATTTTTAATTTGTCTTCAAATTAGTAGAACAATAGCCGTTTTATCTTTGGTGTGTAAATGATTATTTGGTCTAATTGTTGTTTTTCACCTGTGTTGAGATGCATATCTATCCAATAGCAAGTACAAATTGGATAACTATCAGTAAACCACTGCTCTTTCTTAACTTTGAGATAGAATACCTGAATTTTTATGCACAAGATTGTATCAAGATCACGAGTTTTTAAATTTTTTGAGGTTAACTTACGAAATTGAAGGTGTTATGACATTTTGGCTTTTATTTCTTTTTGTCATAGATTTACCAGCGGCGGAAGTCGACTAAAGTCGATGAGCGGTTTGGGGTTATGATTTTCATTAGCAAACAAGAAACGCGGCTGGAATGAATTCCCATTGGACTTAAAGTTAGGTTTAGGCATATCTATTAACTGCAACAATGCATGAAAGCGGTTGACGTACTGCCGAGTCTCCTGGGGTAACCTGAGCTGCTGGAAATTACTTGTTCCTGCTTTTTTAATAGCACGGGCCACACGTCCTTCACCTGCATTGTACGCAGCAAGAGTGAGAGAAATATTTTGATCAAATTTCTTGTATAAAAATGACAGGTAGTCCAATGCCGCTCCTGTACTTGCTTTTGTGTCAAAGCGTTCATCTTTATTTGAGTCTACCTTCAATCCGAACCGAACGGCTGTGGCGGGAATCAGTTGCCACAGGCCAGCCGCATTCGCGTGTGAAACCGCCTGCGGGTTGTAAGAGGACTCCAGCATAGGTACCAAAATGAGGCTGTTAGGTAGCGATCTCTGCTTTAACTGTTGTGATATATGATCCAGAGTCGGGCTGACAGAGTCGAGACGCTTAGCGATCTGAGTTTTGTATGGCGCTAAAACCTGATATTGCTGCTGAATATCTTTATTGCTAGGTTTCGCCTGACAAAATGACGACAAGAAAAGCAACATTACCGTAATAAGCAGAAGTCCCGTTGCACGTTGGCGGGGCGGAATCTGACGATGTGCAGAATGTGAAGATATAACTTGGTTGGCGGACGTCATAATTGCGAGATACAGTACTTCTGTTGATTGAACACGGCGGGAATGCGTCAAAGGTTCTACTTTTGTTCAATACTTCGCCATTGAGCCGCAAATATAAAATGTTTTTCATCCTTAACAAAGTAAGGCTTTTCTGAAAAGCGCAGCAGCTTTTAGATGTTTTTTGTTTTGGTTACCAACAGAGTATACGAGAACTCAACTATATTAATAATTTCAAGAACGTTGTTGGTAGCACAACGAAAATAATAGGTAGCCTGCATGCAAGTTGGTAATGAAGCTCTGGTGTTGTCAGCGGTTGGGGTTATTGGCTTAGGATGCCAGTGGTTAGCCTGGCGGCTGCGTTTGCCCGCGATACTTTTTTTACTTTTGGCCGGAATAATTATCGGGCCTTTTATGCAATGGCTAAAGCCAGACGAAGTATTAGGCAGCTTACTTTTTCCTCTGGTTTCTCTTGCAGTAGCGGTCATTCTGTTTGAAGGCAGCTTAACGCTAAATCTCAAAGAAATCCGTGGAGTAAGTGGAACCGTGTGGAGTATTGTCTCCATTGGGGCAATTGTTTCCTGGTTAGTTACGAGTGCTGCGACGCATTATTTTTTGGACTTTACGTGGGAGCTGGCCATGCTGTTTGGCAGTTTAACGGTTGTTACGGGACCGACGGTAATTGTACCCCTGCTCAGAACGGTAAGACCAAAAAGCGCTCTGGCCAACATACTGCGTTGGGAAGGCATCCTGATTGATCCGCTTGGTGCCTTGTTCGTTGTGATGGTTTACGAATTCATCGTATCTCACAGTGCGGTAAATAGTGTCGAAGTATTCGCTAAGATTATTGGCATTGGTATTATTCTCGGTGTCGCATCGGGAGTTGCGGTTTCTGCCGTGTTGCGCCGGGGCTGGTTACCGGAATATTTACAGCCGTTTTCCGTTTTGATGGTCGTGCTTGGCGTATTCTCTGTTTCAAATCATTTAGAGTCTGAAGCAGGATTGCTCACCGTGACGGTAATGGGGATGTGGCTTGCCAACGCGAAAGAGATCAATATTCAGCAGATTTTACATTTCAAAGAACACCTTACTATTCTGCTTATCACTGGCTTGTTTATCTTTTTAGCCGCCCGAATTAGTCTGGATGACTTTGCGGCATTGGGTACTGGCGCTATGATGCTGTTTGTATTTATGCAGTTGGTTTCGCGTCCGCTATCTATATTCATATCTACGATACGCAGTAATTTAGAGTTTAAAGACAAGTTATTTCTCTCGTGGGTAGCGCCACGAGGTATTGTTGCAGCCTCCATTTCTTCTCTGTTTGCTATTAAATTAATTGAGTATGGTGTGAATGGGGCGAGTTTACTTGTCCCCATGACCTTTATGGTGATCATCGGCACGGTTGTTTTACAAAGTGTAACGGCTCGCCCGGTTGCGGTTGCACTGGGTGTGGCAGAGTCTGCACCAAGAGGTTTCTTATTGATTGGTGCTAATCGGGTAGCAAGAGAGATAGGTCAGGCATTAGCGCGTTATGACAGACGCGTATTGATGACTGACTCAAACTGGGAATACATCAGCCAGGTCCGTATGCTTGGCCTGGACTCATATTACGGAAACCCAATCTCCAGCCATGCAGATGATAACCTGAACTTGATTGGTATTGGTCAGGTGGTTGCGCTGACATCCGATCAGCACTTTAACATTATGGCTTGTATGCGATTTGTTGACGATTTCGGTGAAGATAAGGTGCATTGTCTGCGTAAAACGAAGGCAAATGGCAGTGAAAAACATTCAGTCGCCGAAGAGTATCATGGCAGGTTATTGTTGGGGGGGAATGTTAGCTATAGTCAACTTGCTAGCTTGTTCAGTCGCGGCGCTGAAATTAAACATACCAGGCTGAGTGATAGTTTCACCTATCAAGATTATCAGGTGCATCACAAGAATAACTTGGTCATTCCTCTCTTTTATGTAGAAGAAAAAGGCAGAATCTATTTCTGTGACGAACCAGAAGAATTTGCACCAGATGCCAACAGTACGGTCGTTTCTTTGCTTATGCTGGAAAAGAGCTAGTTTTATCTTTTACGGTTAATTCTTGGTTAGAGTGTTAGCTGTATTTGCCTGAAAGCGCTGAACGGTTTCCCATGCGACTATTTGTAATCTCCTTGCGGTTTTATCTGACATATTGGTACCAACGGGGACTGCGCCCCCTAGAGGAGACCGATTGTAAAGGGTCGTAAAAAATACGGCTGCCGCAAGGTAGGTGCCTGCTTGTGTTGGATGTTTTCCATCGCGGCGATAAAGCTCGATCTCTGGGTACCTTTTGATGCTTTCTGCAAATGCCAAGCCGACTGGTGCAACGTAACCGCCAGTTTCCTTCGCTATATCTTGATATGCTTTCGAAATCTCTTGGGTTTGTTCAGGATGGGTTTTTCGCGCCCAGGTCATGAAGTAAACGACTTTAGAACCCGCCCGATGCGCAATTTTAGCCATGGTTTTTGCAGACTTCTCGAAGTTCTCACGAGTCGATTCTTGTGGCGATATAGGTTCCATTGAATGACCTTGGAAGACGACAACATCCCAAAGTTGTAGCGTGTTTTGGTAATGTAGTTGTTTTTGATGTAAGGCCAAATGAGCGGTTGACTTAGTAACAGCTTGGAACGTGTAACCTTCTGCGTTGTTACGTAGTATGGAGCTTGTTAAATCACGCAGTCGCTTAGGCAGTCCTTTGTTGGAATAGGTAAACGAGTTCCCATACATCACAACCGATTTGTTCTCACCGTCCATTTTCGCTGTTGGTGATGGAGCAATGATGGTTTCGGCGTTTACTGTAAAACAACCAAGTGTTAGAGCTGCTATTAATAGGAAAGTTTTAAATATCCTTTTCGACATAATTTCTTGAACCTCGTAATGTAGAGGAGTGATAGCATCGTCACTGATTTCTGTATTGTTGCTTAAATATTAGTTTTATCTATAAGAAACCGTAGCAGTTTACTTGGATTCCTCAAGTACGCTTTGAGAGCAGAGCAAAGCGATGAACTTTATACCCAAACAACCTCGAGATGCTAGGTTCAGCGAGAATGGCTTGGTTCTCAGTCGCGGCAACGATTTGAAGATCTAGTCATTCTAAATCAAAAATCGTTAACAAAGGCTGTGAGCCAAGACAGCTCGCCCTTCGGGAGCGTGTCACTGACACGATTTCAGCGTCAAATAACTTGGAAATAGCTCGCTATTCCCTACGTTATTTTCCTTGAACTTGTGCCAGTGACAACGCTCTGAATCCTGCATCTTGAAGTCGTTTGGGTATATACTCTTTATCGACTTATGAGTTGTCTTTAAATGTTAATTGGCGCCCTGTACGTTTATTGCCCAAAATTATAGAAATCTCTAACTTTACGCGCTTTAAAATGCGGAGTTAGCATGAGCGAGAGTAAAGCGTAAGGGCAGTAGACTTGGGTAAATAATGTGATCAATTCAGTGATTTGGCGTTGACGTAACTGATAAGTATCGCAATACTGCGCGCCTGTTTTACTTTAGGGTGACATTATGGCATCGCAAACCAACCGAAAAGACTTGCACCTGGATGCAGTTTTACATCATGACATGAACATGAAGTTCAAAACTGCAGGCTTCGAGTCTGTTGAGTTTGAGCATTGTGCGTTGCCAGAATGTGACTTTAACGCCATTGACCTGTCGACTGAATTTTTAGGAAAAAGACTGGCGCTGCCTTTTTTAATCAGTTCAATGACCGGCGGGGCAAAAGACGCGGAAGCGATCAATTGTCGATTAGCTGAAGCGGCAAGTGAACTGGGCATCGCAATGGGAGTCGGTTCACAGCGTATCAGTCTGGAACAAAGCCAGCACTCGGGCTTGGGTAAGACCATTCGAGATTTAGCGAAAGATGTACCACTATATTCCAACCTGGGCGCAGCACAGCTACGCGATAAAGCGAACTTAGATAATGCACAACGAGCGGTAGACGCCATTGCTGCCGACGCCCTGATTGTCCACCTGAATCCTATGCAAGAAGCCTTTCAGGCTAATGGCGACCATAACTGGATTGGTGTGATACATGCCATTGAGAAACTAAAGTCGCGCGTGAATGTTCCGATCATCATTAAAGAAGTTGGCTTTGGTATCAGCGGGGCAATGGCAACGAGACTGGTCGATGCGGGTGTCAATGCCATCGATGTCGCCGGAGCAGGCGGTACCAGCTGGTCCGCAGTCGAAGGATTTTGTCAGGACAACGCCCGTATGAAACGAGCGGCGGAACTGTTTCGTGACTGGGGCATATCAACTGCGCGTTGCCTTGAACAAATTCACACCCAATACCCGACACTGCCTTTAATTGCATCTGGTGGCGTGCACAATGGGCTGGAAGCTGCGAAAGCTATTCACTTGGGCGCTAACTTAGTCGGTCAGGCTGGTGCTGTACTTAAAGCTGCAACACTAAGTACCGAAGAGGTTATCGAACACTTTGAACAGCTGGCACTTGAGCTGCGATTAGCCTGTTTTGGAACCGGGTCGGCGAACCTCATCTCATTGGTGAATGCCAAGCGTTTATACCCAAGTCATTCTCGTTGAACCGAGCATCTTGATGTTACTTGGGTATATAAGCCTTTTTGTCGTGTGGCTCCAGATTAATTTTCGGTGTCTTAACACGTAGGCTGATAATTTCGTTATAGTTTATAAAATTTTACATCAAGATACAGAGTCTGAGAACGCTGATTCTGTGATGATGCTTAGCTAGTATGGAACCTAAATCTTATGAAAAAACTGGTAATGTTACTGTTGGCGTCTGCAGCTTTAACCGCTTGTAGCGATGAGGTTGGCACTGAAAAATGGTGCAACGACCTTCGAGACAAACCAAAAACGGAATGGACAACAGATATTGCCGTGGACTTTGCTAAACACTGTGTCCTTCAAGATAGTGTAGGTAGCGAACAGTGGTGTAAGGATCTGAAAGAAAAACCAAAAGGTGACTGGACGGCTAACGAAGTCTCAAGCTTTACCAAGCACTGTATTTTCTAATTGAGCCTTGTGTGCAATTGACTCCTTTAAAAGGGCCAAGCGAATGCTTGGCTTTTTTGTGTATTCATTAGCTTTTACTGCACGTGCTTAAACTCTTCAAAGCCACCTGCGTTGTGTAAGTTGGTGAAGCCTTGCGATTGTAAATATTGGTAGGCTTTTCCCGAACGGTTGCCACTGCGGCAATACAGTACAATCATTTTGTTTTTATCGATGTCTTTAAAATGCTTATCTAGCTCTGAAAGCGGAAAGTTAAGCGCGTTGTCTATATGGCCTTCTGCGTATTCTTGAAGAGTGCGGACATCGACGACCAATGCACCTTGTTCAATTAACTGCCAACCCTGTTCTGCACGCTCAGATGCTATTGTTGTCGGAACTACCAAATAGGTCACAACTAGCGTGATCAAAAGAGAAATTGATTTGTTCATTACCGTACGATCCTTATATTTCAGTATATATTCCAATACTAAAACCAATAGTTGGTCACGTCAGTAGCGTAAAGTAAATTGGTTAATAGAGTAAACCAATACGGAAATAGGAAATGGAAAACCTGAATATTGTAGAAATAAAGTCGTTTGTTCCTGCCAGGGATTATGAACTTTCGAAAGGTTTTTATCAGGAAATAGGCTTTGAAATGGCGTCAGATGTTGGCGATGTTGCCTACTTCTTTCGCGGGGATTGCTCATTCCTTTTGCAAAACTTTTATGAGCCCGAGCACTGCAATAACTTTATGATGCACTTGCTGGTGGAAGATGTCGAAAGCTGGCACCAACATCTATCACACGTTAATCATGAGAAGTTTGGTTCCCGTCTTACTGAACTGGTTGATCAGCCGTGGGGAATGCGTGAGTGTTGCCTGTTCGATCCAAGTGGTGTTTTGTGGCGTATCGCTCAGAACATCTAACATCATTCGAAAAGTCCAACTCACAGCTACAAGCGACGAAGTGGTCACTTACTTTTTTAAAATGTGGCACTAACTAGATCTTTTGCCTTGTTTCCGTCGGAGATTCACCAAAGAGTTTTCTATAGCTTTGGCCAAACTGGCCTAGATGGAAAAAGCCGAAGTCAAAAGCTATCTCTGCGATATTGCGGCTGTCTTGTGGATCTTGAAGAGTCCGGCGTACCTGATTTAGCCGCATTCTTTGAATGAACTGTTTAGGAGAAGTATCGCAGCACGCTTCAAAGGTATATTGCAATGTTCTGCGGCTCACATGCACAGCGTCGCAGAGTTCAGTGACCGTAATCGGTGAGCGGTAATCCTGATTTTCCAGATATTGCTGAACGCGGTTCATGACTACTTGTCGCTGATTGCCAGCGTTAGGCGTAGCTTTTAATGGTGAGCTACTACTAGTTTGTAAATTCAGAGAAAAGAGCTCTGTCAGGACATCCTTGACGACAGACTGATGTGTTTCACACGACCATCTTGTCTGACTGGGTTCAAGCAGTATCCCTAAGTAATATTTCAGCTGCCGGATATGGTGTTCATTTAAGCCAGATAAGTACAGCTCTTGCCCTTTAAAGTCATCGAGTTCGAGCTGCTCTTTGAGCTGTTGAACAAAGTCTTGTTTTAGCACCATGCCATAAATCGAAAACGCTTCTGGTGTAATTAACTCGAAGTCCACGCCTCCTTGACGAACCAAGAGCTTATCAGCGCCCAGTTGTGAGTGGTTGATATGCAGTGATTTATTCTCAACGCTTATTCCAAGCCAAACTCCACCTTCTTCTACACGGCATTGCTGCTTAAGTGCGCGGTTGCTGTCTTCCCGAAACACATGAACACTAGAAAACCGCCGCTCTCTGATTTGTCCGAGGAAGCGGCCATTACTGATTTGGTCGTATTCCTGCTGCCAATTGACAAGGCTTGCCGCTTGCTGGTTTGCATCTTTTGTGGGATGCGTGCACAAATGTGGTGCAATGTGACACGTTCCATCATTGACCATACTTTCTTCCCGTGTTCTTGCAGTGAATCATTTTAGAGCAAATGGTAAATAACCATCTGTTTATTCGCTGATTTTTAGTTTTGCCGATTTTTGATAACGCTCTGGAATACATTTGGCAATACTTTTAAAAATGCTTATTGATAGTTCAGCAAAAAGAGCGCCAAGTCGCAAGGAGGGTGATGCATGACGGCAACTTATCGTCGGCAACAGGGAAGTAAGGTGTATACCTTTGAGTCATTGGCGGACTTGATGGCTAAAGCAACGCCGGAACGTTCTGGCGATGCGTTGGCGGGAGTTTGCGCCGAATCAGCGGCAGAGCGTGTGGTAGCGCAAATGACCTTGTCTGAATTGCCACTAAAAACGTTTCTCAATGAAGTGGTCATCCCTTATGAGAGTGACGAAATCACACGATTAATCATCGACACTCATGACCGTGAAGCATTTCAGCCGATAGAGCACTTGACGGTTGGAGACTTTCGTAACTGGTTGTTAAGTGATCAGGCGGATAGTGTCACTCTCGCCAGAGTTCGTCCCGGTTTAACCCCGGAAATGGTGGCTGCTGTCAGTAAAATTATGCGCAACCAAGATCTGATTCTTGTCGCAAAAAAGTGTGAGGTGTTGACAGCTTTTCGTAACACAATTGGCTTGCCGAGCCGTTTATCTACTCGCTTGCAGCCAAATCATCCGACGGATTCTCTAAACGGCATCGCCGCGACGATTTTTGATGGCCTGATGTACGGCAATGGTGATGCAGTAATTGGCATCAACCCCGCGACTGACAACGTACCTCAGGCCGTCAAACTGATGAAATTGATGGATGAGGTTATCCAGCATTATCAGATCCCAACCCAGTCCTGTGTCCTGACTCATGTGACTAACACGATTGAGGCGATTGAGATGGGCGCGCCGGTCGATTTGGTTTTTCAGTCAATAGGCGGAACACAAGGTACCAATGACACCTTTGGTATTAATCTGGCCGTCTTAAAAGAGGCCCACGAAGCGGCGTTGTCACTTAACCGGGGCACGGTTGGTAACAACGTAATGTACTTCGAGACAGGTCAGGGCACCGCATTGTCGGCTAACGCCTTTCATGGTGTTGATCAGCAAACCTGTGAGACACGGGCGTATGCTGTGGCAAGGCAGTTTGACCCGTTATTGGTCAATACGGTCGTGGGCTTCATCGGCCCAGAATACTTATTCGACGGTAAACAAATCATTCGTGCAGGTCTGGAAGATCACTTCTGTGGCAAGCTGCTTGGGCTGCCGATGGGCTGTGATATCTGTTACACCAACCATGCTTATGCGGATCAGAACGATATGGATAATCTACTCACGCTGTTAGGCGTTGCTGAGTGCTCTTTCATCATGGGGATCCCTGGTTCAGATGACATCATGCTTAACTATCAAACCACTTCGTTCCATGACGCTTTATACGCGAGAAAGGTACTAGGGTTAAAGCCTGCGCCTGAATTCGAGCAGTGGCTTACGGACATGCAGATTTTCGAAAACGTAAGTGAGGTTCGTTTGAACGACCAGATTTCCAGCTCGTTTTCCGGAGCCATTGCACAACTGAATAAGGATCGTTCTCATGGGTAAAGTGATTTCTATTTCAGATGGCTCGCCAGAAAAAGTGGTGACGCGTAATCCCTGGGACAAACTGCGTGAGTTTACATCTGCACGCATCGCGTTAGGTCGCAGCGGTAACAGCGTACCGACCGATGAGTTGCTCTCTTTTCAGTTGGATCACGCGCAAGCTATGGATGCAGTGCACTGTTCTTTGAACGTCGACGCGTTGGTCGCGCAGTTATCCGATTCCTACTCAGTTCTCGAACAGACGCTTGAACCGCCTGTAGTGGTTACGAGCAAGGTAACAGACAGGTTCATGTATTTGCAGCGCCCGGATTTAGGACGCCAGCTTGATGAAACCTCCTGGCAGAAGCTTGAGGTTATTAGCGCGGAGCATAACGCAGAACTGGACTTGGCTATTGTCATTGCCGACGGACTTTCTTCCATCGCAATACAAAACCACGCCGTACCGGTTATTACTCGCCTGGTCTCCTTGTTCACTGAGGATGACCATCGGTGGAATCTGGCACCGATTACTGTGGTTAAGCAGGGGAGAGTTGCTGTCGGTGATGATGTCGGCCAGTGCTTTAATGCTAAAGCCGTGCTGGTTCTGATTGGAGAAAGACCGGGGCTCACGTCGCCTGACAGTATGGGTATGTACCTTACCTGGGGGGCGAAGCATGGCTCTAAGGACTCTGACCGAAACTGTATATCTAATGTGCGACCACAAGGCCTCAATTATGACGATGCCTGTCAGCGTGCATTCTATTTACTTAAAGAGGCAAGAAGACTCCAGCTTTCAGGCGTGAACTTAAAAGACCGTTCAAGCATTGATGAAGAGAATGGCTCTAACCTCGATGACAAACACAACAACAATTTCTTAATTTCCTAATTTTTATTTTATTAATGTAGAGGGATTTACTATGTCTAACCATCAGGAATATCTGGCTAAAAGACAGTTAAAAAGAGGCACCGCAGGATGGATTCTGCTTGCAGGGCTGGGGGTATCGTACGTTATCTCAGGTGACTTTGCAGGGTGGAACTTTGGTATTGGTCAGGCAGGGTGGGGCGGTTTCCTTATCGCGGCGATTGCAATGGCGGTCATGTACTTCACCCTAGTTCTCTCCCTGGCCGAAATGTCCGCGGCGATTCCAGCTGCTGGTGGCGGATACAGTTTTGCACGTCAGGCGATGGGGCCGACTGGTGGCTTCTTTACAGGCTTATCAGTACTTATTGAATACGCGCTTGCCCCAGCTGCAATCGTGATATTCATAGGCTCGGCAGTGAATGAACTCGTTGGTATTGATGGCCCTGTTGTTTACGCACTTTTTTTATGCTGTCTTTATCGGGATTCATATGGCTGGTGTAGGAGAAGCGCTTAAGGTGATGATGGTCATCAGTGGCTTGGCTGTGCTAGCGATATTAGTGACCGCAGGTGTACTGGTTGGCGAGTTTGACATGAATAATCTGTTTGATATCGCTCCAACAACGGCTCAGGCTACAGAGATGCTGCCTTTCGGTTGGTATGGTGTTTGGGCCGCATTACCATTTGCAATGTGGTTGTTCCTCGCTGTTGAAGGGGTACCATTAGCGGCAGAAGAAGCGAAAAACCCAGCGAAAGACGTACCCAAAGGTATTATCGGTGCAATGTTGTTCCTGCTGATAACTGCGGCGCTTGTTGTTGTGCTTCTGGCCGGTGCCGTTGGTTCACAGGTCATTGGTGATAGCGCGGTACCATTGGTTGACGCTCTTAAACTGACAGGTAACCCGACGATCGCGACTGCGGTAAACGTACTTGGGTTAGCGGGCCTGATTGCCTCTTTCTTCTCTATTATTTACGGTTACAGCCGTTTGGTGTTCGCGCTTTCTCGTGCGGGCTACCTGCCACAAAGCTTGTCGCTGACTACCGAGAAAAAAGTCCCTTCAAGAGCACTTTTTGTTCCGGGAGTGTTTGGCTTCCTAGTTTCACTAACTGGTGAAGGCGATCTCATTCTGGCGATGGCTGTTGTCGGCGCAACGGTATCGTACGCCTTGATGTCACTGAGTCACATCTTACTTCGCATCAAGCAACCAGAATTGCATCGCCCATACAAAACTCCGGGCGGAGTTTTCACTTCCGGTATTTCGCTGGTGCTTTCTCTTATCGCGATGACCGGGGTTTACGCTTTTGACCCTTCCGCATTCTTTATGACAATGGGACTGTTTGTTATCGGTGGTGCCTATTACGGGCTTTATAGCCGCAACAAACTGGTTGCGAAGACTGCCGAAGAAGAGTTTGCGATGTTGTCAGTGGCGGAGCAGGAGTTAGAAACGGAAGGTGCGCGTTAGTTTGTACGCAATAGCTATAGAATAAGCATTGAAGCAGATAACAAAAAGGGAGCCGTGTGCTCCCTTTACTGTTTTAATTCAGTCTGAATCATCTTATGAAGGCGGTTAGCTGTTCTTATACTTATGCAGTAAGTCCAATGGGATGTGACAGTAATCATTCGGAAAGTGGGTCAGTCTGTCCTGATGCACTTCATCACTTGGCACATAGTTAGTTAACTCAAGCACTTCCACCGCGATTTTGTCGGCATCTTCTCTTGCTGAGATGTAACTTTTTACGATCTCTAGATGCTGCGGGTTTTGACTATAGACACCAGTTCGGTATTTCTCTCCGACGTCCTCACCTTGTTTGTTTACACTGTAAGGGTCGATGATTTCGAAGAAGTAGTTCATCAGATCTTCCAGCGAAACCAGAGTAGGGTCGAACTGCGTTCTAACACATTCGGCGTAACCATCGTAGTCCGTTAAGGTAGAGTTTGTAGCTCCGTTAGCGCGGCCAGCCTCGGTTTTGATAACACCCGGAAGGTGGCGCATAAACTCTTGCACGCCCCAGAGGCAGCCGCCGGCAAAGTAAATCTCTTGCATAAATCTGTTCACTTGATTGTTTGGCGCATTATGGCGTTGCTGAAGTAAAGAGTGCAAGGCGCGACTTGCTACTCAGACCACCGGATTGCTTCCATGGCTATGGAACTAGTGACTTTCTGACCAGACCGCAAACTCATTGCCGCTTGGTTCGGCAAAGTGGAATCGGCAACCACCGGGAAATTCAAAAATCGGGCGTAGAATATGCCCACCATGTTTTTCCACTTTACCTAATGTGGCGTGAATGTCGGAGCTGTAAAAGACCAGCAGAGCTGCGCCGTTTGATGTACTGCTGACAAGTTCTGATTTAAAGAATCCACCGTCTAACCCCTGGCCGGAAAATGCGCTGTAATCCGGCCCGTAATCGACGAACGTCCAGCCAAATACTTGTTCGAAAAATTGTTTGGTAGCAGTTAAATCGGTGCTACCAAATTCAACGTAGTTTAACTTTTCGTGCTGATGCATGGTGATATCCCTATTCTTACTCTGTTCAATCAGGCAAAATTTTCAACAATGATCTCTTCGGCATTGTCGACAAATATCGCGCCTTTTTCTTTCATTTCGGCGATAACGCTTTCAACATTATCTGGCAAAACCGCACGGGTTGAAGCCAGGTTGACGATGACCTTATAGCCTAGTTCTAACGCCTGCATTACGGATTTTTTCACACAGAAATCTAGGGCTAATCCGCCTACGATAAGAGTATCGATATCGTTGCATTTCAGGAACTCATTTGCGCCGGTTGTTTTGGTATCGGCGACATCATGAAAGAAAACACCGTAGGGGTGGGCATCCGGATCCATGCCTTTGTTGACCTGGAAGTCATACTCCAAAACGGGCGGTAAACCGTCTAGCAGTTCAACACCTGTTGTGCCGAGTACGCAGTGGCGATTCCATTTCACGTCTACATTTGGTAAGCCAACAGGCTCAAGCATATTGGCTGGCGTTTCAGCATCCCACGCCGCTTTGGGTGGGTGTAAGTCCCTGCTTACCAGTTTTAAGCGGCCTTTAGCGTGGTTTTTAAGCAGCTCCGGCACAATCTCCAGTGCGCCAGCTACTGGCAGTTCTTCGGGACAAAGTTCACTGAATCCTTTCTCAGGATCGACATCGAACACCGCGGTGGTCTGATAGTTAACTCGAACAGTCATGGCAGACTCCTTGTCTGTCTGGTTGCCTGCGTTTATCCACGCAAGCAGTTTTGAAAAAAGGTCACTTCGTCGCTGGTGAGGGTATATACCATAGCGGGCTTACCGCCTTTACCTCTGTTGGTGGATGCGACTTTATTGGTTGGCTTCAGTACGCCGGAATCGATCAAACGACGTTTGATGGTCATACGGCTGATGTCGATGCCAAACTCCTGATAGGCCGAGATGATATCGGCGACCAAAAACTCTTTATCTAACGCAAACAGCAACACTGATGTGTACTCGATAGAAGCACGCAGCTTTTGCCATGCTTTTTCAATAGTTTTCTGATGGTCGAATGCCAGAGTCTCTTCACCATTTAGGATCGCCTGAAGCGGGAACCATTTTAGATGGCAATCAGGCACCCCGGCATTATTGATTTGCTCAACATTATTACGGTCAACCAAAGCATAGTGGGTGATATTCAAGCTCCAGTCATCCGGATCTCGTTTGGGATCACCGTCAACAAAAGCTTCGCTGAAGTGGCGGGGGTAGGTATGGATTTTTTCGCGGCAAATTCGGCGTCGCGCTGCTTCGAAGTTTTCATCCGCAGGACGCCCGCCTTCACTGGTTAGATCTTTATCGAAGACAAATCCACCCGGCAATGCCCATACGCCGTGGTAAGGCCGTTTCGGATTCGAGCGCTTAATCAGTAACACTTCCAATCCTCTATCGGCACAGCCAGAGAGCCTGAACGGAATAATGTCGACAGTTACGATCATGCTTGGTTCCTAATAATGATTTGTAAGTAATCTAGCGCATAATTAGAGCTCAATCAATGGGTAAGTAACGTATTGTTATTAACTTGGTGTTGTTTGAAAGTAGCTAATGTTAAGCATGACAGTGCCTATGATTAATAGTTATTCACAGGTGGGTTTAAATTTTCAACCATAAAAACTTTAAAGAAAAGAGTAGTTAGTAACAAAAGTTGACAAACTAACGGTGGGTGTTTATTGTTTACGCAAATTAGTTAGTAACAAAAAGTTATTTACTCGGTAAAGGGTATGTGGAAGGGCTCCTGATGACAACCAACCTATTTTCTTCTCGCATCATTCAAAGCGCGCTGGACTTTGATGTTTACAAAGTGAACATGATGAGTGCTGTTGCCGCGCTCTATCCTGATGTGATGGTGTCATACAAATTTATCGTGCGAAGCGAAGAAGATTTGTCGGAAATGCTTCCCGTAGTACAAGCAGAAATCCTGAAGCTACAAGATATTCGCTTTACCGAAGACGAAATTGAGTACATGAAGTGCGTTGCGCCATACCTCAAACCTGCATTTGTCGATGCGCTGCGTCACTTCCGTTTTAATCCCCGAAATGATGTCGATTTGCATAATAAAATTATGCCTGACGGTACCAGCCAACTGCGCATCACTATCAGTGGGTTGTGGAAAGAGACAATTCTGTACGAAACCATCATCATGAGCATCGTTTCCGAAGTTCGTAGTCGTCAGCGCTGGGCTGATATTCCGTTCGCGCAATTTCAGACGGTGCTAGAAGATAAAGTCCGTTATCTGAAATCTGAGCTGAAACGACGCAATATCACCAACTTTAAATTTTCCGATATGTCGACCCGCCGCCGTTTCTCTTTCAAGGCTCAAAAAGCCATGCTGGAATATTTGTGTAAGGAGTTGCCAGATTGTCTTACAGGAACCAGCAACTATCATTTGGCGCGTGAGCTAAACCTGACGCCAATTGGTACGGTCGCGCATGAATGGTTTATGGGGCATCAGGCGTTGGTTAGCGTACGCGACTCACAAAAAATTGCGTTGCAACGCTGGCAAGAGATGTTTAATGGTGCGTTAGGTATAGCATTAACAGACACTATCGGGATTGATGCCTTCCTGAAAGACTTTGATGAAGACCTGAGTAATGCCTACTTCGGCGTACGTCATGACAGTGGTTGCCCTTTTGCCTGGGGCGAAAAAATGATTAAGCACTATCAGTCACTGAATATCGATCCTATGACCAAGACCCTGGTGTTTACCGATGGGCTGAACTTTGAGCAAGCGCTGAATATTTGCGAGCACTTCCAGGGCAGAGTTCAGGTGAGCTTTGGTATCGGTACTTTCCTTGCCAATGACATGGGCGATTATGTTAATGACAAAGGAGAGGTATATCAGCCACTTTCTATGGTGATTAAACTTGTTTCCTGTAATGACTCTCCTGTCGCAAAGATCAGTGATGAGCCAGAAAAAGCGATGTGTGAAGATATCTTCTTTCTGATGAATCTGAAGCGCCGATTTGAGCAACCGTTGGATTTAGACGAGTGCCGGGATCTCATTGACCGTCTTGAAAATGAAGGGCAAAACTACCTGATTGATGCCTGAATTCTACCTGTCTTTACCAAGTTGATAATATCCATCTATCGTATCGATAAAAATTAGTTGGGTAACGGTAGAGGGGGATTTCGCTATAGTACCAATACCCAACGTTGCGGTACTGTGGACGGTGTGCATACACTGGAAACTCATTTCAGCCTGACCCTCTGGCTAAACTGTGCGTCTAACTGCTTCTTGATGACTTTGGGCTTCAGCATATTAGCTTGAATCGGGAGTGTAAGATGAATTTAGTTGTACATTTGCAAAAGAAAGCAATAAGAAAATACGGCTATGAACTGGCGACCCGTCAGGCATGGAAGTGTGGGATCAAAGCTAATCTGGTAAGGCGTGTTATTGGTCTGTTTAAAGGTCAAATTGTATGTGTTGTGGAAGGATGCCGCGCCGAGCTTTCTACGCCAATCAACAACCAGCTTCACGATGATGACAAGCAAGGTCGCTATGTTTTTGTCGGGGGTGTTTGCTGGGAGCCAAACAATATCATCGCTCCGGGTTTTCCTGATTTTATGTTTATGCATCTGCGTAACATGAGCCATCGACATAAATACATATCGGATGATGAGCTTTTTCTCAGCCTGGCGTAATTGCTCTGACGTTATCTATTGACCAATAGGACTCTGCTTGATAAGTCGAGTTCAGCCAAAAGCTGTGGTACAAACCCTATTCATTCGACATTTCTTTAAAAACACTATTTTTTTACTTTTTAATTACAAAGGGCTTATTTCCTCTTGATGTGAATGCTTTTTTACCACTTAGTATACCGCGCATAGAAAAACATGATGATAGGATGTAAATCGTGAATATCAAATCTTGTGCAACTGTGGCGGTGGTTGTTGCAGTGTTAGCAGGTTGTAAAGTAGGCGAGCCATCGGCTCCAACGCAAGCAAATATCACTCTGATTGAGGCGGTGACCGAAACGGTCAAGAATCCTCAACAAGTGTGTAAAGATGTGGTAGTGACACAGCAAGTTGAACCGACTGACGGCAATAAGCTCCTGGGCACTATCGGTGGCGCAGCGGCAGGGGCTGCACTGGGTAATCAGATTGGAGGTGGCTCTGGGAAAGTCATTGCTACAGCCGCTGGGACGATTGCGGGCGCATTAACTGGTCGTCAAATCCAGGAAAATGTACAACAAGGTGATGTGGTCACGACTACGAAACAGCAGTGTCACACAGAGTACACAACGTCTGAAAAAGTTGTCGGATATGATGTCACTTATGAAGTCGCGGGAGCTCCAACAACAGTCCGTCTTGCGAGCAAGCCGGCGACCAGGAGTTTTCCGGTTCAAGACGGTAACGTAGTACTACCCCAGTAATGGATTTAAACTGAAAAGCCCTTTTGTATTTAGCAAAAAGGCTTTTTTGGGTTTTAGGTAATGTGCACCCCTTGCGGGTCCTGCTCTTTGTGTACATGGATTTGAGCTTGTTGCTTCTGAATGCGGCGCTCTCTTTTTGATAGCCAAATTAATGGTACGACTATCATGGCGGTACCGATGGCCATGAAAATATCAGGCACTTCGTCAAACCAAATAAATCCAATTACAGCTGCGCCTATTAGGCCACTGTATTCTGCACTGGCAATCTTATTACTTTCGATTGAACGATAGGCGAGTACACAAGTCGCTGCGTATATCATGATAAAAAGACTTGAACCCGCAGCGACCGGAAAAGCGCTCCAAACCCAAGGCTCTGCCTCAATAAACACCAGTAAAAGCGCGACTGGAATGCCAGCTAAGTTAGTCATCAGTAATGTGTGTATTACGGATTGCTCTCTTGGTACTTTGCGAATCAATAAGTTATTGATGGCCAGACAGACAGCGACGATAAATGCTGAAATAGCTGCCCAGCCGATTTGATCCGGACGAATGATTACCAGAACACCTAAAAATCCCATGATGGCTGCAGCAACTGACTGTTTTGAAAGCTGTTCATTAAAAAATAGTGCAGCGATAGGTAGCATAATCAGTGGCGCGGCATAGAAAATTGCGTTCGCTGTCGCGAGTGGTAGTGAGGTTATCGCAACCACCATGAACACCGCGCCAAGTAACCAGATATGGGCTCGAATCGCGTGCCACTTGAATCCTTCCATGAAATGAGTTGGTCGATTCAGTAAGCAAAAAGGTAGCAAAAACAGTACAGCCGAAACTTGTCGAAATAACACGAACTGGAACACAGGCACTTCATTACCGACGCTTTTAATCAAAGAGTCTGAAATTATCGCGATTAGGTTTCCAACAACTAATAGCAGCATAGCTGCTCCGACAGATGTGACTTTCACTTTTTATCTCCTCATTCTTTGCGCAAGAGTAGGTGATGTCATAGGATGAAGTGAAGTGATATTTATTAGTTTAAATATGAGATTTTTAGATAATGAAATTACCTCCTCTAAGAGCGGTTCACTGTTTTGAAGCAGTAGCGAGAAATCTGAGTTTTTCTCTTGCCGCAGAAGAGCTCAATGTGACTCAAAGTGCGGTGAGCCATCAGATCCGTTTGCTGGAAGATTATTTAGGTGAGTCGCTGTTTATCCGCCAGGGACGAAAGCTCTCGTTATCTGACACCGGAGCGAGATACCTGGAAGACATCAGCCCTGCGATAAGCAGCATTGCGATGGCAAGTCAGAAGGTGCGCGAAGGTGAAAAGGGCAGTATTCGTTTAGCGATTTACAGTTCGCTGGCCGTGAAATGGCTGATTCCACGCTTGTCTGATTTTAAGCGCTTGTATCCGGAAATCGAACTCACTCTTAATATGGTTTCTGGCGATCCGGAACAAACGGATAGTGTCGGCGATTGTTTCATTACCGTGCAGAAACCGAAACGAAACTACATGTCTGTCCATCTGTACGAAGATATCTTGTATCCCGTCTGTAGTCATAAAATCTGGAAAGAGATGCAAGACAGCCCGATGCCACAAGCACTTTGGCAGTATCCACTGCTTTCAACCGACTCTATTTATCGTGAAAGGGGAAGGGACTGGGCGGAGTGGTGTAAAGAAGGCGGATTTGCTTTACCCGGGAATGCGGATATTCAGCACTTCAGCCACATGCTACTGGCGATAGAAGCTGCGCGTTACGATCAAGGCATCGCCTTTGCGAATGACTTTATGCTAAATGAACGCGATATCGCGCATGATCTGGTTTATATCCCATCCCACGGCTTGGATACGGGGGATAGCTTTTACTTTGTACATAAAAAGAGCCGCGCCAAGCAAACTGAGATAATAAAGTTAACCAATTGGCTGAAGCAGCAGTGTATGTAAAAAGAGTGGTTTTGCTATTCTGCTTGAGCAGTACTGCGGAAAAATTAGGTACGTTTATAGCTCCCGAACAGATACAAAAAACCGATCGGGGAACTTCGATTTTCAGATAATGAAGCGCTTACTCTTCTTTGAACAGGTTGTAGTTAGCGGAGAGTTCTCCTGTCACAATTTCACCATGCATATCTAGTTTCATCAGTACGTCCTCACCGACAAAGTATTGGTTAGGAACTTGTTCATTTGTCAGTGTTATGGTGTCTTTGCTCTCATTCCAGATGAACTGACCCTCTGAGGTTAGCGGAGCAGTATCTCTATCCTGGTAGGTCTGCTCAAGCTTGTATGTGCCGTCTTGATTCAAAGTGATGCTGATATCTATTCCGGGACAGTCAGCACACGGAATCGTACCCAGGTAAGTGCCGCTCCAGTCTAGTGCATTGTTTTCGTTGTGCTCATTGTCCACAAAGGTTTCTGTGGAAATACCTTGTCCATCAGCAGCCTGTTTTTCCGGAACTAACATAGCGTCAGAAACTTCAACGAGCTGATTATCTTCTATTATCGGAGTTTCTGTTGCGGTCGCCTCCGCTGGCTTTTCGTCTTGGCAGCCTACAAGGAAGGTAACGGCAGTCAGTAATGCACATATTGCTTTTTTCATTTCAACCCTCTTTAAATCCGTATTTTCTATGAAGATAATGTTTTGCCCGCATATTAAATTTACATCATAAGAAAGGGAGTGATCTTGTTTTATCCATAAAACTGATGTCTTGCATAAAATTGTTGCAGTTATCTAAATTTTGCACTGCAGTTTGGTTGGTCTTCAGATTTCGTTCTACGCTTATAATTCGTCATAAGAAAGGAGAACCAATATGGCTGTAATGAAGCAGGATATTCCACATCGTGTCACGGTTTATCATGACAATATCGATCAAGAGAAAGAGTTGAAAAATGCCATGCTGCCGGAGAAACCACGCTACTTCAACGGTTCACCGACCTACAAAGCAGAAAGCATTGAAGAGTTTGAACAGAAAATCAGTCAAATTGGATTGTCGTTAGATAAATAGAGAACAGTCTATTTTCTGCCAGATGACGGAACGTGAGTTCTTTGCTGGCAGATAATGAAAGAAAGCGCCCTCCACATGAGGGCGTTTTGATTTTAAAGTACTGTTTTACTAAGGTTAGTTCTGTTGAGTGCTGCTTTGACACACTTGCTTTTGAACCGCTGGAGGAGCCGGCTCATAGTGGCTTAACGTCATACTGAAACTGCCTTCCCCGCCGGTGATTGCTCTTAATCTGCGAGCGTAGTCTTGCAGTTCATTCACTGGTGACTTAGCTCTGATCAGAGTAAAGTTATTATCAATTGGCTCGGTACCCTCTATCAATCCTCGGTTCCCGGACAGGTCGCCTGATACATCCCCGACGTTAGCCGTTGGAATGTGCAGCTCCAGTTGAATTATTGGTTCAAGAACGATCGGGTCGGCATTGTTTATTGCATCCAGAAATGCCTTTTTACCTGCGATGACAAAGGCTATCTCTTTTGAATCGACTGAATGATATTTACCATCATAGACCGTCACCTCTACATCTTTGATAGGGTTACCCGAGATTGCCCCTTCTTCCAATGCTTGTAAGATCCCTTTCTCTACAGCGGGGATTAACGCGGTGGGAATAGAACCACCGACGACTTTATTGATGAACTGGAATCCTGTACCGCGTTCGAGAGGACGTACCCGAAGCTGAACTTCCCCGAACTGGCCAGCGCCGCCACTCTGTTTTTTGTGTCGGTAGTGGCCTTCTGCGGGCTTAGTGATGGTTTCATAATACTCGACGCTCGGTTGGCAGGTTTCTACTTCCAACTTATAGATGCTTGCCATTTTTTCTAACGCCACTTTCAGGTGAAACTCCCCCTGACCGCTGATGATGGTTTCATTGGTTCTGGCGCGGTGTTCAATGCGCAGTGAAGGGTCTTCGCTGGAAATTTTATTGAGTACATCGCCCAGTTTTTGTTCGTCGCCGCGTTTTAGTGGTTTTAAGCACAAAGAGTACATTGAGTCAGGGAAGTTGAGTGTTTTAAGCTCGACGCCATCCTCATCATGGGAATCATGGACAATTGAGTCAAACTCAAGATCATCTACTTTGGCGAGCACACAAAAATCACCTGCCAGCGCTCGCGGAATTTCCATCCGCTCTTTACCTTGCAGTTGGTACAGATGTCCCACTTTGAACGCTTTGTTGCTCTCTCCGATATATAGCTGGCTGCCTGCGTTGATTTCGCCCTGGTAAACGCGTAGATAAGCGAGCTTACCCATGTAAGGATCGACGCTGATCTTATAAACGTGAGCCACGGTATGATCTAACGTTTCACAGTTTACTTTGATCTTTTTACCGTTCTTCTCAAGCAGTGGTGGGTTACCCTCGTTTGGCATCGGCATGATTTCCGCCATGGTACGTAGCAGGAGCTCAATACCCGCTCCGGTCTGTGCGGAGACAAAGCAGATTGGGATTACATGTCCGGTTCTTAAGGCCTCTTCAAACGGGTCATGCAGCTGTTCAGCCGTTAGCTCCGAGCCTTGCTCCAAATAGAGCTCCATTAACTCTTCATCGACTTCGATTACCTGGTCAATCAGGGTTTCATGGGCTTCAGAGACTTTTGCAAGTAAGGTGTCACTCTCTAATTCGGGCTCAAAGTAGCAATCCACCACGGATTGACCGTCGGCAGAAGGTAAGTTGATGGGCAAGCATTTGTCGCCAAAATGCGAGACGATGTTATCCATCAAAAGTTGTAGCTGATTACCGTGATTATCGAGCTTGTTAATGATGATCATCTGACATTTTTGTTGCTCCTTGGCAAATGCAAACAAGCGATCAGACGTTTGATTAAGAGGTGTTTGCGGATCGATGATAAGTGCTGAGGTTTCAACTGCCGGAAAGACACTGATAGTTCGACCTAGCAACTCACTTTGCCCCGGCGTGTCGATAATATTGAGTCGATGGTTATTCCAGCTTAAGGCGACAGGGGTTGCCTCAATGCTGTGCTGATACTGAATAGACTGTGGATCGAAATCGGTTACGGTATCGCCTTTTTCTACGCTGCCGAGGTGATGAGTCGCGTCGCAGGTAAAGAGCAGTTTTTCGACGAGCGTGGTTTTACCGGTTCCGGTCTGACCGACAAAAGCGATGTTGCGGATTTTATTGATAGGCATAAAGCCTCCTTGCATGGTGACATTAGGAAACCGCAGTTTCCAGATAAACCTGTTATCAGGTCACGAACTGCATTGGAGTCGGCGGGTTTACCGCCTATTCGTCTTCCATGTCATTTTCCGGATGACTTTATGCATATAACCGCCTTGCTGAGAAAGCAGATTAAAGGGTTATTACGATATTAGAAGTTGTTGATCTATTTTGATCATTTTTTGTAGGCAACGAATATATTTATCGCCACCAAAATCATTTTATTTGGTCTTTCAGTAACAGCATGGCGCAAAAACCATAAAGTCGGTGTGATTTGTCTCATGCTGTTATCCTTTTCTGTTTCCTCATGATCTTAGATACTTTGTTTAGTTTGAAGAGGTGTTTCGTTACAGGGAGTGAGTTGACGATACAGTCCCCACATTGTACCGACTGCTACCAGCATCACTCCGGCTGCAAATAAAAAACCATAACGGGTCATCTCATAGTGACTTAGCAACGCAATCACAACGTAGCTTAGCGATTGCACCGTGGTACTAAACATACTTAGCCCACCGTCTATGCGTCCACGCTGATGAACGGGGACGGTATGATGCATCCAGTTTGTTCGTGCAATTCGGTTTAAGGCATTAAAAACGCCAAACAGAGCGATTAACGTTAGAATGCCAATAGGGTGCACTGAGAAACTCATACCGACCAGAGTTAAGGAAAGTACCGCCATCGATGCGAATATAATGCTGGCGTGCGGCAGGCGATTAAGGACGGTCGTGACGACAAGCCCGGTAAACAGGGACCCTAGCCCAAAGCTGATGTTAAAGCCTGCGAACCAATCACCAGTAATGCCCTGTTCGGAAAACCAAATCGGCACTAGCTTGCTCAAATAGGTCAATACAGGATAGGTAAGGCTAGAAAGTAAAATAAATCCGTAAAAGACCGGCTTTTGGCTAAATAAATGTTTGCTTTCTATCACTTGCTTCAAGAAAGGCACTGTGTGTGATTCCCTTAGTTGGCGAGTGTAAGGCGTAGCCATGTAAAAAATCGCAGCCAATGCTGAAGCTGCTGCAGCGAACAGCGCGAATTCTTTCATCCCCCACTGTTCCAGTAATACAACTCCAAGCGCGCCAGCACCAAGCGTGGTTGATTGCATCACAATCTCCTGCTGGCTGGAGATTCTGGCGTATTCATGCTGCTGGTAGTTTTCCTGAGTAAACGCATTGTTCGTTGCCCAGGCAAAATTACTCGATACCCAATACACCAACTGAGCGAATGCTAATAGCCATTGAGAGTCCATCCCCAGCCAATAGACACTGAATACCACTGACGCCATCCAAGCCTGAAGCCATTGATTCCCAACCAACAGTGCCTTGCGCGAATGTCGGTCAATTAAAGTAGAAAACAAAGGGGTGACCAGGAAAGAGACCGCGGTACAAGTCAAAGATACCACAGCAACGAAGGTACCCATTCCTGGGGTGGATAACATGATCCAGGGCAGAGCCATCATAAATAACCCTGACGATATACTGTCGAAAAACCTTCCGACCAAGTAAGGCTGAGTTTTGTTGTTCATATTATTTCCTCAGTAATTAGTTTGGTTTAACTCTAAAACCTCAAGTAAACTTGAGGTAAAGTACTTTTTAACTTTTAAGATGAAAGGAATCAGGGATGGATATCAGCGTAGGTGAAGTGGCGAAGCGCTCTGGAGTAAAAGTTTCGGCGCTGCATTTTTATGAACAAAAAGGATTGATTTCGAGCTGGCGTAATCAGGGTAACCAACGCCGCTATCATCGAAGTGTATTACGCCGTGTCGCGGTTATAAAAGCAGCGCAGCAGGTTGGGCTTTCTTTAGAAGAGATAAAACAGGCGCTGGATAATTTACCAAAACATCAAGCGCCCAATAAAGCACAGTGGGAAAGGATGGCGAGCCAATGGCACGAGCAACTAGAACATAAAATTCAGCAGCTCCAAGCACTGCAAAATGACTTAGGTGGCTGTATTGGTTGTGGTTGTTTATCGCTTGAAACTTGTGCTTTGCGTAATCCAGAAGATGTATTAGGTAAAGAGCATTCTGGCTCTAATTTAACGTTGGACGAGTAAGGTCGGTTTATTCTTTATCGAAACTGTCGACCACAATAGCGCCCATAGAGGCAGGCATGGTGATGACAATTACACGCTTGAGCGCGACCAATGGTTCGGTTAGTAGGGGAAGCTTATCCAGGCAAAGTAATACCAATGCGACGACGACCGCCGCGATGGAGTAAGCGATAAAAACGCGGAAAATGAAAATCGAGACACGGTGCCGGATCCGGCTTTGAAACACACTCTGATAAGCAAAAAAACTCAGGAAAATGACCGAGAGACTTAACAACATAAGCAGGTTGGTCATTGGAAGGCTTTCTCCTAAACGCCACGCTTCTTCGGAGAACGAAATCGGCACCGCGAGGGCGAAAGCGCCAACCAGTACCTGGCTGGCATCTTCTAAATTAAAGTGTCGGCTTATGTTGATCATTCGTTAGGCTGGCCGAGTTGTAACAGCTTCTCAAATCGTTCGTTACCGTGCAGTAATTCAAGATCGCGCTCTTCTGCCAGCAAGTCACGAATCGAAGGGCTGTACTCAATCGCACGTTCCAGATCTTCAATTGCTTGTTCTTCGACACCTAGTCGAGAGTATGCACAAGCACGCTGGTAGAGCGCAGGACCGTTAGTGTAATCCACTTCTAAAACTCGGTTACATAAGCTCAGAGCCCAATGGTATTCGTTAATTTCCATTGCAGCGTCAGCCTTGTAAGTCAGGGCTTCTAAATCACCAGGGCGGATAACCAGAATTTCATCATAGATCTCAATACGCTGCTCTGGTGTTTGTGAGCTTTGTGCACGAAGCCATAAATTGTGGATTTCGTTGATCTTCTCAATTTCTTTGTTGTTTTCACTGATGATGCGGGTTTTGCGTTTTAAGTCTCTTTCCAGAGCCACAAACTTCTTCTCATATTCGCGTGCGATCTTATCTAGTCGCTTATCGGCCATCTCTTTAGTGTTATGTTTGAACTCTCTTAGTGATTGCCAGCCAACAAAAGCGATCAGTGATGCTACCCCCGCTATGATGTAGAAAAAGTAGGTAACGGTCACGTTGGCGTAGTTCAGTGATTTGTCAGCGACGCTCAGTTCACGGTCAGTGATTTCAGTGATTGTGCGCTTCTCCAGGCTCTGGAAGTCCTGACGCAGTGCTTTGAGTTCATCTAATATATAGCGCTCCATAAGAGGTCTATCTAATAGGTCTGATTCTGAATATTTTTCTTCAGATGCCAAGGCTGGCAGCGAAAGAATCAGGGAGAAAAAAATACCAATGAATAAGCGCATAAAACGTCCTTTTGCGTTAAGAATACAGATAGACCATGCAACAATAACAAATCGCACAAACGTTTACCAAAGTGGATGCTAAAGAAATAGTAGATTCTTTTCTTGTTATCTACCCGATATCGTAGAAGTTTTTTAGTCAACAGGCGATGAGAACTAAACGCTTTAGCTTGTAATCTTGTCCTTCATTATCCGAGTCGTTATGCTTGTTTCTACTTATTGATTTTTGGCGCTATTTTCATGGATGCAAGATCTAAAAACTACCTTAACCAATACCTTTCATTGCTTTCCGTTCAGCAAAGAGAAGCCATACCATCGGTAAGTGCTGACTATTATTGTGCGGACGAATTTAACGCGAATACATGTGCAGAGTTGGTTCGTACAGGACAAAAAACTGCATCATGCAGTATGGAGCTTTGGTACAGCGAACACGGAGAGGTAATGCCTGAAGTCGGGCACTTACAAGTTGTGACAAATTGGGATGGGGAGCCCGTCTGCGTGATTGAGATTACCGATGTGCGCACTTGCCCCTACAATGAAGTGAGAGAAGATTTTGCTCAGGCAGAAGGAGAGGGAGATAGTAGTTTACTATGGTGGCGTGAAGCCCATACCAGGTTTTTCCGGGCGGAGTGTGATGAACTGGGTATTGATTGGCATGAGCAGCGCTTATTAGTGCTTGAAAGGTTTAAAGTCGTCTATCCGTTGGGATAAAAATAATGAAAACAGCGCCTGCTCAGGCGCTGTTTTCATTAATAAGAAGTTAAAGTTGCTTTTCTATTGGCAGTATACCTGCGAACCAGGAACCGAATCTGCGCAGCATTCCGGCTTCCGGCTCGGAGTGGTATATCTGTCCGGTTTTACTGTCAGTCCAGATAATGTCATCGTCTTCGAGGCTGAGGCGGTAGCCATTGTTATTCAGTGCTTCAGGTAAGGTTGCGAGAAAACTTTGCACATATTCAGGCTGTTCTATGACCACTGCCATCTCGGTGTTAAGTTTTGCTGAACGCGGATCCCAGTTCATGGAGCCGACAAAAAGGGTTTTATTATCTATCATCATCGCTTTGGCATGTAAACTGGCCTTGCTGCTGCCTGTTAGGCTCCATTTACTCTTTAGTTTCGCGCTCGCTTTCATTTCCCATATTTCTATACCGGATTCGAGCAGCGCTTTCCTGTATTTTGAGTACCAACCGTGAACGGCAAAGACATCATTAGATGCCAGACTGTTGGTGATGATCGTGATGTCGATACCTCTTCTGGCAGCTTTGATAAGCGCTTTTGTCCCTGCCTCAGTTGGAACGAAATAGGGCGAAATAAGCACGAATGAGTGCTCTACATTGCTAAATAGCTCGGATAAGTTGCCCACTAGCTGACTCTCATGTGTCGCTATTTTATCTGGTAAGTCGAACCATACTTCACCTTTGCCCCAATAAAGGTTGAGCTTGTTCTTAGCTATCTCTTGGTACAACTCCAGATCTGTGAAGTCGTAACGACCTTTAGAGAATTTCTCCTCTAGTTTCAGTTCATGGACGCGTTGGTTAATATCTGCATCTGTGACTTGATCTGCATCCGGGAAGATCCACTCCATTGGCACGGCGTAAATGCTGTTCCAGTAAAGGTCAAACTGGTCGGCAGTTTGTTGCACAGCTTCTCCGTAGAGTAACAGGTCGAAGTCACCAAAAGAGACAGTAGACTCATAAGAGAAGTACTCGTTGCCAATGTTTCTCCCACCAACAACAGCCGCAACGCTGTCGGCGATTAAAGATTTGTTGTGCATACGGCGATTCAGCCTGTCGAAATTCGTCGCGAATCCGAATAATCGTGCAGAACGGTACTGGTGAGGGTTGAACAAGCGGATTTCGATGTTTGGATGCGTGTTAATTGCAGCCATGACGTTATCGTTACGTTTTTGCATGTCATCAAGCAGCACACGTATTCGGACGCCCCGCTTGGCTGCTTCATACAAACGCCAGGTGAGGAACGTACTGGTTTCGTCGCCGCGATAGATATAGTACTGAAGATCTAAGCTTTTTTGTGCGGACTCTATCAGCGAGGTTCGGGCGAGGAACGCATCATGCCCCTGGTTGAGGGGATAAAATCCGGTATCTGTGGTCGGGTCTTTTCCATAAGCTTCAAAGTACAGCGAAATTGCCGAGTCTGTCTGGTAGCCGTACTGGAACGTAGTGGATTTCTCACTAGGATCCCTGTACTCGATTGAAGAGCAGGCAGGCAGACAAGCAAACATGCAAGTCAGAATGAGCTTTGTAAACATATGGTGCAATGAGCATATCCTTGTATTACAGATAGTTACTTATAGAGTATAGACCTAAGTAACTGGTTGTGGTGCAGTTTTCAAAGTTTAGGAGCCAGTGTTGCACCAAGAAGTTCGTGTTGTGAGAGCGGCGTACCGAGATCAGGTATTTTGGGAAGTTTTGTCCTCGGGATTTCTTTGTTCTAGCTCTAGTTTTTAGGCGAACATTATCATTTATTTAATTAATGCTTTTACTCTAATTGGTTGGAATCACTAAGATATAGCGATTCTAACCAATACATAACTACCCCAGTAAACTTACCATCATTAACTTATTGAAATGAAAGAGTTTAGTTTGTGGCATGTTGTTTGCGTGTAAAAAGTGGAAGTAAAGTAACGCTACTTGCGAAGTGAGTTAAACATTTGTTAATTTTATGAGCTTTTCAGGATAATTCTTCGCGGTTTATGGTCGTAATTATCCGTAAGCGTTGCTTTCTAACTTAGCCCAAGTAGCGATCATGGCTTAGCCGCTTTTGTTATTTGGCGAAGAACACAATGGTCTATTTCAGATGCAATACCAATCTGGATAAGTGGATTACCTATAAATTATTCAGATTGGGATAACTACCTCACCGTTTGCTCATGGAAGTAACGGCCGGACTGATGGAACTTGATGCCTCAACAGTGGCTTTGAGTACCGGTAGTCAGCCGTGAGAAAAACAGTGAATAAAAAAATAAAAAGGATTTTTTGATGTTATCAAAACCCGTGTTACGTTGGCTTTTACCGTTTGTTGTTGCTGGTGGCTCTTATGCCGGGTACGCTGCAATAGCAGCGACAGCACCAGAAAAAGAGTCGGTCAAAGACCCAATCACAGAACCTACCGTTCAAGCCTCTTCTCTATTTCCTACCGATCATAAAGTGGTAATTACCAGCCACGGTGAATTGGTTCCTTTTGAGAAAACACATCTTTCTGCGCAAGTTAGTGGTGAAGTTATTAGCTGGCATGAGAACTTTGTTACCGGTGGTATTGTTAAGCGTGGTGAAGTGTTATTCACCATTGAAAGTGATAACTACGAAGCTGCGGTACTCCAGGCGGAAGCCGCATTGGCCAGTGCTCGTGCTGAACTGATCGAGGAACAAGCAAAAGCGGAAGTTGCCAAGCGTCAGGCAAAGAAGTTAAGTGATAAGCAAGTCACTGATTTGTACCTGCGTAAACCGCATGTGCTGAGTGCCCAGGCGCAAGTAAAGTCCGCTCAGGCAGCTCTGAAACGCGCCAAACGTGATCTGGAAAACTGCAAAGTGGTTGCTCCGTATGATGCGCTGGTTGTGGAACGCGATATCGGTGTTGGCCAGTACATCACGTCCGGCTCTCGCGTCGCCACTCTTAACAATATAGAAGTCGCAGAAATTCATGTCCCAATAGCGGGTTTTGATAGTGCATTT
Organism: Vibrio sp. B1FLJ16; assembly: GCF_905175385.1. Lineage (NCBI taxonomy): Bacteria > Pseudomonadati > Pseudomonadota > Gammaproteobacteria > Vibrionales > Vibrionaceae > Vibrio > Vibrio sp. B1FLJ16. Next base: position 242,519 of record NZ_HG992750.1, read on the forward strand.
TTGCCGCAATCTATGCAAGACCTTAAAGCAACCGTGACTCAGCAAGGCATTCTGTCAACAACTCGCGAAGGTAAAGTCGTTCGCGACCTGGGGATGATTGATAGCGCGACCCGAATGATCAACATGGTCATTCAGGTTGAAGATCCTTACGGCATCGATCAAGAGAAACCGCCAATCAAGTTTGGCTCTTTTGTTGAAGTCAGCTTTGTTGGTAAGGAGCTCAAACACATTTATCGTCTCCCTCAGGAGCTGGTTAAAAACCGCACTGTCTGGGTGGTGAATGATGACAATGAACTACAGCCACGAACGGTGACAGTACTTCGGGCTGAAGGTGAGTTCATGCTGGTGGCCGATGGTCTAGAGCAGAGTGACAAACTGGTTCTGACTCTGCCTGAATACCCGCAAAAAGGCATGGCGGTGCAAATCGCAAAAAAGAGTGACGACTCCGAAACCGTCGTACAGTAAGTAGGAGTTAGTCATGGAAGATACTAATCAAAAGGGCTTAATTGCTTATTTTGCTAATAACCCTGTAGCCGCAAACCTGCTGATGGTGTTCATCATCATCATGGGTATCGTGAGCTACCTGTTTATTCAAAGGCAGATGTTTCCTAACGTTGAAGTAAACTACATTGACGTACGAGCAACCTACCCAGGAGCATCGCCGCAAGAAATAGAAGAAAGCATCCTGGTTAAAGTCGAAGAGTCGATCAAAGACGTTACCGGGCTCAAAAAAGTCGTTTCGCGAGCCTCCCGTGGTAGTGCATATGTCTCCATCGAAGTGGATGTGAATGCTGACATTAAACGAGTTCTCGATGATGTTAACCAGCGTATTGATACGTTATCTAATTTGCCTGCGGGCATGGAGCCAATCAACGTCTATCAGGTTGAGTGGCGTCAGGACGTTATCGAAATGGGGCTTGTTGGCGACAGGCCACTAGAAGAGCTGAAACCGATTGCCAAGCAAATTGAAGATGAGCTTCTGCAGTTAAAAAACGTCATGCTGGTGTATTTGAGTGCGCCTGAAGAAGAGATCGCGATTGAAGTCGATCCTCTTGTTCTTCGTAAGTATGATCTTACTTTAAATGATGTCAGCGATGCTATTCGTCGTTACTCCGCGAACTATTCTGCCGGTGAAGTAAAAACAAATTCCGGAATGATTGCGGTACGCATTGAGAACCAGTATTACCACGGAGATGAGTTCAGAAATATTCCAGTAAAGCTTGGTGCTAACGGCGCAAAAGTTTTGCTGCAGGATATAGCGACTATTAAAGATGGTTTTACCGAACAAGAGCGTTACTTTGAGTACTCTGGACAAAACGCAATTTACATGTCGGTAGAAGCGACGCGCGACCAAAATATTATTCCCGTCGCGGAGTCAGTTCATAAGTACATTGAAGCAAAAAACAAAACATTACCGAGTGATGTTCAGCTCAAGGTTCTGGTGGACATGACTTATTACCTGAATGGCCGCCTGGACATGATGCTGAAAAACCTGTTACAGGGTGCTGCGCTGGTCGCCATCATGTTGACGATCTTCTTACGGTTCCGATTGGCTATGTGGGTAATGATTGGTTTACCGGTCTGTTTCCTCGGCGCGGTAATGCTCATGCCTGCTTTGGGAATCACAGTGAACATCGTTTCGCTATTCGCCTTTATTATGGTGCTGGGTATCGTCGTTGATGATGCCATTGTCATGGGTGAAAGTGCTTACAGCGAAATAGAAGAAAAAGGCGGTGGTGTCGACAACGTTGTTCGTGGCGTCAAGCGCGTAGCAACACCAGCAACATTTGGTGTGTTGACGACCATTGCTGTATTTGCTCCTTTCTTACTTTCTAGTGGTATTGATAGTGCATTCTTCTACGGTATCGCGGGCGTCGTGATTTTATGTTTAATCTTCAGTCTGATTGAATCGAAGTTAATCCTTCCTGCTCACCTTGCACATACCAACTTTAAACCAATCAAGCCTGGTGGCTGGCGTGATCGCTTTAATCAACGCTTTTTTGGTTTCGTAAATGGCACGTATCGTAACTTAGTAACCAAGTGTACACACTGGCGCTGGACTGTTTTCGCCGTATTCTGTGGTTTACTGGCTATCAGCGCGGCTTTGGTTAACTCGAACTATGTTCGCGTTATCCCGAACCCGAAAGTACCGACGGATTACCCGGCTATCACCATTGAAATGAATGATACCGTATCGAGCGAACAAACCATTGAAGCACTCAAAACTATTGAGCGCGTAATGCAGGAAGTCGAATCTCAAACCATTGAAGAGCATGGTCAGGGAATGATTCGCGACGTGCTTTCTTACAACCGAAGCCGTACCGAAGGTCGCGTGTTGGTTCCTCTAGTCGATGAGGATCTGCGTCCTTTCAATACCTTTGAACTTGCACGACGCTGGCGTGAAGCTATGCCGACTATTCCCGGGATGAAGAGCATTAAGATTCGCGAACAAAGCGCGGGTGGCGGTGACAGGGACGAGTTCGGCTATCTACTATTTGGCTCAAATATCAATGAGCTGAATGAAGCAGGCCGTTACCTGATTGATCGCTTACAGCAGCAGGAAGGTCTTTACGATATATCCTCTTCCATTGACTCTGGTAGCAAAGAAGTACTTCTGTCCCTTGCACCTGTAGCTTACGATCTCGGTTTGGATCTCACCATGATTGCGCAGCAAGTCGGCGGCAGTTTTTATGGCGGGGAAGCACAGCGTATTATCCGTGACGGTGAAGAAATTAAGGTTATGGTGCGTTATCCTCAGCTAACGCGTGAAGCTTTCTCATCTCTGCGCTATGCCGTAATTACAACGCCAGCGGGCAAGAAAGTTATGCTGGGTGATGTTGTGCAGATCAATGAGCAACCAGGTGTGAGCACCATTCGCCGTGAGGGTGGTTATCAAACCGTGTATGTATACGGTTCTATTGACGAAGAGCTTATCGAGCCAGAAGAAGTGGTGAAAATCATTGATGATAGCATCTTGCCTGATATGAAGACGCAGTATCCAAGTGTTAAGACTGAGCTAGGTGGTGATATTGAAGAACAAGCCGCTCAGCGTAACGAACAGATTCTGTTCTTTATTGCCGGTATGATCATCGTTTACATCCTGCTCGCGGTTCCTCTGAAGAGTTACACACAGCCATTGATTGTGATGTCCGTAATTCCATTCAGCTTAACTGGCGCGATTTGGGGGCATTTCTGGCTGGGGTTAGACATCAGTATGATGTCGACATTTGGTCTTATTGCTGCTGCGGGCGTGGTCATCAATGACTCGCTTGTTATGACAGACTATGTAAACCAAGTCAGAGAAAAAGGTATGGGCATCAAGCAAGCGGTTGTTGAGGCCGGGTGCGCGCGCTTCCGAGCGATTACCCTAACATCAATTACTACGTTTGCTGGCGTTCTGCCGATTATGTTTGAGACAAGTTTACAGGCTCGCTTCGTTATTCCGATGGCGGTGGCTTTAGGCTTTGCTGTTTTGTATGCGACGGTACTGACGTTAGTCTTAGTCCCATGCCTGTACTTGATGCTTGAGGATATTAAGAATATTTTCAGAGCGATAAAACGTTTCTTCGCTCGTTTTATCGGTCGGTTCAGAAAGCAGAGTGAGGGAACTGAAGTTTGTGTAAATGCATCGAACTAAAGTAGATATAACCTGAGTTTAAAAAGCAGCCTTTCGGCTGCTTTTTTTGTTCGAACGGGAAGCAACAGTAAAAGTTAATTAGAGGCTACCTGACACATAATTTCTTCGAATAATATGAGGAGATAAATAGCTTTGGTTAATTTAACACTCAGTGTGCGAAATTTACCTCTGACTTGCTTATAAAGAAAATGCCCATCCACATAAGTTATTGATTATAAAAGAATTAAAACTTGGCATCCTACGTGCAATATATAAAGCGTACCCTAACTAAACTGCTAATCGTCAAGGAGCTTGCTATGAAAAGCGTATTTCTTTCTACTCTGGGTCTTATTGCTGTAATGTCATCACCAATCGCTGCTGCTAACACTTTAGACAAGGAAGAGTGGAGCTCAGATTTACGTCAGGATTTTTCTGAGATGAAGCAAGAAGCGATAATAGATATTCAGCAGATGAACATAGATGATATCGAAGCGCAAGACGCACGAATCGTGAAACGTATAAAAGAAGAACAGGCACAACTGGTAAAGATCCTGTGTCAAAAAACAAATGTGACTAAATCATAACGCCTGATTCACTTCTAAAACGAGAGCGGCGCTAGTTAGCAGTCGGCGTTGCCTTTGTTACTCTACTTGCCAGCTTTAGTAGCTGGCTTTTTTGTGTCCGTTTGAAAATTTCAGACAGAAAAATGCCCACAAAGAACTACCTTTGTGGGCGAAATAAAGGGCACCAAATTGGGTGTCTATTCATTATGGAGATGGTCGAATATCCTTATCAAACTGACAATAGCTTGGTGAGAGGCTTACCACCAGCGCGACCAACTGAGCTAAAGTTAACATTGCTGTAACGATTGTGAAAATGTTAATTTTTCAATCAATGATTTCATTATTGTTACTTTTCAATGTCATTTTGTTGCAGATGTGTTTTGCGTGTGCGGGAAATATGTTTTTAAAAGCCTACTAAGTACCATTCCAGCACTACCCAATTTTTAATACTTAGATATGAGAAACTGACCTGCCACATACGGCATTTTGAATCTTTTTTATTGCGGAAAATGGATGAGGTGCATTCGGATTTGTTGTGTTTACCTATAGTAAACCGAGGGGAAAACGTCAGGTTTTTTTACATTAAATCAAAGAGTTAAGTATAACTATTTGATTTTATTTGGTTTATTTGTTGGTGTAATTCTTGCTTTTATATGGATGAATGATCATGGTGTGATTATTCTTTGTTTGTTAAGGAGTTACATTAATGATAAAAAAACTTTTGGTTGTATCTATTCTTGGTTCCTCTGCTTTATTTGCTACTCAAACAAATGCTGGTCTTGTTATTGATAAAATAGCCGATGCAGTACCTTACTATTCACTAACGAGTGTCATCTCAGGAACCTATAGCAATACACAGGTAACGAATACCGATAATATCTTTGGCTGGACAGGAGCGAACGTACGATTCGATTCTACTAATACTGGTCCATACAATCTTTCCTTTACCTACCTTGGTTCTGAATCGAGTAAATACAACTTTTTATTCGAATATGAATCACCTTTAATCGACAACCCTATAGTGTTGAGTGAATCTAATAGCATTGGAGATAGTGTTACCGAAACGTTCTATCACAATGATGAAGAGTATTTACCATTTGGCTTCGGTTGTGACCTCTTCTGCGGGGTGTTTAATGGGTATAACGCTGATGTTGAGGAAAACTTTTTCTTAGGCTTCGATGTGAACGACTTAAGCACTGCTTACCTGTTCTTTAATGATGGCGGCGCTGGCGAAGACGCAGATTTCGATGACTTTGTTGTTGCTGTCACGGTTGAAGGCCAGGGTACAAACCCGTTTGGTTTCGAATCGCCAGTTGCGGTGCCAGAACCTTCCTCGCTGGCAATATTAGGCTTTGGGTTGTTCGGTGCAGGGTTGTTACGTCGCAGGCAAAGTAAGAAGTATTCAGACTAACTTACAGGCTTTACTCCCGATACACTTTCTCACCTTAACTAAAAAGAGCAGCTTTTATCGTTGCTCTTTTACAGTCTTCTCCATAACGGTCAATAACTCTTAATTAATCCCAACTTAGCACCGTCCAGTTTGGCTGATTCGAATGCTCTTTCAAGCGGGGGCATGGGTTGACCAAATAGGCAAAGTCCGCGCGCTGGCAGAGCGGTAAATCATTGATGGAATCAGTATAGAAATGGATTTCTGAGTATGATTCTGGCTGTGCCTCTAACCATTGTTGCAGTCTGGTGACCTTTCCTTCTCTGTAGCTTGGAATCCCGGAGATTTCAGCACTGTAACTACCTTGTTGTTCAACTAAGTCGATCCCGAGGGCCGTTGGAATTCCAAGACGTTGACCAACTGCTTCAACTAAGAAAGTCACGCTAGCGGAAATGATCACCATATCGATGCCATCGCGAGTGAGTTGCTCAATCAAAGTTATGGATTGCCTAAATTGTTTAGGAAGAATTTGCTTGTCTACACATTCCGTAACCAGTGTTTTTACTTGCTCAACAGGAATGTCAGACAGCGGCGCCATAGAAAACGTAAGGTAATCTTCCATATCCATTTTGCCTTCAGCATAGAGTTTCATCAGACGTTGGTCTTCTTCAATGAAGTTAGGCTCCGTTGCTATGCCTTTCTCCACCAAAAATTCATTCCAAATCATCGCGCAGTCAGCGTTGATTAAGGTTTCATCCATATCAAACACGTACAAAGGTTTGGACATTTTATGCTCTCACTGATTGAATTTTATTTATGTCAAAGAGTAGCTTGAGGTGTCTGCTACTCCTTTGATAGTGACCCAGAATTACATTAATGCAAAGCTCGTAGTTCGGCTTTTCTTCTGAGACCGGCCTCATGATATCTTAGGAGAGGAATATGACAATTTAGAGTAGACAATTAGAAACGGAGAAGTAAGAAACTCCCGATAATGGATATACCATTACCGAGAGTCATAGTTCGAGTGACTATACTAAGCCCTGATCTTTTGCCATCTGTTTCGCTATATTTGGCGCTTTCCAAATACTTGGTAAGATGATTAAAGACACTGGTACAGCGGTAATTACGATAAACGATTGCAAGGCAGAAATACCACCTGAACCCATTGAGATGAGCGCAATAGCAACGACACCCATCATTAATCCCCAGAAGGTGCGAATTACTGCGTTGGGTTCCGTAGAGCCAGTCATGACCACACTGATAGTGTACGTCATCGAGTCTCCGGTAGTGACAATGAAGGTTGTAGTTAAGATCAGGAAAAACACTGAAATAACCATCGGGAATGGCAGTTCCGAGGTGATTGCAAGCAATACCGCCGGGAGATTAAAACCTTCAAAGGCGGATGAAATTAAGCCAGGATTATCCAGCTCAAATGACAGACCACTCCCGCCAACAATGCTAAACCAAAAACAGGTAATGAGAGGAGCAGCGATACTAATAGACATAATCAGCTGGCGGATTGTTCGACCGCGAGAAATACGTGCGATAAAGATCGCCATCATTGGACCATAACCAATGAACCAACCCCAGAAGAACACCGTCCACCAGCTAAGCCAGTCTGTATCACCACGGTAAAGTGCCATTGGTATAAAGTTATCGACCATGCGGCCAACACCCTGAATATAGCCGTCAATGATAAAGCTAGTTGGACCAACAACCAAAATGTACCCAATCAAAAGTACGGCTAGCACAATGTTATAGCGGCTGACTATTTGAATACCTTTACTTACACCACTAAGAGCTGAAAGGGTATACAGTAAAATTGCTGCAACAATAACGCCGCTTTGAGTAACAAAGGTATCTGGTAATCCAAACAGGGAATTCAGTGCGTAGCTGATTTGCAGACCAAGAAAACCGATAGGGCCAATTGTGCCTGCTGCGACTGCGAGGATACTGCAAGCATCCGCGATGTGACCAATCCAGCCATTGATGGCCTTATCACCAAAAACAGGGTAAAGCAGAGTGCGCGGCTTTAGGGGAAGGCCTTTGTCATAGTGAAGGTGCATTAATACTATTGAAGACAGACCACCAAGGATGGCCCAGGCTAAGAATCCCCAGTGCATAAAAGACTGAGATAAGGCATTGATTGCTAGTTTTTTTGCTGGAGCTTCTCCAAAGAGTGGTGGAGCAGTAACAAAGTGAGCAATAGGCTCTGCTGCTGCCCAGAAGACACCACCACCGGCAAGTAGGGTACAGAGGACGATTGATAACCACTTGAAGTTATCAATATCAGGTTCTGCTAGGCGACCTAAACGAACGTGACCAGTTCGTCCAAAGGCCAAAGCCAAACCAATAAGGAAATTGAGAAGAAGTAATACTTGCCAGTATGAGCCAAAATATTTTGTGGCAAAACTGAAGCCAGTGTTAACCATTGCGGTCAGAGAGTTGGTATTTGTGAGAGCAAGCAGGACGAACAGGGTCAGTAAACTACCACTTAACCAAAATACGGGGTTAGCCAGTTCGAGTCGCTTTACTAGAGATGGAGGGTGAATTGCAGCATAGTCTGCTTCCTGAATAGGAGCATGAGAGACGGTATTCGTCATATTCGACATAAGTACTTCGCTTTTTAGGGCTCGAAAGCCGTGTATTTCCCTAACATCAAATCAGTGAAAAGTGTGAGGGTGTTCAAAAAACCGGTGATACTAACACGTCGAGAAAACGAATATAACCTTAGATTCAGAGCCTCTGTTTTCTTCTTAATCAAACTCTTGATTTACAGTAGATGAGAAGGCGAAGCTATAGCGTAAACAGGAGTGATTACTGCACATTCATGCTCATCGCGTGGAGCCATTTAAGGGTTACTTAAGTTTTCGATGAATACGATACCCAAAAACATAGCCAATATAGAACATTGCTGTAAGAGTAATTAACGCAACAGCATAAGAAAGAACTTTGTTCAGCCCGAGTCCAAAAGCGAAGATGAAAGCAATCCCGTTGATGGCTTCTACGGGAAATTGATACCACGCAGTATGGACGGAAGATCCAAAAAGCAGCAATGTAATGAGTAAAAAGATCATGCCGCCTAGTAAGCCGAACCATCTGCTATTGTTCATTTTTAATCTCAAGTGTTACCTAAGTAACGTAACAAAATATTTCAAAATAGAGATTATATACCTAAATGACTTCGAGACGCCCGTGTTTTGGACGTTTAGAAAGTCGTAGGATTCAATAAATATTTTTGCTTTTAAAGATTAATTAATTTTTCTTTTAATTGTTTAATTATTAACTAATTATGCACCCGAATCCCAGCGCGTCGCTGGACTGGTTTGGACTACATACCATGAAATTTATCATCAAAGGATTGGGGCTGAGTGCACTTGTTCTCAGCATGTTTTCTCATGCAGAAAGCAAAACATTGAACGTTTATGCATGGGGCGGCTATTTGCCGGAAGCGTCATTAAAAGCATTTGAGAAACAAGAAGGTGTGACGGTTAACTATTCGACCTTTGAGAATAATGAATCAATGTACACCAAGCTAAAACTAGTCAAAGGCACTGGTTATGACGTTGTGTTTGCTTCTGCCTATTTCATTGAAAAAATGGGAAGAGAAGGGTTACTTGCTCAGATCAACCATGCTCAGGTCTCAAACATGCAAGACACGATGCAAGGTTTGTTAGGGCAAGCTCACGATCCTAAAAATGACTACTCGCTGCCGTACATTTGGGGTGTTACCGGGATCAGTTACAACGAATCCATGGTAGAGCAACCAGTCACAAAATGGGCTGACTTATGGGATGCGCAGTACGAGCAACAAGTGATGTTAATTGATGATATTCGCGACGTGTTCGGTATGGCTTTGAAAATGAACGGTCATAGTGTGAACAGCAAAAATGAAGCGGAAATCAAACAGGCATATGAGTCGTTAGTGGCGTTGAAAAATAACGTATTGTTGTACAACTCTGATGCACCGCAAGTTCCATATGTGTCTGGCGAAACGTCTGCCGGAATGCAGTGGAACGGTAATGCTTTTCAAGGGCAGGTAGAAATGCCCGAGCTGAAGTTTGTCATGCCGGAAGAAGGTGCAGTGCTGTGGATGGATAACTTCACTATTCCGTCAGGCAGTAAAAATAAGGCGTTAGCGCATAAGTTTATTAACTTCATGTACCAGCCTGAAAATCAGGCTGAAATCGTTAACAGCCTTGGGTACGCTTCTGCAACCAATGCGGGACGTAATTTGTTGCCGGATGAACTGAAAAATAATCTGACTATTTTCCCTTCCGAAGACGATATGAGAAAAGGCGAGTTTATTAATGATGTCGGCGCTGAAACGTTGGCGATTTACGAGACTTACTGGCAACGACTACGAAATCAATAATGCCTTGTGGGAGCTGGACTCCGTTGGCTGGCTAATGTGCCAGTCAACGGCTAACTCAGATACCCGGCGTCAAGTGAATTACGAAGTTGTGTATTACTGCGAACTAGTCAACTCTTCAATGACCCAGTATTTAGAACCTGACACGTTTGCATCAAAAAGCAAACCTTTGGAGTTCAGTTGATAAACGGCGACATTGTTATTGATATGTGCAGCGAGCTCATCGGCTTGCTCCCCTGCAACCGCAGAGGCTTTACTGGAAGCGTCCCAGCCGTCACTAATGAAAGCGTCGAAATCTTCTTTATTCTCGAATAGGACGACCTGCTGGTAGAACTTGCCCCCAAGACCAAGTGCTACTCCCATGCCAAACATATTCATGTACGTGCGTTTTCCGGTCTCTTTATTGACAGCAACACCGGAGCCAGAATCAGCATGGAACAATAAAGATAGCGCTCGCGAGTCAAACACAGCATAACCATAGGCGCGATCATAGATTGCTTTGGATTCTGGTTGCTCGTTAAATAGTTTGAAAAGGGTACTGTCAGCCATTAAATCGACCGCTTGACGAGCCTCTTCCGGTGTATCGCCTTCCATTAGTTCATCAATTTTTTTGTCTGCAATATCAATCCATTCTTTACTTTTTTCAATACTCGCGTCTGTCCATTCACCAGCCGTGTTTATCGCTTCTTCTGACCAGTTCATGAAATCTTGCCAAGCTTGTTTGGAAAACGTTTTAGTGCTGTCCCATGCCTCTTGCGCACCTTCTGCAACCGCTTCTCCCAGCTCGGACATTTTTTCGGAAATCTTATCCCAGTCGGCGTGGGCGGGAGAGCTGAGGAACAGTAATGTAGTTAGGAGAGCAACTGGTTTTTTCATTAACTTCAATCTCTTGAGACATGGATGTCTTAACATTTTAGGTGAAATTGAGCAGAGGGAAAATTACATATCACTAAAGGTTGAGAATGTTGTCACGATTTGAATTAATATTGACATAAAGCTTTGTTGCTGAATACAAAAAGCCCCCAAATCTAGGTTTGAGGGCTTCTATTGATTCAGTTTCTAACGGGTTACTTGCTAACTTTACCTAACTGTAACCAGGTATCGATAACCGTGTCCGGGTTAAGAGATACAGAGCTGATGCCTTGCTCCATCAACCATTCCGCTAGGTCTTCATGGTCAGAAGGGCCCTGGCCACAAATGCCTACGTATTTACCTGCTTTGGTTGCTGCGTCGATCGCCATTTTCAGCATCACTTTGACGGCTGCGTTACGCTCATCAAACAGGTGAGCTACGTCGCCGGAGTCACGATCCAGACCAAGTGTAAGCTGAGTCATGTCGTTTGAGCCAATAGAGAAACCATCGAAGTACTTCAGGAACTCATCAGCCAAAACAGCGTTCGAAGGAAGTTCACACATCATGATGACTTTAAGACCCTGGTCGCCACGGCGCAGATCAAACTTAGCTAACAGATCGATAACCGACGCTGCTTCGCTTGGAGTACGAACGAATGGGATCATGATTTCTACGTTTTTCAGCCCCATTTCGTTACGAACGCGTTTGATTGCCTGAGTTTCCAGTTCGAAACAGTCTTCAAACACCGGTGAGATGTAACGAGATGCACCGCGGAAGCCCAGCATAGGGTTCTCTTCATGTGGTTCGTAAGCTTTTCCGCCAACCAAGTTACTGTATTCGTTCGACTTAAAGTCAGACATACGAACGATAACGCGTTTTGGCCAGAATGCAGAAGCGATAGTTGCGATACCTTCTGTCAGCTTACTTACGTAGAAGTCGATAGGATCTTTGTATCCACGGATGCGATCAGTGATTTCAGCTTTCAGCTCATCGCTTTGAGCGTCAAAGTTCAGTAGCGCTTTAGGGTGAATACCAATCATCTTGTTGATGATGAATTCAAGACGCGCAAGGCCAACACCTTCGTTCGGAATCTGAGCAAAGTCGAACGCGCGGTCTGGGTTACCGACGTTCATCATTACTTTAGTCGGCAGAAGTGGCAGCTCGTCTACTGAAGAACGTTTAACTTCAAACTCCAGATCGCCTTGGTAAACGTAACCCGTTTCACCTTCGGCGCAAGATACGGTTACTTCGATACCGTCTGTCAACTTGCTGGTGGCATCGCCACAGCCAACGATTGCTGGGATACCAAGCTCACGTGCGATGATCGCTGCGTGACAGGTACGGCCGCCACGGTTGGTTACGATAGCTGACGCTTTCTTCATTACTGGTTCCCAGTCCGGGTCAGTCATGTCGGTAACCAGAACGTCACCGTCTTGAACCAGTGACATTTGATCCAGAGAATCAACCAAACGTACTGTGCCTTTACCGATGCGCTGACCGATTGCACGACCTTCAATCAAAACGTCTGCTTTGTTGTTTAGCTCGTAACGCTCAATTACGTTCTTCTCGCTTTGAGAACATACCGTCTCTGGGCGTGCCTGAACGATGTAAAGCTTGCCGTCGATACCATCTTTCGCCCACTCAATGTCCATTGGACGCTGGTAGTGCTTCTCGATGATCATCGCTTGTTTTGCAAGCTCTTTAATTTCTTCGTCATTCAAAGAGAAGTGGTTACGTTCTTCATCTGACGTGTCAATAATGTCTACTTGTTTACCGATCTCTTGGTTGTTTGAGTAGATCATTTTGATCTGCTTAGATCCAAACGTTTTCTTAACGATCGGGTGCTCACCAGCCTCTAATAGTGGCTTATGAACGTAGAACTCGTCCGGGTTAACTGCGCCCTGAACAACCATCTCGCCCAGACCCCAAGAAGAAGTGATGAATACTACTTGGTCGAAGCCAGATTCTGTGTCCAGAGTGAACATAACACCAGAAGACGCTTTGTCTGAACGCACCATGCGCTGGATACCCGCTGAAAGCGAGATACCGCGGTGGTCGAAGCCTTGGTGTACACGGTATGAGATAGCACGGTCATTAAACAGAGAGGCATAAACGTGCTTAGTTGCTTCCAGTACAGCGTCAATACCTTTCACGTTAAGGAACGTTTCTTGCTGGCCTGCAAAGGATGCATCCGGAAGGTCTTCCGCTGTCGCAGAAGAGCGAACTGCGACTGAAAGTTCAGGGTTACCTTCAATCAGTTCTTGATAGTTTTCGCGGATGTCTTGTTCAAGATCTGCCGGGAAAGGGGCATCTAATACCCATTGACGGATGGCTGCACCTGTCTTACGCAGGGCTTCTACATCTTCGACATCCAGTTCATCGAGTAATTGGTGGATACGCTCATCTAATCCTTCGTGGTCAAGGAACTTATTGAACGCATAGGAAGTTGTCGCAAAACCGTTTGGAACCGAAACGCCAACGTTAGCCAGGTTAGAAACCATTTCACCAAGCGAAGCGTTCTTACCGCCGACTTTGTCGACATCATTCATGGATAGGCCATTGAACCAGAGGGTGTTCTTTTGCATGTCTTTCTCCAGAAACATTGCAGCTTTTGTAGGGGGACTTAAGTCAATCTAAACAAATGCTTACTCGTTATTGCTCGTTAAAAGTACTGCTGGCTTTTTTATAAATTGAGTAATCATATTAATGAGTTACAACAAACTATAATTGGCTATGAGCGACTTTTCCTGTGCAATTTTCGACTATTGATTTGTTCAGGTTGATTTCAAAGGCAATCGATTACGTTCCAGCCCAAAAAAACTCAACGAATTTTCAAAGCTGTGGTGAACCTAACTGAAAGCCAAATTGATTTATTAATATTATGTTTACCATCCTACTCAAATGATTTTGAAATATTAAACAAAAATGCAAACAAATACCCAAAGTCGTGATGTGTTCTATGTTTCTGATGGTACGGCAATAACATGTGAGACATTAGGCCATGTTGTTCTCGGTCAATTTCCGTTCACTCCTAATCAAAAAACCTTTCCTTTTGTTGAAACGCCGAGCAAAGCTTTGGATGTGGTCAGAGAAATTGATACTTCCTACCGCCGAAATGGGGTCAAACCTTTGGTGTTTTTCTCGATTGTTGTCCCAGAAGTCCGTGAAATGCTCTTAGCTGCACCAGCTTTCAGCTACGATGTGCTTGAAAGCATTGTACAAAAAGTTCAGGATGATACTCAGATGGCGCCAGTACCAAAGTTGCAACGTTCCCGTAGTGTGGGGCGGGACTCGGATACTTACTTCGATCGTATCGCTGCGATTGAATACACGCTGGCACATGATGATGGCATCACATTAAAAGGCTTAGATCAGGCCGATATCATCCTGCTTGGTGTATCGCGCAGTGGCAAAACCCCGACCAGTTTATACATGGCGATGCAGTTTGGTTTAAGAGTTGTGAACTATCCGTTTATTGCCGAAGACGTGAAAATGCTGCGTTTGCTGCCGGAGTTTGAAGTACACCGCCACAAGCTGTTTGGATTGACGATCACTCCGGAGCGTTTGAATGAAATTCGTGAGAACCGCTTATCGGGCAGTGATTACGCCAGTGAAGAGCAGTGCAAACTGGAACTGAATACGGTTGAATCCTTGTTCAGAAGAGAGGCGATTCCTTACATCAATACATCTTCGCTTTCGGTTGAGGAAATTTCGACACGCATTCTTGAAAGAGCAGGTATGAAGCGTCGCATGTTTTAAGTGTTAGCTGTTGACGCTGTTGCGTCAACGCTGTTGTGCTCGATCGTAGAGTGAGTGTTAGGGCTCTACGATCGAATTGGTCAGAGGAGCGATGCAGCCTAAGATTGTGCTTCCTGAAGTAACTCCTTCAAAACTCTTTTGTAGCTTTCCTGAGGATGCGCTCCGGTTAGTGCCGTTTTTCTATTGAAAATGACCGTTGGAACACTTGAGATACCCATTTGATACCACTGTGCCTCTGTGCTTCTTATCTTCTCTCGTATAGCGGTATCCGACAGTGCCTGCATTACTTCTTGTTTAAACATTCCGACTTTTTCTGCTTCGTCGAGCAGTGTATTCAAATCTGAAATATCTTTTCTTTCGCTAAAGAATGCGGAGAATAATCGCAGCTTAAGTTCCGTTTGTTTTCCTTGGTCGCGCGCTAAGTCAAGCAGGACATGTGCATCGAGCGTGTTAACCATTTTCATTTCATCAAAGTAGTTAAACTCAAACCCATACTTCGCACCTTGTTCAGTAATATTCGCTTGTGTCTTGTCACTGTCTTGTTTGGATGCACCATACTTGCGTGCAATGTGCTCGCGCAGCCCCTCTCCCTCTGCTGGCATATCTGGATTCAGTTCAAAAGGTTGCCACTCAATGTCAACTTTATCTTGTATGCCTAACTCATCAATAGCAGCCATGAGGTGTTTATAACCTATTACACACCATGGACAAACGACATCGGAGATAATGTCTAATTTAATTCTGTTGTTCATTCTTTACCTTAACCGGGAAAAGTCTCTCTACTAAAATGTTCTAGATTAATAATGACTATTTATTTTTGACCAAGCACATTGTTCAATCATCATAACAGCCGAGCTCGCTTTACACAGATAGCATTTTTAACTAGGTGGAAATTTATGAAGCAAGAAACGATACTTTTTGACATCAATGAAACCGTGCTAAACCTGCATGTATTGAAACCAAAGTTTAAGCAATATTTTGGCGACGACAAATACATGCTGACTTGGTTTTCCATGCTGCTTCACTCTTCTACGGTATGTTTGACTACCGAGGTCAAAACCAGTTTCGCAGAGTTAGCAAAATCCGCACTTCTTTCTTTAGCTGGTAAATGCCGAATCACGTTAACCGAAGATCAGGTAGATGATGTTCTGGGACTTTTCGCTAACCTTGAAGCGCACTCAGATATTAAACCGTCGTTTGCACTACTGAAAGAAAATGGATTTCGGCTTGTTGCATTATCTAACTCCTCACAAGCACTATTGGAAAAACAAATTATGAATGCGGGTTTAGAGGATTACTTTGATGACATTATATCGGTTGAAAATGTCGGCACTTTTAAACCGTCGCCGTTAGCGTATCAGCATGCAGCTGAGGTGTTATTGAAATCACCTGAAGAGTTAAGGCTCGTAGCGACACATGACTGGGATACGCACGGTGCATTAAATGCCGGTCTGAAAGCGGCTTACATTGATAGAAGTGGAGCGCCATATCACCCGCTGTATCTTAAGCCAGATGTAGTCGGTGTTGATATGTTAGATATCGCAAGAGAGATTGTTATTTTAAACCAATAGGTTGGTGGACATTAATTTTTTGAGGTAAGGCAGTGTTCCGATTATTGTTAGTAGAATGGAAATTAAAAAAAGCGGCTTTACCCCGGAAAAGATAAAGCCGCTGCCAACTGACGTGTTAGATCACGCCTTATCGCATAATCATTTGTTCGCGGCCAGGACCAACAGAGACCATTTTCACTGGTACACCCATCAGTTCTTCAATACGTAATACGTATTTCTGTGCCGCGATTGGTAGCTCTTCAAACTTACGGCATCCAGTAATGTCTTCGCTCCAGCTTTCCATTTTTTCGTAGATTGGGGCTAGTGCTGCTGTCTGAGGCCAGATCGGGTTTTCACTGTGGTCGCCTTCGTAGCCAACACAGATTTTCAGATCGTTAAGTCCAGTCAGGCAGTCTACCTTGGTAAGCGCTATCTCAGTCGCTGCTTGCAGTTCAACGCCGTTTTTCGTCGCAACTGCGTCGAAGTAACCCATGTCACGCGGGCGGCCGGTTGTTGCACCGAACTCACCTGCCAGTTCTCGGAAGGCATCTTGCTCTTCCATGGCTGTAATCAGCGTGCCGGTGCCAACAGATGAACTGAATGCTTTTGCTACTGCAATCACGCGTTCAGGTCGAAGTGCCGGAAGACCACTGCCGATACCCGCGTACATCGATACGACGTTAGAAGACGTTGTCCAAGGGTACTCACCGTAAACAAGGTCACGACCCGCCCCAAGTTGCGCTTCGAACAATAGTGTTTTGTCTTTTGCTTGTAGCTCTTTTAGAGGCAGCGTTACGTTGCAAATTGAATCGCGCCAAGGTGCAGACACTTCTAGCAGCCAGTTCGCCAGTTCTTCAGCGGTTTGTTCAAATTCGAACGTTGGGTAAAGCGCACGCAGTTGCGGCAGTTTCCAGTCCATCATGAATTGAAGGCGTTCAACCAATACTTCTGGTTGCTTCAACCAACCAACAAGGATGCCTTTCTTCATTACGCGGTCACCGTAGGCAGGTGCAATTCCTTGACGAGTTGAGCCGTATGCTTTGTCGCCTAAACGTTGTTCTTCTAGCGTATCTTCTAGGGCGTGTAGAGGTAGACACATTGTTGCGCGATCAGAGATGCACATATTCACTTTTACGCCTGCTTCTTCTACTTCCGCAATTTCTTGAGACAGAGACGCTGGGCTGATAACCATACCCGGACCTAATACTGCAATACAATCTGGGTTGAATACGCCACTTGGAAGTTGGTGTAGCTTAAACGTACCCAGATCGTTAACCACGGTATGACCCGCATTGTTACCACCTTGGAAACGAATACTCGCAGAAGCTTGCTCTGCCAAAAAGTCAACGATGCGGCCTTTGCCTTCATCACCCCAGTTTGCACCCACAACAACAATAGACGACATAATTTGTTCTCCAGTAACAGACCGGAAAATCTTATGTTGTTCGCGACAATAAGAGAAATTAATTATACTGATTAGCTTGATAAGAATCTCATATCGGATGGTGAGCATGTTGGATTTGAACTGGCTGAGAACATTTGTCACCTTGGCGGAAATAAAACATTTCGGTAAAACAGCAACAGAGCTGCATATGACTCAACCGAATGTCAGCTTACACATAAAGCAGCTGGAGCAAGTGACACGCACTAAGTTAATTGAACGAAACCCGGTGCAGCTTACTCAGGCCGGAAAACGGTTATTAGCTACCGCGCAGCATATGCTTAACGAGTTGCAGATCTGTCAGTCGGATCTCAACGCGATCAATGATCTCACTCAGGGGACACTTTCGATTGCAGCCAGCGATATCGTCTCGCGCTTGTTACTTATCAAACCATTTCAGCAATTTAAAAATGAGTATCCGGGCATCGACTTAGCGCTGTTTAATACAACATCTTCGCAAGCCGTGGACCTAGTTAAGCGCGCTCGCGCAGATATCGGTTTTGTGATTGCGCAGAAAGAGAGCCAGCCACTGCACTTTACGCCGCTGACGCAAATTCACTGGTGTGCTTTCGGGGACAATATATTTAACTGGCAAGAGAACAAACAAGAAAGCCAGACGCTTATTCTGTTGGGGCATGATACCCGTACACGTGAACTGATTGATGCTTCATTGCCAGAGTTAAATTTACCAAAGCACCGGGTAATGGAAGTAGGCAGTGTCGAAGCACAAATTGACTGGGCAGAAGCAGGCTTTGGTACCGCAATCGTACCCGACTTTTCAATCGATCCAAGGCTAAAGCTATCCAGAGTAGTTACACCTTTACCCAGTTTCCCCAATACCGATTTTGGCTACATCGTGCGCCAGAACCAGGTGTTATCCAAAGCGGCTAAGCAATTACTGACTTGGGTAGGAGAGAACGTCTCTGAGGTTAGCTAATCCAAGTCGGGCGCATGTAAGTTCGCTATTACAGGTGTATCTGCCACCTGCCGTCTCATTTGTAATTGTCAAATTTTGCGTTCACTTTGATTTGTATTGGTTAAGAAGTATCGCCGAAAATGTATCTAAAAGTTGGCATTTTTGGTTATTTCCCTCTTACAACTAAGAGCTGGGTAACGTTTTACAATATTAAAGTGCATTTGCCGTGACCTAACTCTTATCTCCCCTCACTGATCACTACTTCTCCGTCTCCGGTTGTGTAAAATCACCTCAGTTTCAAAAATATTGATTATCTAAAATAAATAATGAAATGGTGGTTTGATTTAAAATCTCCCGGAGACATCAAATGAAAATGCTTAAAAAAACCTACATTGCTGCTGCATTAACTGTTGCTTGTTTTTCAGGCGCTATCCACGCTCAAGAGTTAACCTGGGATAACGCTAACCTTCACACTGTTTCGCTGATGATGAGCGAGCCGATGATGAAAGTGGATGGAAGCTACCACGAACTGCTTGATTCTCATTACTTCAAGCCAATGATGACAAAAGATAAAGTAGTGATGGCACCACTTGATGACATCATTGATGAACTTAACGGCGTAACTAAGGTTGATGGCAAAAAGATCGAATTCACTCTAAATGGTAAAACCGTTGTGATGAAAGATGGCTCGTCGGATGCAACTGTTAACGGTAAAAAAGTAAAAGCGCCAGCGGCTGCAAAACTGGTTGACGGTGCGATGTATGTGCCTTTTAAATTTGTCTTTGAGCAGTTCAATGGCAAATACAGCTGGAACTCTTCACGTAACCTTGCAGAAGTTACGCTGCTTCGCCCTGAAGGCACTATCTTCAAAGCTGAAAAAGGCAATATTTCTCTTAAAACCCTCGGCGATCAGAAAGATGAGTGGTACGGCAGTGCAGAAGCACAAACAGTTGCTGATGCAATGGTTAAAAACCAAAATGCAGACGGCGGTTGGTTTAAAATCGGTAGCTCCAACTCACTTGCGCAAGTTTACGATCGCGATACATTCCCGACTTATCGTCAAAAATCGACGATTGATAACGACGCCACTTATACCCAGATCATGACGCTGGCGAAAGTTTACCAGCACACTAATAAAGCGGAATATAAAGATGCGGCAATTCGCGGTGTTGAGTACCTATTGGATGGTCAATACAAAAACGGCGGGTGGCCACAATTCTTCCCGAACTCTACAGGTTATCACCGTCATGTGACGTTCAATGATAATGCGATTGCAAATACATTGAATGTGATGCGTGACGTGGCCAGCCAGAAGAATGAATTTGCTTTCGTCTCTGATAAATTAGCGAAACGCGCACAGGCTTCTATGGACAAAGGTTTGCGCCTTGTTCTTGATAGCCAGGTTGTGTCAAATGGCCAGAAGACCGGTTGGTGTGCGCAGTACAACATAGATACACTTGCTTGTGAGCGAGGCCGTTCTTATGAACTTGCTTCTATCAGTGGTGATGAAAGTGTTAATGTTATTCAGTTCCTTATGAGCATCGACAATCCTTCAGCTGAAGTCGTGGATTCGGTCAACAGTGCGGTGTCTTTCCTGAAGAGCAAGGAAATCACAGGCAAGAAAATGATCAGAACGCCTGACGATACCATGGAGTTTGGTGTTAACCGTGTGGTTATCGACCAGGAAGGCAGCAGTGTGTGGCCACGCTTCATTAATATCGAAAATCTACAGCCACTATTCTCGAACCGTCAGGGTGACAAACTTGATACATTTGAAGAGGTGAGTTATGAGCGTCGTGTGAAGTACACATGGCTGGTGACAACACCTAATAAGATGCTGAAAAATGAATACCCTCAGTGGCAGGAAAAATACTCGCCATCGGTAAATGCTCTGAATTAAGCGTCAAAGATACAATTTCCCCATGAAAAAGTGCCCAAGATAGGGCGCTTTTGTCATTTTAAGCAATACGTTAATAGACCATAAATCTCTTTGTTCGTAGTTGTGCTGCTAATGGCCTGTAGTGCTTTGTTCCGCTAACCAGTTCACCAGCTTACCAACCATGGCGTTGCCTTCGTGTTTCGGGTTGAGCAGATGATAGCCATTGCCAGAGGCGACATAGCTGTTAAATGGCCGGATTAAGCGTTTTGACTTCAAGTCCTGCTCAGCCAGCGTGATATCACCAATCGCCATTCCAAACCCTTGCTGAGCGGCGTTCACCGCCTGATCGAGCGTAGCAAAAGTTTGGTTACCTCTACCCTGAATATTGCGATACCCTCGTGATGCCAGCCACATTGACCAGTCAGACTGCTCCGTGTTTGCGTGCAGCCAGGTGCATCGCTTGAGCAGACTTAATTCGTCTGGCTCTTTTTCTAAGTTTTGCTGGGCCATCTTATCCCATAATTGTGGTGCGCATACCGGAGCCAGGATCTCATCGAACAACACTACCTGATCGATGGTTTTACTGCGAATCGGCTTACCGTAAGAGATCACCAAGTCGAAACTATCGAAGTTAGGAACGGCCTGATGCTTGGTGGTCGAGGTCAGCTCGACATTCACATCAGGATAGTCTTGCTGAAAATTGGCGATATGACCTAACAGCCATGAAGTAATACAACTTGGTGCGTTAAGCTTGATACGGTTTGCGCTGTCGACTACTTCTCGAATAGAAGCTTGCAAACGCTGGATAATCTCTTCTGCCAACGGAATAAACTTTGCGCCCTCGGGCGTGAGAGCAAGACCTCGTGCCTGACGATAAAATAGCGCAACGCCCATCAGGCTCTCTATCGATTGGATCTGACGGCTAATCGCACCCTGTGTCATGTTCAGAGCCTCTGCGGCATGAGTAAAATTGAGGTGCTGCGCTGTGGCTAAAAACGCTTGCAGGTTTTTTGTTGAAGGGAGTCTGTTCTGCATGTCATCTATCCATGATTTTTTTGCATGTCTAGTATGCCTTTATTTCGATTTAACCAGAAGCGATTCTTGACTAATTTATTACCAATAAGGAAATTTAATTTAATTTAATCGGTTAAAACTGATTAGGTATTCATTTAGGGATAATAAAAACTATGTCATTAGCTGAGAAGTTAGCTCCTGAGAGCATAAAAAAAGTTAATACCATATCAATCAGCAAGACGCATTGGTGGTTCAGGAAGATTGTGGCTAAACGCGAACGAGCTAGAAGAGCCGTTGCTATACAAAGAGCACCAGTCTCCGTTGCACCGTTATCCGGACTTTCTTCCTCACGACATTGCCTCAGCGTATCAGGCTTATTGCTCAACTTCACAGCCAACTCTAGCAGTGCGCGGTGCAGATGAAGCGATTGATTTGCTTATTCGTACCTTCTGTCAGCCGGGAACAGACAGCATCGCAATATGTAGCCCGACCTATGCAATGTATGAGTTCTGTGCTGAATCATTAGCGATCAATGTTATTGATTGCCCGTTATTACTGCCGAAATTTGAACTGGATGTTGAGAGCGTTGTTCAGGCGGCTGACAAGGCGAACCTTGTTTTCTTATGCTCTCCTAACAACCCAACCGGTCAGCTATTAAGTTACCAGAAGGTCGTTGATGTATTAGAGCAAACTCAGCACAGTGCAATTGTAGTTGTTGATGAGGCGTACATTGAGTTTGAACTTGATCAAAGCGTTGTCGAACTGATTGACCGTTATCCAAACCTTGTGGTGATTCGCACTCTGTCGAAAGCCTTTGGTCTTGCAGCGGTACGATGCGGGTTTATCATCGCCCAGCAATCAGTAATGGACTTTGTATGTAAGCTGATCCCACCGTACCCGATGCCGGATAGTTCAGCAGAAATCGTTCTGCAAGCATTAAGTTCAGAAGGGTTAGCAAAGGTAGCGGAGCATACCCGTACCTTGGTTGAGTCCCGCCAGCGCTTTATTGAACGTATCTCAGGTCTTGATTGGATAGAGACTATTTATCCGTCAGCGACTAACTTTGTACTGATTCGCACTAAGCCGAACGTCAATCTTTTTGAATACTTACGTGAGCAAGGCATTGTGACGCGTAACCAAACTCATGAGCCAAGCCTGCAGAACTGTGTTCGAATTACCATCGGTTCGGAAAAAAGTATGCAGGAAGTGGCGGACACCATATGTAACTTGCAACTAGAGCAATCTACTGACACCATCAATTAAAAAATAATAAGGATATTACACATGAATAAAATGCTGAGCGCGTTAGCTTGCACCGCTGCACTACTTTCTACCCCTTTGATGGCAAAGGAAGTCCGTCTGGCTTCTGACTTTACTTACCCACCGTTTAACTACAAGGATGCAAGTGGTACACCGGTTGGTTTTGATATCGAAATTGCTGATGCCTTATGTGCGGAAGCAAAGCTAGACTGTACATGGGTCTCTCAGGGATGGGATTCTCTGATTCCTAGTCTGCTAGCGCGTAAGTCAGACGTGATCATGGCTTCAATGCGTATCACTGATGATCGTAAAAAACGCGTGCTGTTTACCGACAAGTACTACCAAACGCCGGCGCGCTTTGTTGCTAAAGCGGGCAGCAATATTGAAATCAGCAAAAATGGCCTGAAAGACAAAGTGATTGGTGTTCAAAGCGGCACAATTCACGACATGTACGTGACGGATAAATTTGGCTCAGTTGCAACTATCAAACGTTATTCTGGTCAGGACGAAGTGTACCTTGATATGGCGAACGGTCGCTTGGACGCTACCTTCGGTAACTCAGATCAGCTTGCTCTGGCTTTCCTGGATAAAGAGATTGGCAAGGGCCATGAGTTTGTAGGTGAAGCTGTGACGGATAAAGCGTACATCGGTGAAGGCACGGCTCTGGCGCTGCGTAAGAATGATGAAGAATTGGCTGAGAAGTTTAACCAGGCAATCAAGACCATTCGTGCAAACGGCACTTACGATAAAATTGCTGCAAAATACTTCTCTTTCGATATCTACGGCGAAGAACTTTAATTTCAAACTTTTTTAGATATTGATAAAACACAAGGCCTACCTCGCTCAGCAAGGTAGGCCTTTTGCATTATCGGCTCGTCAATGTAATTCGTTAATGTTTTAACGTGTCTATATGATGAAAATTAAAGCTGTCGAGTTTAAAATGTTCACCTGTTTCTGATGTTCTTAACCTCTTTATGAAATCAACAAAAATCACCATTTCATTGCCTTCGCTAATTCACCGTATTGGCGGGGAACACGCTAAACACGCAAAAGCAGTCGCGATGGAAATAGGCTGTGAGTTGAAGCGAGTTAGGCGCTCCCGAAACTGGCAGGTTTCTGGTGAGGCACTGGATTTGAAGAGATTTCAAGAGCACATCAAAGCTGAAGAATCAGAAGAGCTCAGGTTCCTGATAAATAAGCTAGAAGTAGGACTTACGGCGCATCAGGATAAGTTAGAGCCGTTGGAGGCTAAACTGGTACGGTTAGTCCTTCAGAGTCCAAATGTCACTTTGGCGGAACTTATGGCAGAAACCAATTGTAGTGTTGCTCAAGCTAGAACGGCTCGCTTTGAGGCAGAGATGTTGTAACGCGATTGTATTGATGTCGCTGGCTAACTTTGATTCAAGCCACCACTCCGAATTATGGAATAGTATCGGAGTGGCGGCTTTGCTTTTACTTACGTAAGTTCCAATTACGTAGGTTTCTAGGGTCTTATTTCTCTAGCGCTGGATTGGATAACCCTTTTTTGCTCGCTTGCTCCGCGTCCTCTTGTGAAGTCTCTGGTAGCACTAAAGTCATCACAATTGCTGCAATACCGCTGGTGGTCACCGGAGAACCGAAAACGCTTTGCAGGATTTTTGGCATTCCTTCAAGAACTTCAGGTACTAGCATTACGCCAAGCCCGATACCGAATGAAACCGCGAGAATCATTAAGTTTCTTCGGTCTAATTCTTCGTTTGCAATGATCTTTATACCCGCCGCCGCAACCGTACCAAACATGACCAGTGTTGCGCCGCCAATCACTGGTTTTGGGATGGTAGTCAGAATGGCTCCGAGTAGTGGGAATAGCCCCAGAGCGACTAAAATAAGAGCAACAAAGTAGCCCACAAAGCGGCTTGCTATACCGGTCAGTTGAATTACGCTGTTGTTCTGGCTGAAGGTGGTGTTTGGAAAGGTGTTAAAGACTGCCGCAATGAGTGAGTTTACGCCGTCACCAAGTATACCGGCCTTAATGCGTTTCAGGTATTGAGGACCGGATACCGCTTGCTTGGTGATGATGCAGTTCGCGGTGATATCACCCGCAGACTCAATGGCGGTAATGGCATAGATAACCGCGATAGGTAAAAACGCATACCAGTCGAAATCAAACCCGTACTTAAACGGAACAGGGATACTCACCAAAGGCTGATTGAATGCGCCTTCGACGTTTACCATACCCATCATTGCAGCTAGGACATAACCTAAAACCATACCGATTAGGATTGATGACAATCGTACCATCAGGTTTTTAGAGCGATTCAAAACAATAATGGTGGTTAAGACAACCGTCCCCAGTAGGAGGTTATTCCATGAGCCGAAATCAGGCGCATTGAATCCGCCAGCAAGGTCAGTCATACCTACTTTGATAAGAGAAATACCGATCGTCGTCACTACGATACCCGCGACGACTGGTGTGATAATGCGTTTGAGCTTACTGATAAACTGCGAAAGAATGATTTCTATAAAGGCACCAACAAAGCACACACCGAATATCATTGCCAGAATATCTTCCGGACCGCCACCTTGTGATTTAACGATGAAGCCTGCCGCCAGTACTGAGCTAAGAAAAGCAAAGCTTGTGCCCTGAACGCAGACCAAACCAGCCCCAATAGGACCAATGCGACGAGCCTGAATAAAGGTACCAACCCCCGAAACGATTAACGCCATACTGATGAGATAAGGGATATGCTCGCCTAGTCCCAGTACACCACCGATGATTAGAGTTGGGGTAATGATTCCGACAAAACTTGCGAGGACATGTTGCAGACCTGCGTAAAGCGCTGCTCCGACGTTGGGCTTGTCTTCCAACCCGTAAATGAGGTCCTGGGCTTGCTGTTGAGACATACTGACTTCCTTGTATTCATTATTGTGTACGATTCTAAGAACACAATAGAGCAAGCTCTGTGCCACAAGGTTCTTGACTATTTAGTCAAGTTATTCCAAGGGTTTAGCCGAGACTGGATTTCAGAATTAGAAAAAAGTTGAGTCGTGTTGGTGCAAATGTGATCAATTCAGTGCATATGTGCGTCATTGAAGGGTGAGGACAGTAACAATAGAGCCACCTGTTAAGACTAAAATGCCACTCGCTTAACAACGAGTGGCATATCTTGATATCCAGTCATCCTGAACAGCGACGAAGGCTCGCTGGAATGACCCGGTAAAGACGTTAATTGCGTGGAATTAACCTGTTATTGTGGTGAAGGCATCAATTCAGAACTTCTTTTAAGCGTTGGCGCTCTTCGTCGGTCATTTTGGTTTTATTCAAAAATGGCATGTCTGCGCTTTCGACTGAGCGAACCAGAATACGCGCTTTCCAACGTTCAATGTCCTGCCAGCTATCGAATACCGCACCGCTTGGCGCAACTTTGAATACATCATCCGTGGGTGTTGAGCTGTGGCACTGAGTGCAGCGTTCATCAATGATTTGTTTTGCAATCATCTGATTTTCTGTCAGTGATGCAGAGCCAGCAATGGCCTCATGATGACTGTCTGTGTTTGCCATAGTATCTGCTGCCGCGCTACGAAATGTGGACTGCCAGCTTACCAGCACTGCTAAAACCAGCATTGCACAAGCACCACTGATGATCACACTCGGCTTATTCTGTCCGACATGTTTGAGGTTAAAGTAATGACGGATGTAGGCACTGATGATCAGGACAAAGAAGCCAATCAACCAGTTCAGCGGGTGTTGATAGATCATCGGATAGTGATTGCTGATCATCAAAAATATGACTGGCAGAGTAAAGTAGTTGTTATGAATAGAGCGGCGTTTACCTTCAAGGCCTGGTGCAGGGTCGACGGTTTCACCTGCAATTACCTGTGCTACCATTTTACGCTGACCCGGAATGATCTTGTGGAAGACGTTATTAACCATAATTGAACCGATGAGTGCGCCCATATGGATAAAGGCACCGCGTCCACTGAACAGTTGGGTAAAACCATAGAAAAACAGTGCGCCAAACGCCAGTAACGCGGCACTAAACATCACGGTATTGCGGCCAAGAGGCGAGCGCATCAGGGCTTCATAAACCGCCACTCCGAGAAAAATACCGCCAACGCCAACGCCGACAGCTTGCAGTGAGGTTAGCTCCATGATCCGTGGATCAATCAGGTAAGCTTGTGCGTTGAAGTAGTACATCCAAATCATCAATGCGGAGCCGGTCAGCCATGTGGCATAAGCTTCCCATTTAAACCAGTGCAGTTTTTCCGGGATTTTCTCCGGACCGGCCTGATACTTAGCGACTTCGTAAAAACCACCACCATGTACTGCCCACAGGTCGCCTTTGATGCCTTTATCTTTCTTCCATTTTGGCGGAGTCTCTAGATTGTTATCCAGCCAGGCAAAGTAAAAGCTTGCTCCAATCCATGCGATGCCACAGATCACATGAAACCATTTAATAAACAGCGCTAGCCATTCATACAGTTGTGGCCACATCGTAATATCCTTATCTATGATACCAACCTAAGTAGGCACTTACTTATTTAGATTGGTATGAATCCTTGAACATGCGTTTTGTTAAAGATTGTGCTTTGAGAGGGGTTTTGCCTCATTACCTCACTAAAGCACAATCGTATCTGCTATTAACTTCCCCGGTAGCTTGAATAAGAGAACGGAGATAACAGCAGAGGAATGTGGTAGTTACCCTCGTCATACACGTTGAAATTCACGTCTATAAGAGGAAAGAAAGCACTGCCAAATTGTGCGTCACAATATGGGGCGACAAGAAAACGCAGCGTAT
Source organism: Vibrio sp. B1FLJ16 (assembly GCF_905175385.1). Taxonomy (NCBI): domain Bacteria; kingdom Pseudomonadati; phylum Pseudomonadota; class Gammaproteobacteria; order Vibrionales; family Vibrionaceae; genus Vibrio; species Vibrio sp. B1FLJ16. The sequence continues at coordinate 269,906 of NZ_HG992750.1, forward strand.
AACCTTGCTTTTCCAAAATGACTTCCGGAAATCTGGCGCGCCCGTCTTGATCGGTAATCGCCTCAGCAAGACAGGTTTGATCGCTGAGGCTAAATAACTGCACCTGAATACCGGCTGCAGGCTTGCCGTTCGCCGTATCTAAAACGTGGCAACTGAGTTGTTTCATAAAAAAGCTTCCATTCTGATTTTGCTGATTTTTTGCTGTTCTATTGCTGCTTGCTCTAACTCTTCATCACGAGAGCGATTTATGCGGGCCTTAAGTAAGCTGAGCATTTCTTCGGCACTCTTGTTGGTCGCACATACGATAAAAATGAATCCAAATTTGTCGAGGTACTCGCGGTTGAGTGTAAGCAGCTCATGCAACACATCGTTTGTCGCTTGCTTAACACTCTGCTGCTCTTTTTCACTCAGATCTTTGCCCTGTGAATATTTCTTTTTCAGGCTATTAAGATCGCCAATCATCGGGTGACCCGAAAACGCTTCGAGCCAATCGTTTTCTTTTAATTTAGTAAAAGCAATCTCGGCGCTGCGAAGTAAAGAGTCTGCTGAGTCAAACGGCATACGGATGTTCATTTCCTGCTGCCAACGCTGACTGGTACAAATTCTTTCGAGCTGCTCATCATTCAGACTTAAAGCTTGGTTTACTGCCCCCATTAATGACTCTCCTTGATATTTCTACGAGCATCATTGGCTTGTCGCCACTGTTCTTCGTTGTGATGCTTTTCATCTGCAAGCGCTGACGGTTTATTGCTTTGAAACAGGTTCATCAGTTGAGCAGAGACAGAGACTGCAACTTCCATCGGTAACTTGCCGGTGACATCAGGATGTCCGATAGGGCAGGTGAGTTGGCCGAGCAAGTTAATGTCAGTCAGTTGTTCTTTAAGACGGAATCTGAAACGCTGGCTTTTACCTTGCGAGCCAATTAAGCCAACATAAGCGAAGCGCTGGCTTTCGAGTGCTCGCTTAGTGATCTCAAAATCCAGAGCGTGATCTTGCGTCATGATCAAGACAAACGTTTTGTCTCGCAGAGTTTCAATCGCATCAGTCGGGTCAGCATACAGTTCAGTCTCTATCCCTTTTTGCGATAATGGCTCTAGCCATTCGGGTCGGCTGTCGATAACTTTTACACGGCAAGGTAATTCACTGAGAATACTGGTGATCGCTTGGCATACATGACCTGCACCGAAGATCGCCACTTGTGGCGTTTGTGTCTGAAAGAACTCGAACATAACCTGTACTGCTCCACCGCAGCACTGCCCGAGATCGGCAGATAATGCAAAACGCTCGATTAATGGCTCACTAAGCTGCTGTGAGAGGCTTTCACGTGCTTTTGCGATTACCTGATATTCCAGATTACCGCCACCAAGCGTATCAAACTGGCTTTGAGCAGAAATCACCATCTTTGCACCGCTGGAGCGTGGCACTGAACCGACATAAGCCAGAACGGTTGCGATACAGTACGCCTGACCTTGCTGCTCAAGCTGCTGGCAGGCGTCTAACCAGTTCATTCCAGGGTTAGACAAGTAAGTATCATTCTTCGACGACATAGGATTCCTCCTGCACTGATTGCTCTGCGAGCCACTGCTGCTGGTGCTCACAGGCATTGAGGATTTCTTCGCCTGTTGCTGGTGCGTTTAGAGTTGGTCTGTATTGATGCTGGCTGATAGAGGCCACGGCATCGTAAATCGCACACCACACACTGTTGGCATGCATAAATGGCGGTTCTCCCACGGCTTTCGAACGGTAAATGCTGTATTCCGGATTTGCCTGGTCGTACAGGGCTACGTGCATCTGTTTCGGGTAATCACCAATGGTCGGGATTTTGTAGTTCATCGGGCTGTTACTAAGCAGATGACCATTTTCACCCCAAACCAGTTCTTCGGTTGTTAACCACCCCATGCCCTGGATGAAAGCTCCTTCAATTTGCCCTTTATCTATCGCCGGATTGAGGCTGTTACCGACATCATGAAGGATGTCGACGTTATCGACGCGCATTTCGCCGGTCAGGGTGTCTATTGTGACTTCTGAGCAGGAGGCTCCGAGTGCGAAATAGAAGAACGGACGCCCCGTCGCAGTACTTCTGTCGTAGCCAATTTTCGGCGTCTGATAGAATCCGCTGGCAGAGAGGGAAATCCGGTTCAGATACGCTAGCTGAATCAGTTCCGCCCAGCTTACTGGCTGTTGGTATTTCGGAGAGGATTCAATACCAGTCAATTCGCCGTTGACGATATCAACCTGCTCCACTTGGTAATGGTCACTAGCGAAATCAAGCAAGCGTTGTTTGATTTCGATTGCGGCATTATGCGCCGCCATACCGTTCAGGTCGGCTCCAGAAGAAGCAGCAGTCGGTGAGGTGTTTGGCACTTTATCGGTACGGGTTGAGGTGACAAGTACCTTTTCCATATCAATACCGAACGATTGAGCGACAATTTGCTGAATCTTGGTGTGCAGACCTTGTCCCATCTCTGTACCACCATGTGACACCTGAAGTGTGCCATCGGTGTAGACGTGAATCAGAGCGCCTGCCTGGTTAAGGTGTGTTGCAGTAAATGCGATACCAAATTTAAGCGGTGTCAGCGCTAAGCCTTTTTTAAGCACAGGGTTATTTTGGTTCCACTTATTGACGGCTTCGCGGCGAGCGCGGTAGTCAGCTTGTTTTTCTAGCTGGCGCATGATGTCGAGCATGGCGCCATGTTGTTCGACTTCCATACCGTAAGGCGTGGTGGTTGCGCCATCGCGGTAGAGGTTTTTGTAACGAACATCGAGTGAATCTTGACCGACGTGAAGTGCTAAATCCTGCATCGCTTTTTCAATCGCCAGCATGCCTTGCGGACCCCCGAATCCACGGAATGCGGTGTGGGAAACCATATCGGTTTTAAGTCTGTTCCCGATCACACAGGCTTGCCCCAGCGAGTAAGCGTTATCCGCATGGAACATCGCACGATCGACAATGGCATCTGACAGATCAGGGGAGTGACCACATAATCCGTTTACTTCAACATTCGCAGCTATAATTAGACCTTGCTCATCTGCTGCAATCTGATAGCGGTTGTAGAAGGGGTGACGCTTGCCAGTGGCTGTCATATCTATTGAGCGAGGGAGCCTTATTTTTACCGCGCGTTTCGTATGATGAGCACCAAGTGAAGCCAGACATGCCCATTGTGCGGCCTGACTCTCTTTACCGCCAAAACCGCCGCCCATACGGCGCATGTCAACTGTGACGCGGTTGAAATCTATATCTAATACCTCTGCCACCAGTTTCTGCACTTCAGAAGGGTTTTGGGTTGAAGAGCGTACGAAGATACCGCCATCTTCGGTTAATTCGGCAAGGCTTACCTGACCTTCTAGATAGAAGTGCTCCTGACCGCCGACATGTATATCACCGTGAATATAAACTGGAGCTTCGTCGAAGACGGGCTGCTCATTTTTTTTGCCCATCTGATGAGGAGGCAGCAGCGGATCTTGTGCCACGGCTTTTGGGTAGGTCAGAGTGAGATCATCCGCTTCCTCGTACTCTACTTTAGCCTCCGTTGCTGCTTTCCAGGCAAGGTCGTGTGTTGTTGCCAGAATCAGAGCAATAGGTTGTCCGAAGTACTTTATCTCGTGGTTCAATGCCAGCAGGGGATCGCCTTTAAGGATCGTACCGATATCTTTTTCGCCGGGAATGGATGACTCAGTCAGTACTTTAACGACGCCTTCTGCGCCCTCAACCGTTGATAAATCAAGCTGGGTAATGCTTCCTTTCGCTATCGTACTGGTGACAACAGCAGCATGTAAGCAACCTGCCGGAGTTGCGTAGTCGTCGACAAAAAGGGCTTCACCACTGACTTGTTTGTCGGCGCTCTCGTGCTTATAAGATTTTCCCACGATTTGCTGGGATTCCGGGAGTATGGTTTGTCCGGATTCAACCTGAGTTAACTTACGCATCTTGCACCAACCTTGTCTCAATGCTCTGAGACTCCAGATAAAAACGTTTAAGCAGGTTCTGAACCAGCTTGACTCGGTAGATATTGGTACCTCGGACATCGCTCAACGGTTGGATTAACTGAGGTACCATTTCCTGTGCTTGCTGTACGACAGAGAGCGACAATGGCTTGCCTATGAAGAGGGCTTCCAGCTCCGCAAGGCGTATGGACTTCGCGGCAACACCGCCAGCGGAGATAATGCAGTTCGTCACAAGTTGATTACTGTCGAATGCCATGTTGAGACCTAATGTGACCGTCGCGATGTCATCTTCGTAGCGTTTACTGACTTTATAAATGGCGTGACGTTCGTTACTCGCCAGTTGAGGTAAGTGAATCGCGCTTATCCATTGATTTGGTTGGAGTGCGGTCTGGCGGTAGCCTGTGATGTACTCTTCCGGAGCCAGGAGTACTCTTTCCTTCCCATCGTCTAGCTCAATCAGGCCATGTAGGCTAATAAGCAGAGGAGCAATGTCGCCAATGGGAGAGGCATGACCCAAACTGCCACCAAGCGTTGCTCTGTGACGGATAGTCAGGCTTCCTAAGCGCTCAATCACTTCATCAGCCGTTGGAAAATACTGTTTAACGAATTTGTGAACCTGTGTCATCGGTACTGCTGCACCAATGCGCCAACCAGCAGACGTTTCGCTGATGGTCAGCAAATCATCGACATGAGACAAATCGATAAGCTGCGCCAGAGGTTTATGTTGTTGGGTTACCTCTAGCGATAAATCGGTACCGCCCGCAATCAGTTTTGCTTGTGGCATATCTTTGAGTGCCTGCGCAAGTTGCTGACGATTTTGTGGACGAGCATAGTCTGGTTCGTCTGTTGTGCTTACCGAGGCCATCCATGTTTTTACTTCAGGCTCATAGGCACTGAGCGGATCTTCAACTTCACTTGCCGCAATGGTGTTGGCGGCTTCAATCAGGGGGCCGTAACCTGTGCAGCGACACAAATTACCAGACAAAAAGTTGGTTGGATCTTGTGGTGCTTGCTCTTGTTTAGAAAGAGCGTAGAGCGACATAACAATACCCGGTGTACAAAATCCACATTGCGAGCCGTGATGATCAACCACAGTCTGTTGTACAGGGTGAAGCTGATTATTTTGTTTGAGGTGCTCGACGGTAATGATCTGTTTACCGTGCAGAGCGTGAATTGGTGTGATGCAGGCGTTAATTTGTTGGTAGTTCAGTTTTTGTCGATCATCAATATCAACCATTACCACAGTACAAGCGCCACAGTCCCCACTGGCACACCCTTCTTTAGAGCCAGTCATCTGTTTTTGTTCACGCAAGTAATTCAAAAGCATCGTGTCTGCTTTTGCTGATGTCACTTGAACGACATCATTGTTAATCATGAGCTCTAACATAACTTCCTCTGTTTATTCTATTTACGTTAAAAACCTGTCCATGCGGTCAACTCAAGAGCCCTAAATAGCCCGTGCAGTCGTGGTGAAAGCACAAGCTAACGTTCAATCTGCTAATGGTTTTATCCATGAACGAATTAGCAAATTTCCGGTAGGTAACAGCACTAAAGCAAAAACCTGACCAATTGGTCGTATTTTTGAAAATAACTTCTATTTTTAGTTTGAGGGCTTATATAACAAGCATAATAGGCGTGCCAGAAAACCCCAATATTGCGAGGGATCTGGTGGTCTGACAGGATTGTGTACAATTTTGGTGCCGCGTCTTGTATACATTGCACTTAATTGATGCAAGTTTACTTCGCTGAAAGACGGTGAAGGTTGATATCCGAGGCTAGATGAGCAATCTACGAGTTGGCGCGTATCTTGTAATGCGTACCTTTTAATTAAATTCGGTAAGCTTATAAAGACGTTTGGTGAGTAAGAGACTTAACCGTCTTTATTAAAATTAAAGTATTGTCGATTTAGCCAAGGACAAAGCATCGAAAGATAAGGAGTCAACTTGACTGTTGAAGCTGGGCAAAAGAAACGAACAAATGCTGGTGGGATCAGACGACGCAATGAAGAGTTAATATTACAGGCAGCTGCAGATGAATTCGTCAAGCATGGCTATAAAGGCACGTCTGTTCAGGCAATTGCAGATCGAGTGAATTTACCCAAAGCGAATCTACTTTATTACTTCAAGTCGAAAACTGGTATCTATAAAGCGCTATTGAAAGACATACTCACGTTATGGAACGATGGTTTTTCAGAGCAAGCTGCAACGTTGCCTCCTGAAGTTGTGCTGCGAAATTACATCATCGGTAAGATGCAATACAGTCGTACTCATCCCAAAGAATCTAAGATTTTCGCACAAGAGATCATCCAGGGTGCACCAATAATTGCTGATTCTGTCCAGTTCCCGATGGTTAACTGGGCTGCAGGCAAAGCAACTATCATTCAAACTTGGATAGAGCAGGGGCTGATTCGCCCCGTCGAGCCTTTACACTTGCTATTTCTGATCTGGGGAGCTACCCAGTTTTATGCTGACTTTGATACTGAAATCGAGTTAATCATAGGTGAGCCTTTGTCGGAACAAGAGTTCGAAAGCGCTCAGGAATTCATCGTTGATATGGTTTTACGAGGCTTGAAAGTGGCGGTTTAGTCTTGAGATTTCCGCTCTCATTATCTAAAGCTAAAAAACCTTTAATCGCTAACTTCTAGAGCTATTCTGGGATAGTTATGTTGGTTTCTAGCATCTACCAGTAATTCGCAACTACGTACACAACACAAACAACCAATGCATGTTAAAGTGGGGTGATATTATAAAAATTTTGTATTTCGTAGCGTATATATATCAATGGTCTGATTTTACACAACATTTTTTAAACAGTTTGTTGTCATAAAGAAATTTAAAACTAAGAAGGCAAATGCAAATAATCTCCAGAAGGATTTCTCCTACAGCCAACCAAGAATAGTCCTACATTCATTCTCTTCCTCATATGTAATATGTGTCATTCAAAGTCACATATTGTGACTTTGCTTCAAAAAATAGACTCATTGAAGGAGTGGGTAGTCATGAGTATGGCGGCCAATAACACCAATTACTTGAACAAAATAACAAAAATCATGTATGCCTTTGTTGGTATAGTCGTTGTCTCGTTATTAATTAATTTGCTTTACATTTCTAATAAGGTAATAAAGCCATCTAATGAAATAATAAAAAATGAATATATAGAAATTCAAAAAGAAGAAATATATAAAGAAGTGGAATTTGTTCTAAAAGCATTAGAAATATTAAAGGTAGATTATAATATTACAAGTTCATATATACCTGACAGAGTAAAGGATAAAGCTATATCAATTATAAATGAATATAATAAGAATAACGATAATTTTATATTTGCTTTGGATGAAGGATGGAATCTTATAATCCATCCGGACTCCAGCGTACTCAATTATTATAATGAAAACTATGGGCATATTATCTACGAGATAAAAAATGCGATAGATTCGGGTAATAATTGGGTAAGTTATGACAATAGCCCCAAAGGTGAGTTCGGTCATGATAAAAATTTGAAATATAGTTATGTTATCTATTTGCCTGAATGGGAAATGACGATTGGAAGTGGGTATTTATATGGTAGAATAAATAGTAACGCCGATAAGTTTATTCATAAAGTAAATATACTTGTTAATGATAATAAATTAAACATACTATTCATAAATCTGTTTCTTATTTTTATTACTGTTTTATTTTCTGTAGTTTCAAGCTTAGGGATAAGGCAAGAGATTGATGAGTATAATGAAGATATTTTACAGGGGAATGAGAAAATTCACAGAATGCTTTCTATTCTTGATAGTCATACAAATAGAGATCCTATTACTAATATCCCTAATAAAAAGTCCGCCGTTAATTTTTTAGATACAGTTAAGGAAATATCAAAAAACTTTAACTACTATGTTCATATTTTTGAAATAGATGGTTTTAACCATAAAAATTTGATATCAGGATGTAATTCTAGAGAGTCTATCTTAAAAGAATTCTCGATATCTTTAAAAGAAATAAAGCTGGATAATCAAAAGCTCTTCCATATTGAGTATGACAGGTTCGTTTTACTAACAGAAAATATTAAAGGTGGTACAGAAGAAACGCAGAGTATTATCGATAAATTAGATGAGAGCTTAAGTAATGTTTTACTTTGTGGAAACGTGAGTAAAATATCATTTGTTAGTGCGAACGTTAAGTTTGATAATAAGAATGAAAATTTCGACAGTATACTAGAGAAGGGAGAGTATGCTCTACGATATGCAAAATCTAATAAGTTAAATTATCTACACTACTCTGATGAAATTGAAGAAATTCGCGATAGAGAGGTTGGGTTATCCTTTGAGTTGATGTCAGCAATTCAAAAAGGTGAGTTATATGTGCATTATCAACCTCAGTTTTGTTCTAATAGTAATCAAGTTATAGGATTAGAAGCTCTCGTTAGGTGGAATAATAAAAACTACGGAGAAGTATCACCCGCAGAGTTTATCCCTTTAGCTGAAAATAAAGGTCAAATACATGATATTGGTAATTTTGTAATACGTAGTGCTTTAATTGATATGAAAAAAATTGGTGGCTTGGCAATGACTATCAATATATTGCCTGTTGAGTTGTTGTCCCCTAATTTTGAGAGCTTTATAAAATCAACGGTAAAAGACCTTAAGGTCGATACTAGTAAGTTGATTTTTGATATTACAAAACAGATTCTTGTAAATGATATAAATAAAGCATCAAAGGTGATGCATAACCTTAAAGATTTAGGCATTCGTTTTTCTATCAGTTCGGTTGGTATAGGACAATCATCTTTCAAGTACCTATGCGAACTCCCGATAGATGAAATAAAAATACCTTTAGAAATAGTTAAGAAAATTGACAGTCACAATAAATATCAGTCCTTCATTAAATCAGCTATTTATTTTGCTAACTTAACAGGGGTAAGAATTGTTCTCGAAGGTGTTGAAACGGAAAGTCAACATAAACATATTGCGGGTTTAACTAATGCTTATGTTCAAGGCTTTAATTTATCTAAAGCAAAGCCTTTAGATGAAATAGTTAAAAATATAAAATGAGAACGATATAGGATTAGGTGACAATGTCAAACCAAAGCATTAATAAAATGGTCATTGTTGGTAACAGTATCATTGCAGTTACCTTGATATTGTTGTTCATTATGCAGCATGCATCTATTGTTCTAGAGCAAAATGACTTGGACGCACGTTTGCAAGCTAGGGAATTAACCAAGGCCACATTAGCTATACAAAAAATGTCTGATGACATTACAAATATGACCCGCTCGTATGTGTTTACTGGTGATAAAAAATATAAGGACATACTATTCAGCATCTATAATTTCATATCTCCAGAAAACTCATGGCCAGTTAACTATCACTTCTACTTATCTCAGATGGAAGCTAACCTAAACTATAAAGTAAAGAGTAGTGATATTTTTGACATCGTTAAACACTTTGAAGACCTTGGTGTAAATGAATATGAGCTAAACTTATTAGTTGAAAGTAAGGATATTAGGCGTGATTTATATACATTTGAAATGGATGTCATTGCAATTTATGACTCTGGTAGTATTGAGCACGCGAAATCAATGGTGAACAGCAACTTTTATCTGATCGGGAAGAGAGAACTATCAAAGAAGTTATCGAGGCTAAACTCAATAATTAATTACAGGATTGAGCTGCAAAGTGAGTCAAAGAAATATACACAAAATATATTGAGTATATCATCATGCATGCTACTACTAGTTTTAATGACATTTTTTATAGCTTTTTTTAATAAAACTAAAAAACTTATAAGTTTTAATATTAATTCTATAGAATTATGGAGTGATAAAATATCTAAAGGTCAATACAATTTAGCGTTAAATACAAAAGTGCTGAAAGAATTTGTCCCTTTAACCAATTCGATAAAAAGTTTGTCGAAAAATACGGCCACTTTAGTTCATAAACTGCAAGATATTGCAGAGCGGGACGAGTTAACTGGGATGCCAAACAGGCGTGCTGCGATAGACTTTTTAAAGCAAAAACAAAAAGAAGTTGCTCGCTATTATTCACTGTGCAGTATTATTCTTATAGATATCGATTATTTTAAGCGAATCAATGATACCTACGGGCATCCAGTGGGGGATGAAATTTTGATTAATGTGGGGCGCTTGATATCAAAATATTCACGCGATTCTGACTGCGCTGCTCGTCTGGGTGGGGAAGAGTTCATGGTTATCGCGCCACAAACCGATCTCAATTCTGCTTATATACTGGCTAATAAACTCAAAACAAAAATTGAAAGTTACATACATCATTGTGGCCAACATCAAATTAAAGTCACAATAAGTAGTGGGGTTTCAATACTCGTCGCTGCTGGTAGTGTTGAGCAGACCTACAAACAAGCTGATGATGCATTGTATCTCGCTAAAAAACTCGGTCGAAACAATGTTCAGGTTTATTCTTCTTCGAGCGATTCAGATAGCGTTGTTAGCGCCACTAATGAGGGGATTAAGGCTAGGGAATGAGTAAAGTCACCGTTGAGGCGGTAAAATAAGTTAGCCGGTCAAATAAAAAGGCGAGACTGTTAAACAATCTCGCCTTTTTCAAGAAATAATGTAACGCATGCGGCTGGCAAAGTCGTTACGGCTTGCAAAAGCTTGTGCTAACTCCGCATCACAAACGTGGCAAGCGTAAAGCAAACTGCATCACTAAGCAGAAGAATCAGTGTTTACTGATTTCTTCTGCGTCTATACCCCATAAGACCTAGCATTAACATACCAGCACCGAATGTGGATAGTGCTGCAGGCTCAGGTACCTCAACCGTTGTTACACGAGACAGACTTAAGTCGACGCTGATTTCACTATTCTCAATATCGCCTGTGCTGTCTAAGTTAAAGATTGCCTGAAATGCCCCAACGCTTGCCCAGTTGATATCTTCATAATCATCGAACCAAGCGATTGGGATAATGGCATCGTACAAGCCACCGTCATTGATGTCACCAAATGTACCAAAATCAAGCACATGCTTGACGAAGACTCCGTTCATTGCATCATCCGTCCAGACAATTAACTGAACAGGTGCAATAATATCATTGGAAACATCTTCAAACAGAATTCCTGTCGTACCTGACCAGTCAGCACCCCCTAAGCCGTCGACGTCAACCCCTGTTGCCCAGTTACTGCCGACACTGTTCATACCATCATAGGTTACGACTGCGAAGCCTTTAACAAGATCATCAAGTGTCGCACTGAATCGTCCGTTGGATACCTGAACATGAATCCCAAGAGAATCATCATCCTCTACGTCTTCTACACCGTTATCAACTTCCTCGACGTAGATATCTCTATAGCCGCCTAAGATATCAGTACCACCAGTACTGATTTGGCTGGCAGCGCCACCCCCACCTACAACGTTGTCAAAGACAGGGCCTTGATTAGTAGAAAAATCATCTATTAAGATTTCCGCAGCCTGTGCATTAACATGCAAAGCCAAAGCACATGCCATAACGGACAACGCTCTAATAAATTTAAACATATATATCCCTCTATATCTTATCTTCATCTTATTTAGAGAATGCAAAGTAACGTATGCTTTGCCAGCCTGGTGCAACAGGATGCTTACTTTGTGCCAGGTAGAGGGGGTTCTATTTATTATCTATAAATAGCAACTGGTTATGGTTGATTTGGTTTTGGGTTGGTAAGTGTTTGATTTTATGGTATGGCATACAGTGTTAAATAATCTGACACTCATCCTCAGTTGCTTTTTACGCTTTGTCGAATTCCTTTACACCGCATGACCGAGGAATTTAGGTACACATATATTGTGTAGGGAGGGGGAAGGTATACCCAATATGCAGGTTAGTTGACCTAGCATACAGGGTATCAGAGGAGAGGGGCGAGTTAAGCGCGACAATCTTGGTTGGGTGTTACATTCGTTCATATACTTTGTTTGCTGGTAACTTCCATCACCTTTAACTTTGATAAAGTGGAATAAAAATATCGGCGTTTCTATTTTGCCCACATGCAGAATCACACGATTTTCCATGTAATTGAGAATAAACAACCCGGGCAGAAGCAATAATGAGAGCGTACGTAAATGTCACTCTCGATTATGCCGACGTATTCAGTGAGTAACCTCTATGGCCTGGAGTTCAGGACTGTATTTCTGCTGGCAGATGTGATGTTGCCAAATTACATTTCGGGAGTATGGCAGCGTTTAATCTCTTCAATCAGTGCGTTAGCCAATGGTGTCGCTGAGCTGTTCTTTAAGGTGATTAGCATCACCGGAATCTGATACGTATATTTTTCGGGCAGGATAGGTTTAAGCAGCCCTTTACTAACCCAACTGCTGGCGTAGTGCTCGGGCAGATAGCCGATAAACTCACCCGATAAAATCAAATGAGCAATACCCTCATCGTGATAAGCGATGGCACTGTTCTGGTAGTTCAGTTCATCGTTACGCGTCTCTTTATCTCGCGTATAGTTACTGGTGATCACTTCAGCTTGTTGCAGAAGCGTGTCAGTTTTAGCTGGATCACAGTCGAACAACGGGTGGCCTTTGCCACAATATAAATAGTTAGTTTCATTGTGCAGCGGGTGGTAATCGAGTCCTCTTAACTGGTGACGGCTGACGCCTATACCAACCAGCGAGCGGCCATTTACCACTGATGTTTCTACTTCGCGAGCCTCACACACGTTAATGTCGAATTGTAAATTATTGCTCTTGTTTTTTAACGCAGAAATCACCTCTGCTAAATGACAGCGAGGGTCGTTAATTAAGGTGTCGATTATGGCGATCGTCACCCGGCCTGAGAGTTCGTTTTTGGAAGTTGCTACTGTCGCTGCAAAGGCTTCACACTGCTGGAGTAGCTCCAGTGACGCCTGATAGGTTACGCGCCCGGCTTCAGTTACCTCAAAGCCGCTCCTGCCTCGCTTACAAAGCTTGAGTCCAAGACGTAATTCCAAATCCGATAAATGAGAACTAATCGTTGAGCGACCTATGTTTAAACGGGATTCAGCAGCAGATAACCCTCCGCACTCGACGATAGCAACGAATATTCTAAGCATACGTAAATCAACATCTTGAACCTGCATGGCCTTCCATCACCTGTATAGTTTTAATCTTTAGTTCGAAAAAATCGGAATAAACTACGAACATTATGCTTTTATAAAACATCCAGAGCAAGTTAGCATACCCGCATAAGTAACCTAAGATATCCCGATAACATAGAAAGAGTTGGCTATTCCACTGAGTTATTTCCCTTGGACTTGCGCTCGAGACAGCTTTCTGAATCCTTCATCCTGAAGTTTTTTGGGTATCATCATTTAGCAGTAAGTTAGGAGAACAAAATGACGTTTAGATATGGTGTAGACCGACTAAACCTTGATATTGTAAATGGAATCGCTGACGGCAGTATCAAAGCCGAACTGTGTGAAGAAGCTTTAGATAAAATTAATACCAGCCGTCGCAATGTTGACGTGATGGCTGCTTCAGACAAAGCGGTGTACGGCATCAATACCGGTTTTGGTCCTTTATGTGATACTCAAATCTCACCTGAAGAGACGCATCTGCTACAAAAAAACCTCCTTATTACTCATGCGGTTGGTGTCGGTGAGCCGATTGCTAAACCAATCTCTAAGCTAATGCTGATCACTAAGGTTCACGCGTTAAGCCAGGGTTTCTCAGGTATTCGCCTGGAAGTCGTTGAACGTATGTTGGCGTTTATCGAACTTGATCTTATTCCTGTTGTACCAGAGCAAGGTTCTGTAGGTGCATCGGGTGACTTAGCACCGCTTTCTCATCTGTTCTTACCACTAATTGGTGAAGGTGAGTTCTGGCAGGGCGACAGTATCGTTCCTGCTGCTGAGGCGCTACGTGAACACGGCCTTGAGCCGCTTGAGCTGCACGCGAAAGAAGGTCTGGCGCTTATCAACGGCACACAGTTCATTCTGTCTCACGCTATTACTGGTCTAACCAAAATGCGCTATCTGCTTGATCTGGCAGACCTGGCTGGTGCGATGAGTATTGAAGGTATGCAGGGCAGCAGCTCTCCATTCCGTGAAGAGCTTCACCTGACTCGTGCTTTTGCTGGTAACCTTGAAGTTGCAGCTCGTATGCGCCGATTCTTCAAAGACTCTGAAAACATGGCTTCACACACTGATTGTGATCGTGTGCAAGACCCATATTCACTGCGTTGTATTCCACAAGTACACGGTGCGTCTCGCAACGCATACAATCACCTGAAAGAACTTGCTGAAATCGAAATGAACTCTGTAACTGATAACCCGATTGTTATCAGCTCAGAAGAAGCGATTTCTGGTGGTAGTTTCCACGGCCAACCACTGGCGATGGTACTGGACTACGCATCAATTGCAGCAGCAGAACTTGGTAACATTGCAGACCGTCGCTGTTACCTGTTGCTTGAGGGTTTACATGGCCTGCCGCGTCTTCTGACGAGTTCAGGTGGTCTTAATTCAGGCATGATGATCCCGCAGTATGCGACTGCAGCGTTAGTAACTGAAAACAAATCACTTTGTTTCCCGCCTTCTGCTGATAGCGTGCCAACCTCTATGGGTCAGGAAGACCACGTTTCGATGGGTAGCATCTCTGGACGTAAACTTAACCAGATTCTAGGTAACCTGGAAAAGATCTTCGCTATCGAACTGATGTATGCTGCACAAGCTATCGACTTCAGACGTCCGAACAAATGTTCAGACCTGATTGAAGAAAACTTCCAGATTATCCGTGAGAAGGTTGCCAAGCTTGAAGAAGACCGACTGCTGAAGCCTGACATCGACGCGATGATCAAACTTGTTAAAACACAAGCATTTAATGTGAACTAAGGGAGATGGTAACAGTGTTAAATTTTCAAGAACAGATTAAGCAAGGCATCCCTGGCACACTGCCGGAAGCAAGACCGTATCCGGCTGGTGTAAACCGTGCGCCAAAGCGTAAAGACATTTTATCTCCTGAAGAAAAGCAATTAGCTATTCGTAACGCATTGCGCTATTTCCCGAAAGAGTGGCATCAGGAACTGGCTGCCGAGTTCGCTCAAGAGCTGAAAGATTTCGGCCGTATCTACATGTACCGTTTCAAGCCGAACTACGACCTGAAAGCGCGCTCTATCGCTGATTACCCAGCAAAATGTGAGCAAGCAGCGGCTATCATGCTAATGATCGACAACAACTTAGATCCAGCAGTAGCGCAGCACCCAGAAGAGTTAATCACTTACGGTGGTAACGGTGCGGTATTCCAGAACTGGGCACAATACCTGCTGACAATGAAATATCTGAGTGAGATGGAAAGCGATCAAACGCTACACCTGTACTCTGGTCACCCAATGGGTCTGTTCCCGTCTTCAGAAGAAGCGCCTCGTGTTGTTGTAACTAACGGCATGATGATCCCGAACTACTCTAAGCCAGATGATTGGGAAAAATTCAACGCGCTAGGCGTGACTCAATACGGTCAGATGACGGCGGGTTCGTTCATGTACATCGGTCCACAGGGCATCGTACACGGCACGACAATCACAGTAATGAACGCATTCCGTAAGGTACTGGAAAAAGATCAAAGCCCGAAAGGTAAGATCTTCCTGACTGCGGGTCTGGGCGGTATGAGTGGTGCTCAGCCTAAAGCAGGTAACATCGCTAACTGTATTACTGTTTGTGCAGAAGTGAACCCGAAAGCGGCGATCAAGCGCCACGAGCAAGGTTGGGTTGATGAGCTTGTTGATAACATGGACGCGCTAGTAGAGCGTGTTCGCGAAGCTCAAGCTAACGAAGAAGTAGTTTCTATTGCCTTCATCGGTAACGTGGTTGAAGTATGGGAAACTTTCTACGAGAAAGACATTTTCGTACACCTAGGCTCTGACCAAACGTCACTACATAACCCTTGGTCAGGCGGTTACTACCCAGTAGAGATCAGCTACGAAGAGTCGAACCGTCTTATCCGTGAAGAGCCAGAAGTGTTCAAGGTAAAAGTACAGGAAACTCTGAAGCGTCACGCTGATGCAGTCAACAAGCACACTGCTCGTGGTACTTACTTCTTTGACTACGGTAACGCATTCTTGCTTGAAGCCTCTCGCGCTGGTGGCGATGTGATGGCTGAAAACGGCATCGACTTTAAGTACCCGTCATACGTACAGGACATTCTTGGTCCTATGTGTTTTGACTATGGTTTTGGTCCATTCCGTTGGGTTTGTACTTCAGGTAAACCAGAAGATCTAGATCGTACTGATGAGATTGCTGCAGAAGTGCTAAGCAAGATCATGCAAGAGTCGCCAGAAGAAATTCAACAGCAGATGCAAGACAACATCACTTGGATCAAAGATGCGAAGCAGAACAAACTGGTAGTTGGTTCTCAAGCTCGTATCCTTTACGCTGACGCGCAAGGTCGTATGGAAATCGCGAAAGCATTTAACGATGCGATCAACCGCGGCGAAATCGGTCCTGTGGTACTTGGTCGTGACCACCACGACGTAAGTGGTACAGATTCACCGTTCCGTGAAACGTCAAACATCTACGATGGCAGCCGCTTTACTGCTGACATGGCGATCCACAACGTGATTGGCGACGGCTTCCGCGGCGCTACTTGGGTTTCTATTCATAACGGCGGCGGTGTAGGCTGGGGTGAAGTAATCAACGGCGGCTTTGGTATGCTGCTTGATGGTAGTGACAATGCAGAGCGCAGACTGAAGTCTATGCTGTTGTTCGATGTGAACAATGGTATCGCACGTCGTAGTTGGGCTCGTAACAAAGAAGCGAACTTCGCTATCAAACGCGAAATGGAAAGAACACCTAAGCTAAAAGTAACGTTAGCTAACCAGGTTGACGATGACATCATCGATAACTTGTCGTTCTAAGTAATCCAAAAGCTGGCTCGAATAACGGGTCAGTACAGCGATTCTAAACATCAAAAAGGCAGCGAAATTTTTCGCTGCCTTTTTGGTTTGTATTGTTGTGAGAACACATCGTAAGAGAAGCTATGAAAAGTGTCAGTGCACTTTACATTACGCCGTATTCTATAAGTGCGAGCATTTTCTAATTAATTAACACTCCCTGCCTAATTAACTGTATTTCGGCGACAAAAAATAACGAGTATGCCATCTGGCATGAAATAAGCATTTCGTTGCAATGAGTTGGTTGGCGTACGTCGTTTTGTATTAACAGATACAAGGTAAAGATATAGAGGGAAATATATGAAATTAGTTAAAACGTTAGCTGTTATGGCTTGTGGCTTACTTTTGCATGCGAATGCGCAGGCAGACGAGATATTGATTGATGATTTTTCTACCCTTCAGGGGCCAGTTAGTGACTTAGTCGTTGGTGGTGGAGGGGCTTCCAATCAAATCAGCTCTGTTGGTGGTGACATACTAGGTGGTTATCGTGATATCTATGTTGAAGAAGTCGATAACGGTATTGATACGGGGGACGACGCTTCTCTGGGGATTCATGTCCAGGTTTCTAACGGTCGATTTAGTGCCACACTTGATGACCTTGTTAAAGGTTATGCTGTCATCACCTATGATGGCGCGAATGAGGTAGGTAGCAACTGGGAAGGAAATGTAGATACTAACGGCTTAGGTAGTCAGGACTGGTCTGACACCGCTTACTTCTCATTTGAAGAAATCTCTAATGACATCATCGCCCCCGTTCAGTTAATCGTCTGGACCAATGACAACGAAGATGGAGTGACTTTTGTTAAGCACATTGCTGACCTTACAACCGACGGTGATATCAATGATGGCGGTTTATACGACTCACAAACCTCTCTTAGCGAGTTTGCGGACGCCGGCAGTATCAACTGGGCGAGTGTAGGGGCGTTTCAGGCCGTATTTAACCTAGACAGTACCGGAAACCTTGACAACAGTGAAATAAGTGTCGATTTAAGTTTGTCTCGCGCGGTGCTGGTAACTGAGGTACCAGAGCCAGCTGCGCTATCCATGTTTGGTGCGGGCATGCTGATGTTAGGTTTTGTGGGATACAGACGCAGGAAGAATCAGTAAACACATTGATTCTTTCAGTTAGAAGTGCAGTTTGCTTTATGCTTGCTATGCGTTGAGCGAAGTTAGTACTAGCTGTAGCGAACCGAAACGACTATGCCAGCCGCTTTTGATATTGTTTATGAAAAACGGTGAGACTGAATGACAGTCTCACCGTTTTTAATTCATTCAAGCCCTTCCCCTCCACCCAACACGAGTCATCAACTTGTCTGAACAGTGTCAGGCTATTTTACATTGCACGTTTATTTTTTAGCTAAAGCACACTCTAGTTAAAGGCGAGCTCAGCCTAATTAATTGTTATTAAGACACAAATAAAAAATAACCAACACTTGGTATGAAATAAGCATCAGCTTGCACTGGAGTTGTCTGTATGTATTGGTTTCTTTGAATTCACTTAAACAAGATGAAGATAAGATATAGAGGGATATATATGAAAATTATTAGAGCGTTATCTGTTATGACTTGTGCAGTGCTTTTGCATGCGAATGCACAGGCAGCGGAAATCTTGATTGATGATTTTTCTACCAATCAAGGCCCTGTAAGCGACTTAGTTGTTGGTGGTGGTGGGAATTTTAATCAAATCAGTTCTGGTGGTGGTGACATACTTGGCGATTATCGTGATATCTACGTCGAGGAAGTTGATAACGGCATTGATCCGACTAAGGCGGCGGATGATCCTTCTTTAGGGATTCATGTCCAGGTATCAAATGGACGATTTAGCGCCACACTCGATGACCTTGTTAAAGCTTATGCGGTCGTAACTTACGATGGCTCGAACGAGGTTGGCAGCGATTGGGAAGCCGGTGTCGATGTTGATGGTTTAGGTGGTGTGGATTGGACAGGTACGACCGGATTCCAGTTTGATTCTGTTTCTAATGACATTGTTGCGCCCGTTCAGTTGATTATCTGGACGAACGACAGTGGGGATGGGGTTACATTTGTTAAGCACGTCATGGACTATGACACCCTTGGTGATATCAATGATGGTGGTTTATACGATGCCTTTTTCTCTGTAAACGGGTTCGCTAACGCAAGTAGCATCAACTGGGCTAGTGTGGGGGCATTCCAAGCTATATTTAATTTAGACACTACTGGGGACATTACTCATAGTAAAGTAGCCGTCGATTTAAGCTTAGCTCGTGCGACGGCGGTTCAAGTACCCGAGCCAGCTGCGCTGTCCATGTTTAGTGCTGGTGTGCTAATGCTCGGTTTTGTGGGTTACAGACGCAGAAAAATCAGTAAACGCTGATTTATACTCAGTAATGCAGTGTATTACGTTTGTAATGCTTTTGAAGCGAAGTTAGCACAAGCTTTGAAACTATAGCGACTTTGCCAAGCGCTTTCACTAAACATTTATGAAGAAGGGCGAGACTGTGTGGCAGTCTCGCCCGTTTTGTATATGCGGCAAATTCACCCGAATCAACAATTATCAATCCTATCCAACTGTCCTCACAGCATCATAGCGAGCATAAAGCACAGCATAAACAGCCTGGCTTATTGTCGATTTATTTTACATTGTACGGTATATGTTGAAGGTAAAGACTCGCCAATTAGAGAGTATCCCCATCCTAATCGATTGTTATTAAGTAACAAAGGCTAATCAGAATGCCATCTGGCACAGAATAAGCATTACCTTGCATTGAGTTGGTTGGCATAAATTTCTTTGAATTCACTGAAACAAGATGAAGATAAGATATAGAGGGATATATATGAAAATTATTAGAGCTTTATCCGTTATGACGTGTGCTTTGCTGCTCCATGCAAATGGGCAGGCAGAGGAAATTTTGATTGATGACTTTTCTACTAATCAAGGCCCGGTTAGTGATTTAGTCGTGGGTGGTGGTGGCAGTTCCAGTCAGATCATTTCTGGCGGTGGTGACATACTAGGCGAGTATCGTGATATCTACGTTGAGGAAGTCGATAATGGTGTCGATCCAACTAAGGCAGCGGATGATCCTACTTTAGGAATTCATGTCCAGGTATCCAGCGGGCGATTCAGCGCGACACTTGATGACCTTGTTAAAGCCTATGCAGTGGTAACCTATGATGGCGCGAATGAGGTGGGTGGTAACTGGCAGACGGGTGTAGATGTTGACGGCTTAGGCGGAGACGACTGGACCGGTACGATTGGATTCCAGTTTGAAGCTGTCTCTAATGACATCGTTGCGCCTGTTCAGCTAATCGTATGGACGAATGATAGTGGGGATGGGGTTACGTTTGTTAAACATGTCATGGACTACGACACTCTGGGCGACATTAACGGTGACGGTTTATATGACGCGTTTTTCTCTGTTGACGGGTTCGCTGACGCCGGCAGTATTAACTGGGCCAGTGTGGGGGCATTTCAGGCAGTATTTAATTTGGATACGACCGGCGATCTTTCTCATAGCAAAGTCAGCGTTGATTTAAGTCTCGCTCGTGCGACGGCGGTACAAGCTCCTGAGCCAGCTGCGCTATCTATGTTCGGTGCAGGTGTGTTAATGCTTGGTTTTGTAGGATACAGGCGTAGAAAAGATCAGTAGACGCTGATTTTTTTACTCAGTTATGCAGTTTGTTTGGCGCTTACCATTCTTATGTAGTGAAGTAAGCACAAGCTTCTGCAAAACGTAACAATTTTGCCAGCCGATTTCATTTCTCATTTATGAATAAGGGCGGGACTTTATGACAGTCTCGCCCTTTTTATTTTTGCAATAAATTCAGCTATCTCAATAGCTGTTAGCCCAACAGGACTGTCCCGCAAAGTATGTTAGTACCAAAGCGTTTTTTCAGGATTACAAAACCAGTCAAATAGAGTGTCAGGCTATTTTACATTGTACGGCATATCGCCAAGGTAAATCCTTTATTAATCAAATAGAAAATAACCCTAATCAATTGTTATTCATAAATAAAGTTCAAACGGAATAGTGTTCGGCCTGAAATGTGCATTATGTTGCATGGTTGGCAAATAAAACCCTACTTAGCATTAATCAAAAATAAGATGAAAATAAGATATAGAGGGATATATATGAAAATTATTAGAGCTTTATCTGTTATGACTTGTGCTTTTCTTTTGCATGCAAATGCACAAGCATCAGAAATATTAATTGACGACTTTTCTACTAATCAAGGTCCGGTAAGCGACACAATAGTAGATGATATGGGTAGTTCCAACCAAGTCAGTACTGCTGGTAATGACATAGTTGGCGGCTATCGTGATATCTACGTCGAGGAGGTTGAGAATGGTGTCTTAAATAAAGAAGGTGATGCATTAGGTGATGATCCTACTTTAGGTATCCATACTCAGGTATCGAATGGCCGATTCAGTGCGACACTTGATGATCTAGTTAAAGCCTATGCAGTGGTAACCTATGATGGCGCAAATGAAGTAGGTAGTAACTGGGAAACCGGCGTGGATGTTGACGGTTTAGGTGGAGAGGACTGGACAGGTACTAGTGGCTTCAAGTTTGAAGATACTTCAAATGATATCGTTGCTCCCGTTCAGTTAATTGTCTGGACGATGATGCAATGGACGGAGTCTTCGTTAAGCATATCCTTGATTTCGGAACCTTTGGTGACGTTAATGATGGCGGTTTATATGATGCTATCATCCCTATCGTTTGGTTTGATGACTATGAAGATATCAACTGGGCGAGCGTAGGTGCGTTTCAGGCAGTATTTAACTTAGACAGTACTGGTAACATTGATAATAGTGAAATCAGTGTCGACTTAAGTATCTCTCGTGCAGTGGCAGTTGATATACCTGAACCAGCAGCGCTATCTATGTTCGGTGCAGGTGTGTTAATGCTTGGTTTTGTGGGATACAGACGCAGAAAAGATCAGTAGACGTTGATTCTTTTTCTCATTATGCAGTTTGCTTGATGCTTAAGAAGGTTGTGCAGCGACGTTAGTACAAGCCACTGCATACCATGAAGACTTTGCCAACCATTTTCATTCTATTATTAGCTAAAACGGCGAGATTGTATGGCAGTCTCGTCGTTTTTATTTGTATCGTTCGGACCTGTGGAGCTCATTCACGCAATAGGCTCATATCGTTTTTTAGTGAGTATTAAACCGAGTTGATAGGAACGTAATAATAACTCATTGAAGTGTCAGCATTTTTTACATTTTACGGTATGAGGTAAGAATAAATACCTTTCAGTCAACCGATGAGGCCTACTTAAGCCACTGTTATTTAATAATAAAAGTTAAACGGAATCCCATCTGGCTTGAAGTATGCATCTGGTTGCATTGGCTGGTAAATAATACCCTATTTTGCATTAACTAAAACAAGATGAATATAAGATATAAAGGAATATATATGTTGAAATTCGTTAAAGCGTTATCTGTTATGACTTGTGCTTTACTTTTGCATTCGAACGCACAAGCAGGGGACATATTAATTGATGATTTTTCTACCAACCAAGGTCCTGTAAGTGACCTAGTCGTGGATGATATGGGCAGCTCCAACCAAGGTTTTACGAGTGGTAGTATCGGAGGATATCGTGATATCTATGTTGAAGAAGTGGATAACGGCATAGGCACTGGTGATGATGATTCCCTGGGAATTCATGTTCAGGTATCAAACGGTCGCTTTAGTGCGACGCTCGATGATCTCGTTAAAGGGTTTGCTGTCGTAACCTATGACGGTGCAAATGAAGTCGGCAGCGACTGGGAGACTGGTGTAGATACCAATGGTTTAATGAGTCAGGACTGGTCAGGCACGACTGGATTCCTGTTCGAAGACATTTCTAATGACGTTATTGCGCCGGTTCAGTTAGTTGTCTGGACAAATGACAGCATGGACGGAGTAACATTCGTTAAGCATATTCTCGATTTTGCAACTTTTGGTAATATCAACGATGGCGGATTATATGATGCGATTATCCCTGTAGCCTGGTTTGATAACCATGAAAACATCAATTGGGCGAGTGTAGGTGCGTTCCAGGCTATCTTTAACTTAGATAGCACTCAGGATCTCGATAATAGTGAAATAAGCGTCGACTTAAGTCTGTCTCGTGCCGTTGCAGTTGAAGTGCCAGAGCCTGCAGCTCTATCCATGTTTGGTGCTGGTATTTTAATGTTAGGTTTTGTGGGATCCAGACGCAGAAAAAATCAGTAAATACAGGCTCTTCTATTTTATTTAACTAATGCAGTGTGCTTGGTGCTTGGCATACGCTTCTGAAGTGAAGCTAGCACAAGCTTTTGGGAACTATAGCAACTTTACCAGCCAATTTCGTTACGCCACTAATGACAACGGCGGGATTCTCTAAGAATCTCGCCGTTTATATTTGTGTAACTAATTTTTGCCTTCTTTAATTGTGAGAATATTTTTATTCTTAAAATTAGAAAGTTGTTTGTATTTGATTGGTTAGTGTTCTGAGCACAATTGCGAATCGAAGGTATTCTTGTCGATGGCAGGCATTTTGTCGATCTGCTGGAAACCCCAAATAACTACCGCTAAAAAAAGTAGAGGGAAGGCGAGATGGAACATTGCTGTTATTCGAGCAATGGCACCTGTCTTAACTCGTGTTGGTCTATAAACTTTCACGTTACTTGGCGGGAATCGACCCTCTTTGAGACTTGTAATACCTTTGGGTATCAGGGCAAACGCTGTAAATAGAAAGAGAAGTGCTGGCATAGCAATGAATATGATATGCCAAAGGTAATCGGCACCATTGAGGCCAAACAACTCATAGCAATGAGGGCGTTTACCAAAATCTTTCATCATTGGGTCTAGCCACTGTACTGAGAGAACGAAGCCAGGTAAAGCAAGCAGGATAGCCAGTAAGATCCGGATGGTCTTTTCTTTCTTTGTGTATCCTTGTGCGTATTCCAATCTCTGGTGTCCTTTGCTGTAAAGAGTTCCGACATTTTCTCAGAGCACTCTTTATGACATCTAGTCATTTTGGCCTTTAACAACGCTCATCATGCAATCTGCCTAGTGAAATAACAAAATTAAATCAGAGAGTTAACTCGCATATTAGTTTCGTAATTGGAAAGGTATAACCTGGTTCTCGGGGAAAATCACACCCTGTACTACGCTTGTCTTTGGAAAGAATAGGTATGATAGGTAGGTGTCGTAGGAAGGATGTTTCGGTTGTATTGCTTGTTTGGCGTTTTCAGAGTCGTAACGCCACTATTACTGAAATTGGTGGCGTTAATATTGTCGAGCGATTAAAAACCTCGGTTTTTCCAGAACTGCCCTTCGTCACGTGCGATAACTTTGAATGTTTTCTCAGCGATGGTTTTACCTTGCATCTCTAGTGTCATTCGCCATTCACCTAAGTTACTTTCCAGTCCGTTAATTGGGCACAGTAGCTGAATAGTGTCACCAAGATAAAAGTGCCAATCATTGCTACGTACATACACTTCACCGTCAAAAGGCGCCAGTATTTTCCCTTTTTTGTTAACGATACCCGGGTGATGAATACAAAACTCTAAAAGCTGTCCTTTCGCTTTTTTAATGTTAACGGTAAATCCAAATTCAACCCCTTCATCGGCAGTAACGACTTGAGTGAACTCTTTAATTCGAGGTAACTCTTTGGCTTTTGCATCCCAATGGGAATAAATTCCATAGGACGTCATTTCTATAACTGGAGTACGTTTGGCCACACTGGTTCTCGCTAATGAATTCTGCAGTGATTCTACCAAATACATTTCGGGCTTGAAACAGAACTCAGTTATGCCTGTTGCTTTGGTGAGAAATTCCGATGTCGCGGTTTTAGTGACCTTGTGTGAAATTGGCGGGTGGTGGGCGAAATATCAATTACAACGCTAGTAGCGCTACTATCAAAATTTTATGCAATCATAGTTTTCAGGGTGTTCCTACCCGATCCGCAGGGATTAGTATAGCGAGGCTTAATACTTAACTTGATGGAATAAGGTAAAACTATGAATAAGTCTCTCGCAGCTATTGGGTTATCACTGGCAATGTTTGGTTCCGCGCATGCAGCAAACTGGGGATATGAAGGTAATCATGGTCCTGAGCATTGGGGCGAGTTTGCATCTGAATGTGCGCTAGGTAAAAACCAAAGCCCGATTAATATCCAGTCAGCAACGCAAGCAGAGTTAGCTAAACTGCAATTGGACTATAAAGGCAAAGTGGTTGCACTGACGAACAATGGTCATACACTGCAAACCAGTTTAGAGGGTGAAAATAGTCTGTTGGTCGATGGCAAGCAATTCACTCTTAAGCAATTTCATTTCCACACGCCGTCAGAAAACCATGTAGATGGTAGGTCCTATCCTCTAGAGGCGCATTACGTTCATGCAGACAAACAAGGGAACCTAGCGGTTGTTGCGGTATTCTTCGAACAAGGTGACGCAAACCCTGCACTTGCTAGCTTGCTGGAGAATGTCCCAGAGAAAGACAATAACGTGACTATCCGCGCGCCATTTGATGCGAGTGCACTAATACCTGCCGACAAAGATTACTACCGTTTCAATGGTTCATTAACCACACCGCCTTGTTCTGAAGGTGTTCGTTGGTTAGTGATCCAAGAGCCGCAAACTATCTCTGCGACTCAGATTGAAAAGTTTGAAAAAGCAATGGGCGAGAACAACCGTCCGGTTCAGCCATTGAATGCACGTATGATTTTGTCTAAGTAGTGAAATTTTTTAAATAACAATGTCACTAACCAGAGTTTAAGTGAAATAGCCCACTGATAGTGGGCTATTTTTTATGTAGCGTTTAATAATTGTCGTCGTTTTGATCTACAGAGTTGGCCATTTGAATTGGGTCCAACTTAAGGGTCTGAGTCGGGAAGGCGATGTCTGCATCGTGCTCTTTAATGATATTCACGACCTGCAGTAATACATCTTGTTTTACTTCGTGGTAACGTACCCAGTTCACTGTTTTAGTGAAGGTGTAGATAAAGAAGTTTAGCGAGGAATCCCCGAAGGAATCGAAGTTTACAATTAGGGTTTGGCGCGCATCGATATCTTTATGATTCTTCAGCATCTCTTTGATTGCATGAATAACTTCCGGTATTTTTTCTGCATCGTCATAACGAAGACCGATTTTTTCATAGATTCGTCGGTTCAGCATTCTTGATGGATTTTCCACAACGATGTTACTGAATACCGAGTTAGGTACGTATAGTGGGCGCTTGTCAAAGGTACGGATAATGGTCATGCGCCAGCCGATACGTTCAACCGTACCTTCTATCTCGCGGTCAGGCGAGCGAATCCAGTCACCGACTTTAAACGGGCGGTCGAAGTAAATCATCAAACCACCAAAAAAGTTAGACAATAAATCCTTAGCGGCTAAACCTACGATCAAACCGCCGACACCACCGAATGTCAGCAGACCTGACAGAGACAAGCCAAAGGCCTGCATGATGGTAAGGATACCTAACGTGATAAAGAACAAACGTGCGACTTTTGCGATGGCCTGTACAGTGGTTTCGTCACGATTGTTCTTCTTAAGAACGTAATCCTCGACATTGCTGATGAGTCTCATCAAGGTCCAGATGAGAACGCTGATGATCAAAATAAGCTTTAGTGTGCTCAGCCAGTCTATTTTATCGTTCAGTTCGCTCTCAAGGATGATGCCGAGAGAGACTGTCGCGGGCCAACACCAGATCAATGTACTCACTGGCGCTTTTAACGCTTCGAGTAACATATCATCCCAATGAAATTGTGTTTTTTCGACAAGAATAGCGAGACGGGAATGGATGA
This sequence comes from Vibrio sp. B1FLJ16, assembly GCF_905175385.1. Lineage (NCBI taxonomy): Bacteria > Pseudomonadati > Pseudomonadota > Gammaproteobacteria > Vibrionales > Vibrionaceae > Vibrio > Vibrio sp. B1FLJ16. Next base: position 296,474 of record NZ_HG992750.1, read on the forward strand.
TTCGCCAAGCGATCCAAGCGATTAAGCTCGCAAGTGTGATGAAAAGAACACTGCTGCTCCACTCCTCACTATGGGCGAGAATGTAGCTTTGTAAACTGATAAACCATTGTGTCATAAGTAACTTTGTTTTTTATAAACTGTGAGGGGAAAGGTAGCAGAAATTAAACCTGTACCCCAGTTAAACCTTATTTAACTTGTGAGTTAGAGATTAGATTTGGATAACATTACCTTGCGTACGTGGAACCGTTAATTATAAACTCTTTGACTTATTGCTAACACTAAGTGCAAGCAATTATGAGAGGGTATGGCCACTTAAATTAGCGGAGCCAGATATGGAATTTACAGAGCAGGATCGAAACGCGCTCTACGACACTTGGATGTCACAGAAAGCCAAAATGCACATTACTCAAATGGACATGGCAAAACGTCTCGGTTTGAACCTACATGAGTTTTCAGGATTATTACGCGGGAATTCGCACCTGACATTAGGTTTTGTTCAACAGCTGTGCGAACAACTGCATGTGCGTCCAAATCAAGTGATTCCGTCTTTAATGGAGCGAGATATGGCTGCTATCGGATCGGTGCTATTGCAAAATAGGGTAACGGTGGATGGCGATATCAGCAATGTGTTTATCGACGGTAATCAGGTTGTGATCGAATACGTTCACCAAGTTAGCTAATCGCATACAGGCTGTATGGCGCAAATAGTGCCCGACCCGAGTGGTTGCTAATTCGCGTGGTATGAAGAGCAATAAAAAACGAGCCCTGGAGCTCGTTTTTGCTTTTCTGCATTGCTGCGGGGTGTCTATGGCATTTTCACTAGAGAGTCTTGTGAAAGATCTGCAATAGTTTTTGCCCCAGTCAATGTCATGGCAACGCGCATTTCTTTGTCGTATAGATCAAGCAAGTTCTCAACTCCAGCGCCACCTTGTGCCGCCAAAGCATAGACGAATGAACGCCCCAGAAGCGTACAGTCAGCACCAAGTGCCAGCATACGAACCACATCTAAGCCTGTACGGATCCCTGAGTCAGCGAAGATCTTCAGATCGCCTTTTACTGCGTCTGCGATGCTTGGCAGTGCTTTAGCGGTAGAAAGAACACCGTCTAACTGGCGACCACCGTGGTTAGATACCACGATGCCATCGGCACCGAAACGTACCGCATCTTTTGCATCTTCTTCATCCAGAATACCTTTGATCACCATCGGGCCATCCCAGAAGTCGCGAATCCATTCCAGATCTTTCCATGAGATTGAAGGGTCAAAGTTTGCACCTAGCCAGCCGATGTAATCTTCCAGCTTAGTCGGTTCACCACGGTAAGTAGAGATATTACCCAAATCGTGTGGCTTACCAAGCATGCCCACGTCCAGCGCCCAGCTAGGGTGACGCATAGACTGGAATACACGGCGCATCGCTGCGTTCGGGCCACTCATACCTGAGTGCATGTCACGGTAACGTGCGCCCGGAACCGGCATGTCAACGGTAAACACCAGTGTTGTCACACCCGCTGCTTTTGCGCGCTCCAGAACGTTTTTCATAAAGCCACGATCTTTCAGTACGTATAGCTGGAACCACATTGGACGGTCAATAGCAGGAGCTACTTCTTCAATTGGACAAACTGAAACGGTAGACATGGTGAATGGAATACCTTTCTTCTCTGCTGCCTTTGCCGCCTGAACTTCGCCGCGGCGCGCATACATGCCTGTTAAGCCAACAGGAGCAAGTGCAATAGGCATTGCCAGTTTCTCACCAAAGATCTCTGTTTCAAGGCTCAAATCAGCCATGTCACGCAGGACGCGTTGACGCAGTGCTACATCGCCTAAATCGTCAGTGTTGCGCTTCAGGGTACGTTCATCGTAAGAGCCGCCATCAATATAGTGGAACAAAAATGGAGGTAGCTTAGCTTTAGCGGCTGCGCGGTAATCGGTTGAAGCAGATATAATCATAATTGTGTCCTAGCGTTTATTCTAAGCAAAGTTGTGGAGCGTTTTTCTCATCGCGACGGCGTCGCTGACGACATCAGAATATTGAGAGTTACCAGTGAATTACGACGACCAGATAACGTCATTCAAGTAATCTATTTACATAACTGATTGAACAATCGTGGCGCAATTATTCAATCAGTTAGGCAAAATGATTGAAAGCGACACAGTTACAGGGGGCTTTGAAAGCTAAACTAACTTTCGGGGTGGTTCTGTTGATAACTGTGCCAAAACAGTGCAGGGCGGTGAGGCCCTGCGTCTTCATTTATTTCATTAGTACATCTGTAGTCTGGAGTCCGTAAATCAGAGCGAGACCAATAATGCCTGTCATAACAAGGTAGTAGAATGTCGGGATAACGGTTTTACGTAGAGTTGCACCCTCGCGCCCTAACAAACCGACCGTTGCTGAAGCAGCAACAACGTTATGGATCGCTATCATATTACCTGCTGCGGCACCAACAGCTTGCAGGGATACAACCACCACACTAGATATAGACAGCGTCTGGGCCACCTCAAACTGGAACTGGCTGAACATCATGTTCGATACCGTGTTCGAACCGGCGATAAATGCGCCCAGCGCACCAATAGTTGCACTCAGTGCCGGGAACGCAGAGCCAACAAGGTCAGAGGCAAAGTTCGCGGTTGTAACGGGCATACTTGCAAGGTCAGCAGCGTTCACACCAGAGTTGATGAAGATACGTACCATTGGAATTGTGAATACCAGTACGAAGCCTGCACCAATCAGTGTTTTGCTTGACTCACCAAATGCTTCACGGAGTGGTTTAGCGCTGCCGCTTTGTAGCACGGCTGCAAGCAGAGCGACAAATACCAGGATGCCACCAGGCAGGTATAGCGGTTGAATAGCCGCGCTGACACCTGCTTCACCCAGAATGTTGCTGAATGAAACGCTGATGCTTTGCAGGAAGCCCTTAAACTCTGTGCTAACACGGCTAGCGACTAGAATCACGGCCAGCATTACGTATGGTACCCAGGCTTTCACAAGGCTCATTGGCTTACCGTAGTTCTCTTGCATGTTCATTTTAAGAGAGCCTAACCACTCTGCTGGCCATTTGTCCTCGCTTTCAAAATCCCATGTTGTTTTTGGTACCAGGAAGCCTTTCTTAGCGGCAGTTACGACAATTGCAAGACCAACCAGACCACCAATCAGAGACGGGAACTCAGCGCCCAGGAAAATACCTGTTAACGCGTAAGGAATCGTGAATGATATACCCGCAAACAATGCGAATGGCAGAATATCCAGGCCTTCAGTCCAGCTTCGTTTCTTACCGAAGAATCGGGTTAGCATCACTGCCATCAATACAGGAATCAAGGTACCTACTACTGCGTGAATTACCGCGACGTGTGAAGTGATATCTTGCAGGTATGCTTCCCATGTCGATCCACCAGCTACCAGTGTCTCCGTAATGTTGTGTGAATCCAGACCTTTATTTACACCAACAATGATTGGTGTACCTACAGCACCGAATGATACGGGAGTAGACTGAATCATCATGCCCATTAGTACAGCTGCCATCGCCGGGAAGCCAATAGCGACTAATAATGGTGCTGCAATTGCTGCTGGTGTACCGAAGCCAGATGCACCTTCGATGAACGAACCAAAACACCATGCGATGATGATCGTTTGAATACGGCGGTCAGCAGATATATCCGTAAATCCGTTACGGATAGTGGTGATCGCTCCGGTGTGTTTTAAAGTGTTGAGCAAGAAGATAGCGCCAAACACGATCCAGAGAACAGATACAGTAATTCCTAGACCTTGGAATACTGACGCCAGCACACGAGTAGCTGACATATCCCAAAAGAAAAGGGCAATAGCGACGGTCATACCGAACGCGACAGGCATGGCTTTTTTTGCGGGCCAGTTGAGACCAACCAGTAAAATGGCGGCCATAACGATTGGCGAAAATGCCACAAGGGCAAGTAGGGTTTCACTCATTTGTACATCCTTCGTTCGCTAACTTCTCGAACGGGGTATTCCGTTGTAGAGGCGACTTTTGTTGTAATGTTTTTGTTGTGATCGTTTTGTTAACTGGGCGTGAATTTACTCCTTTATTTTTTCTTGATATAGGGAAATAATGAAAATAATTAATTCCAAAAATGACATAATGAGATGCGAGCAGACGATTTAATCCTATTTTCTCAAGTAATCGAACTGGGTAGTTTTAGCAAGGTTGCAGAGGCAAATAACCTTACAAATTCGGTAGTTAGTAAAAGAATGGCGAGATTGGAAGAAGAAATCGGCGCTCAGCTATTATATCGAACAACGCGTAAATTGACCCTGACAGAAGCAGGAAAGGTGTTACTGAACAGTGCTAAAAATGTGAAGCAAGCCACTCAGGAAGCTATGGATGCGGTTGCAGGCTTTGGAGAGAACATCACCGGCCATATCAAAATGTCTGTGCCATCCATATCTGGAGACTTGATTCTAGCTGATGCAGTCGCGGAGTTTTGTAACCTTCATCCGGGGTTAACTGTCGACATGTCACTGGATAATCGCTTTGTTGATCTCGTGGCTGACGGCTATGATCTTGTCATTCGCACTGGTTACCTGGAAGACTCTAGTTTAATTGCGCGACACATTCTTGATTCTCAATGGGTCGTATGTGCCTCGCCTTCGTATATAGCAAAAAATGGTAAGCCAATCGAACCGATAGATTTAACGCGTCACAACTGCTTCCAATATGCCTACCAAACCACAGGCGCTTCGGACTGGGAGTTCAAGAGTGATGAAGGCAACTATATAGTCAGAGTATCAGGTAGTTTTTCAACCGATAACGCCACCGCGCTTCGTAAAGCCGCATTAGGCGGGCACGGTATCGCCTATGTGCCTCGCTGCCTGGTCTATCATGATATTCGCAATGGTCAGCTGGTTGATATTCTCCCTGAGTTAGTTGGCAAAAAGCTGGGCATCTACGCGGTATATCCGTTTACCCGGCAGCCCCCAAACAAAGTGAAGCTGTTGATCGAGCACATCCGAGATCGCTACCTGACCATTTCTCATTACTTCTAGGTGCCTCATGGATTTTATAAATGTTTCATTCTGCTGGTTGAAATCAGGTCTCGCTGCCCTAAGGTATGTGTTGAGAATTACTCTCAATTACAATCAAGATAATAGATAAACGGAGCAACACGGACGTTATGCATTACCCAAAAACTCGTAAAGATTCTGTCGTGGACAGCTATTTTGGCCATGATATCGTCGATACTTATCGTTGGTTAGAAGATGACCGCAGTGAAGAAACAGCCAACTGGGTTTCTACCCAGAACTCAGTAACTTTTGACTTCCTTGGACAAGTTCCTTACCGCCAGAAAATCCGTGACTTGGTGGCAAACAGTCAGAACTACGAAAAATATTCACAGCCATTTGTTCGCGGCGATTACACCTATTTCTATAAAAATGATGGCTTGCAGAATCAAAGCGTCCTTTACCGACATAAAGGAGAAGGTGAGGCAGAAGTATTCCTGGATCCAAATACTTTCTCTGAAGACGGTACGACATCGCTCGGAGAGGTGAGTTTTTCAAAAGATAACCATTTAGTCGCGTACTCCATCTCTGAAGGCGGCAGTGACTGGCGTAAGATTTTTGTGATTGACGCAGAAACCAAACAACAGTTAGAGCCTGAAATCATCGACGCAAAATTTACCTCGATTTCGTGGCTGGGCAGTAAAGGCTTCTACTACTCAAGTTACGATAAGCCGAAGGGGAGTGAGTTGTCTGCTCGTACTGAGCAGCACAAACTTTATTATCATCAGCTGGGTACAGCACAGTCGCAAGACACAGTCATTTTTGGTGCGTCAGATGACCAAAAGCATCGCTATGTTTCTGGTACGACAACGACGGATGACCGTTACCTGATTATTTCCGGTGCCGAGTCTACCTCTGGTAACCGTCTGTTCTATATCGACTTGAGCTCTGAAGCCCAAGAGGTAGTAATGTTGCGTGATACAACCGACGGTGACACTTACCTAGTTGATAACCAGGATGATACGCTGCTGTTTTACACCAACCTCGAAGCGCCAAACGGCAAAGTAGTGAGCTATAACACTCGGACGTCACAATGGGCAGATGTTATCACTGAGCAAGAGCAGCCGTTAGAAGTCGGCAAAGGCGGTGGTTACTTGTTCGCGACTTACATGGTTGATGTTTTATCGAGAGTGCAACAGTTCAACTATCAGGGGGAGTGGATTCGTGATGTTAAGTTGCCCGGTGAAGGTACGGCCTATGGCTTAGCGGGTAAGAAAGAAGAATCGACGCTTTATTACACATTCACGAATTACGTAACCCCTCCGACAATTTTTTCTTTTGATGTCGAAACGGGTGAGTCGAAACTTTATCAAGAATCCAAAGCACCTTTTGATCGCAGTGAGTATGAGTCAAAACAGGTTTTCTACACATCAAAAGACGGTACCAAAGTACCGATGATCGTCTCATACAAAAAGGGTATTAAGTTTGATGGCAGTGCGCCAACCATACTGTACGGTTATGGTGGTTTTAATATCAGCCTGACACCGATGTTCTCAGGTAATGTAGCCAATTGGCTGGAACTGGGTGGTATCTATGTCGTCGCAAATATGCGAGGAGGCGGCGAGTACGGAAAAGCTTGGCATAACGCTGGTACTCAGCAACAAAAGCAGAACGTGTTTGATGATTTTATTGCAGCGGCGGAATACCTGATTGAGAACAACTACACCAGCTCTGAGCGTCTGGCTATTCGTGGTGGCTCGAATGGTGGGTTGCTGGTGGGTGCATGCATGACTCAGCGACCTGAGTTATTCCAAGTGGCACTGCCTGCGGTTGGTGTACTTGATATGCTGCGTTATCACACATTCACTTCTGGTGAAGGCTGGAAATATGACTATGGCACTTCCGAGCAAAATGAGGAGATGTTCAAGTATCTGCTTGGTTATTCACCAGTGCACAATGTCAAACAGGGCGTGCAATACCCAGCAACGCTCGTAACAACAGCTGATCATGATGATCGCGTTGTACCGGCTCACTCCTATAAGTTTATTGCAGAGCTGCAAGAGAAACATCAGGGTGAGAATCCGGTACTAATCCGTATTGATGTAAATGCCGGTCATGGAGCAGGTATGCCGCTAAGTAAGCAAATTGATCTCACCACCGATGTATATGCGTTTACGCTCTACAATATGGGGATTCAAAACGTATAGTGTATAAAAAATGCCGCGAATGAATCGCGGCATTTTTCATGGTTGGGAGCAAATCAAACTACATCAAGTTTAGGGTGATATAGCTAGGTCAACAGACCCTAATCAGGTTGACTAAGCCTGACTATTTGAACCCAGCCAGTGTCGGCGGCCAAACCGAAAGGCAGCTACGCCTATTTTCGAAGAGATACGAAGTTTTGTTTATCTCGAGCTGAGGTTATTTAAGCCTAGTTCAAAACAATGACACTGCGATGAACTTAGGCAGCTTCATATTGATTTTCATGGTTTTCATTTCTAAATGTGGCGTCAATCTACTAGTACATACGGATTAGTTATAAAGGCGTGCAGTCGCGGTCTCTCCGGATGCCATCGCCTGTAACTGTAGAAACTGCTCGTGGGCGTGCGAGACACGATCCAACTCAAGCATCCATTCTGCATTACGTTGCGCGGAACAAAACGCTGCTATTTTCGCAAGTAAGTCTTCACTTTGTTGGGCGAGTAAATCCTTCAACCTTACTATGAGGTCGTGCCTTTCTAGCTGTAAGAACTGGAACAGCGCATAGGCTTGATTCAGCACGGAAAACGCGTCCCGATGTTGTCCCAGTCTGTTAAGAATCTCAGATTGTGCGATGCTGGCATCACGTAAGCCACTGATCAAGCATACAAACTGGCAAGGCTTTGTTTGGTTGTTTTCTAACGCCTTCTGGATATGACAAGGCAAATGATTGAGTACCTCCTCGTATAAACGATGAGCTTCAGGCCAGTGACCTTGTTGCATTAATTGCCCTGCTTTTATGTAGCGCATCCAACATTGCTCAATATCCATATCCATCTCTGCAAAATTTGATTTACCGAAATATTAAATGAAAATAATTATCAATTGCAAGGGTGTTGTTTTGAATTTTGTATTGTGTTGCTGTTTATAAAGTGTTCAACTGAATCGCGATGGAACGTAAATCACTTAAAATTAAACAAATAATCTCTACACTCAAGTGACGACAATAAGAAAAGGAAGTGGATATGGCAATACTGAGATTGGAATCCAAGGAACTGTATTCTGTAGCTGATCTAGAGAATATGCCATGTAAGTCTACCAAGGAACTTCCTCCGATTGATGAAATCGTGGGACAAGAGCGCGCTCAGAAGGCGGTTGAGTTTGCCATGTCCATCAAGGAGAAAGGGTACAATATTTACGCGATTGGTCAGAACGGGCTAGGTAAACGTACCATGATTCTGCGTTATCTGAACCGTCATCAACACGATGTGGAAGCTTTGTTTGACTGGTGTTATGTCGCGAACTTTGAAGACACCCGTACGCCAAAGGTATTAAAACTACCTTGTGGCATCGGTAATAAACTACGTCTAGATATCGAAGCTTTAATGGGCAAATTGCTTAATGCCTTACCACTGGCTTTTGATAATGAAATGTACTTTAGCCGGGCGGATCGTTTAAAAAACCAACTTGCTAACAAGCAGCAAAATGAGTTGGATCGCATCAGTAAGGAAGCGAAAGACAAAGGCATTAGCCTGACAATTACGACTCAAGGTGATTACCAGTTTGTAGCAATGAATGGTGAAGAGGAGTTGCATACTGAAGAGTCTTTTGATGCTTTGAGTAAAAAAGAGCAGGAACAGTTCAGTGATGCAATTGATGAACTCGAAGTAGCATTGCGTTCTATGGTGCGCGAGCTGACTGAATGGGAAGAAACCTACAGTGACAAAATTCAGAAGCTCAATGATGAAGTGACTCTGGATGTGATCACTCATTTCATCAAAACGCTTAAGCTTGACTACTCACAATACTCAGAAATTAAAACCTACTTGACTGATCTGCAGAAAGACATCGTCGAGAATGCTGATATTTTTCTGGATCAAACTGGTGAACAAGGCGAAATTGCTACGGCTTCACTTGATAAGAAATTACCACGTCGTTACAAAGTCAATGTGCTGGTTAGTCGCTGTAACAGTGACTTCCCGATTGTGGTCGAAGAGAATCCGAATTATCACTCTCTGTTTGGTTCTATTGAAACGGCGACGTTTAAAGGCACCGTATTTACTGACTTTTCACTTATCCGTGCGGGCAGTCTGCATAAAGCCAATGGTGGTGTGCTCCTGATGGATGCGCAGAAAGTTCTGGAACAACCCTATGTATGGGATGGTTTGAAGCGCGCGATTCGTTCGCGTCAGCTTAGTTTCACCTCGCTAGAGAAAGAAGTGACGTTGACTGGCGCGGTATCACTCGATCCGGAACCTATTCCTTTAGATATAAAGATCATTCTGTTTGGTGACTACCGAACTTATCAGCTGTTACAACATTATGATCCGGAGTTTAGTGAACTGTTCCGCGTAACGGCCGACTTTGAAGATGAAATGCCGCGCACGCCGGAGTCTGAACTGCATTACGCACGCTTTATCTCCAGTGTCGTCAATGATAACAACATGCTGCATTGCGACCGAAAAGCCATTGCGCGCATTATTGAGTACAGTTCACGCTTGTCTGGCGACCAAACCAAGTTGTCACTTCATTCTGCGAATATTGCCAACCTACTTCGCGAGTCCAATTACGTTGCCCGCCAGGCTAACTCGAATATGATCCGGACCGGTCACGTTCAGGAAGCGATGAAGAATCAGGAAATGCGTGTTAGTCGATTACGTGACAGTGTAATGGAAACCTATGTAAACGGGACGACCTTGATACGAACAGAAGGTTCGGCAGTGGGTCAGGTCAATGCGCTCTCCGTATTAAGTACCAGCGACTATATGTTTGGTGCACCAAACCGCATTACAGCGACTACCTGCTACGGTGACGGCGATGTGATTGATATCGAGCGCAGCGTTGATCTAGGTGGCAGCCTCCACTCCAAAGGGGTAATGATCTTATCTGCGTATTTGTCGTCGGTGTTTGGTAAAACGGCGAGAGTACCTCTTACAACCACCATCACCTTTGAGCAGTCTTACGGCGGCGTAGATGGGGACAGTGCCAGTATGGCAGAGCTTTGTGCGGTTGCGTCTGCGTTCTCCAAGCAGCCGAACCGTCAGGATATTGCCATTACAGGTTCGATGAATCAGTTTGGCGAAGCGCAGCCAATTGGTGGCGTTAATGAAAAGATTGAAGGCTTTTACGACGTGTGTGAGATTAAAGGTCGTCATGACGGACAAGGCGTTATTATTCCGGCTTCTAACGTTCACAATTTGATGCTGCGTGCTGATATCGTCAAGGCGGTAGAAAAAGGAGAGTTCAACATATGGGCTATCGATCATGTTACCGAAGCGATCGAACTGTTTACCGGAAAAGTAGCCGGCGAGCCAACTGAAGAAGGCTCTTACCCGATAGATACCATCTTTGGTATTGCTCAGGCTAAGCTTAATGCTCTTAGAAAATAATCATCACCATAAGAGCTGAGCTTATCATTGCGTAAAACGAGAAAAGGCACTTTAGAGTGCCTTTTTCTTTTTTGCATTCTGCTCTGCAAGAATACTATCTAAGCGATTACTTCAACTTCAGTTTAGTACCATCGAACTTAAGGTGGCTGAGTAAACTCTTGGCGTTTTCTTTCCCTATATCGTCGAACTCCATGCCGTAACGGGAGTAGTGCGTCGATTTTTGAAGGTTGCAGACCCGGCCTTTAAGCGGAGCGAGTAAGCGGTTGCCTCCGGGCATCGCAAGATCGAGTGATATTTCATCACCAACATGGAGCGGTCTGCTCATTGGCGATGTGACAAAGCGACAACCACTACGTGATAAATCACGGATCTCACATTCATTACGATACCCGCTAAGGTGTACGTAAGCTTTTAAATTTACCTCGTAGCGTACTTCCTTTCTGAGCTGGAATACCTGCATTGTCCTTGGCAAATCGAGCACCAATAACGGGTAGGGCTCATCTAAGCGATGGATCAACTGTGCCCGAAAAGGAATTATTGCTCCTTCGCCTCGCTGCGAATAGGCTTTTACGTTTAGCCAGAACCCCTCTTGAAAGTAGTACTTTAGATCTTCATCTGAAATATGTGGTACTTCAATAAGTGCGGTATGGTTCGAATGACAACCAATAAAAGTGCTGGTTGTCATAAATTTGGTGCCTACTGGTGTTGTTACACTTAGGGTAACTTCACTGCCATGTTCTACCATGGCCATCGCATCGGTACTGTTTAATATACTGGACTGGCGTTCTGGTTCTTTCTTGGTTTTTGAAGGTGACGTGCTCTCTCTGGCACTGGTTAGAGTATTTTTCATTATTATTGTCGTACCTGAACGATGACTGATATAACTTTGCTTCCTAGCGAGGTTATGATTTTATTCAGTCACATAGTTCAATTCAATAAATTAGCATCAAAAAAAGTGAGGAAATTGTGAAAAAGGTGATACACGATGTCGAAAGTGGCGTTTTTTTAGTGGATCTTGAGCAAGGATTTAACGCAAGAGTGGTTTATCAAATTCAAGATGGTGTGATGCACATAACGTCAACGGTGGTTCCTGCAGAACTTAGAGGCAAAGGCTGCGGAAAATTGATGATGGAAGCGGTGTTGCCTGAAATTGAATCACTTGGCTATAAAGTGGTACCTGTTTGTCCTTATGTGGCGTACTACATTGATAAAAATAAGCAGTGGGCACACCTTTTGGCATAGGAGGGGTGAATTATTAATTCTTTATACCAAAACATTGGTAATGATCTGAATCTCGGCAATCTTGTCACTGCTGAAGTGATTCAATCTCTGTGGGGAGGCTATGGTGAACTGGTTCGGCTTGTGTTTCCCGAACGCTCAGTCATCGTGAAACATGTGACCCTTCCCAAACCATCAGAACATCCACGCGGCTGGAACACGGATCTTTCACACCAGCGTAAGCTACATTCCTATCAGGTTGAAGTGAGTTGGTACGATAAATTCAGCCACATACCGGATGAGCACTGCCGATTTCCGCAAGGCTTGAAATGCTTTCAAACTGACAACGAATGGCTGATAGTGATGGAAGATCTTGCGCAAGCGGGGTTTCCCAAACTGATCACTAAGGCATCTCCAATTCATCTGCGGGCTTGCCTCTCCTGGTTAGCACATTTCCATGCCCGTTACATTGGCGTTCAAAGTTCGCAGCTTTGGAAAAGCGGCACTTATTGGCATTTGGCGACGCGTCCCGATGAACTGAAAGCGTTAGAGGACAGCGAATTAAAACAGGTCGCGACCTTGATTGATCGCAAGTTGACTCACGCAAAATACCAAACCATCGTCCATGGAGACGCCAAACTGGCGAACTTCTGTTTCGACCAAGCTGAATCATCGGTTGCTGCGGTGGATTTTCAGTATGTTGGCCATGGCTGTGCCATGAAGGACGTAGCACTTTTTATGAGTAGTGCCGTCGAGCCAAAGGCCTACTCAGAAATGGAAAGCTGGGTACTCGATACCTATTTCGCAGAGTTATCGCGAGCGCTGCAAATCTACCAACCACATATTGATCCTGAAGATGTTGAGCGAGAGTGGCATCCTTTATTTGCAGTCGCGTGGGCTGATTTTCAGCGTTTTGTGAAAGGCTGGAGCCCGGGGCATTGGAAAATTAATCCATACACAGAAGCGCTAACGGCAAGAGCTATTGCATCGCTAAAAGGAAGTTTAAAGAAGTTGAAAGAATAAAGCCTCCGGTTTGGAGGCTGGACTTTAGTTTTTATTAGGTCTTATGCGGGCCATGTAATAGGTATTGATGAACTCTCCATTACGGAAGGAGCCATCTACCGCTTCACCTTCTACTTCAAAGCCGTGCTTTTTGTATAGTCCGATGGCGGCTTCGTTGTCGGTGTTCACCTCTATTTGAATTCGTCGTACATTCAGCCAGTTGTCTGCTAACTCGATTACAGTCTCTATCAGTTTACTGCCGACGCCAATTCCGTGAAAACTATCGTGAACCCCGAGACCAAATGAACCGGTATGTGAGGTTCTTGGTCTCTGAGAGTGCTGAAAACCAATATTTCCAACTACTTTGCCATCTACCTCAGCAACATAACTATACATACCAACTGGCAAGTTCGATAGCTTGTTCACCCACATAGCGACAGAGGGGTTAGGGAGTTGCAGGGTTTCACGCTGTGCTTTGGGCTGTGAATAGATTTCAACCAGCGCGGCTGCGTCTTCAACCGTGGTTGGACGTACGATTATTTCCATGCTTCTCTCCTGTGGCTTTTTTTATGTGATTAACGTTAATCTAACCACTAAATTTGAGCTTGAATAGGATTTTTAAAAGCATTCATCATTAAGGCCTTTTAAATTAGTTGGTTACGCAGTCTTGATTTTAAGTTTTATTAGAGGTTTATAGCTGAAATTGTCGAACTGATTGCTGTTATGTTGAATTTTTATACTGGCTGTTGTTTGTTATTCAGGTATTTGTGGCGAATTCTCTCTTAGCCATTTTAGACAAGGCTTCAAAGTGTGAAGTGAGTGGTCACGTACAGTTGATTTGAATCAATAGAGGATTGAGTTACCTCTTATGAGGTATGGGGAAGATGAACGTTTCGGGCTATTTATGCTTAACTTAATTAAGGAGCTTTTTTGAGGAAAAGTGATGAAATCCTCCACGTCAAAAATATCCCAAAGTCGTCGTCGATTTTTGCGTGATACTGCTCGAACTGCCATGGGTGTTGGTGCTGCTGCCTGTGTATTAGGGCTACAGTCCTTACAAAGCCAGGCTCGAGAAACCAAAGGCGTCCCAATTCGACCGCCAGGTGCGCTCCCAGAAGGTGATTTTGAATCTGCCTGTGTTCGTTGTGGGTTGTGTGTACAAGCGTGTCCTTACGATACGTTAAAACTGGCTACTTTATTATCGCCGGTCGCTACCGGCTCACCGTATTTCAATGCCCGCGATATCCCTTGCGAAATGTGTGATGATATTCCTTGTGTAGTTGCGTGTCCGAGTGGTGCGCTTGATCCAGAGCTAACCAATATCGATGATGCAAGGATGGGTACAGCAGTTCTTATCGACCATGAAACCTGTCTCAACTGGCAAGGTCTGCGCTGTGATGTTTGTTATCGAGTTTGTCCTCTCATCGATGAAGCGATTACGTTAGAGAAAATTCACAATGACCGTACGGGTTACCACGCTAAGCTGATCCCAACGGTTAATACAGATATTTGTACAGGTTGTGGCAAGTGTGAACAGGCATGTGTACTGGATGTATCTGCGATAAAAATCGTGCCGACAGACCTGGCAAAAGGCAAGGTTGGCAGCCATTACAATTTCGGCTGGCAAGAGATAGATAAGCCTTTAGAGAATGTGCTTCCGGGAGAGAACTCAGTACCATCTGGTGCACTAGAGTCTCTTAAAGGAGGCAGATGATGGCTAAAAATTTAGCACAAGATGCCGGAAAAGAGGCGATTGATAAGCTTGGCTGGTGGCGGGCACACCGATTTCTTATTTTACGCAGACTGTGTCAGCTAACCATTATTGGTTTGTTCATGGTTGGGCCAACAATCGGCGTTTTTAGCGGTAATCTTTCCTCTAGTATGCTGCTGGATACTGTCCCGATGAGTGACCCGCTTATCGTACTGCAGGCTTTGGCTACCGGACACATTCCAGAGTTTAATGTTTTGCTCGGGGTCACGATTGTTGTTGTGTTTTATGCGGTTTTAGCACCGCGCGCTTTTTGCGCGTGGGTGTGTCCTTTGAATGTGGTTACGGACTTCGCAGCGTGGCTGCGCAGAAAACTGAATATTAAGGCAAGTTATCGTTGGTCTCCGTCTATTCGCTACTGGTTAATACCGGTTCTAATGCTAGGTAGTGCCGTATCTGGCACGATTCTATGGACATGGATAGATCCGGTAGCTGCGTTACATCGCGGGCTCGTGTTTGGCATGGGCGCAGGGTGGATACTTATCGTACTTGTCTTTGTCCTGGATCTTTTACTGGTTGAGCATGGCTGGTGTGGTCACTTGTGTCCCTTAGGGGCCACTTACGGTGTCATTGGAAAACAGAGCCTAATTCGGGTAACAGCGATTCGTCGTGAAAGCTGCACTAAGTGTATGGACTGTTTTTATGTCTGTCCTGAGCCAGAGGTACTGAGGCAGCCGTTGAAAGAGGGTGACCGCCGAGTGATGGATAAAAACTGCATCAGTTGCGGCCGTTGTCTGGATGTGTGTCCGGAACAGGTTTTTGAGTTTAAAAACCGCCTCACAGTTAAAAATATCGAATAAGGCTTTTAATTTTCCCTCTAATGGCTAGTTGCGTTTGAAGAGTATTTTTGCTTTTCAGACGCGCTAAACCTTGCGCGATATTGATATTGTGAATTTGTTACAATTGGCGCTATGATGATTCCTTCATATCTCAAGGATGCATCATGAACATCTCATCTCAAGGCTGGAGAACGCCGCAAAATTTTCTTTTACTCGTTTCTATCATCGTGCCTATCGCTTTTTCTACCTGGATGGCATTACTAAACAACTTCGTTATTGAAAAAGCCAGTTTTGATGGTTCAGACATCGGCCTGCTACAAAGTGTCCGTGAAGTGCCGGGATTCTTGTCGTTTACTGCGGTATTTGTATTGCTCTTTGTTCGTGAACAGCGCTTTATGCTGATTTCACTTGCGATGCTGACACTAGGCACCGCGTTAACAGGTTACTTTCCCACTTTGTATGGCTTACTTTTTACAACCTTGTTGATGTCTACCGGTTTCCACTATTTCGAAACACTGAAGCAGTCCCTTTCTCTGCAGTGGCTGTCTAAGGACGAAGCGCCCGAAATGCTGGGTAAATTCATCTCGGTTGGTGCGCTCGCCTCGCTGATTACTTATGGTGCTTTGTGGCTGATGCTGGAGCAACTCAAACTGGATTTCAAAACTGTTTACCTAATTGCAGGAGGAATCGGTTTTGTGCTGATTCTTGTTATGGCGTTTGCTTTCCCTCAGTTTAAATCCACAGTACC
Source organism: Vibrio sp. B1FLJ16 (assembly GCF_905175385.1). Lineage (NCBI taxonomy): Bacteria > Pseudomonadati > Pseudomonadota > Gammaproteobacteria > Vibrionales > Vibrionaceae > Vibrio > Vibrio sp. B1FLJ16. The sequence continues at coordinate 312,544 of NZ_HG992750.1, forward strand.
GCAAAATAAGAAATTGGTACTGCGTAAACGTTATTGGTTGTATTACGCATTGACCTTTATGAGTGGCGCTCGCCGTCAAATCTTTACTGTTTTTGCTGGGTTCCTGATGGTTGAGAAGTTTGGTTATTCGGCAGCAGATATAACTTTATTGTTTCTGATTAACTACCTGTTTAACTTCTTGTTTGCTAAACGCATTGGTCGCTTTATTGGCGTTGTCGGGGAACGTAAGGCGCTGATGTTCGAATACGTTGGCCTTATTTTTGTGTTTGTTGGTTACGGGTTAGTACAGACCGCGGAATGGGCAGCTGCGCTTTATGTTGTTGACCATCTGTTCTTTGCTCTGGCGCTGGCGATTAAAACGTACTTCCAGAAAATTGCTGATCCTGCGGATATGGCCTCGACAGCAGGTGTGGCGTTCACTATCAATCATATTGCGGCAGTTGTCATTCCGGTAACATTCGGTGTGATTTGGTTGGTGTCGCCTTCGAGCGTTTTCTACATTGGAGCAGGCATGGCGGCGGTCAGCTTGCTGTTCTCGTTGAACATTCCTGCTAAGCCAGAAGAAGGGAATGAAACCCGTGTGTTGAAATGGAGTTAGTGCCTGTCAGTTTATATCTGATCTGGAAATAATAAAGGAGCTGAAATCAGCTCCTTTTTCGTTTTTCTGTTTAACTCGTCAGCATATTAATGGTCCAGATATAGGTAGTTTTGCCAGCTTGTCATACGGATCAGTACTTTACGCATAATAGCAACGTGGTGGAAGCTATCAGAATAGACCGCGACTTCGACCGCTGTACCCATAGGTAGATTGAATTCGCTCAGATCATCTGTGATTTTGAGTTTCACGAAAACACGTCCATTTGTACGAAGTGCATCTGTACCTAACAGTGTTCCGCGTGCTTGGAATTGGCTTTCACCAATGGCTGGTAGAACCTCAACTACTTCGCCTTTAAATACTCTGCCGGGAATGGCTCGGAACAGAAACTCAGCTTCAAATCCAGGCTCAAGTCTTTGTAGAGAGTTTTGTCTGAAGGCTGCAGTGTAGTACTGCATGTCTTCAGTGTGGACAAAAGTCAATGCTGGGGCTAGTGGTAACGGTACAGCCATCACACCAGGGCGTAAAGCTAGCTGAGTTACGTAGCCATTAGTCGGCGCACGAACTACAGTCTGCTCTAAGTTGAACTCAGCTTTACGTAATTCTGCAAGTAGTTGTGCAACCTGAGTATTCTCACCACCGACTTCCGAGTCGAGCGCGAGTTCGGCTTGTTCTTGTTGTTGTAAGGCAACTTCAAGCGTTGCTTCTGCCGCTTTGTATGCCTGACGTCGGGTATCGAGATCTTGTTCAGTGAACGCGCCACGATTGAATCCGCTTTGGTAACGCGCAAATTCCCGTTGTGCTTTATCTCTTTCAGCCTGCGCCTTGATCACGCCCGCTTTCGCTTCTTGCAAGCCAGATTCCAGCCCCAGAGCGCCTTGGCTCGCTTCTTTGACTTTTGCTTTTAGGCGAGTCACCTCTGCTTCAAAAGGCGTTGGATCAATTTTAAACAGTACATCACCCGTTTTTAAAGGCTGGTTGGGTTGTACCGGAACTTCAATCACACGTCCACGAACGCCTGATACAATAGGCGTTGTCGGGTAGACTTGATTACCAATTTGGGTGAAGGGATGGTTGTAGTTCATGAGCAGCACTAGTGTGCCAATCAATACAACGCCACCTAATACAGCAGTTGGTACAGACCATTTGTTCAAAGGAATTTTAAAAATTTTGAAAACCGCTATACAGAAGGCTGTGTAAGTCAGGATCAGCAATAAATCCATTATTTTTCCTCTTTACTTAGGTCGTCAGCGGTTGGGTTTTGCTGAGTTTGTTGCTTCAATACCGAAACTTCGTTTTTTAGCTCGGTCACTTCGTCTATAAGCTCTTCAAGACGATGGTGGATGTCGTGTGTTTCTTGTTCTAGTTGTTTAAAGCCCCAACCACGCTCTTTGCGCCACAATGTTGCCCAAATCCACAGGAACGGCCAAAGGGCATGCAGTGTGAACAAACTTACCCAACCAGCGTAATGAATCGCGTCTTGGTGAGGATGGTCGCGTTCTTTGGCAATTTCATAGGGAATATCGTGAATAACGATGATTCCGTAGAAAATGACCAAAGCAACGAAAATGAGTATCCCAAGTGCAAAATAATCTAGAAACATCTTACTTACCCGTGCTTGTTGCTATATGAAAAAAGTCATGTAAATTAGTTGCTTAAGTATTTGTTACAAACATAAATGGATCAAGTGTTTTTGGCCTTGTACCCAGTTAACCTAAAGATACTTTGTTCCAGCGCAAAGGGTGGCCATAAAGACGTGGCGACAACCGGAAAATTAGGCCAGCCATAGTTGTAACGCGGTTAGAAAGTTTAGGTTTAAGCATTTGGAACATTCAAACCGTATCTTGAAGCCGCCGGATATATAAATTAATAGACCTTTATTGGAAGAAAGGGAAACAGATTGCAGTACTTAGGTGAGATTGCAGCTATAAGCGCTGCCGTTGTTTGGGCTATAGCGACCTGGATATACAGTCAGTTCAGTCATCGATTTTCGGCCCTTCAACTGAATGTTGTTAAGGGTGTTGTGGCGTCATTTATGATGCTGGCCGTCATGCCATTATCTTCTAAACAGATACCAAACCATATTGAGCCTGTGCATTTAGTCGTTCTGGCTATCTCCGGAGTGATTGGTATTGCAATAGGGGACTCTGCCTACTTTGCCTCGCTGAAACGTATTGGTCCGAATAAAACGCTTTTACTAGAATCTCTTGCCCCACCTCTGTCTGGTATTTTGGCTCTGATGTTCTTGGGTTCTGAACTGACTTTACAAAGCTGGCTCGGGGTGTTGGTCACGACTGCAGCTGTAACGTTTGTTGTGTTTCAACCTTCCTCTGGAGAAAGAACGAACTGGAGCGGGATCGCTTTTGGTCTGCTTGCGAGTGTTTGCCAAGCATCGGGTGTCGTGATTTCTCACTATGCGCTGGTGGCGGGAGATTTGCCGCCGATACTTGGTGCGTTTATCCGTTTAAGTATCGGTGTGCTTGCAGTATGTGTTGTGATCAAGTTTTTTGAAAGAGCGCCTTTTGCTGGTATTAAACAGCACCTGTTCGGGATGGGAACAAAAGCGCTGAGTTGGCTTTTTCTTGCCATTTTTGTCGGAACTTTTCTCGCACTATGGCTCCAGCAAGTAGCGCTAAAGAACGCAAACCCAGCCATCGCTCAGACACTGATTGCGACCAGCCCTCTGTTTATCCTAATTATTTACATAATTAAAGGAGATCGCATAGGAATAAAAAGTATCTTAGGAACGGTAACCGCTCTGCTAGGTATTTCTTTGTTCTTCCTGTAGCGCGAGACTCAGCTGTAGACGCTTTGGTAAAACGTTTACAGCTCGGTACAAATTTGGTTTCGGCCATTAGCTTTGGCCCGATATAGTGCTTTGTCGGCCCGGTAGAATGTACGCTGGGTATTTTCACCCTCACGATGAGCGGTGATACCAACGGATACCGTTAACCCTCGCTCTCCGAGAATTTCGCTCCAGTTATGTTGGTATATGCGCTTCCGGTAGTTTTCTGCGTGAAGCTCTGCGTCTTCTATATTGCAGTTTTCCAGAATGACGAGAAACTCCTCGCCTCCGAAGCGAACACACGAAGCTCCTTCAAACTTAAAGTAGTTAGCTAATTGTCTGGACACTCTCTTTATTGCTTTATCGCCGATCAAATGGCTCAGCTCGTCATTAATAGACTTGAAGTGATCAATGTCGATTACCATCAGAGTAAATGGCGTATCGTGGAGCAGCAGATCTTTAAGTTTTACTTCCAACCAACGGCGGTTGTTCAGTAATGTCAGCGGATCGGTGAGCACATCCTGTTGCAGTTGAGCGACCGTATTTTTGTGTTGTTGCGATCTCTCTTTGAGCTCTTTGTTTTCAATTTCGGACAAGATCAGTTTGAGCTGCAATTCAAACCGTGACAGGCGGCGAAGTTGAGCTGAACCCAGCTCGCTGATAGGTATATTTTTTATTAAGTTAGATTCAATATTGAACGCGCGTTTTTCGCTGTCTAGCGCTACTTCAAACTGCCCTTGGGATGCGCTAATTTTGCTCTTAGCATTGTAAAAGTGCCGGGCAAGAATCGAAGACGTGTGACGCTGAATACGTTTTTCTACCGATGACAGTACTAAGTTGGCTAAGGGGACATTGCCGGTGTTATTAAGGCAGTAGGCGGTTTCAATTTTGACCATTGTAGATAACCAGAACGTTGTGCAACTTCCGGTCGTGTACTGAACGTTAGAAAGAGACTGCAGCGCTTTCCAGTCGTCATTTTGCAACTTATAGAGCTTTGCCCGGTAAAGGTGGATTTGTCCTGCGAGGTTTTTATCACTAACTAGGATACTGAGCTCTTCACACTCATTTAGTAGGTTAGTCGCTTCAGCGGTTCGCTTGAGATTGATAAAGCATGCAAGCATATACAGTTTATAACGTAAGCGAAGCGCGCGGCTACTGATAGAGTGATCAACTGACTCAATTTTTTTGTAGTAGCGTAATGCGCGTTCATGATCGCCATAAGCATCGCACAGGTGTCCCATGCCGACGACAGCGATAACATACTCATCGATAAAACCGTACTCCACTGCAATATTGGTCGATTTGATATATTCAGCCAATGCTGACTGAAAATCTCCGGTTTCGACCAACCTGTCGCATAAGCTCGACTTAACCAATAAAATGTCTTCAACATGATCAGGAAGAGTAAGAGAATCCAGAGCTTGCCTTAACTCAGAGATGCTTTCGTTTAGCTGGTTTAATTCACGACGAAATTCGGCACTGATGATTAGGCAGTGTGCCTTTTCGCGCTGGTTTGATGCAATGTTAAGCCTGATATGTTCCCAGAGCCTGATAGCGTCTTCACCGGTTACGGAGGACGGGTCTATGTCTGCATCCGTTACTTTATTAAGCAATCTTTCCATTTTTCATTACCTCTATACCCAATTGACCTCAAGATGCTAGGTTCAGCGAGAATGACTTGGTTTACAGACGAGGCAACGATTTGAAGATCTAGTGGTTCTAAATCAAAAATCGTTAACAAAGACTGTGAGCCAAGGCAACTCGCCCTTCGGGAGCGTGTCACTGACACAATTTCTACGTCAAATAACTTGGAAAGAGCGAGCTATTCCGCTGCGCTATTTTCCTGGAACTTGAGCCAGTGACAACGCTCTGAATCCTGTATCTTGAAGTCATTTGGGTATACATGACTTTCTTCCAATTGCTCTAAAGTGAACGGGAAAGTAAGAATGTCTTGCAAATATAATATTGGTTTCGGCCCTATTAGCCCACGTCGCTCCCATGGGTAAATACTGATCATCGTTTTGACTGTCTCATACAGCTTTTCGGCAGCCAGACCTTTGTCTGCAATAATCATCGCGAGCCTGTTACTGGAAATTCGGGAAATGAGGTCATTTGACGTAGTTAGAGAGTGGACAAGCTCGGTACATGCATCCAGAAAAGCGGGTTCTGAATGGCTTATCATTATCACGGCGTGATTGGACTGGCTTAGCTCACTTTTAAATAGGACGAGTTGCTCCCACCAGTACGTTTCGGAGACGACATTAGAAAGCTGCTTCTCTGGATTATATTCATGATGAGAGCGAATATGGTTGATGAGTTTCCGCGCTCGTTGTTCCAGCTTACGTTTCGAGCCGTGAGCTTTATCCCGACTAACTTGGAATCTTTGCTCTTTAAGCATTTTCAGCGCGTATTGACGATACTTTTGGAAGGCGTTGAAAGCAGCTTCAAAATCGCCTTGCTGTTCAGCTACCTGTGACTGCTGGAAGCAGATTTGGCTGAGTAATTCTCCGTTATCGAAGCTGCGTGCGGACTCTTCAGCAGCAAGCAATAACTTCGTTGCACACTCTGTATCTTTGCGCAAAAGCTCCAGACGAGCCCTGCTGATGAACGAGTGCGCTTTCATCCACGTAAGATCATGTTCAACTGCAAGCTGATACGCTTTTTGTGTTGCTACTTCTGCGGCATCTAAACGCTCTAGTCCGAGCAGAGCTAAACCTTTAAAGTCCCAAATTTCAGCTTGCCAGGTTGAGTCTTCATGCTCTTTGAGAACTTCTGTTGCGCCATCAAGAACCGTTAGCATATTGACAAAATCTTTTAGCAGATAGTAATCCCATGCCAATAAGATACGGGCTTTACCTTCTAACCGCGCGATCCTGACGTTATTTGCCACCTTAACGGCTAACTCATGAGTAGATGCGGCAAGTTGGTGGTCATTGGTGATGCGCCAGACATTACCCAAACCGATAAGTGACTCTATCTGAATATCGATGTTATCGACAAGGGAGGATTGCTCCAGAGCGTTGATCCAGTATTGCTGGGCTGAGTAATACTTGGCTTGTCCCCAGTACTGCAATGCGAAAATGTGAAGAATTTCTGGAAGGTGATCATCTGTATCAAGCTGAATCTGTATGTCGTAGGCAGCTTTTATGAGCTTTAGCCCCTGACGGTAGTTCATTAAACACCAGTAGCAGTGCGACATGATCAGCAAGGCTTTGATTTCTCCTTCAGCAAACAAGATTTGTTCCGCTTTTACGCGGCACGCCTCTGCTTTGCGAAGAGTAGATTCAGGCTGAGCAGTAATCTGCTCTTTAAGCAATGTCAGCTCGTCTTCTAGCTGAATTTGGCTTCTATCCAAGGTTTATTACACCTATGACTGTCGAACTGGAACTTACACCTAAATACAATCCGTTAGATGTGCATTTCATTACGAGAGCAGATCAAGTACTACTTCATAACTTTTCAGGAGGCTTCACTATAGCACCAGCCTCCAGATTGCAATATCAGAGGTGTCCAAAAATCAGGACAGGAGCTGTTTAATAGTCAAAGGAGCATCAGTAACTTCTAGTCTTTGAGCTGCGGTGAGACCTTCTTTATCTTGATAGCACAAATTATGCCAAGCTCTGAAGATATCTAAAAGAGGTAATATACCACCGGGTCTCAATTTGCGACGTGGCTCGTTTATGAAGCTTTCAAAAAGTAGCTGGAATCGACTTTGATAAAACTGTATTTGACGTGTTGTCGCGACATTGAACCATTTTTGGGGTTCGTTATTATCACCAGCAAGGTAACAGATCCCTTTGGTACTCTCTGCCTGGCCTGTAACGTCTGCCTGGCTTGAAATTGCCCAGCGGTCACGCCACCAACTCATGTAAACAATATCAACTTTGCCAAATGGCGAGTTCATGTTCCATGACGGTTCTTCTTCCACGTACATTAAGTCGACATTTTTTCCTTGATGCGTGAAAGGCAAACGCTCAACGCCGCCGATCGCAACAGTGGATCCTGAGGCATGTAGATAGATACCCGCTTGTTTGGATTACACATATCAAGGACATGCAAATAATGAGCGTACGAGGTGTACGGAGGGCGAATAAGTGCGCCCTTGGACGGGTAATGGAATACCGAAAGGTTTCCTAGCGGATCTTCCACATTTCCGCGTGCTAAGATGGTCTGGTACTTCTGATCGATGCGCTCTCGAAGTTTGCTAGAGGGCTCAGCTGGAGATTCGCTGGCTTCGGCAGTGTACTCTTGAGATACGAAGCGAGAGACGGGATCGTAGGGATTATGGTCAAGCGGGCCAAGTGGTTCTTCATCAGCAGAGTAATTGACGTGCTGGCAAAGAATATAACCGGAGCGCGCTTCTCCGGAAACGATCCAATACACACCATTATTACTCTTTGGCTGCAGAGCTACATAGTTTGATGATAACTCATACTGGTTAGCGTGATTCACCCACCGGGCATCAATAGTCGCGAGTTTCCGGCGACAGCGACTCGCGATATGGTCGACATGGTCATAAAAGGTTTTAGGATTGATATCGAGCTTACGACAAATCTCGCGCACGGAATATCCTGTAAACAATAAAGCCATTAAGTTTTCCTGAAACTGAAGCTTTTTGTTTGCACCGGACCATTTATCGACGAAAGTACTCTGGCATGCTTTACAACGGTAACGTTGGCGATCGCCACTGTAACCAAAGGCATGGTATAGATGTTTATGGGTGTGGACAGAGAGTCCGAAGTTGTCACAGTCTTCATTACGACAAGCTGGCAGGCCATCGCTATGGACATGACGCAGACGATGAAGTTCGTTCACCACATCGGAGTTGTTTAGTAAAGGGGGGAAAGCTCCACATTCACGGCAGACCATCGCAGGACGCTTAGGGTTCGCATGTTGCAGAACGTAACGTTTTGCATCGCTCAATCCAAAGTTGTCACACGCCAATGTTTTACAAAAGTTGAGTTGTAAACCATCTGCATCTTTTGGCAGTTCGCCGTTAGACACGATCGCCCCCTCTGGGTAATTAGGGCAGCCGGTCAGGAACCGGCTGCAAACATTACATGTTGATTGCTGTTTCTAGTGCAACAGTCATCATCTCGTTGAACGATTTTTGACGTTCTTCAGAGCTTAGTTTTTCACCACGGATGATGTGGTCAGAAACAGTCAGAATTGTCAGTGCTTTTGCACCTAGGTCAGCAGCTACGCCGTAGATACCTGCAGCTTCCATATCTACACCTAGGATGCCTAGTTTTTCCATTTTTCCGAATAGATCCGCTTCAGGTGTGTAGAACAGGTCTGCAGAGAATACGTTACCCACTTTAACTGGTACTTCTTGCAGACGTGCTTGTTTTACTGCTTCTTCAAGAAGTTCGAAGTCAGCAATCGCTGCGAAGTCGTGGTTGTTGAAACGGATACGGTTAACTTTTGAGTCTGTCGATGCGCCCATACCGATAACAACGTCCATCAGTTTTACGTCGTCACGTACAGCACCACAGCTACCTACACGGATAACGTTTTTCACGCCGTACTCAGCGATCAGTTCGTGTACGTAGATACAGCATGAAGGGATACCCATACCGTGACCCATTACTGATACTTTCTTGCCTTTGTAAGTACCTGTGTAGCCAAACATGTTACGAACGTCACAAACTTGCTTCACGTCATCCAGGAATGTTTCAGCGATGTATTTAGCTCGCAAAGGGTCACCCGGCATTAGAACTGTTTCAGCGAAATCACCTGGTTGTGCGTTGATGTGTGGGGTTGCCATAGTGCTCTCCAAAGTATTTTTTGATAAAACGCATCTAGTATAGATGGCTATTACCAATTCTGTTGAATCGGTTCGTTTTCGTTAAGGCAATAATAACGGGGAGTACACCAATCACTTGAGATCTTCATCACAAAAAACACCCTTATAGAAACTAATGGCATGCATTATAACTAATTTTGTTGAAAGGCAAAAGGCAATCGATTTGCTGCGCAAAAACGTGCTAATGACGAACACTAAATCAATAGGTAAGGCGCAAAAAAAAATTTTGTTGCTGATGATCTGACCTTCTTTCCTCTGAGTAAAATGGTTAATTGTACAGTTTAATTTCTTGTACAATCTAAGTGGTCTTGCTATAAGTTATACAACAAAACCTTTTGTATAGGGATGGCGTCATTATGGAATCTTTAATCAAAGTCGGTATCAGTTCTTGCGTACTCGGTGAACGTGTTCGTTTCGATTCAGGTCATAAGGTCAGTAATTTTGTCACGAAAGAGCTCAGTAATTACTTCGATTTTGTTTCTGTCTGTCCTGAGGTAGGAGTAGGTATGCCAGTACCCAGACCGACAATCCGTCTTATTTCCAATGAAGAGCGCATAGCTCTGGTTGAAACGAAGAATCCGGAGAACGACCACACTGATAAAATGCTGGCCTATTCAGCGAGCAAAGTCGCAGAGCTGCAAAATCAGGAATTGTGCGGGTATATCGTGTGTGCGAAGTCACCAACCTGCGGCATGGAGCGTGTCAAGGTATACAGTAAGAATAATGCTGCTAAAGAAGGGGTAGGTCTGTACACACAAACTCTAATGAATAATATGCCGTGGCTACCTGTCGAGGAAGATGGCCGCCTGAATGACCCGGTACTTAAAGAGAATTTTATTACTCGTGTATATTGTCTTAACGACTTCTATCAATCCATGTCAGGAGAACCTACTCGTGGCAAGATCATTGATTTCCACTCGCGTTATAAACTGACGCTAATGGCTCATCACCCGGAATCATATCGGGCATTGGGCCGCTTAGTCGCTGATGTTGCAAGCTATGAGATTGAAGACTTTTTTGCCGAATATCGTTTGGGGTTGATGAACGCACTTGCAAACCGTGCGAGCCGAAAAAATAACACCAATGTGTTGATGCACCTGCAAGGCTACTTTAAACGTGCATTAACAAGAGACGAAAAAGAAGAGTTAGCGACAGTAATTCATGATTACCGTACTGGTTTGTTGCCGTTGCTTGCACCGATAACACTGATAAAACATTATCTAAAGACTTATCCGGACGAGTATTTGCAGAAGCAAAAGTACTTAGAGCCGCACCCTCAGGAGATGAGATTACGTTATGGTTTGTAGTTCAGAAGAAAAACTGTACGCAATTAGAGATGTCGCTGATTTGACGGGCGTGAAGCCCGTCACTCTCAGAGCCTGGCAGAGAAGATACAACCTTATCCAACCTAAACGGACAGAAAAAGGTCATCGTTTATATCGTCAGCAGGATCTCGATACAATAAAAGAAATACAAAGCTGGCTGGCGAAAGGCATAGCCATCGGTAAAGTGAAAGGTTTGCTGGGCAGAACCGATGATGTAGAAGTTAGCTCAGAACCTCATGCATTAGAAGAGGTAGGGTCGGTGCTTTCAGCACTGGCCGAACTTAATCACGCTAAGACTGAAAGCTTGCTGTCTTCGGTGATGAAAGAGTATCCCCTCAATATTGTTATTGAGCAGTTCATTGACCCTGTATTTGACGCACTGGAACTGGTCAAGGTTTCCTTACGTTCGTTACAGATGGGGCTTTTCCAGACCTGCCTTATTAAGCGTCTTGCTCTCGTGATTGATTCTGAAAATAAGGCATCGACAAAAGGTAAGTGTTTACTAATCAGCTTTGAACAGCCTCGGGAAGCAGAAAGCTGGATTCAAGCGGCAAAGCTTTGTGAACAGGGTTTCCATATTACTTTAATTGACAAAGTAAATGACATCTCAGGTTTAATTGAACATCAGATCATGGAACGCTTTCAGCGCGTATTTCTGTTTTCTAATAAAGCGCTGCCAGTTAAGCAAGTTGAAACATTAAAAGCGTTACTGGATCAGTTTCCAAATCAAGTTCAGTGCTCTGAGGTGATAGAAAAACTTCATCTCAGCCAAGAGTAAGGGGGTCTCATGGTATTGGTCTGGTTCAGACGAGATTTAAGAACGTTAGACCACTCGGCATTACAAGCCGCCATAGAAACTGGTCAGCCGGTAGTTGCATGCTTTATCGCAACACCAGAGCAGTGGCGAGAGCACCATATGGCCCCAATTCAGGCAGATCTTATTGCACGCCGGTTAGAGCATCTGGAGCATGAGCTCACTGAGTTGAATATTCCGTTTCTGTATAAAGAAGTAGAAAAGTTCAGTGGCTGTGTTGATGTAATCTCCGAATGGGCAAGATTGTTAAACGTGAACAGTGTAATGGCAAACATTCACTATGAAGTGAATGAGCAAGCCCTTGATCGTGAGGTTTCTAAGGCGTTAAATCAATCTGACGTTGGCTTTAAGCTGTTTCATGACAAATGTGTCCATGCTCCGACTACGGTTCTGAACAAGCAGGGTGATTACTTTAAGGTATTTACTCCTTTTAAACGCGCCTGGTTGCAAAAATTTCAAATGCCATCTGTTTTCAAGCCTCAGGCTCAACAAGCTCTTTCAGGCGAGGTTTTATCCCTTTTAGAGGGTATGACCTTCAATGACAATTTCACTTTTAGTTATCCCCGCGAATCCAGTGATAACTGGCGTGCTTCAACGAATGATATTTTGAATCAGCTAAGATTGTTCGCTCGCGAGCGTAGTGATAATTACAAGGTGGAACGTGATTTTCCTGCTGTTGACGGAACCAGTCAGTTGTCTCCTTATCTGGCGATCGGTGCGTTGTCTCCGAGACAGTGTATTGCAAGGTTGTTTGCTGAGAATGAGCAACCGGATTTGCCGGAAGGAAAGGCGACATGGCTAAGTGAGATCATCTGGCGCGAATTCTACCAACACTTGCTGGTTTTTGAGCCAAAACTGGTTAAAGGAAAAGCATTCATCGAGTGGGAGGAAAATATTCAATGGTCTTACGACGAGCAAGCATTTGAGCGATGGAAAACCGGGACAACCGGCTATCCTATCGTCGATGCTGCAATGCGTCAGCTCAATCAGACCGGATGGATGCACAACCGCTTAAGAATGATTGTGGCGAGCTTTTTAACCAAAGATTTGCACATTGACTGGCGCTGGGGCGAATCCTACTTTATGAGCAAACTCGTGGATGGTGATTTTGCAGCCAATAATGGAGGATGGCAGTGGTCTGCATCGACGGGATGTGACGGTCAGCCTTATTTCCGCATTTTTAATCCGGTCAGCCAGGGTGAAAAGTTTGATGCTGATGGAAGCTTTGTACGCCATTGGGTACCGGAAATTAAGACGGTTCCAAATAAGTTTGTTCATAAACCATGGAATTGGGAAGGTTTTTCTTTACTGGATTATCACACTCCGATGGTTGATCATAAAGTGGAAAGAGAGATAACCTTACGGCTCTTTAAAAGTGCCAAGGAATAAACTTAAATGCTTAGCAAAATGCGACCGATGAGTTTCGCAAAACGAACCCTGTTATCTGTATCATTGTCATTAGTCAGCGGATTGTCATTTGCTAAGATGTACGAGCTACCTACAGATAGCAGTCGTGTTATTGGTCGCAATGAAAACCATGTTGTGCAAGATGGCGAAACGATGGCTAATATCGCTAAGCTCTATGATGTCGGCATGCTTGCTCTGATGGCAGCAAACAAAGGTGTTGATCCTTTTCTCCCTCAATCAGGACGTGTTCTGACTGTTCCTTCTCAGCTTATTCTTCCTGAGGTGCCAAGAGAAGGTATCGTCATTAACCTGGCAGAGCTGCGTTTGTACTATTTTCCGTCAGAAGGTGAAGTCGTTCATGTGTTCCCGGTTGGGATTGGTCGTATCGGGCGAGATACTCCTGTTATGACAACCAGCGTAAGCCAGAAACGTCCTAACCCTACCTGGACTCCTCCAAGCTCAATTCGCGCGGAATACAGAGCAAAAGGTATTGATTTACCAGCTGTTGTTCCTGCTGGTCCTGATAATCCTCTGGGTATGTTTGCTCTTCGCCTGGCATACGGAAGGGGAGAGTATTTGATTCATGGTACGAATAAGGATTTTGGTATCGGTATGCGTGTTAGTGCCGGTTGTATCCGTATGGATCCGAGTGACATTGAATGGCTATTTGACAAAGTTCAGCGTGGAGAAAAAGTAAGAATTATCAACCAGCCGGTTAAAGTAGCATTAGAACCAGACAGAAGTGTCTTTGTTGAAGCGCATGAACCATTGACACGTAGCAATGGTAAGAAAGATGATCTCGAATTACCTAAAGAGCTAGGCTGGTGGCTGAGTGAATTTGGAATTAAAGATGTTAAGGCAAAAGCAGTGATCACCGCTCAGAATGGTGTTCCGGTAGAAATTACCGCGCCCTAAGGCGCGGTATAATACTAGTATTCAAACAACTAGAGCTTACTTAGTGTAAGATTGAGCGATGTTGTCAATACGCTCGTTAGCACGTGCTGCTTCTTCTTGAGCAGACATTGCTGCGTCTTTTGACATTTGTACGTCAGATCTTAAAGAATCTACGTCTTGGCTCAGCATATCAACTTTGTTACTTAGTTCGTCTAGTTTTGCTGTAGTAGCATTATCAGAAGAAGCACAACCCGCTAGTAGAAGTACTGAAGTGGCTGCAGCTGCGATCAACGTTTTGTTCATATAAGAACTCCTTGCTTATAGTGAATGTCTCGCTCCTTAACTTTTTTTTTTGTGAAGCGAGGTTAATGTAGACACATTATATCAGTACATGATGTCGCAAAAGTCAAAAAAATCCAAGAATTTCATGGACTACCCGACGTTAACTTTTACCTGAGCCTAACAAAAGACCACATTTCAGCTTTCATTTACCTCATAGCAGGTATTTTGGCCACGTTCCTGATATCAATAATTTAGACGATATGGACGCAAATGTAAGCTTCTCTGCATATATAACCGCGATATGCTTCGATAAGTCTGATTATTTGCGTTATCGACACGGCAGCTAGTATTTACGTGATTAAGTTTAGGACATAGATCACAACTTTGCTTTTTCAAGTGAATTTACTGCTAATAACAGGTCTATTTCATCTTCAACAATTAGTTTGTGTGATCTCTATCTATACTCCTATGATCTGCGGTATTATATGTGGCTTTTAATTTTTGCCACGTTAGAGCGGAAACGACATCACAGAACGCTCATACCGACTGATTTATTGGAGAATACTTTGCAATTTAAAGATCTCGGCCTAGACAACCGATTGTTGAAGAACCTAAAACACTACGATTTCAAAAAAGCGACTGACATTCAGAAGCAGGCAATTCCTGTTGCGATTGCAGGCAAGGATCTATTAGCGTCTTCGAAAACGGGTTCAGGCAAGACTTTGGCGTTTGTATTGCCAATGCTTCACAAGTCACTTAAGACCAAGTCGTTTTCAGCAAAAGACCCGCGTGCTGTGATTCTGGCACCTACGCGTGAGCTGGCTAAACAGGTGTATGGTGAACTTCGCTCAATGCTGGCCGGTCTTTCTTACGAGGCTGCTCTGATTCTCGGTGGTGAGAACTTCAACGACCAGGTAAAAGCACTGCGTCGTTACCCAAAATTTATTGTAGCTACGCCTGGGCGTTTAGCTGACCACCTGGAGCACCGTTCTCTGTACCTTGATGGTTTGGAAACGTTAATCCTTGATGAAGCAGACCGAATGTTGGACCTTGGTTTTGCGCCAGAACTACGTCGTATTCACAACGCGGCTAAACACCGTCGCCGCCAGACACTGATGTTCTCGGCAACGTTGGATCATGCTGAGGTTAATTCGATTGCCTCTGAGATGCTGAATGCACCAAAACGTATTGCGATTGGTGTTTCTAACGAAGAACACAAAGACATCACTCAAAAATTCTACTTGTGTGATCATCTAGATCATAAAGAAGCGATTCTTGACCGCGTACTCGCGGAAGCAGAATACCGTCAGGTGATCATCTTTACTGCAACCCGTGATGATACAGAGCGCCTGACAGCAAAACTCAACGAGAAAAAGCTAAAGGCTGTCGCACTGAGCGGTAACTTAAACCAGACTCAACGAAATACCATTATGAGTCAGTTTGAGCGCGCGGTGTTTAAGATTCTTGTTACCACGGATGTCGCTTCACGTGGCTTGGATATCGCAACAGTTACGCACGTTATTAACTTTGATATGCCAAAGCATACAGAAGAATATGTACACCGAGTAGGTCGTACAGGACGTGCTGGTAACAAAGGTGATGCAGTATCTCTTGTTGGTCCGAAAGACTGGGATAGCTTTAAACGTGTTGAGGCATACTTACAGCAAGACCTAGCGTTTTCAGTCTTTGAAGATCTGAAAGGCAAATTTAAAGGTATCAAGCCACGTAAACCAGATTTCCGCAACAATAAGAAGGTTGTTGCTAAGAAAGCGCGTCCTCAGAAGAAAGTTGCTAAGAAGCCAGTTAATCGCGATAAGAGCTTCTACAAAAACGTATCTGTGGGCGATGATGTCTTCATCCCTAAGAAGAAACCTGTGGCGCCAAGCTCAGAAGATTAATTTCGTCATCATTACCAATGAAAAAGCTCCGCAATTGCGGAGCTTTTCTTTTTATAGCATTACAAGAGTTTCCTAGATACGGAACTGCTTCAGTTCTTGCTGTTGTGTTTCTGCTAAGCCTGAAAGCTCTTGAGCGGCCGCCGCAGATTGAGTGATACCAGTAACGTTCTGGCTCACTAACTGGTAAATATTAGAAAGGTTGTTATTGATATCCGTAGTCACCTGTTTCTGTTCTTCCGAAGCAGTAGCGACTTGTGCATTGATTGCATTCAGGTTGGAAATCGCCTGATTGATGTTGTTGAGTGATTGACTCACTTCCTCAGCCATCGCCTGGTTACTCGTCAACATGTCTAAGCTCGAATGCATGCTTTCGTTTGCAGAGCCTGATTGTTGTTGAAGCTCTTCAATGATGGTTTGAATCTCTTTGGTAGACTCCTGAGTTCTTGCGGCCAGCATACGCACCTCATCAGCGACGACTGCAAAACCGCGTCCGCTTTCACCTGCGCGTGCAGCTTCTATCGCGGCGTTTAAGGCCAGTAAGTTGGTTTGCTCTGAGATTCCTTGAATGACTTCAATAACTCGCCCAATTTGTTCTGACTGTTCCTTCAGCGAAGTAACTACAATAGCGGCTTCGTTAAGTTGCTCTGCCATTTTATTGCCTGCTCGAGTGCTCTCTTCAAACATCTTCAGGCTACTTTCTGTAAGCTGGCGAGCTTCAGCAGATGCGCTATCTGCCATTTGTGCATTGTTGGAAACTTCTGCTGCCGTAGACTCCATCTGGTTGATTGCAGAAGCGACTTGTTCTACTTCTTGCTTTTCTTGATCGGAATTGACACTGCTTTGCGTCATTACTGTAGCGAGTTCTGTTGAAGCGGATGCCACATCTTCACTAATGCGTACTAAAGAACCTACTGTATGGCGAAGCTGCTCTATGGTCTGGTTCACATCATTAGCGAGTTGAGATACTTCGTTTTTGCCCATTTCTTCTGCCTTCACTGACAGGTTACCTTTAGCCACTTCGCGCATAGTGCTCTGTAGGTTACGGATAGGTTCAACAATGTAATTTGCCAGCACCCAGCTGATGAATGAAGCTACGAGTAAAATTAGGGCGATCGAAATAGCAATGTTCCTCAAGGTGCTGGAATGCTCCTCACCGTTTGCCTTTACATCGTTTATTACCGTTTGATTTAGCTTATCGGACAGATTATCGATCGCGGTAATCATCTCTTCACCGGCAACACGATAGTCTGCCATCGCAGCATCAAATTTTTGGTTAAATGTGGAAGTCGTGTATTCGGCTGCGTGCTTTTGATTAAGCAGAGGGGTCATAGTAGTGCGTGTGAAATCAACGTAGTGGTTCATTGCTTTACGCATTGCTTCTACTTCGGCTTCTACGCCGGATAGATCATTAATGGAATCTAAGAATGCACGGTTTTCAGTCTGTCGCTGGGATAATTCGCTATTTAGTGACTGGATATCTTCTGCGCGAAACAGACTGTAGATGGCTTTGATGCGCATTGCATAAGTGTTATCGACAATGGCACTGAGTTCGTCTTTATGTACGATTAGACTGTGGGTTGATTCTGAAACTTTGTTAAATGCCTGATTTAGCTTACTTATTCCGAGGCTTAATCCAATGGTGATTAAAACGACGGTAAACAATACGGGTAAAAAAATCTGTAACTTAACAGATAGCGTACTAAAAAATTGACGCATAATAGACCTCAAAAATTAATGATTAATTATAGATATATTTTTAGCCATAAATTTAAATGGTTCTGTCTTGTAAATCAAATGGTTAGGCATGGTTATTTATACCCAAAAGTTACAAAAGGTATTTGATTGTTATTTCATTGCTTAAGTTGTGAGCAAGATGCGATAGGTTGGGTAAAAATAAATCGAAAACATTGTGTTAACGGATTAATTTCTATAGACAGATTAGATACGTGTCATAGAGGCTTCAATTAAGTGAAACACAACTGTCACATTCGAGTTCTAAAGTGAGCACCGTTCAAGTGAAACACAACGGCAATAATGCCACTTAAAGGAAATTGTGATGAAAAAGACAGTTATCGGTGCAATCGCACTTCTAGGCGCAATGGCAGTGACTCCTGTTTCTGCTAAAGAAACTATCTCTGCAGTGGGCTCTAGCAGCGTAACTCCACTGATGGAAGTTTTCTCTGAAACATATATGAAGACAAACCCAAATGTATTTATTGAAGTACAAGGTCCTGGCTCTTCTGCTGGTGTTAAAGCAGCGAAAAACGGCTCTGCTGACCTAGGTATGTCTTCTCGTAATCTGAAGGATTCAGAAAAAGAACCAACTCTTATTGAAGAAGTGGTTGCGCGTGACGGTATCGCAGTTGTTGTTAACCCACAAAATAAACTAAAAGGCTTAACCGCTGAACAAGTTACTGCAATTTACAAAGGCGAAGTATCAAACTGGAAAGACGTTGGTGGTGAAGACAAGCCAATCGTAGCAATCACTCGTGATACCGCTTCTGGTACTCGTGGCGCATTTGAAGACATTATGTCTCTGAAAATGAAAATTTCTGGTAAGAAAGTTTCTGCTATCTCTCAACGTGCTCAAGTTGCTAACGGTAACGGCGCACTAAAAACTATGGTTGCTTCTAACCCATACGCAATCGGCTACATCTCTCTTGGCACGGTAGACAACACAGTTCACGCGCTTGCAATTGACAGTGTTGATGCAACCGTTGCTAACGTTAAGAACGGCTCTTACAAAGTTGCTCGTCCATTCCTTGTTCTTTACAAAGAGGGCAAGCCATCTGCTGAAACGAAAAAATTCCTAGACTGGATGCTAACTGCAGATGCACAAAATCTGGTTGACCAAAACGGTTACATCTCAGTTCACTAATCCTATCGGGATTTTTAAATTTGCTCAGCCCGCTATTTAGGGCTGAGCCTTTTCATCATAGTGTTCACTGGCGAAAGCCCGGAACCGTGAGATTTTAATATGACCATCGCAACAAATAGTGAAAAGCTTATGAATACTGACGCCAAAGCTATCAGCAAGCCAGGCCTACGCGAGAAACGCCGCGTTGACTGGAAAGAGCGCATCTTCCACGGCTTGTTCCTGACCAGTGCCGTTATCGGCATTGTATCGTTAGCAGTAATTGCTTACTTCATCGTTAAAGAGAGTATTCCTGCGTTTCAGGAAGCTGGGGTTTCAGGAATTGTACTAGGCCAAAACTGGCTCCCGCCAGCGCTTTACGGCGTTGCAACTATGATCGTGGCTTCTGTAGTTTCTACAGCAGGCGCAGTTATGGTTGGTGTACCTGTTGGTGTCCTGACTGCAATCTTTATCGCTGAAATCGCGCCAAAGCGTTTAGCGGATGTAATTCGTCCCGCGGTTGAACTGCTAGCTGGTATCCCTTCGGTGGTATACGGCTTCTTTGGTCTGGTAATCATCGTCCCTTTGATTCAAGACATCTTTAACGTACCAGCAGGTAATACCATCCTAGCGGGTATCATCGTACTGGGTGTCATGATTCTGCCGACCGTGATTACGGTATCAGAAACCTCTATCCGCGCTGTACCTCGTACGTACAAAGAAGGTTCGCTGGCACTGGGCGCTTCAAAAATCTATACAATCTTCAAACTGCTCGTTCCTGCGGCTCGTTCAGGCATTATGACTGGTGTCATTCTTGGCATCGGTCGTGCTCTGGGTGAAACAATGGCAATCATCATGGTGATGGGTAACGCACCAGCGATGCCGGAAGGCATTCTAGATTCAGCACGTACGCTGACTGCGAACATCGCGATTGAAATGTCTTACGCAAGTGGTGTTCACGCGAATGCTCTTTACGCTACTGGTGTAGTACTGCTGGTCTTCATCATGTCGTTGAATGCTGTACTTCTTTACCTAAACCGAGAAAAAGCGAAGTAATCGCTCGTTAAAGGTGACTATTATGGATCGCGCAAAATTAAAACAAGCCCGCCAGTTCAAAGATAACGTCTTTAACGTTTTGGTTTGGATTTCGGCTGGATTAACGGTAGGGTTCTTGTTCTGGATTATCTGGTACATCCTATCAAACGGTCTACAGCACGTAGACTGGAACTTCATCACTGATAACTACACGCGTACCGGCGATGAGCACGGTATCTTCCCAATGATTGTGTCAACCATTTACATGGTTATCGCATCCATCGCAGTTGCAGCGCCGTTGGGGATTATGACGGCAATTTACCTGACTGAATACGCAAAAGTGGGCAGCCGTTTGGTGAAAGTAATTCGATTCTGTACCGAATCTCTGGCAGGTATCCCGTCGATCATCTTCGGTCTGTTTGGTATGACTTTCTTCGTGGCTATCCTTGGTCTTGGTTTCTCGATTCTGTCGGGGGCGCTGACACTGAGTATTCTGATCCTGCCGGTTATCATCCGTACAACGGAAGAGGCTTTGATGGCAGTACCACAAACGTACCGTGAAGGCTCATATGGTCTTGGCGCTTCAAAAATTTACACTATCTGGCGTTTGATTCTTCCGAGCGCAATGCCAGGTATCTTAACCTCGGTCATTCTTAGTATTGGTCGTGTCATTGGTGAGTCTGCTCCGGTATTCCTGACAGCAGGCATGGTAGCGCGTATCCCTGATTCTCTGCTCGATTCAGGTCGTACTCTAACCGTTCACCTTTACAAACTGACTACCGAACTGTTCACCGTTGAGGAATGGAATCAGGCTTACGGTACCGCAACAGTGCTTATTGTCGTTGTTCTTTTGATCAACATGGTGACTAAACTGATTGCAAGACGTTTTAACACCGCAACTTACTAACAACACAAATTAAGAACGCACGTTAAAAGACACGAATTCAAGAATTAAGAGATTAAGAACATGAACAAATTTGATATTAAAAACCTAGACCTGTTTTACGGTGACAATCAAGCACTGAAATCAATCAACCTGCCTATTCCAGTTCGTCAGGTAACGGCTCTTATCGGTCCGTCAGGTTGTGGTAAATCAACGTTGTTACGTTGCCTGAACCGTATGAACGACCTTATTGAAGGGGTGACGATCAAGGGCAAACTGACGATGGATGGTGAAGACATCTACGGCAACATCGATGTCGCAGACCTTCGTATTAAAGTTGGTATGGTATTCCAAAAGCCAAACCCATTCCCAATGAGCATTTATGAGAACGTTGCTTACGGCTTACGTGCTCAGGGCGTCAAAGACAAAAAGACAATTGATGAAGTGGTGGAGCGATCACTGCGCGGCGCAGCACTTTGGGATGAAGTGAAAGATCGTCTGAAATCGCATGCTTTTGGTCTTTCTGGTGGTCAGCAACAGCGTCTTTGTATTGCGCGTACAATCGCGATGGAACCAGACGTTATCCTGATGGATGAACCAACTTCGGCACTAGACCCGATTGCAACGCACAAAATTGAAGAACTGATGGAAGAGCTGAAGAAGAACTACACCATCGTTATCGTTACTCACTCAATGCAGCAAGCGCGTCGTATCTCTGACCGCACTGCGTTCTTCCTGATGGGAGAGTTGGTTGAGCACAATGATACTCAGGTGATCTTCAGCAGCCCGCAAGACGATCGTACTCAAGGCTACGTTAACGGTGACTTCGGTTAATCAACAACATTTACTGGCATAAATACATAACTATAAGCGATGGTAACTTTGCCCCTCTATATGAGGGGCTTTTTTTGCTTATAGCTTTTCAAGCTGGTGGCTTGCGTGAGCTGGTTTTACCTTTGTCAGATTACTGACATTCGCTAACAGGGAATCGGAACTCCAAGGCTGCTGCTTTGCACTGAAACGTGCATGGTTCATTACTTCAAGATCGCATTTAACCGCTTTCACCGCATCTGGACTTAATGAGCTGCGGTTGGCATACAGGTATTCGCTAACGACTCTTTCAATTTTTGCCGGATCCCCCTGCTTTATTGTTGCTTTAAGGCTTTCAATGCTATGCGGATTTTCAGTTAAGTCATTACGGTCTTTGTGCACAGCAGGACGTTTTTTCCAGATCACCACCGTGATTAGGGATGTCATCACCCACAACCCTGCAAAGGCAAATGTGAGGTACTGCCATATCTCATCAACACCAGTTTGATCCGATGCGTTTGCACTGACTGCCGGCGCTTGAGACAGTGAAGTTTCAGGCAGTGTTATTATACCCATATCACTTTGCTCAACATCCAGCGTGATGCCATCGAGAGCTGTTGATTTCGCTTCGTCCCGACTACTGTTCCACCAGTTAAGCTTAAAGCCTGGTAAAGTAAACGAGCCGGATTCGGTAGGTATGATAACTTGCTTGACGGTCATGACGATCATACCGTCTTTCGTTGTTTCAAAGCTTGGTTGCTCAGGATATACGCGCAGTGAGCTAGGATACTCGATGGCAATTCTGGGTAAGAATTCTGCTTGGGTTCCCCTAGCTTTGATCTGAATCGTGCGAGTGAGCGATGAGCCTTGTTTTACCTTATTTGCGCTATCAGACGATAATTTCTGTCCTTTGTCGTCTTGCCAGCTTTGTGTCATTTCTAAAGCCGATGCTGGTAACCATTTGCCGCGAAATTCGGCCGGAATGGTTTTCACTGTAATTGGCATCTGTTCAACTTTAGTGCTGATTGGCATGATCTTGGTTGACCCGGTCAGGCTATCACCATAAATATAAGATCCCGTAAGTTGCGGGCCGTTTAGGGTGTAAGATCCGGCTTGCTCTGCGGTTAGACGAAAAGACTGTTCTACAACCGTTACTTCAAGGCCATCCATAACTCGCTGACCTTGCTGCATTTCACCAACGGGATCGAGTTTCATACCTTCAATCGTAGGAGGAAGGATTCTGGGGTTGTCCAGACGTCGTGTGTCCGCCTTAATGATGAGCTGCATCCTCAGATTCGCGGACTGCTTCGGGTAGAAGGTATGATTGTCAACGCTCATTGAGAAGTTGAAAAGATCATCGAGATCAGGCTCGGCTTGGTTTGCATTTACACGAAGCTTTATGGGCTCGGTTTTCATTCCTTCAGCCGAAAAGCTTGGAATGGTTAGAATCCCTTCTTTCATCGGTGCAATGGCAATACTCCACTCGGTACGCAAAAACTTATGACCGTTTATGTAATTGCTGGATCGTCCGTAGCGCGGCTGTCCTAAGAAAAAGTCCTTTTCTAACACTTTAAAGTCAATGGCATCGGAGTCCAGTTCTGTATCTGCCATGATCCTCAGGTTAATCACTTCGTTTTTTACAGCCTGAGTTTTATTGACGCTTGCTTCGAGACTTTTAGCCATTACTGAGACGCTGGCTAACAGGCCGGTTACAAGAACAAAGACCAGTTTTACGACTTTTTTCATCACTGGCTTACCACTCCTTTCGAGATTGCTGCGGACGTTGTTTTTGTTTGGCTTGCAACTGCATTTGTGCGCGAATCAAATAACTTGGATCCCGGGCACTTTCCACGGCCTCCAAACGACGAAATTCAGGGTCATCACGATGCGATTGCTCTTGCTGTTCCTGAGCTTTTAACGCTTGGTGTTTTTGCTCATCAGATTCCCCGTCATCTTTCGTAGCAACATTAGGTTCTGTTTGATGGGGTTCTTTTTTATTTTCAGAATCTTGCTGGTTTTGTGATTCTTGCCCTTGCTCTTTCTTCTCGTCATTTTGAGACTGTTGCTGTTGCTGTTGCTGTTGCTGTTGCTGTTGCTGTTGCTGTTGCTGTTGCTGTTGCTGTTGCTGTTGCTGTTGCTGTTGCTGTTGCTGTTGCTGTTGCTGTTGCTTCAGTTTCTCCTCTACGGCTGAAAGGTTTTTCTTCGCGGCATCAAAATCTGGTCTTTCTTTGAGTACGTCTTTATACAGCTCTGCTGCTTCTTCGAGTTGGCCATTCTGTGCAAGAGCGTTGGCAAGGTTGTATCGCCCTTCAAATGATGGATTGTCTGAAAAGGCTTTAATTGCAGTTTCATAGTCTCCGGCCTGATAACTTGCTGCACCCTTCCAGTTAGGGTCACTAAACAGGCGTTGTGCTTGCTCAAAATCGCCTTGTTGATAAAGCTCTAACCCTTGTTGGTTTGCATTTAAGAATGGGTTCGCTTCAACGTGAGTTGTCCATGTCATTGGAGTGATTCCTGCGATTAATATCCAAACTGCGCCACGGCGAAACAGCAGAGCCGCAGGAAGTAGTAATAGTGGTAGTAACCAAAAACCACCGTTCATTCTCGTTCCAGTTTTCACTTCGTTGTTTTGTTTTGCAGCAAAGCTAGTGCCGGAATCATTAGTAAAGGCAGCCAGGGTTCCGACATCACGGTTATTGTATTGAATCGGTACAAATCGTCCGCCGGTTTCATGAGCTAACCTTTGCAAGTTTTTAAGGTGCGTTTTAGCAATCACAGTCGTACCTTGCTGAGTCTTAAGCAGGGAGCCATCTGGCAATGCTATCGGTGCGCCATTTGTTGTGCCGATTGCGAGCACTGAAACTCGAAACTGTTTACCTTTTAATAACTTGAGAGAATGATTCAGTTCAGAGTCGTCAAGATCATCTGCCAACAGAATAATATCGCCCTGATTGGTGCCTGCCTGAGAAAACTGATTTAATGCCAACTCAATTGCCGAGGGCAGGTTTGAACCCTGAAAAGGCATCAACTCAGGAGTTAGGTTTTCTATTATGCCCGCTAACGTACTGGAGTCTGTGGTGAGAGGACTTAGGCTGTAAGCATCACCAGCGTAAGCGATAAGACCCGTTGCACCTTCTTTCCAGTCAGGCAATAGGTCGAGCGCTTTGTAGCGTGTCTGTGCCAGTCGGTTTGGCTTAATATCGGTGGCGTACATTGAGCGCGACATATCGAGTAACAGTATACGGTTTTTACTCAGCTCAAAGCTTGGACGTTCATTGGATTGCCAGCTTGGTCCTGCCAGTGCAATACAGGCAATTGCCCATGCGATACCCCAAACCGTAAAGTAGTGTTTGGATTGCACCGAATGCCCTAGTATTTTCGCCAGATGAGGTGCAATCAGTGCAGATTTCTTTGCGGTAAACTTTTTATTTAAAGCGAGACCGATTGGTGTCGCGATAAGCCCAATGAGCCAATATGGATTGAGGAAAACAAACTCAGCCATGTTTTCTCCTTAGGAAGAACAACAATACAGAAAGTAATAGAGCACCACTCAATGGATAGGGAAACCATTCGGATTGAGGACGCCAGGTCTTAGTATCACTGGATACGGGTTCTAACTGGTTAATGGTGTCGTAGATGTTTTTAAGTTGCTCTGCATCTCTGGCGCGGAAATATTGCCCTCCGGTTAACTCGGCAATCTGGCTCAAGGTTCTTTCGTCAAGATCCGCAGCAGTATTGACTTTTCTCGTGATAAAAAACTCTTTCACCATCATTTCGCCAGCGCCGACACCGACGGTATAAATGGTTGCGTGATATTTTTTTGCAATTTCTGCTGCTTCAATCGGGTCAAGAACGCCAGCGGTGTTACTACCGTCACTCAGTAAAATCATGACACGCTGAGGAGCGTTGCTATCGATAAAGGTTTTGGTGCCTAAGCCAATACCATCGCCCATTGCGGTTCGTTGACCAACCAGGCCAATAACGGTCTGATTGATTTGCTGTATAACGGTCTTCCTGTCTGCTGTTAGCGGTGTTTGTAAATAGGCGTGGTCGCCAAATAGTACAACACCTAAGCGATCACCTTTGCGCTGCTCTACAAAGTCGGAGAGGACTCTTTTCACGGCGGTGAGTCGGTCGGTATAGTCACCGTCTACGTTCATGTCTTCTTGCTGCATTGAACCTGAGAGGTCAACCACCAACATTAGGTCACGGTATTTAGGCTGAAATTCAACAGGTTCGCCGAACCAAACTGGACGTGCACAAGCGATAACCAGCAAAGTCCAGATACCAATGGACAGTGTCTTTTGAACTAACTGTCTAGGTTTACGATGGTGAGTATTCTCAGGTAGGTAGGCCAGCTTAATCTCTGCTTGCTGGCTTTCCTGTGGCATCAGTTTATAAACAAGCAGTGGTACGGGCAGCAAAAACAGTGCCCACCACCAGACAAACTCGATACTCCACCACTGGTTTAAGTCTGTCATGATTGTTGCCTCAGTCACGAGTATTGGCCTTTTTCTTTGGTGGCAAAGCGTGACTAACCCAGAAAACACAATCATCAATGAGATCCTGATGTTGTTCCTGTGGTGACTTCTGATACAGAGTCGCTTGCCACTGTTGCTGTTTATCTGCGAATCGGGTTTCGTTCGTGTGGCTGTCAAGAAACTCGTACCATGCGGAACCAGTCAGCGGAGCGATCTCTGTACGAGGAAAGTAACTTAAAGCCGCCTGACGTAAAATTTCCATAGCGGAAGAGGGCGTATGCGGAGGAACCGAATGAGTGAGTAATTTTAAAGCAGTTTTTTTTTGCACGTAAGCGCTTAGTACGCCATTTAAAAAAAAGGGCTAAGCCCAAAACGGCAATAATAATACCGGCTAAAAATGCCCACCATCCCCAGGCTAGCGGGAACCAGTCGGGCTGATTAGGTAAAATTAAAGGTTCAAGATTTAGACTTTGGTTTTCTGTTGTCATTGTGATTACTGCTTAATTATTACAGCTTGCTAGCTTAATTGTTGAATTAACGGAGAGCCACTTGAGAGGCTGTTAAATGGAATCGCCATCGAATGACATAGATTTTTGATAGATGTCTGGTGATTTGTAAAGTGAGATTCCAGTTCTTTCCTTTGTCCTTTTGAGCCGAAATTGAACCACTGGCTACGATAGCCATCAGACGCTTTGACTTGTCCCCGGAAGTCGGTCTCCCCTTGTTCCAATGGGTCATGAAACTGGACTGCTCTTACGTTGTTATGTTGCTTGAGGCGACGCAAATGGGATAACTCTTTTTCGCTTGTTTGGGAAAATCGCTGAGTAATACCAGCTCACTTCCTTTTGGTGTCAGCGTATTTAGAGTTTCAAACACCTCGGAATAGGACATTGAGCGAATGTTGTTGTTTTCAAAACGGGATAATTGCTTGTTATGTGCGCTGATTATCGCATTGAGAATACGAAGTCCCTGCTTTTGCAATGATGAAGGCCTGAACTCTAAACATTGATTACCATCATCGATGACAGCGCCGATACGGTCTTTCTTGGCTAGAGTAAGCCAGATTAACACACTGGCAAAATGAGCAAGCTGCACAGACTTGAGAACATACCGCGAACCAAAGTG
The DNA here is from genome assembly GCF_905175385.1 of Vibrio sp. B1FLJ16. Taxonomy (NCBI): domain Bacteria; kingdom Pseudomonadati; phylum Pseudomonadota; class Gammaproteobacteria; order Vibrionales; family Vibrionaceae; genus Vibrio; species Vibrio sp. B1FLJ16. Next base: position 339,538 of record NZ_HG992750.1, read on the forward strand.
GAGACTGGAACTGAGATCGATATACAAAATCACAGCCTGCTCTTTATCTTCGGCAAACAGTTTAGTGTGTGCTTTCCCAGTGCGGGCGGTGACTCGCCAGTCAATACTACGAATATCATCTCCGGCCTGGTATTGGCGCACTTCCATAAAGTCCATACCACGTCCTTTTTGTCGGCTGGTATGGTTACCACTCATCTGTGACCAGATGCTTTGCGCAGGCGGTAACCAATGCACCGACTGAGTCCGGTAATGCAGCAGTTCTTCGAGGGTTAACGTCACCCCATTTGCATGAGGTGGCAATGAATGGGTTACAGACATATCACGAACCTGTTCTATGCGCTTCCAACAAGGTTAAGCAACTTGTCGATGACCTGATTTGCGGTAATGCCTTCAGCTTGTGCGTGATAACTTAATAACAAGCGATGACGCAGAACAGGGTATGCCATCGCTTGTACGTCTTCCGGGGAAACAAAATCACGCCCTTTTAACCATGCATGAGCGCGGGCACATCGGTCTAAGGCAATAGTTGCGCGAGGGCTTACACCCATTGCCAGCCATTTATCTAGCTCATTGTCGTACTCACTCGCCTGGCGTGTAGCCATAACAAGGCGAACTATGTACTGTTCGATCGTTTCCGCCATATGAATATCGAGCACTTCCTGTCGGGCTGTAAAAATATCTTGCTGGCTGATGCTTGGTCGTTCAGGGATTTCTTGTCCTTTTGCCTCGCCTCGATTGATGCGCAAAATCGCTAACTCATGCTCGGCGTCCGGGTAGTTTACTTCTAAGTGCAGTAAGAATCGGTCTAACTGGGCTTCTGGGAGTGGATAAGTACCTTCTTGCTCAATAGGATTCTGAGTTGCCATCACTAAGAATAAATCAGGTAATGGGTAGGTATGGCGTCCTGCAGTTACCTGTTTTTCAGCCATGGCTTCAAGCATCGCTGCTTGTACCTTAGCAGGTGCACGGTTTATTTCATCGGCGAGAATAAGCGAGTTGAAAATAGGACCAGCCTGAAACGTAAACTCGCCGGTTTCTGGTCGGAAAATATCGGTGCCGGTTAAATCGGCAGGCAATAAATCCGGCGTAAATTGTATGCGGTGGAAATCGCCTTCCACACAGTCTGACAATGATTTGACGGCACGGGTTTTTGCAAGCCCTGGAGGGCCTTCTACCAAAATATGCCCGTCAGCTAGCAGGGCAATCAACAATTGCTTGACCAGATCCTGCTGGCCAATAATTTGAGACTCTAGGTATTGCTGAAGAGTTTCGAAGTTAGATTTATGCATGTTGCGGACTCTCGGTATCCATTTGATTTTGCTTTTGGTTGCCAGTATTGGTCAATCGCATACAGGAAAAAGTTCCGGTATAAGGTTGAAATTTATCTTTTCAATATTGGGTCGTAGAAACGGATTACAACCCGGCATTTAAGATGAATCGACTTAGGTGTGCTAAGTGTCGTTTTCTTTTACCGAATGAGGAGTGATACCCCCCTGAAATACCATTGCCGTAAGGAAGTTGAATATGGCTGGTGAAAACGAATCGACCGTTCATGAGAGTAAGTGACTGATTAACCGTAATCGTAAAGGCTGATGTAGATTCAAGCCCCGGACTTGGCTAAAATAGACAGAGTTAAGAGATCCATAATTATGATTAGGTAAGTATTATGAATGACTTCGAACAAGAGCTAGAGCAAATTTCGCAGGAAGTAGCTCAAGAGGAAGAAGTAAAACTCCCTTCCATTGAAGAACAAAAAGCGATTGTAGCAGAACTGAAAAAACTAGAAGCAGAAGGTAAGCTTACTCCGGAGGTTTTAGAGCAGCACTTCGGTAAGTTTAATCAGAAGAACGCAACTCCAATTCATTGATAAAAGGGAGTATTTACTCCCTTTATTTATATTTATTACATACGGTAAAAGTAAAAATAGGATTCATATCAACAATTTAACGCCAGTATTAGTTATTTTCATACTTGACAATAGTAGCGCTCTAACCAACTCTATTAGGCAGTGTAATTAAAACGTAAAGGAATACTAGCGGGATGGTCCAACATAATATAAGGGATATCATTTTAATTACTGAGGGAAGTTTGCAATCCTCTCTTTTGAAGGAAGTATTGGAAACGAAACTTAGTATCAACGTTACCCTGATAACTCCAGAAAATCTTGCTTGTCAAAACATCAAAGAACAATCCATTTCCGCTATTATATTAGATTTCAGTATCGTTACTGAAGATACCTTAACGCGTTATAGGGAATTTAAAGAGTCTCAACTTAAGGCGACTCGAGAAATCCTAATCAATTGTGATAAGTCTATTTCGTCGGATGACCTTTTTATCTGGCGAACACTCGCTGGTATATTTTATACCTCCGATGATATACAAACTTTACAGAGTGGTATCGACAAGATTCTCCGCGGAGAAATGTGGTTCAGCCGTAAGTTTTCTCAGCAGTACATCAATCATTTACGACAGAATAGCAAACCGGTAAGCAACAACGTCCCAACGATTCTGACAAAAAGAGAGCAGCAGATCATTACTTTCCTTTCGATGGGGGCGTCAAACCAGCAAATCGCTGAACAGCTGTTTGTTAGTGAGAATACTGTCAAAACTCACTTACATAATATTTTTAAGAAGATTGATGTTAAAAATAGAGTTCAAGCGCTTATCTGGGCTAAGGAAAATATTTCAGAATATTCAATGCCCATATAAACTTTAATATTATCTCTTTCCTAATTTAGTTATTTCTTATGTTTTTGTATATTGATTTTCTAAATTAGTTGCTTCTTATGTTTTGTTTGAGTGGTTTTCTAAATTAGTAGATTCTTATATTTTGGACTGTTGATTTACTCAGTAGTCAATTATTGGATTTATTCAAGTAAATGTAATGAAAAAGTGTTTCTTTTATGAGAAACACTTTTTTTGTTTTGATTTTTAATTATTTTGGGTTTTTAATATCAGAAAAATAACTTTACTCTATTTCACCTGATCTAATGATTAACTACTAATTCGTAATTATTGAGCCCGTGAAAGTATGAGAATTATTATGGACCCGCATATGGAAAAGCCTGAAGTTGTAATGCTTACTAAACAAAGCTTACAGAGTGAAAATTTCAAGCAAATGCTTTCAAAAGATACGGAAATAAACATCACGATTCTAGACTCAAAGGACCCGAACGGTCACTGCGGGATACCGGACAATTATTTCTTGTTGGTAGATTTTTCTGTGGAGACACCGTCTGAAACTTTAGTTTATCTTAAGAATAGTAACAAAGTACTTGGAACTATCATGCTCAACCTAGGCCATGACCTTGATACTGAGGAACTGGCATCTTGGCCGGATGTTAAAGGCATATTTGGCCCTAAAGATCCTATGGATAAAGTGTGCAAGGGTTTAAGCGCAATTGTTAAAGGGGATAACTGGCTTCCGCGTCGATTACTTGAGCAATTGGTCACTTATTACAAAGTGAAAGAAAGGGCTCCTGTTACAGAACCTGTTATAGATATCGAGTTGACAAGACGAGAGATGCAAGTATTAAAAGTGTTGAAAGACGGTGGTTCGAACATGGAAATTGCCGACTCACTCTTTATCAGTGAGCACACTATTAAATCTCATCTTTATAATATCTTTAGAAAACTGGAAGTGAAAAACCGGAATCAAGCAACGAGTTGGGCTAAAAGGAACTTATAGTATTAAAAACGACCTGATGATATTTGCTTAGAATTTGTAATGATAGAGTACTTAGTTTTTGTTTAACTAAATTAGTATTAGATATAAATATCAATCCTTATTCAAACTTACGCAAATTCACTTGCCTATTAGACTTCCATTGTCTGTTAATCACTTAATCAGGCAATCAACAAAAGGTTTTATCTATTATATGGCCAATAACAAGGGAGTTTAAAATGAGCGCAAGTGACAAAACGGTTGAAACAACTTATCTAAGTGCACAAGACAACCTATTTGCTAACTTCGAAGGAACGGATGACGTAATTGTCGGTTTAGCTGGTAACGACACTATCATCGGTGGTGGTGGTGATGACCTCATCATTGGTGGTGCCGGAGATGATCGTTTGGTTGGTGGTGCTGGCGATGACGTGCTTAGAGCTGGTACAGGAAATGATTACCTTGGCGGAGGTAGTGGCGACGACATCCTTTTGGGACTGCTCGGCGATAACAAATTAAATGGCGGTGTTGGTAATGACACTCTCATTGTCGGCAGTGGCGATAACGTTCTAGTTGGTGGCAGTGGCAGCGATAAATTTATCTTTACTGATAAATTTGGTGAAGGCCATGGTGAAGCGAAAGTCGTCGACTTTACGATTGGCGAAGATTCACTATATATCTCTAGCAGTTCAGTGAGCGACTTCAGTGATCTGGAATTTAGCTATGATGCTGCAGGTAACGCAGTGTTTACTGATGGTGCAGACTTAACAGTGAAGCTTATCGGCATCACTGAGGCAGATATCAACACTTACGGCGCTGATTTATTTGTTATCTAATAAGTGACGCAGAGTGCTAGAACTACTAGCACTCTGTATTTTCGATATAAACGGAAGTTATTGTGCCGGAAAATGTTTTGAGAGACGTTAGTCAAAAGCTCTATACGCTTTTGTGTCTGCTAATAGGATTTAGTCTGTTCATTAACCTGTTAGTTTTGTCTATCCCCTTGTATATGTTGCAAGTATACAACCGGGTGATCTCTTCTTACTCTACAGATACTCTTTTGCTTCTCACTATCATCGTGATTGCAGCCCTATTCACTATGTCGATCATTGACATTGCTCGTGCTCAAATGAGTAAATCTTTTGGTTATTGGATGGATGCAAAACTCTCGGCATTCATGCTTAAACGCAGTATCCAGTACCACTCCCGATCTGGCAGAAGTTACACATCACAAGTACTCAGAGATATACAAAATATAAAAGGCTTTTTGAGTAGCCAGGCTCCGTACCCTATCCTCGATGCGCCGTGGACACCTCTCTTTATATTTTTCGTATATTTATTACATCCTCTGCTTGGACATATCGCTCTCTTTGGTTCGGTCATACTGTTTAGCTTGGGTTTGCTTAACGAGCTAATGACCCGAAAAACATTGCAAGAGTCTGAGGTTCGAACTAGCTCCCACATTAATAGTGCTGAGCTGGCCACGCAAAATGCAAACTCAATTCTCGCTATGGGAATGATGAATGCTTTTTTAGAAAAGTGGCAATCCCGCGTTACTGACATGAGTTTGCTGGAAGAAAAAGTGGCAGGTAAATCCATCTATATGGCCAACTTTTCTAAATTTGTCCGCGGGGCATTACAGATAGCTTTGTTGGGCGGTGGAGCCTGGTTGGTTATTCAGCATGAAATTACCGCAGGGGCAATGATCGCTAGTTCAATTCTGATGAGCAGAGCTCTGTCACCTATGGAGCAAGCGATAGGGACGTGGCGCAGTGCTATGTCTGCAAGAGGTGCCTTTAAGCGTTTAAAAGAGATCGACTCTGTCGTACGCCAGGATGAATCCGACATGCCATTACCTAGACCTAAAGGACATTATGAGCTGGCAGGTTTAGCTTACCGCTATCCGGGCGCTTCCGAACCAGTCATTTCATCGATTACGTTCTCAGTGCCCTCCGGGGTTGCTCTTGGGCTCATAGGGCCTTCTGGTACAGGTAAGTCGACGTTAGCAAGCCTGTTACTTGGCAACTTAAAACCAACTGTCGGCAAAGTTAAACTCGATGGTATGGAAATCTCTACCTGGGCTTCCGAGGACAGAGGTGAGCATTTTGGTTACCTGGCCCAAGAGGTAGAGCTGTTCCCCGGGACCATTCGCGAGAACATTGCCCGATTCAAAGAGGAAGACCCTACTAAGGTGATCAAGGCAGCTCAGCTTGCGGGATGTCATGATCTGATTCTCAAAAAGAACAAAGGTTATGATTTTGTCATTGGTGATAACGGGCGCGGACTGTCGGGGGGAGAGCGTCAAAGAATAGCCTTAGCTAGAGCCGTTTATGGTGACCCGTCTATCGTAGTCTTCGATGAAGGTAATGCGAATCTCGATGGTGAAGGAGAAATGGCTTATCAAAGCCTTATTGCACATCTGAAAACACAAGGCGTAACTATTATTGTTATTGCCCACAATCCGAGCACACTCAGGCAGATGGACAGGTTACTCTACTTGGCTGATGGACAGGTGAAGCTTTATGGCGCGAGAGATGAAGTGCTGAGACGTTTAATGGGTAAAGACAAAACCGATATACCGAGAGTGAAAAATGAGCAATCAACTGCCAACCGTCGATGACTTTCCATATCAAACCGTGTATCGATTTAGCCCTAAAGCAAGCCTGAGTTTTCGAAAGCCGATGCTGCTCGGGATTATAGCGTTAAGTATCTTTATCGGAGGCCTTGGTTACTGGGCTGCTACTGCAAAACTGGAAAGTGCGGCAATAGCATATGGTGACTTATCTGTGTTGAGTAAGCGGCAAGCTATTCAGCATCTTGAAGGTGGGATCATCGAGAAGCTATATGTGCAAGAAGGTGACTTAGTTGAGAAAGGACAGCCACTTATTCAGCTCTTTAAACGGCAAGCTATGGCTAAGCTGGATTCAGTCAGTGGCCAGTTTATTCATACGTTAGCCAAAGAGAGCCGTCTGGTTGCAGAGCTCGATGAGCTGCCTTCTATTGTCTGGTCAAATGATCTTATTGAAGTGCCTCGTGTTGATATCGTTCAAGAAGCGCAGTTAGTACAGGGTAAAATTTTTGAAGCCAGAAAACGGTTCTTCGATAGCAAGCTGATGATCATCGAGCAAAGTATCTCGGGTGCAAGGCTAGAGTTAGAAAACCTGGGGCAGACTAAAGTCATCGAAAGAGAAAGGTTGGAATTTATTGAAGAAGAAATAGCCAGCAACCAGGCTCTGGTGCAAAAAGGCTACTCTGGGAAATCTACCTTGCTTCAACTGAAGCGTCTTGCTGCCGAGGTTAGGAGTACACTGAGCCAGTTGGATAGACAATCTCTGACGGTAAGCAAAAGGCTAGAAGAAAATCAGGCAAAAGTTGAAGAATTGAAACTGGAAAGGCTCAATGAGGTTGTTGCAGAGTTGAGGAACACAAAGAAGGAGATTGTGTCTATCAGAGAAGAATACCGTTCTGCTCAGGATGTCGTGTCTAGAACTTCTATCAATGCCCCTATCTCGGGCCGGGTGGTTAATATGCAAGTATTTACCGAAAAAGGCGTGATCGGTTCAGGAGAAACCTTGCTAGAGCTTGTACCGCAAAAGGATAAATTGCTGGTGGAAGCGAGGGTTAACCCTCAGGATATCGATCTAGTCAGTGCAGGGCAGCAGGCACATATTCGATTAACAGCACTCAACGCTCGTACGTTAGCACCATTAGATGGCACTGTTCTCACTATATCAGCAGATAAACTCTCACAACAAAACCAGGAAGACTATTATCTTGCCAGAATTGAAATCTCTCAAGAAGATGTCGCCAAGTATCATCTGACCTCAGGAATGAATGCCGAAGTTCTGATTCTGTCAGAGCCCAGAACACCTTTGAGTTATCTCGTTAAACCTTTGACTGAAAGTATGAATCGAGCTTTCAGAGAAGAATAATCTGGAGGGGGTTCTTCCCCTCCATTTCCTTTACACTTTCCGTTCATACTTTGTTTGCCACTTTCATAATTACTTTCTACATCCGTTCTGATCTCATTTAGGGATATATTTCGCTAATTTAAAGTGAGTTAGCACGGACAACCAGTAAGATAATTTGCTATGGTTGCGTCCTCCGCTAGTCAAAGCAAAATAATCTAATCAGAAAGGGAGCTGGGTAATGGAGAAAGTACAGTTGGTCGTCGATTTTCTGCTCGCCCATAAAATGCTATTTACCGCGTTAATACTCATTGCTGCGTGGCTGGCACGCCGGTCCATACTGGCTATGATCCGTGGTGATCACACGCTGCTGTCCGAAAAACAGCGTAGTTGGATGTCGAGAACAAAAAACGGAACCTTTACCATAACTCTGTTGATTCTGTTTATTCTCTGGCAATCTGAAATCAGTGAGTTTGCGTTAAGTGTTACTGCAATTGCAGTCGCTATTGTCGTCGCTTCGAAAGAGATTATTCTCTGTTTTACAGGCTCTATTCAGCGTGCCAGTTCACGATCTTTTCGGGTGGGTGACTGGATTGAAGTGGGTAAATTGTGTGGTGAAGTGATTGACCACAACATGATGGCAACGGTTATACAGGAAATCGATCTTCATCATGGTCAGTATCATTTCACAGGCAAAACCGCGACGCTACCGAACAGCATGTTTTTTACTTACCCGGTAAAGAACCTCAATTTTATGAAGCGTTACGTCTACCACAATTTTTCTGTCGTAGTCGGTGACTTCGTAAACTTGTATCCTTTGGTAACGCCGTTAACTGAGAAGATTGAGGAGCACTGCAGCTACTTTAGTGATGTTGCCCATCGCTACAATGCCATGATTGAAAAGCATGCGGGTGTCGATCTGCCGGGTGCAGAACCACATATTCACATTTCGAGTACACCGACAGGCGAGCAAAATGTTCACGTCATGATTTTCTGTCCAACCGATAAAGCAAATCACCTGGAGCATCTGATTCGCAAAGATTTTATGGATCTTTATGAGCAACGCTTTCCACGTGACGCAGAATAGTATGAATTAACTGATAACCCGTACACTAAAAATGAAAACCCGCATTGCAGCGGGTTTTGTTTATCTAGTTGAATTTACTCTTTAGCATCAGGAACAAGAAGTAAGTACTGCCAAGTATCGCTACCAGAGTGCCGGCGGCAATCTGGCTCGGGTACATGGCGATCTGACCGAGCCAGTCGGCCCAAAGCATCAGAGTCGCACCTATTAAGCTGCCAACTAAAAGTTGCTCTTTTACTTTCCTTGCCCCTAACATCATTGCCATATGGGGAGCAACTAAACCTACGAAGGAGATCGGGCCTACGGTTGCGGTTGAAAATGCACACATCAAGGCGACAATAGTCAATAATACGGTGTTAGCCATAAAAGGGTTTAAACCTCTGGCATCAGAAAACGCACGCCCAATAGAAATCAGAGTCAGCCACCGGGATATAGCAAATACACCGGCGAGGAGGATCAATACTGAAGTAGCCAACATGACCGCATTGTGGGCAGTAACTCGATAAATAGATCCCGTTAGCCACAATAAAATCTTATAGCTCTCGCCTGTGCCTTGGGCCAAAGCAAATTGAACCAGAGCATCAAGCAGGGCAGAAAGCGCAATACCGGACAAGATGAAGTTAGAAGGGTTAAACTGACTTCGTTTACCAATAACAAGTAAGAGTACTAATACGGTTAAGCTGCCTGTAAATGCAACGCCCCAACCAAAGGAAGAGAGCAGCGAACTGGCAACAACTCCAGTGAAAATAATGGCGAATGTTGCACCCGAAGATACGCCTAGAATATCGGGACTCGCTAATGGGTTATAGACAATTCGCTGTAAAATGATTCCCGCTACGGAAAGGGCAACACCAACAGAGAGGGCCGTTATCATACGTGGCCATCGTAACTGCCATTGAAAATCACCAGGAAGTGAAATTTCGATTCCGCTAGCCCCGTGAGTTATCAGCGTATAAGTCAGTAAGCCGGCAATACCAATAAAGATGATTCCCCATACTGTGAGTTTTGAAAGCTGTTTTTTGCCCTGACTCATAGACAGGTTGAGCTGATCTGTCGCGGTAAGCTTTTTGCGTGTAAACCAAATTAATGCAGGCGCGCCAATTGCGGCTGCGGCAACACCACTAGGGATTGTTTCTTCGAGCCACAAGCTTAGGGATATAGCGACTGAATCTGTCACGACCATTAGCACTGAGCCAAGTAGTAAGCTGCTTAACAACTCATCTCGCGGTGTTCGAGCTCCCATTGCACGGGCAATATTAGGAGTAAGTAGACCGACAAAACTGATGATACCAACCGCAGTAATGGATGCGGAAACCAGCCAGATTCCCATCACCATAAGTATGCCGAATGCAGGTAGCACTGATAATCCTCTTGCTGCTGCACCGTCCTGTCCAAGCTTTAACAGCATCAGTATGCGCGGAGCAAAGATTAAAATTATCAGGGCGATAAACGAACGTGGCAGTAACCAGTTAAACCATTCCCAACTGTACTGTGATAAGTCACCGGCACCCCACATGAAGATGTTCTGCGCGAACTGTGCGTTTAGAATGATGATGGCTGTGGCGATTGAGCCAAGCAGAATGTTGATCACCATACCTGATACGACCAGGGGTAAACCGGTCATATTGCGGATGCCAGCGATAGAGATGATTAACCCGAACGCGATGATTGCGCCGGCCATTGCAGCTAAAGCAGAGTAATCAGAAACCCAGTCAACAAACCATAGATTAACCACAACTAAAGCAAGCCAGGCACCGGAAGAGGTACCCAAAGTAAGGGGAGAGGTCAGGTTGTTCTGCGTTAATTGCTGCATCAGACTGCCAGTAAGACCTAGTATTCCACCTACCAGTAGCGCAATGCACAGTCTGGGTAACTGAGACTGAATGAAGAAAATATCACGAAATTCACTGGCCAGTTGTTGTTGTGTTATTAGCTGCCATTGCTCGGGTATGGATAAACTCGTATCAAGTTGCAAACTAAAAACGCTGAGCAACAAAATCAGCGCGAGGTAACCGGTGTATTGCTTTATTCTCATTGCTCTGGTGCCAACTCAATTAAACTGTCTGTAATAGCTTCTGCCATGTATTGCAGAGACATCGCACCACCATAAGCCCAAACGGCTCTTACTGAATTAACTCGTTGTTTTTCAACAAAAGGCATCGCCTGCCATAATGGTGAATCTTTCAATTTATTTTCTTGTGGAAAAGGTTGAACATATAGGATATAGCTATTTTCAAGGTATTGAAGACGATTTATTCGATCTTGTTTTACTCCCCACGCGCGAGCAGATTCTTTGATTGGGCTTGTTAACCCTAGCTGTTCAACCACATAGGCAGTCGTTGAGTTTTCTGTTGCGAGAAACACCGAGTTAGGCGTAGAGAAACGCATCACCAGCACTTCCAGTGGATCGGTATAATGCTGGTGGATTCGCATGCGCATTTGTTCAAATGAATGGCTTAGAGCGGCTAATTTTTCTTCTGCGAAATCCTGCTTATTAAATAGCTTTCCGAGCGTACGAAAATGGCGAATAGCAGTTTCAGCCGCTTTCTCATTTTGTGAAAAGTTCGGCAAATAGATCACCGGCGCAATTTGCTTTAGCAGCGGGATTAAATCCTGTTGTGGAGAAGCAGCAATTATGATATCTGGATTCAAGCTGGCGATTTTCTCTAAGTTAGGCTCAGCACGTGTACCTATGTCTTCAATTGACTCAGCAGCATATGGATTTACTACCCACTGACGGTACCCTGCTAGGTTTGGTCCGGCGACGGGCTCTATCTCTAGGGCGAGCACCTGTTCGAGCACATCCCAGTTTAATGCGACCACTCGTTGAGGAACCTGCTCGAATGTCTGTGTGCCATAAGGATCTGTTATCGTAATTTGAGCGAGAGCTGGCGAGAGTGCTGCGCAAAAAACGAGTGTTGTACACGCTAAGTTTTTCAGAAGGCGATCAATTAAGCGCATACAACGGCAACCTTATGACTCGCCAAGGTACCTGCTGGAGCAGGGTGGTCAATCAATGTAATCGGAGATTCATAAAGAGCAGACAAACGGGCTTCATCGAGCAGCATGTCCGCATTACCCTCAAAAGCGATTTGGCCTTTCTTGAGTGCGACGATATGGGTCGCATAGCGGAGCGCTAAGTTGAGGTCGTGAAGAATAACTATGATTCCGACATTCTCAGTTTTATTGAGTTCAGCGAGCAGTGCCATCAGTTGAAATTGATGGTGCACGTCGAGTGCCGACGTTGGTTCATCTAAGATTAGAATTGGCGACTGCTGTGCAAGCAGCATAGAAACCCATGCACGCTGTCGCTCACCACCGGATAAATCATCAGCAAGAGACTGAGAAAACGGCGTAACACCAGTGCGCTCCATTGCTTGTTCGATGATCTGTTTATCTTCTGAATTCCAACGACCAAGAGCACCGCGCCACGGAAAGCGTCCGAGGCGTACTAGTTCCTGAACGGTTAGGCCTGCTGAAGAAGGAAGTTTTTGCGGTAGATAGGCGATTTGCTTTGCTAGCTCTTTGGTTTTTAGTGATGAGAGGGATTGGCCGTTAAGTTCAACAGTGCCTTTGTCTGGTGCCATTTGCCCTGAAAGCAAATTAACCAGAGTGGATTTCCCAGAGCCATTGTGACCAAGCACTACTGTTAGCTCATTGGTTGGGATATTGAGTTGATTGATACCGAGGATTTGACGTCCACCCCGAACAATCTGAATATTAGATAGTTGAAACATGGATAGGTCTCAAGAGAATACTCCCCTCATTGAAGAGGGGAGTAGGAAGAACAATTACCAGCGGTAGTTAGCGTTTAGCATCACAGAGCGAGACTGACCGTAGTAACAGTAGTAATCGCAGCCAGAGATAAACTCTTTGTCCAGAATGTTGTTCATATTCAGCTGTGCTTGCCATTGTGGTGTGATGTCATAGGTTGCAGAGGCATCCCATAGTGTCACAGAGGGAACAGTCAAATCTGAGCTTGCTGGGTTGTCTTTAGATTCACCCACGTAGCGCACACCAGTACCAATATTCAGCCCTGGAATTAAGGTGTATGCGCTGTAGTCCAGCCATGCTGAAGCCTGATGTTCAGGAATCAGGCCTGCTTGTTGAGTGCCTTTACCGTAAGTCTCGTCAGTTTCCGCTTTAGTGTATGTGTAACTTGCCAATAGCTTAAGATCATCAGTAAGCTGAGTTACACCTTCTATTTCCACACCAGTTGATGTTACCTCACCTGTTTGGGTTGCAACCCAAGTTGATGGGTTCGTTACTAGTGCATTTTTCTGCGTAATGTCGAACCATGCAACGTTGATGAAGCCATCCATAAAGCTTGGCTCATACTTAACACCCACTTCTACCTGCTCACCGTCTAGTGGCTTGTAAAGTTTGTTTGTCGCGGCATCGATCGTGCTAATAACTTCAAATGATTGTGAGTAATTAGCGTATGGAGAGAGGCCGTTGTCTGCTAGGTACATCACGCCAGCACTCAGTGATAACTCGCCATCATCACGAGACTCATTTTGATCTATGCTTGTGCCTTTACCACTGTTCTCCGTTTTCACCCAGTCGTAGCGAGCCCCAATATTACCAATCCATTGCTCGTTAAACTTAAGTTGGTACTGTGAGTACAAACTTGCCTGAGATTTTTCGATCTCACGCTTAATGTTGTTAGCAGGGTCTAGAGGCGTGTAGTTACCGTAGCTAGGATTATATGGGTTGACGATTCCGAATGAGTAGTTGTCTTGCTCATCACCCTCTGTTTTGTGATATTGCAGATCCACACCAACAAGTACGGTGTGTTCAGCATTATTCGTTACCCAGTTACCAACGGTATTATTATCGAAAGTAAAACTTTGATTTTTGCCGTCACGGAATACGATTCCACGATAGTAAAGAGAATCGTCGTTTAAGTCCCAGCCCGGAGATGGCATGCTGTACACACTACGCAGGAATAACTCGTTATAGCCATAATTAAGGTTTTGCGAGAAAGTCCAAGTATCGTTAATTTCATGTTCAAGCAAGTAACCTAGCGAAACCTGAGTGCGCTCATACTTATCGTAGTCTGGTTCACCCAAGTTAGTTGAAGGATCGATCTTGCCGTATTCAGAGTCAACTAGCGTACCTGCAGCTGGGAAGAATGGGTTAGTTGGTACACCATCATCTTTAAGATAAGTGCCCATAATAGTTAGCATAGTTCGGTCTGAAATATCTAGCTCTAGGCTCGGTGCGATGTAAAAACGCTCATTTTCCGTATTGTCCAGTTCACCATCTTGACTCGTCATCAAGCCAACAAGACGGTAGCGCATCGTACCTGTGTCATTCGCTTCATCAGCGATATCGAAACCAACCGATTGACGGTTGTTGGTTCCTACTTCAATTTTCACTTCGCCTTGTGGCGTAAAGGTTGGTTTTTTCTGTACGGCATTGACGACACCACCCGGTGCAGATTCACCAAACAGAATCGCTGACGGGCCTTTTACCACTTCTACAGACTCTAGGCCATATGGTTCGATTAACCATGTGTAGTAACCGTCGCGAAATAGGCGATTGCCGTTTAGATAAGTCGCAGCATCAAATCCACGTACTTTAAACCAATCCGTATCATTGTCAGCTCCATACGGCTGCGCTGTTACGCCAGATGTGTAGCGTAATGCTTCATCTAACTTTTGCGGTGCACGAACTCGAAGTTCTTCTTCAGAGATGATAGAAACGCTGCGTGGTGTCTCTGCTGCTGGAGTCTCAACCTTTAGCGCTTGCGCCGTAACTGTAATGGTTTCCATTTCAGTCACGTCATCCTGTGCTTGTGCCATAAACGATACCACTGCAGCGGGTGCGATAGCACAAACCAACGCTTTACGAATCGCGATGGTTAAAAAGTTATGATTTGTCATAAATACATTCCCGACAATTATAAGTAATGAAAAACTTAATTGTAATTATTATCATTTGATTCTTTTGTTGGTGTATTTTACTGACTTTTTCTTCAAAAGATAGTAAAACGTCCCCAAATTTCTCGTTCTGCAGAGTAGATATGTTCAATTGGTTTGAAAAACTAACCCAACCTTTTCCCCAGAATGAAACAGAAAAACCACCTCAATCGTTATTTGGTTTTTGTCGTTTCTATACTCGAGGGTTTGAAGTGCCGCTTATTGTTATGGCGGTATTTAGCGCACTCATTGCGATAACTGAAGTAGCCTTATTGAAATACATGGGTGAGCTTGTCGATATCTTGTCGAATCAGGATCGAGCAACTTTCTGGCAAGATCAGGGCGATCAAATGTTGATGATGGTGTTCCTGGTTGTTGTTGTCATGCCATTCCTTGGTTTTGTCCATTCGATGGTTATGCACCAGACGCTGCTCGGCAACTATCCGATGTCGATTCGTTGGCTCATCCACCGTTATCTGCTTAAGCAGGCTGTTGGTTTTTTCCAGCGAGATTTTGCAGGTCGTGTTGCGACTAAAGTAATGCAAAGTGCTTTGGCAGTTAGAGAAACGGTAATGAAGTTGCTGGATGTTTTGGTCTACATCAGCGTTTATTTTCTTTCGATGATATGGATGATGGCGGATGCCGACGGTCTGTTGATGTTACCGATCGTTATCTGGCTTGGTCTATATGTATTGATTCAGTTCTACTTTATCCCAAAAATGAAAAAAGTCGCGACAGACCAGGCAGATGCACGCTCTGTGATGACAGGTCGTATTGTTGATTCTTACACCAATATCTCAACGGTTAAGTTATTCGCTCATTCTCAGCGTGAACTAGAGTACGCGGAAAGCAGCATGAAGCAGTTTCTGGTTACCGTTTACCGCCAGATGCGCATGGTGACCTGTTTGCTGTTTAGTGTCGACGCGATTAACTACTTACTGCTGCTTTCACTTGGTGTTATCTCTGTCTATCTCTGGCTAGATGCTGCGGTGACGATAGGGGCGATTGCAATTGCAATCAGTATTGCACTGCGTGTTCAAGGGATGTCGAAGTGGATCATGTGGGAAGTGAGTGCCTTGTTTGAAAACATTGGTACTGTTGTTGATGGTATCAGCACGATTTCTAACGATGTTGAAGTAAAAGATGTACCTAATGCTAAACCTCTGGAAATTAAAAAGGGTGGTATTTGCTTCGATCAGGTTGGCTTTAACTACAGCGAAGAAAAGGCAGTATTTGAACAGCTTAACCTGGATATTAAACCGGGTGAAAAAGTAGGTATTGTCGGTCGCTCCGGTGCGGGTAAATCAACCTTGGTTAACCTGCTGCTTCGTTTCTACGACGTACATTCAGGTAAAATCTGTATCGACGGACAGGATATCTCGCAGGTTGAACAGGAGTCTTTGCGTCAACATATCGGTATGATCACACAAGACACCTCGCTACTGCATCGTTCTATTAAGGAAAACATCCTGTATGGTGACCCGGACGCGTCGATGGAGGATGTGATTGCCGCTGCGGAGAAAGCACACGCTCACGACTTCATTCAAACGCTGAAAGATGAGCAAGGCAATGTCGGTTATGACGTAGAAGTGGGTGAGCGCGGCGTAAAACTGTCTGGTGGTCAGCGTCAGCGTGTGGCTATTGCGCGCGTACTTCTTAAAAATGCGCCGATCCTGATCATGGATGAAGCAACATCAGCGTTAGACTCGGAAGTTGAATCGGCGATTCAGGAAAACCTTGAAGTACTGATGGAAGGAAAGACTGTAATTGCGATTGCTCACCGCTTATCAACCATTGCTGCAATGGATCGCTTGATTGTAATGGATGATGGTAAAGTCATCGAGCAAGGCTCTCATCAAGAGCTGCTTAGACTTGACGGTATTTATGCGCAGCTGTGGAAACATCAGACAGGTGGTTTCCTAACTGACTAATCGCAAGTGGATAACGGTTTCTTCGTAGTAACGAGCGGGCCGTTCTACTGATTGACAGTGAACAATTAACCGAGAAAAGGGAAGCTATTGCTTCCCTTTTTTATATCAAGAGCAGCACTTTGGCTGTTTATTTGAACTCGAACTTACCTTGCATAACAGCCCAGTGTCCTGGGAAAGAGCAGAAGAAGGAGTAGTCACCTCCTGCGGTCATTTTTTCTGTGCTAAAGGTAACGCTGGTACTTTCGCCACCACCAATGACATCAGTGTGAGCATAAACGCGGCTGTCATCAGGCTTTATGTAGTTATTCTCAATGCCAGCAGACATACCGTCAGTACCGATGGCTTGAATATTAGCAGTATCTGCAATGACAACATTGTGCCCCATTGACTGAGCTGGCAGTTTGCCAGTGTGGTGTAGCGTCAGTTTTACTTCAGTACAGGTGGCTGGGACGCTTAGCGTTTTAGTTGAAAACTGCATCATATCGTTAGCATCGATAGACACTTCACACTCTGTACTTGCTTGTGCATTAAAGCTGATTCCAACAAGGGCACAGGTTACTGCTAGTATACGTAATGTCATGTTCCACACTCCATTCAATTTATTAGGCTGGTACGTTTTTAATTTTAATCTAACCGCCAACATAACTTTCTAGCCACGAAACGGCATGGCTGCGGTATGTTGAAAGTGTTGTTGAAAAATTATACTGATTCGTTTCTCTGCTTGATCACTTAAAGGATGAGAGTGTTGATGAGGCAATCAAAAGAGAGACCCATTTAAAATAGCAGCAGATTTGGGCGTTGGGTTGGAATAAACCTGAAATAAAAAAGCCCAACCAACTAGTTGAGCTTGTATCAGTAGTGTTGAATCTTATCGCTTATTCTTAAGTTCGCTTAAAACATCATGCAGCGATGGCACGATGGTATGACCAAATTGGCGCACTTCTTCACATGGTTCGACTAAGTCAGGTATTTGGAATGTCGGCATATTAGCGGCTACCGCTGCTTTTACTCCATTATTGGAGTCTTCAAAAGCTAAACATTTGGTCGGTTCAATGTTTAAACGGTTTGCTGCAAGCAGATAGATTTCCGGGTCTGGCTTACCATTGCTAACTTCACATCCAGTCGTGATGTTATCGAAGTATTTACTTAACCCTGCTAACTCCAGCTTAATCTTCGCCACCTCTTTTGCGGTTGATGTGGCTACGGCAGTGGGTAAATTTTGCTCTTTCAACCATTCTAGCAGCTCAACAACGCCGTTTTTCACTGGAATAGCCTCATGCATGACTACCGCGTTATAGCGAGTACGCCACTCTTGATGTAAGCGATCCAGTTCGTTTCCATACGCTTTACGGAAAATAGCTTCGATACCTGCCGCATTACGTCCAATGATTGACAGATAAACATCTTCGTAGAAGGGCAGTTTTTGCACTTCACAGGCTTCCTGGAATACACGCATGCAGACACGTTCAGTATCCAGCAGTAAACCGTCCATATCGAAAATAGCAGCTTGGTAATTCATGACTATACAGATTGTTGAGTGAGGAGGGCATTGTGACATAAGAGGCCTCTCATTGCTTGTGAAATTCACGACCTGTGGCTTCGAATATCTCTATTGATAACGCTAGGATAGGTTGCTCTAAATCTAGATAAATAACGAGTAATGATAAGAGTTCTTTAGTAGCATGGTATCAGAACAAAACAGTGAGTTAGGGAAGTCAGCAATGGAAAAATTACGTGTAGCATTTATTGGTTTGGGTGTAATGGGTTACCCGATGGCAGGCTATTTAAGTAAAGCCGGCTATGAAACCAAGGTTTACAACCGAACAAAAGCAAAAGCGGAAAAGTGGGCGCAGGAGTACAGTGGCGTCGCATGTGATACACCAAGCGAAGCTGCCGAAGGTTGCGATATTGTTTTTACCTGTGTCGGCAATGATGATGATGTACGCAGTGTGGTTTATGGCGAAGAAGGGGTCCTTGTCGGATTAAAGGCAGGAGCGGTTTTAGTTGACCACACGACAACCTCTGCTGACTTGGCTATAGAACTTGCTGACGCGTGTACTAAGATGGGTAACCATTTTGTTGATGCCCCGGTATCCGGCGGACAAGCAGGCGCAGAAAATGGCGTGCTAACTATCATGTGTGGCGGTGAACCAAGCATTTACGAGAAGGTCGCTCCAGTTATGGACGTATATGCCAAACAGATAACTTTGCTCGGTGAGAATGGGCAGGGACAGCGCTGTAAAATGGTTAACCAAATCTGTATTGCCGGCGTGTTACAAGGCTTAAGTGAAGCTTTGTTACTCGCTCAGAAATCGGGCTTAGATATTGAACAAGTGGTTGATACACTCAAACACGGCGCTGCTGGCTCATGGCAAATGGAAAATCGCGCCACGACTATGGCGCAGGATAAATTTGATTTCGGTTTTGCCATCGATTGGATGCGCAAAGACCTTGGTTTCTGCCTGAAAGAAGCAGAGCGTGTTGGGCTGGATTTGCCTTTAACCAAAAAGGTAGATGAGCAATATGCAGACCTGCAACGCGATGGCTTGGGACGCATGGATACTTCAGTATTGATTAAAGCAGTATCTAAAAATTAATAGTAGATAAACAGTTCTTTGGTATCGAATAGTTTAAAAAAGTCGAAGCTAATCATACCTATCTCCTTCAAAACCAGAGGTGCGTTCTGCACCTCTTTTTATTTGTCTTGGCTAGGGAGTAGGTTCGATTCTGTCGTACGTATTCCCTCTAAAGCCGTTTTATATATAAGAGCTCTGAAGAAAGATTATTACGGAACTAATTAGCCGGGAAGTTGATAATACTTATTATACCGATAGATATTGACTATATATCAGGCGCAAAGCCAGTCAACGCTCAGTTGGTTTTTTCTAGCAGTCTATATTCGATGACAAAGAGAGTATCTGTATCCGGGTAAATTTCGCGGATAAGTTGTTTTAACTCTGGTAATTCAATCGCTTCTTGCTCAGCATGAAACTCATTGATTTCATCGAAATGGATAGGCTCTACGGACAATATCTTGATGTCGCAGACTTTACGGTCAGTTTCTAATGTAAATACTTCCACTTCCGTGCCGGGGACATAATGACTTTCTGATTCATCTCTAATTGTGATGATCTTTTTTCCTGATGTAATCAACGGAGTCAGAAACTCAAAAAAGGTGATTTTTGTTGGGTGAGATGACATGGCGAACTCATTTATCAAGGTTATCTGGCAAGATTATAAACCCAAACAACCTTGATGTGTGAGGTTCAGTAGCTCTCTTGGCGTAAAAGTTTAAATACCTTAGCTGAAAAGTAGCCAAGCATCATGCCCGTCCAGTTGGTGCTTAAGTCATCGAAGCTAAATGTACGGTTAGTGATAAACAGTTGACTAAATTCCTCCAGGGAAATGACCAAGAGAAGGCATAGTAACAGGCGAATACCAAACGCGTCCGATTTGGTCGGACTTGCGACGTGAGGAAAAGTAAATACTGCAAAAAAGCCAATCATAACGCTAAAGGTAAAATGGAGAGTTGTTGAACCACCTATGTAATTCTCCATCTTGAGATAAGTAACGTGGCTTATCTCCGAACTCTTCCATAAAGAAAGAGTAATAGTCAGAAGCGAAACTAAACAGAAACTAATGCGTGCAAATTTTAACGACATACTTAACCTACCGGAAAGAAACCTAGATAACGTTTAACAAAGTAAAGAGCGGCGAGGTTTTGTATTGCCATGCCGATTGCCATTGCCCAAGCTGCACCTAGTACGCCGTGGCTTTGACATAGAATAATCAGCAAAATTATCGCAATCGTTCCAGAGCAAATGGTGATGTATTTCATCGTGCGCTCATGACCACTCATTAATAGCAAGAAGCCGACTGAACCTGTTGCTACGTTAATCAACTGACCAATAGATAGAGCAACTAAAAGTGGGGCTGCAGCAATAAATTCTTCACCAAAGAACTGCATCACAAATGCAGGGAACAGCGTACAGATTAAAACTGGGACGAGCGCTATGGCGAGGTTCAGTCGGCAGGCTAATTGGCTGAGGTTACGTAGTTTGTCCATTTCTCCTTCTTTGTAGAGTGACGCAAACATAGGCGCGACGACAAAGTTAATAGTTATGAGCACAAAGCCAATTAGCAGAGAGGTTCGTTGAGCAGCAGCTAATAAGCCCAACTCTGAGGTTGAGATAAAGAAACCGGCAATAACTAAACTTCCCCACTGGAGAATATTGCTAAAGATACTACCGAACCAGATTTCTTTAGCGGATGCCATCAGCTTCAGATTAGGCTTTGGGGTAGGCTTTCGATACTGATCTGAGGAACACCAACTATAGGTTGATGAAACAGCAACAATGACACATGCCAATAGCAGCGCGGCTATTAAGTGATCGATGCTTTTTGTGCCCAATGTATCCAGCGCTGCAACAAAGAAAAACGTCAGCATGGCAACACCCAACTGCAAAGCAAAAAGAGAAGATACCACCCTTTTACTTGTCTGAAGTACCCGGCTGTTGGTTTGTCCGAGTACTAATAAAGGGACACAGAGCAGAGCAAGTGCCACTGTGAACATCGGGGTGTTTGTCTGATTAATGATGTTCGGGAAGCAATAGAACGCAGTAAATATAACGAATCCAGAAACGATACAGAATGCCATACTCCTTGATAGCGCGGTTCTGTAGTTGTCACTTTGATCCTGTATATCTGCACTGTTAAATGCAATGGCATTGTAGCGCACCAAAGCCACATCAAAACCTAGCTGCGAAATAATAGCGATGAGTGAGACCAGGTTAAACAAGAAAAAAAATTGCCCCGCGATTGAGGCATCTGTAGTGCGAGAAACGATGACCGTAAGGAGAAATGCAAACAGCGCACTGAAAACCCTTGTTATTGCAGTTTTTAACCCCAGAGATAGCAAACTGTTTTGGCCGCGCGGTGTTGACTGCAGCTTTTGTTGAATGGCTTGAAACATGTAATTTCTCTACCTGTAAATGCTCTAACTGTAAATGCTGTTCAAAGCGAGGCGCTGTTTTTCTTCGCTGAAAGTATTGTTGAGTTCGGTGGTATATTGGCGGAAGTTAATATCGTGATAATGGTTAATGCAGTGCGTTAACTGTTTAGCCATCTCCACGGGTGTCTGGGCTAAAAATGGATAGTCTAGATCTTTAGTTGCGCCAATAGAGCGAATAACCATAGGCAGGTGTAGCTTCGAGGCTTCCAGAATAGTTAAAGGCATACCTTCCCAAGCTGCGGTATGAAGGTAGATGTCCGATGTTTTTAACTGTTTAACCACTTCATCACGCGGCAGCATACCAGTTACGGTCACTCCGGCGGCTTTTAACTGCTTTTCAAGAACCTCGTCTCCGCCCCCGATCCAAATGATCTCCAGCTTATGGTTCAGTGTCGTCAGGTTAAGATTCTCTAACGTATTAATCAGAAACTGGGGGTCTTTTTGGGGAGCTACGCGACCAAGCACGACTATCTTCAATAGTTCCTGCTTATCGCGAGGTTCACGCTCTTCACTCTGATAAGTTACGTAGTTATTTAGAAGCTCGGCACGTTTTGCCCCAATGCTGATCGCCAAGTCGCATTCGCGTTGACTGCAACCGGCCACGACATCAACCTTACTTAGCAAGACTTTCTCTAACGTCTTATAGATCTGGCGCGCAAAAGAAGAAATATCCTCACGTTCGAATGCATAGCAGTGAGGGGTATACACTAAGCGCGCGTGACCGGTATTTAAAAAACGTCCCAGAAAGCCTGCTTTACTGGAATGCAGGTGAATGATATCTGGCTGAGTATCAGCGATCATCTGGTTGGCATCCCGCATAAGCTGTAGCAAGCCGCCTTCTACCCATCGTGCTTGTACAAATACATTATGGTTGCTGTCATTGGTCAGATCTTTTTTACGTGCTCTTGCTAGCAACAAATGCTGATAAGATTCATGTCGGGAAGAGTGGGCGTAGCTGTACAAGGCCGTCTGAACGCCACCACCAAAGGATTCAGTTATATGGAGTACTTTTTTCATGATGACTTGGTTCCCGGAGTTTGCTGCCATTTGGATTTAAAGGTCTCTCTCTCCTCCACGGAGTAAAGGTGCTGGTAAAGTGGTAAGTCATACATGTAGAAAAGCTTGGAAAAGTCGTAGTGCTGTTTAAAGTACTGATGCACATTGGAATACCATTTGTTCTTCGCTTCGTTACTGTTTTTCAGAACGAAATCATCCAGCTTCAGAAACTCACCTATTTCTTTGTCCAGAGAACTAAGGTGTTCACATTTGATAAGAATGACCTCCGCTTGCTCATTGCTGAATGTGAAGAAAGGCTGGCTGCTGTCTAAATCCTGACGCATGATATCAATATTAAAATTACGCTTTAGTTCGTTATCGAACCAACCTGTAAAATAGTTAAGGTTGATGTAATTATCGAAGCAGTGCTCCAGATGTTTGTATGTGATTGCCATGTCACGGTGAATGGCATCATTCTTCTTTCCTTCGATAAACTGCAAATGAAGATCCTGGAAAAAGCGTGACAGAACGGTAGCGATAGGGTCGCGGACTAAAGTGACGATTTTAATTTGTTCACGTTTTTGCAGAATACGTTTTCTTTGGTTGAGCACAAGGCGATAGATTGCACGGTTCTTGAAATCGAAGAATTTGCTCACATCTTTTTTGTTGTGATACATGTAGAACTCTTCGTGATCATCGAAGGTGTGAATGTGGTAACTAGGAATGTTACGTTCACTCAAGGTGTGTTCGATGGATGATGAGCCGACTTTACCCATCTGGTACACCAAAACGAAGTTGTCTGCCCTAAGTTCTTGGTTCTTTTCAAATTGTCGGGCGATTGAATATTTCATTTATCAATTCCTTGAGTAATAAAAGTCTTGGTTTTATCTGCATTGAGTGACGGAGTTATGGTGTACGATTCTGTCTCGTGTCTTTGGCTAATGATCACTGGTAGCAGAAGTATCAGAATAATGGTGGTGTTAACGGCGACGAAAAAGACCATGATGAGTGCGTATAACGCGAGCAAGAGACTTTTTCTGTTCTCATCGAGGCTACGAAAACAAAATTTAATAAAGAGAAAGTACCCGCCAAAAAGTAGTGCAATTCCCACTAATCCGTATTCGATTGCGGTATCAAGAACAAAGTTGTGAGTGTAAATTGCCAGCTGTTCGTAAGTGAAATAGCTGAGCATGAAGCTAGGGAGCATCTTGGCTCCCACACCTAGGATTGGATATTGCTGTAGGATGTCCATTCCGTTTGCAAGCAGAATCTTACGGTGCAAATTCGATACCCATCTGGCTTCGCTCTGATTGGCGAACACAATATCTTCTTGTGTAATTTCCAGTTTATCTGCCAGTACATCAAAACCCACATAGAAGGTGCTTGATATCGTTGCTATAACAACGAAACAGAGACCAAAAAATATGGTCCAGATATAAGTTTCTCTTAGTGATTTTTTGATCAGGTTTTTAATGAAAAGCTGGTCAAGGGTAAACAGCAGACAGAATCCGAGCAGCGCTTTACGCTCTTGCGATAAGATCAGTAAAGCTAATGAGATAAGCATAAGAACATGGAAAGCTCGAATTTTATCCCGGTACAGATAGAGTAAAGAGCAGAGTACTCCAAATCCATACTTACTCACGCCAAGCAGTTTAAACCCGCTTTGATAGCCTTGAGCAAAGTGCCATGCAGCGACCAGACTACAAATGATGAACAGTAGGTAAGTAAAGTACACCATTACTCGGTCGTCGTTGAATGCTCCATAGGCGTATAGCAAACTCAGCAAGCATAAAATAGCCAGCCACTGCATGGTTTCTGTGATAAGTGGAGAAAATGGTACTCGGTTAATCAGACCATTGATAAATATATAGCCAGTAAACAGCATCAAAAATCCGATACACGGATGCAACAGCTTATTCGAGTTTCCTTCCAGTATGACAAGTGCAACCAGGCCGACAGACAGTAAACTGACGATATCGGAGGGAGCAAGATACATTCCGCCTGCTGCAAATTTTACCGGCAAAAAGAATAGTGCCAGTGTAAACGCAGCTAGCAATGGTATCCGGTTACTTACTGGCGCAGAGCTGTTGGTAGAGACCATAGTAACCCTCTCTAAATTTATCGATAGTGTAGAGTTTGGCGCGATTTACCGAGTATTCAGTCGAATTATCATAAAGTTCACTGTCTTCAATCAGGCTCTGGACTTTATCAGCCAGCTGAGTGCTGTCTCCGACATTAAATAAGAATTCATCTCGTCCCGTTACTTCATCAAGGCCTGGCACATTGGATGATAAAACAGGTAATCCGGCAGCCATGGCTTCGACGGCTGCCAAACCAAAGCCTTCTACATGTGAAGATTGAACATATATATCCATTTCACTGAGAAAGAGGGGGATATTGGAAACTACACCATGAAACTGAACTCTCTGAGTCACATTGAGTCTTTGAGCTAACGCTTGCAGAGCTGACTTTTTTTCTCCCTCACCGGCTAAATGAAGGTGGTAATTGTCAGGCAACGCAGCAAGTGCATGGATAAGGGTTTCATGATCTTTGTGCCCATGAAGACGGCCCACCATAGCAATGTCAACAGTTGGCTTATGACTGAAGTCACGGGCCTTTTTAGGGACCATTGAAAAGCGACTTAAATCTACACCGTTATGCACCACATGATATTTGCTCTGGTAACGTGGCATAAATTTGACTAGCTCATCCTGGACTTTTTCACTGATGCTGACAGTGAGATCGTGACCCCGGTATAAAAGATGTTCCATGAATTTAAATAGCGGGTAATCTCTGCGACGGTTGTGCGAACAGTGTTCGGTTTGTATGCGCTTTTTTCCAACAGCGAGCAGCGCTAGGTAGATAGAAGGATACAGATGTCCGTGCACCAAATCGGGCCAGCGTAGTAACGACCATTTTTGGGTGAGTGAGAGTGCTTGCCAGTTGAAACACTCTATACCTTGTTCGGAGAGTAACTCTAAATAGTCATTATCATCACACAAGACCAGAACTTTTATCTCGTAATCTGGCTTGTGGTTCAACACTAGATCCACCAGGAATTTTTGTGCCCCGCCATTTTGGGATAAGTCATTAATAATATGTAGAATCTTTGTCTTCATCATTAACCCGTCAGATACTGATGTTTGAACTGTTCGAAATCGCTTAATAGGCGTATTTCTGGACATACAGAGTTTCTCCATCTTTATACTTTCCTTGCGTGATGAGAACGCCAAGAGACGGTACAGAATGCTGTATTTGCTTGGATAACGCGATGTTAACCAGGGGCGCTTTTGTGGATTCTGAACGAATCACAGTGATAAGCCCATTTGTGTACTGGCCAATTATCAAGGCATCGCTGATTGAAATAAGTGGCGGGGTGTCAATGATGATTCGGTCATACTTTTCTTGAAAATGTTCCAGTAACTTTTTGAATCGACTTGACGCTAATAACTCCTGAGGGTTTGGCGGAATTAAACCTGTCGGAAGTACATCCAAATTGGCTTCCTCCACTCTCACTAAGCAGTCTTTGATCGCAGTATCCATGGAAAGTATGTTTGTTAGTCCCGGTTGAGATTCAGGAATATTGAATCGTTTTGCCAGTGACGGCCTGCGAAGGTCACAGTCAATAATCAACACTTTCTCCATCTTTGAAAAAGACGCCGCCATATTGATACTGGTTGAGGTTTTGCCTTCTTCCGGAATACTCGAAGTGAAAGCTAAGATTTTCTGTTGGCTATTGGTTAGCTTTAGCAGCAGAGACGTTCTCACCGAGCGACATGCTTCACTAAATAGTTTCTCATCTTTGTCCAGGTAGGCGGTATAGGTCACGCCACCTTTGCGTAAGCGGCGATTTTTAACCATAGGAATGGTTCCTAGACACGTCATACCAAGTTTTTCCTCGACGTCCGAAGCCGTTCTTATCACGTCGCGAAGTGTCTCTAGAATGATGATGAGTGCGCAGGCGATTGCAAAGCCAAAAAAAGCAGCAGTAAGCACCAATTTCATCCTTTGCGGAGCAACTGGAAACAGAGGAATGATGGCTTTATCGGTAAAACGAGCAGTAACGTTCCTATAATCGCTGGTTGCACTGGTTTCCTTTTCTCTGTTTAGGAATGTTTCGTACAGATCCTTATTTGATTCAACCTCTCGTTTTAGTTGTTCAAAGCGCGTTTTCTGTGAGCCTAGAGATTGGAAATCCACTTTTTTGTTATTCAGCTCTGTGCGAAGCATCTCTTCCTGTGCCTTAGCCGCAAGTAAGTCCTGCTGTTTGCTAAAAGAGATTTCACGAATCAGCTGCTCTGTTCGTTGTTGAATCGACCTCAATTGTGCTTGGGCTTGTATCATTCGGTCATGTTTCGGACCGTAACGCTGAGATAGTTCAGAGACACTTTTCTCGGCTTGGGCTTCAGATAGCTTGAGATCGCGGATCTGTGCCTGGTTGGCGAACTCATCAATTGATAGCAGGCTATCCAGATTTTGCGATGACTTACTCTTGAGTAGCTCAATTAAGGTTTGAGCTTCTATGCGATTATTGACGGCAGTATTGAGCTTGCGGCTCAACTCTTCTAACTCGTTGGCATAGATGTCATCGATGCCATTGATATCGATTAACCCTTCCTGAAGCAGGAACTCTTGTAACGCTTGCTCAGAGTTTCTTAACCTTTCTTCCAGTTTTTGTGCATTGTTGGTCAGCCAAGTAGAGGCATTTTGGGTTACGACTAACTTAGCTTCAAAATTTGCATCGATGTAAGCCTGACCAACTGCGTTTGCAATTTTAGTTGCAAGTACCGGGTCAGCAGATCTGAAGCGAATCTTAACTAACTGTGTATTTCTTACAGGATCAATATCCAGCTTATTTTTGAAAATCTGCAACGTTTGATAATAAGAACGTGAGAACTGAGATGTCTCTTTTGGGCTCGGAGCAACATTCAGTAAATCTTGAATTAACGGGATTGATTTAATCGCATCAATCTTCGCTTTAAGTCCTTTGCTACTTGTAAATTCCGGTAATTCGGTCAGATTTAACTCTCTGATGACTTTGTCTGCGATATGATTCGACTGCAGAATCGCAATTTGCGTTTGATAGTATTCTTTTTTAGTAGTATCCACGCCATACACTTCTTCAATAGACAGAGCGCTCTTTTGCTCGTCTTGAATCAATAATGTGGCTGTCGCTTGGTAAACAGACTTTTTGGAATATATAAACCAAGTGCAAGTTAATGAAAAAATCAAAGTGAAAGCGACAATGCTTAGCCAATTTTTTTTAAGCGTTTTAAAGTGATGTCCAAAGCGAATAAGTTCGCCTTTGTTCATCTGAAGGCTGTTTGGAGGGGTTCCGTTCATTTTAATTCCTGTCACTTAGAAGAAGCTTTGATCGATAAAAACAATGTCTCCGGGTTCAACAGCGCGATGCATGCTGACACCCTCAACGGTAGTCCCGGTATTGTGCCTGGTAAGATTGATACTTTTGCGTGAGGCTCTGTCTGTCAGGCCTCCAGCGAGCGCAATGGCTTTTTCAATCGTCAGTCCCGGCTTGTACTCAAACCCTCCAGGTTTACGAACCTCGCCATTTACGTAAAAAAGGCGAAAATTGTTTATCGTCACCATGACTTTAGGGTTAATCAGGTAGTCGCCTTTTAAGCCAGTTTCAATCTCATATTTTAGTTGTTTTGGCGTCTTACTAATGGCCTTGATTCGGCCAAGATAGGGATAATCAAAGTAACCATCTGATGTAATGAGAATATTTTTTATGGAAAGATCTTCCTCGCCATAGACTTGAATCGAAATGGTGTCACCAGTATCAAGTTGGTAAGTTTGTTCACTTGAACTGGCGTTGGCGAAGGTACTTAGCAGCAATAGCGTGAAGCTAATCAATTTAAATAATGGATTCATTATATTTCCTTGTTATAGCGAAAATTGAGCGCTCAATGTCCAGATATTTTGGTTGAACCCATAACCTGGGTTATTTGATTTTTTATCCTGATATTGCCAGTCTGCTTTGAGTTGAACCCAGCGTCTGATTTGATAATCAATGCCGGCAGTAACGGTGTAACGGTCGTCAACTCGAGGTTCGTTGAAATTTGAAGTGCCGGCATAATCGTCTTGTTGATAGATGCCTCCGATATGAGTTGCGAAGTAACTATTCCAGTTATGCATCACGCCGAGCTCATAGCGGGTACGCAAATCGTAATCCCCGTCTTGATCGGGATTGATGGCAGCTTGGGTAGTTTTTACTGTCAACAGTGTATGTTCTTGAGGTTGCCATTCGAGGCCAATATCCCAGCTGAAACCTTCGAATGTTTCTCTTTGATCACTTTCAAAATCTTTTACCTGATAGCCGAATCTGGCAATTCCCTGGGTTTTTCCGGTTACTTCCCACTGAGCCCCTGTGTAATAAAATCCGGCAGTGTTGTCTTTGGAAGCAGAATTGGGTTTTTGATGCTGATATTCGGTGAGGACTTGTCTCGTGCCTATCAACCAATACGTTTTGGGTGTGGCTCGTAAATAAAACTCAAAATGTGCATTTGGTGAACGAAAGTCGTTGTACTTGGTTTTCTCAATGGAAGTACCAAATGTCTCGTCGCGATAATTTTGGTAGGTTTTATCGCTGTAGCCAATGCCAAATTCAAAACGACCCTGAGCGCCAGCGGCACCAAAGATGTAGTTAGTTTTTAAGTCATTACGAAAAAACTCTATCGGAGTCTTAAGTTGGTCACCTTTACCTTCGGTAATGTTTTCGCCTCGGAGCTCGTGCAGAGCCTGAAAACGGTAGTCAACAACCAAGTGGTGGCGGTGATTGAACTCAAAGAAGTTAGTCAGTTGAACAGTGTGATCATCGTAATCATTTTGGTCATCAGATGAGAAACCTGCTTTCAACTTGTATACCAGTTGCGCTTGATATTGGTTTCTTTCTATCTTTGTCAGCAGGCTTGGTTCTATTCCCCAAGTATTTACAGAATTAATACCTTTGGCATCTTCCGTTTTACTGATGTTGTCGTTTCCTTCGTAAAACGTTTTGACCTGGGGGATAAACTCTATACCTGAGTCGGTCGTATAGGACATCGGCTCTGCAAAGACATAAGCAGGTATAAGCAAACAAGTGAGCAAAGAGACTGTACTTTTCATCATATTTTGGTCTTAATAAGCATTCGAGCCGGTGAAGCCTTTAAAAACGGTAGCGAAGATAATTTTGATATCCATCCAAACAGACCAGTGATGGATATAATCCAAATCAAATTCAACTCGTTTTTCCATCTTATCTAAAGTGTCGGTCTCACCTCGGTAGCCATTGACCTGAGCCCATCCCGTAATGCCCGGTTTAACTTTGTGTCGCAGCATGTAACGGTCGACAATCTGACGATACTCTTCGTTGTGAGCAACTGCATGAGGTCGTGGGCCTACAATGGACATAGTGCCCTGTAACACGTTAAAAAATTGTGGCAATTCATCCAGAGAAGTGCGACGCAGAAAGCCGCCAAACGGAGTAATGCGAGGATCGTTCTTTGTCGCTTGCTTGACGACAGAGCCTTTGTCCATAGTGGTCATAGACCGGAATTTCCATACGTTTATCTTGCGTCCGTCTAAGCCGTAGCGAGGCTGTTTGAAAATGACAGGGCCTTTTGATGTCAGTTTGATACCGACTGAGATAGCAATAAGGACAGGGGAGATTAACAGTAAGATAAGGCTAGACAGCACAATATCTTCCAGGCGTTTTATCCAGGATGAAATTCCGGCAAATGGCGTATCGTAAACACTCAGGGTTTGCACACGCCCGATTTGATCCCAGCGTGAATGTAGTAGATTGTAGGTAAAGAAATCTGGAATTAAGTAAGTATTAGCGGTCGTATCAGAAAAGTGATTGAGAAGTGAGGCAATACGCTCTTTGGCATGCATTGGCATTGCAATATACACGTAATCTACTTCGCCACGCTTTGCACGCTCCAAAGCTTGAGTGACCGTACCTTTGACAGGGTGTTCTGAACTCGGCAATCTATCTGACGAACGTTCATCGTAGAATCCATCAAAGAGGACTCCGTTTTCAGTATGGTTTTGAATTTCGCTCGCCAGAGTGATGCCATGAGGCGTTTTACCAATAATGATAGCTGTACGCGTGTTAAAGCCCATTTTTCTTAACGAGGCTAAACTGGTGCGGAAAGCGATTCTCCAAGACAGAAGCAGAATCGGAGTAATGGTTACCCATAAAGCTAAAGTGCTACGTTCAAACGTTGGGTAGACTTCTGAGAAATAAAGAACCACAAACAGTAATGCGACAGTAATGAGCCAGGACATACTTGTGATAAGAACTTGTTCTCTGAACGAGCTGGTTCTCCAAGAGCGATATAGATTTCCGCTTTCAGCCATAATCAGGAATGAAATCCCGCCAACGGAAGACAACAGGAGGTAGTCCTTGCTGATAAAGGTATCCATCTTTTCAAATACCAAAAAAAGCATTAAAGAGACTATGACAGCAAGATCCGCGATTCGGTATAAAAAAGCGAACTCCGTCCCATGAGAACGGATAAGTCCTTTGTGTTTCATTACCTAGATTCCCTTCTGACACGCTACCGCCATTGGGATTATTGCCCAATAGCGCTTTAGCAAACGTTTTAATTAATGAGCAGATGCCCCAACGAACTTTTTTTGTGTTTCTGTACTACATAAATTCCGAGCTAAGTTTAAAAATTCATCTTCTGGAGGTAAGTGGAAATAAGAATGAAATTTTGACGTAGCGCAAAGTTTCGTGTTTAGGAAGAATTTGGTACTTAAAGGCAGAGACTGAGGTAAAGTGCTATTTAGTTCGACTAAGCATATCGACTAAGGTTTAGCTGGGTGGTGGCCTAACGGATTATTTTTTATGTAGAAATATAATGGGTTAGTAGTGGATGTGTAGAATCGGGTGTGATATTTGCTGAAATAAAAAATCCCTCTCGGCTGAGAGGGATTGATTGGAAAAGAAGTTTGAGTGAGTAGATTCTTAGATGTCTACACCGTTTTCTTTGTGCAGTCGGCGGCACGCTCGGCCATCACTGTGGAACAAATGACAACGGTATGCAGGAATACCAATTTCTAACTTGTCACCAGTGTCTACTGCAAGGGTATCTGGCTGACGGAAAATAACATCTGCATCTGCGCCTTCAAGGTTCAGGTAAACCTGAGTTTCGTTACCTAGCTTCTCTACAATCATCACTTCACCGTGAATACTTGCATCTGCTTCGGAAGCTGAGAGCAGGTGCTCAGGGCGAATACCCAAAGACATACGATCTCCACGGTTAACGGTTGTGCCGTCTACCGGAATCCAGAAAGATACGCCATTAGATAGCTGAACTTTAACGCGTTCTGCTTCTACTTCATCAATGAATACGCTCATGAAGTTCATTTTCGGAGAACCGATGAAACCAGCGACGAAACGGTTTTCTGGGTAGTGGTACAGCTCCAGAGGTTTACCTACCTGGGATACGTAACCACCGTCCAGTACAACAATTTTGTCAGCCATCGTCATTGCTTCTACCTGATCGTGCGTAACGTAGATCATGGTACAGCCCAGTTGACGTTGTAGTTTGGTGATTTGAGCACGCATGTTTACACGCAGTGCGGCATCAAGGTTAGATAAAGGTTCATCCAGAAGGAATACGTCTGGCTGTGAAACTAATGTACGACCAATCGCTACACGCTGGCGCTGACCACCTGAAAGTGCCTTTGGCTGGCGCTCCAGAAGGTGACCAAGTTGCAGGATTTCAGCTGCGTGCTCAACACGTTTGTCGATTTCAGATTTATCAGCTTTTGCCAGCTTCAGGCCAAATGACATGTTGTCATAAAGGTTTAAGTGCGGGTAAAGAGCATAAGACTGGAAAACCATACCAACACCACGTTTGGATGGTTCTACGTCATTCATGCGCTCGTCACCAATATACAAATCACCTGAAGTAATGTCTTCAAGACCGGCAATACAACGTAGCAGGGTAGATTTACCACAACCTGACGGACCTACGAAAACAACGAACTCACCTTCGTTAATTTCCAGGTCTACGTTTTTAGAAATCAGTACGTCGCCATACGCTTTACAAACATTTTTTAACGTGACACTCGCCATGTAGCTCGTCCTCGATCAAATTTTTATTATTCACCACTCATCATTATATGAATTATCTAGCGAGCAGTAACAGTAGGAATCGGTAAGTTAAGGCGGTTGATAAGAAAAGTAGGGTAGCACTTCAACAAACTGTCCTGAGAAGTGCCACCCATCATAGCCAAGTACGAGCTTCTTTCCCCCACATTAATCGCGCTGTCTCCCCCGTGAAATAATTACCACAAACAACGCTAATCAATGTCATTCCACTCGTATGGCAATGCAAAACCAGCAAATAAATAGTTAATTGAAACTCAAAAGCTGCTGGGAAAGGGTTCTTACCATCCACTCTTGGATGAGTGCAGTTTCTAAGATCGTACCTGTTCTCACATCCTCCTAATTTAATTAATTACAGGGGGAGTAGATGGGGAGGAGTGAAAAAGGATGAGTAATGAATGAGTTGGGCGGAAATCACATTATTACTCCCCCTTAAGTTGAAGTTGATCACGACAAAAGCTTGTTTTGTGACTTAAGTCTCCTATACATGGAGATGAAGATCACGAAAATGCGCCATAATTGTTAGGGCGTAGGGATTAGGAGGATGAGGCATATAGGATTATTTCAGATGATATATGTCGAAAAACGGCTGAACCTCAATGGACTAGCCCTACATCAAAAATATAAAAAAGGATACGAACATGAAAAAGTTAAGCGCTGTTGCACTTGGTACTCTTGTTGCTTTGGGGTCATTTGGTGCACAAGCTGCCATCGAAGAAGGTCAACTAACTATCTGGATCAACGGTGACAAAGGTTACAACGGTCTGGCTGAAGTTGGTAAGAAGTTTGAAGAAGAGACTGGTATTAAAGTAACAGTCGCTCACCCAGACGGCCTTCAAGATCGATTCCCTCAAACTGCAGCGACAGGCGACGGTCCTGATATCGTATTCTGGGCTCACGACCGTTTCGGTGGTTACGCAGAAGCTGGTCTTCTTGCTGAAATCAAACCTTCTAAAGAAATTCAGGAAGGCATCGTTGATTTCGCATGGGACGCAGTACGTTATGAAGGTAAGCTAATCGGTTACCCTGTAGCGGTTGAGTCTCTATCTCTAATCTACAACAAAGATCTCGTTCCAAACCCACCTAAGACTTGGGAAGAAGTAGCAGATCTTAACGCGAAGCTTAAGAAGGAAGGTAAATCTGCAATCATGTGGAACCTGAAAGAACCGTACTTCACATGGCCACTAATGGCGGCTGATGGCGGCTACGCGTTCAAATACACATCTGAAGGCTACGACGTTAAAGACGCTGGTATCGCGAAGAAAGGCGTTAAAGATGCAATGACTTTCGTTAAAGGTCTTGTAGACAAGGGCGTAATCTCTCCAGATATGGATTACTCAGTATCTGAGTCTGCGTTCAACCAAGGCGAGACTGCGATGACTATCAACGGTCCATGGTCTTGGGGCAACATCGAGAAGTCTGGTATCAACTACGGTGTAACTACGCTTCCTAAATTCCAGGGGCAATCATCTAAGCCTTTCGTTGGAGTACTAACCGCAGGTATCAGCACAGCGTCACCTAACAAAGATCTAGCAGTTGAGTTCCTTGAGAACTACCTACTGACGAACGAAGGTCTGCGTAAAGTGAACGATGACAAGCCACTAGGTGCTGTAGCGCTTAACTCATTCCAGCGTGAGCTAGATTCAGATGCACGAATCGCAGCGACTATGGATAACGCTATGAACGGCGAAATCATGCCAAACATCCCACAAATGAACGCATTCTGGGGGGCGGCTAAGAACGCAATCATCAACGTTGTTGACGGTCGCCAAACTGTAGACGCAGCGCTTGCGGATGCAGAAAAACAAATGACTAAATAATTCGGTAATACCTTTTTAAGGAGGGGGTAACTCCTCCTTACTTTTCTATTTTTTTCTTTATTCGCTAGCAGGTTCCCTATGCAGTCAGTTCAAGGTACAAAAGCTATGACAGCACCAGCAGCCAACCTTCCGAGCAGCAAAAAAGTGTTTATTAAATGGGCGCTTTTAGGCACAGTCGGCATTCTTAATGGTTACGCAACAATTCTTATGTATTCGCGCGGTGAGATTGCGTTCGCACTACTTACGCTTATTCTTACTGCTTTAGCGCTGTACATTTTTGGTAGTAAAAAGACTTACGCTCACCGTTACATTTACCCTGGTATCGCAGGGATGATTTTGTTCATCCTTTTCCCTTTAGCGTATACCGTAGGTCTGGCATTTACTAACTACAGCGCGAAAAACCAACTCTCTTTTGAGCGTGCTCAAACTGTACTTTTGGACAGAACGTATCAGAGCGGTGACAGTTATCCGTTCACGTTGTACAAAACTGAGCAAGGCCATCAAATTGTGGTCGAGAAAGATGGTGAGTTACTGGCAACGCCAACTTTCCAGCTGCAAGGTTTCTCTGCAACGGATTTAGATCTGACGCCAATCCAGGAAGCGACTGGTGAAAAAGAACAAATCAAGACTATCGTTGGTAACCGATCTGCTCTAAGTGGTGTCGATCTTCATCTACCAAACGGTGATGACATCCGTATGAGTGGTCTGCGTAAGTTCGCAGCGGTAGTACCTTTGTACACTCTACAAGATGATGGTGAGACACTATTTAACAACCGTACCCAGGAAACCCTGCGTCCAAATATGGAAACGGGTTACTACCAGCCAGTAAGTGAAACTGGTCAGTTTGTTGGTAATACAGTATCACCAGGTTTTGTTGTAGGTATCGGTACGCACAACTTTGAACGTGTATGGAAAGATGAGGGTATTAAAGAGCCGTTTATCAGTATCTTTATCTGGACTATCGTCTTCTCTGCACTAACCGTACTGTTCACTTTGGTCATCGGCCTTGTGCTTGCGAGCGTGGTTCAGTGGGAGGAGCTGAAAGGCCGTTCTGTTTACCGTCTTCTACTGATTCTGCCTTATGCGGTACCAGCGTTTATCTCAATCCTAATCTTTAAAGGTTTGTTTAACCAAAGTTTTGGTGAGATTAACATGCTGCTTGAAGGTCTGTTCGGTATCAGCCCAGCATGGTTCTCTGACCCATTCATGGCGAAAACCATGATTCTGATAGTAAACACCTGGTTAGGTTTCCCTTACATGATGATTTTATGTATGGGCTTGCTTAAAGCGATTCCGGATGACCTTTACGAAGCGTCTGCTATCGATGGTGCTAACTTCATCTCTAACTTTACTCGCATCACGCTACCAATGATGCTTAAGCCACTGACTCCGCTGTTGATTGCAAGCTTCGCATTTAACTTCAACAACTTCGTACTTATTCAGTTGTTGACAGGTGGTGGTCCAAACATGATTGGTACATCAGAACCCGCGGGTTACACAGACCTATTGGTAAGCTACACCTACCGTATCGCATTTGAAGGTGCTGGTGGTCAGGACTTCGGTCTGGCAAGTGCTGTAGCAACACTTATCTTCCTATTGGTTGGCGCGTTGGCTCTATTAAACCTACGTGTAACTAAAGTAGCTCAAGACTAAGGAGACATTACAATGGCAATGGTACAAGGTCAGTCATTAAAGTATCGTGTTTGGGCTACTCATATTGCAATGTGGGCATTCTTAGCACTGATTATTTTCCCTTTGCTGATGATCATCGCAATCTCGTTCCGTGAAGGTAACTTCGCAACAGGTAGCTTGATCCCAGATAACCCGACACTGGATCACTGGAAGCTAGCTCTGGGATTCTCTGTTACGAATGCAGACGGCACCGTAACCCCACCTCCATTCCCGGTAATGACTTGGTTGTGGAACTCAGTAAAAGTGGGTGGTATCTCTGCAATCCTAATCGTAGCTCTATCAACAACTTCTGCTTACGCGTTTGCTCGTATGAAGTTCAAGGGTAAGAACACCATCCTTCAAGCGATGATGATCTTCCAGATGTTCCCTGCAGTATTGGCACTGGTTGCTTTATACGCTCTGTTTGACAAACTTGGTCAGTATATTCCGTTCCTTGGTTTGAACACTCACGGCGGCCTGATCTTCGCTTATCTGGGGGGGATTGCACTGCACGTATGGACGATTAAGGGTTACTTTGAAAGTATCGATTCATCTCTGGAAGAGGCTGCTGCACTGGACGGTGCTACGCCATGGCAAGCGTTCCGTTTGGTGTTACTGCCACTGTCTGTACCAATCCTGGCGGTAGTGTTTATCCTATCGTTCATCATGGTAATCGGTGAAGTTCCTGTAGCATCGCTCCTACTTTCTGATGTAAACTCTTACACACTTGCAGTAGGTATGCAGCAATATCTATACCCACAAAACTACTTGTGGGGCGACTTCGCAGCTGCTGCAGTACTTTCAGCAGTGCCAATCACTGCAGTATTCTTACTTGCTCAACGCTGGTTGGTTGGTGGTCTAACCGCTGGTGGTGTGAAAGGATAATCTCATTTGGTCTTTGAGATTGACAAGAATAACTAGAAAAGGGCGACCATATGGTCGCCCTTATATTTGGCATTGATATTACGCTTTTGGTTTGGCCGCCGATCAGTAATATTTTGTGCCCTTATTGGCGTTACGCATAGCTGGCTGTTAGCTTAGTTCCTTACGACTCAATCACTAACAGTTCCTTGTAACCATAACCTGAGTTTAGACTCAGGTTTTTTTATATCTGTACTTTAGTGCCCGTTCCCAGCATGACAATCAGGTAAGAACACTAACCAGAATGGAGCGCTATGATGATTTGGCACGAGGAAAGGTTTGCTAATTGATAATCGGAACAAGAGTAACGATTTTGTAATGGATTACATAGGTGCGCAGAATTGTGGTGCGTAGCACTTCACATAAATAGCAGGTGATACCGAAACCTGAAGAGAAATAAGGTTATTAAGTCGGGTTTAAAACTCCCGACTGGAAGGTGCACAACCAACATACTGGAGTAGGGTATATAGGCTTTCCTGTTGCAGCGCAACGCGGCGAAATAAATTAGCGAACGTAACATCGCCGCCAAAGCAGGTTTGAATGTAGTGGTTAATTTCCGTCTCGTTATAGCCTTCGACGTACATTGTCCTCACCCATTGATATTCAACTGCCTTTAGATTAGTCAGTGTTTCTTCACTTAAGGTGGTTTTTACTGGTGGCAAGATCCAAACTCATCCATTTCTAAATTTGTTCAGGGATTTAAGCAAAGCAAGGTGAAGAATTTATGACAAAGTGAGTTGAGTGTGAAACAAATGGCGAAATAATGACATTGCTTCACACATCAAAAGGGAGAGTGGTTTTATTAAGTGCTGCGAACCGGGCTATTTAAGGTATTTGACGTGCGCTTCCATCTCTTCGCCGATTTCCTTACGCATGTTCATCAGTGCGATAGCAGAGCGCTCCAATGCTTTATCTTCCTCCGATTCTGGTATCCACTTAGGAACGTCTGTTGGTTTACCATCTTCATCCACGGCCACCATGATCACAATACAGTGAGTCGTTAAACGGTTTTTCATCTCTTTAGGGTCGCTCGCTTGTACATCAATGGCGATATGCATAGAAGTTCGGCCTGTATAGATAACTTTAGCGTTGACTTCGACCAGGTTACCTACGTGAATAGGGGAAACAAAACGAATACCGCCAGCATAAGCGGTAATACAGTACTTTCCGCTCCAGGCTGCAGAACATGCGTAAGCTGCTAAGTCGATCCATTTCATTACTGCGCCACCGTGGACTTTGCCACCAAAATTCACGTCGCCAGGTTCTGCTAGAAAGCGAAGGGTAATATCTCTTTGACCACTACTCATATGTCATTCCTTTGATTGGTTTGTTAATACAATTCATAAAATGGTTGTATCAACAAAGTGTTACTTCAACTAGGCTATTTACAATGTTTCAAAGCATACCATGCTTTTGAATGTTTACTGCATGATAAGTACTTGTTATGGATGTGTGTTTTAAATAACTTGAAAGAGGCACGGTCGGTGAGGACAAACGTTGTTCACAGTCCGCGCCGACTGTTTGGGGTTAGCCGACCTTGTTCAGTACATAATTTATAGAAAGTCAGTGATAAAATGCGGTAAAATCCTCTTCCGATCAATCCGATGTGACACTTTCCGGTACAAGAGCAAATTATGAAACATCAGCCGAGAACGGCCATAATTCGCTGGCAGATGCTGTTGCTACCGCTTAACAATAAATGGCTAAATAAATCCACATCACTCCTTACTAAAAGACGACATTTGACGCTCTTTATTGTCTTGAGTATTTAAATCAAAAAGCACTCCACTATGAAAAATTCTGACGTTTCCACCGCGATATTTCTTTTAGTCGCGGCGAATCTTATTGCGTCGTTATCAGACGTCTCTTTGAAAATGTTGAATGGAGAAGTTCCCACTTTTCAGTACGTTTTCATTCGACAATTGATCAGCTTATTAATTTTGCTGCCAATTTGGCTGCGATTAGAGAAGCCTCAACGCCATATGGGCTGTGATTGGATCACGTTCTGGAGGGCACAGCTTATTCTGCTTGGCAGTGCATGTGCAATGGTAGCGATCACTCACTTACCCTTGGCGACAGCGAATGCTATTTTTTACGTTGGACCATTATTAGTGTTACCTCTATCGGTCATTTTTTTAGGTGAAAAACCTTCAAAAGGTAAAGTGCTGGGTACCATACTTGGTTTTGTCGGCGTTCTTATCGTATTGCGTCCAGAACACTTTCATTGGGCGGCAATCATTGCTCTGGGCTGTGCCTTAGCACTGGGAGTCGGAAATATTCTGATTCGCCGCATGCCGAAAGAGCAACCATTAGTCGGAACATTGTTCTGGACAACATTAATGACCTTACCCGTTGCGTTATTACTGGCCTACCCGCAATGGATAGCAATCACCTGGCAACATTTAATGTGGATTATTGCTATTAACTTATTTGTTCTGAGTTACCATGCGTTAGTGGTCAAAGCCTTCAAGCGCGCACCAGCCAGCCAGATTGCCCTGGCTGAATATTCTGGACTTGCATTTGTAACGCTATTTGGCGTGATGTGGTTTGACGAGATCCCAGATCTTTTTACTGCCGTGGGAATCGTATTGATTGTTCTTCCCATGATGCCGATAAACTGGAAAAAGCTTTTGAGAAGAAAAATAGGCAAGCGTGAGTACGTTACAGAAAGCTAGTGTAATTTGTGCAGATAGCCAGTTTGTAACGCTGGCAATCCTGTCATCGTGACGAACAGTGTCAGAAGTTAGACGCTCAGCTAAGGCTGTTCAGGGTTTGATTAAAGTAGCCAGAAATAAAAAGCGAGCTAATCAGCTCGCTTTTTAATTGTTGTACTAACAGGCTTA
Source organism: Vibrio sp. B1FLJ16 (assembly GCF_905175385.1). NCBI lineage: Bacteria > Pseudomonadati > Pseudomonadota > Gammaproteobacteria > Vibrionales > Vibrionaceae > Vibrio > Vibrio sp. B1FLJ16. The sequence goes on from NZ_HG992750.1 coordinate 379,434, forward strand.
TTTTTTGCCAGTAGATTGCTTGTCTTCTTCTGTCAGCTCGCGGATACGACGGCTGATTTCGCGACGAGATTTAGAGATTTCTGCCGTTTTGATGATGTAGTCATCTACGCGATCTTCATAGTCGGCTTTCATGTTTTTGATGATTGCTAACATTTCATCGTGAGTCATTTCTGGCTTGATATAATCAAGAAGGTTATCCAGCAGGTCTACGCGTTTACGGTTATCACGAACTTTTCTCTCGATATCAAGAAGCTCACGTTTTAGTTTGTTTTTACGACGAGCTTGGCTAACGATCTCAAATACGCTATTCATAGTTCCCTTTCCTAATTTGTGAATACTTCTTCGATTAAAGCACAACACTCGGTAGCATAACAGTCTTAAGATCAATAGCGGGGTTGAGTTGAACACTTCTCAACCGACGACTCTGTGCTGCGGCTACAAAAGTGTGGTCACTTTAGGATTACAGCTAATGGATACGTTGTCATGACTTAACCTTCGCTATATTATCTCGGACATTAAATACAAAATGATGACACTTGATATGGACTCTCGTAGTACTGCTGAAAAAGTCGACAGTCAAGATAGTGAACAAATCACGATTTCTTTGGCTGAGAAGTTAAAAACGGCATACATTGAAGCGCGTAATCAACTTGAAATTACTGAGGTTGAACTTAACCGTTCGAAAATCATGATGATTGATGAGGACGGAAATATGAGAAAAGTGCCGATCCTCTCTGAACATTGAGACCGAACCCGATTCAAAAAAGGTGTCAAGTCTTACGCTATGCTTTAGCCTGACAACCTTTTTCAAATGCGAAAATAATAAGGAATGCATTATGAAAGTTGAGCTAACGGCAATTGAAGCACGAGTAATTGGTTGCTTGATTGAAAAAGAAGTGACGACTCCAGATCTGTACCCTCTCAGTCTGAATGCACTAACTAACGCCTGTAATCAAAAAAGCAATCGCGAGCCAGTGATGGCATTGTCTGAATCCGAAGTGCTTGATGCTGTCGATGCCCTGATTGAGCGCCGTTTGGTCAGCGATGAAAGCGCATTTAATAGTCGAGTCAGCAAGTATCAGCACCGTTTTTGTAATACCGAGTTTGGCGATCTGAAACTTACCGAGCAAGAGAAAGGCATCGTGTGTTGTATGTTGTTGCGCGGAGCACAAACGCCGGGAGAGGTACGTACCCGAACTAACCGTCTTACCACTTTCCACGATGTTAAAGAGGTTGAAACTGTTCTCGAGCATCTGGCAAGTGAAGATAAAGGACCTTTAGTCGTAAAACTTCCGCGTGAAGCTGGTAAACGTGAGTCTCGTTACATGCATTTATTCTGCGGTGAAGTTGACATAACAGCACCAGTTCCAGCTGCAACTTCTTCTCATGATTCAGACCGCGTGAGTCAGCTTGAACAGGAAGTTGCACAGTTGCGTGAGGAACTTGATGCGCTTAAAGAGCAGGTTGAATCTTTACTTTCATGAGTGAAAGTGACTTGCAGGCCTGGAGTGTCTATCTGATACGAAATAATCGCAATGCCCTGTATTGCGGTGTAACCAATGATGTCGAGCGCAGGCTTAAGCAGCATCAGGAAGGTAAAGGTGCGAAAGCGCTGAAAGGTAAAGGGCCGCTGACTCTGGAATGGACGATGAGTTTTGACTCTAAAGTTATTGCGATGAGAGCAGAGTATTTCATTAAGCGTTTAACGAAGTACAAAAAAGAGTTGTTAGTAGAGTCAAAAGCGTTCATCGGTATTGAAGAAAACCAGAGTTTGATTTTTATACCAAAGTAGTTTGCAGGTACTTAAATTATTTGCTCGGCGTGAAAGAACAATAAACCGCCGCTTGAGGCGGTTTTTTAAAACTCAGCGTTGAAATACAAGCTAATATTAGTTTGTTGTGTAGGATTAATCTTGCGCATAATGATAAAAAGAAAAAGAGATTGTAACTAGGACTCAGTGGAAGGTAGATTACGTCAGGATGACTCGGTTAGATAATAAGCTAAAGTAAGCTCAATAAAAACTACAAGAGCGAAAGATGAAAAAAACATTCGTATTCTCCCTTATTTTAATGGCCGGTATTGCCCCTGCTTCAAATGCTTCCCAAGTCCTGAATGGATATTGGGAGTATCAGGAATTTTTGGATGAGTTTCCCCAGCAGCAGAAACTCACCGACGCACTTGCTGCCGCTGTTCGTGAAAAACCTGCTCCGATTCTGCCGGAGAAAAAGCGTGAACTAAAAATTTCTGTCGTTTACCCGGGGCAGCAGATATCTGATTACTGGATCAGAAATATTGATGCATTTGAAAAGCGCTTAGATAAACTGAATATAGATTATCAGTTAAATCAGGTCTTCACCCGACCAAACGCGGATATCAAGCAACAAAGTCTTTCCCTCATGGAAGCTCTCAAAAGTAATTCGGACTATCTTATCTTTACTCTCGATACCACGAGACATCGTAAATTTATCGAGCATGTACTGGATTCAAAGAAAACCAAACTCATCTTACAGAACATCACTACACCAGTAAGAGATTGGGAGAAACATCAGCCGTTTCTCTACGTCGGTTTTGATCATGCAGAGGGCAGCCGGAAGCTGGCGACAGAGTTTAGTCAGCGTTTTCCAAAACACAGTCGTTACAGTGTTCTTTATTTTTCTGAGGGATACATTAGCGATGTGCGTGGTAACACCTTTATTCATAAGGTGAATCAGGACAGTAATTTTGAACTGCAATCTGCTTATTACACTAAGGCAACGAAGCAGTCAGGCTATGAAGCGGCGAAAGCGAGTCTCGAAAAATACCCTGATGTGGAGTTCATTTATGCTTGCTCAACAGATGTCGCGTTAGGTGCGGTAGAAGCGCTAAAGGAGCTTGACCGTGATGATATTATGATTAACGGCTGGGGAGGTGGCTCTGCAGAGCTTGATGCTATTGTGAACGGAGAAATAGATATTACCGTTATGCGAATGAACGATGATACTGGCATCGCAATGGCAGAGGCAATCAAGTGGGATTTAGAAGGGAAGTCAGTACCGATCGTATATTCTGGCGATTATGAAGTCGTGACGACATCCGATTCTCCGGAAAGAATACAAGCTTTAAAAAAGCGCGCATTTAGATACTCAGATAATTGATGACAAATACATCAAGTAGTAAACGTCGCTCATTGTCGACGCTCATAACTAAAATTATTATTCTCGTTCTTGCTCCGATTATTTTAGGCATATTCGTTCAGAGTTATTACTTCTCCAAACAGATCATCTGGCAAGAAGTTGACAGGACTAAACAACAGACGTCAGCTCTGATCCTGAATATTTTTGACAGTCATTTCGCTGCTATTCAGATCCATCACGACAGCAACTCGAAAAGTGATGTGGTACTTAACTTTTATAGTGAGCGAGATGAAGAAGCCTTAAATTTCTTTTTTCTTAGCATTGACCAGAGTGATCCTGCCCACACGCCTGAAATTCGCTTCCTCGCGGATCACCAAGGTATCCTTTGGGAGGATGGAAACGCACATTTTTACGGTATCAATGACTCGCTACTCGATAACATCGCTCGCAGTGTTACTTTTACCAATAATTGGTATTACATGACTTCGCATACCCCAATGGGCGCTCGTCATCTGCTGGTCAGAAGAGTACCTGTTATGGAACCAGAGAGTGGTGAAGTCATGGGCTACTCCTACAATATCATTGTTCTGGATAATAACTTTGCTTTAATGGAGAGACTCAAGAAAGAGGGTAATGTCAACAATGTTGTACTGGTATCGGGTGAGTTACCACTCGCGAACTCATTGACGGGCGATGAATCGTATAAGGTATCAGACGTTCTGCAAAGGAAAGAATCTCAGCATAAGCTTGATCAGCTTTTGATCATCAAAACACCAATCGAATTAAATTCAGCTGATACGGACTTGTCTCTGCTCACTGTGCAAGATAATCAGAGTGTTGTTACTCTACAGGTTCAGCACCTTTTAGCTATGTTGGCTTCGGTGATTGGTATGATTTTGATAGCCTTTCTCACCAAAGAGTGGATTGCCGAAAAAGTAGCACAACAACTGAGCTCTTTGATGTCTTACACACGTTCTGCCCGTGAAGAAAAAGGGTTTGAGCGTTTTGAGGGTTCTGATATTGAAGAGTTCGATGATATCGGCAAGACATTAGAAAATACATTCGAAGAGCTAGAGGCGCAGAAACGCTCTTTCCGGGACCTGTTTAACTTTGCGTTATCACCGATGATGGTGTGGTCAGAGTCGGGCATTCTTGTACAAATCAATCCGGCAGCAAGAAAGGAACTGGTTCTTGAAAATTCAACCGAAACCATGCATCCGATTTTCAGTAACTTTAAAGAAAAGCTGCTTCCACATCTCCACATGGCATCTCAGGGGGCGACGTTAACGGGAGTCAATGTGCCTATCGGTGATAAAGTGTACCGCTGGAACCTGTCGCCTATTCTTGTGGATGGTGATCTCAGTGGCATCATTGTCCAAGGGCAAGATATTACGACGCTCATTGAGGCAGAAGAACAGAGTAATTTAGCCAGAAAAGAAGCAGAAAAATCGGCTCAGGTTCGAGCGGACTTTTTAGCTAAGATGAGCCATGAGATCCGCACTCCGATAAATGGAATTTTAGGCGTCGCGCAACTGCTTAAAGGGTCTGTCAAATCGGTAGAGCAGAGCAATCAAATCGATGTACTTCGTCACAGCGGTGAGCACTTACTTGCTGTCCTGAATGATATTTTAGATTTCTCCAAAATCGAGCAAGGGAAGTTTAACATTCAGAAACATTCCTTCTCGTTTACGGATACCATCCGAACCTTAGAGAATATTTATCGGCCAATTTGCGATAGCAAAGGTGTAAAGTTGGTTATTGAAAACCAGCTAGATCCGCGTGTCGAGCTCTTTACTGATCAGGTTCGCTTGAATCAAATTATGTTTAACCTCCTTAGTAATGCTGTCAAGTTTACACCTTCAGGCAGTGTGCGAATGAGTGCTACTCTGGAGCAATTTGATGGCGCAGAGAATAGTGTGCTGGTGGTTGAAATTGCCGATACAGGTATTGGTATTGAACCTGACAAACTCGATCAAATGTTTGAGCCATTTGTGCAAGAAGAGGAAACCACAACACGTGAGTACGGTGGTAGTGGTCTTGGACTGACGATTGTCAAAAGTTTAGTCGATATGCTGGAAGGGGATGTACAAGTCCGCAGCCAGAAAGGTTGTGGTACGACTTTTATTGTAACCTTGCCAGTGAAAGATCGTGAACGCTTGGCAACGGATTCAGAGTTTACTCAACGCATAAAACCTAATGAGTTGTTTAATGAGACGCTAAACGTTCTGCTTGTCGAAGACAATCACACCAACGCCTTTATTTTAAAAGCGTTTTGCAACAAGTATAAAATGCAGGTTGAGTGGGCAAAGGATGGGCTTGAGGCAATGGAGTATCTAAAGAACCATACTTACGATTTAATCCTGATGGATAATCAACTTCCTCATTTAGGCGGAATCGAGACCACCAAAGAAATTCGTCGCAAGCTTAAACTCGGCACGCCAATTTATGCTTGTACGGCGGATACAGCAAAAGAAACGGGCGTGGCATTTATGGAGGCAGGAGCAAATTACATTTTGCTTAAACCAATCAAGGAACATGCATTTCATAAAGCGCTACTCGACTACAAACAACGATTTGTTATCGGTTAAAGCAAGTTGTGCAGTTTGCATTGACACAATTTAGGGAGACTTAAGTTGTGTCTTTTTGTTTTTATACAGACCAAGTAACGGTTAAGTACTTCACCGCAGCAACACTTCTCCTTTCAATGGACTATTTAATGTGACAATTATCACAAAGCATTTACTTAGCACGCTAACTAATTTATATTGCTTAGCATGCTAAGTAACTGAGTGATTCTAATGATTCAAAGTACTGATATTCTGAGAGAGCTTTCCGTTGCGGAAAAACTATCTCGCGTCGCTCGTCTATGGAAAATGGTTGCAGACCGAGAGCTGGAGCCACTTAATCTGACCTATCCGCGCTGGACTGCTTTATGGAAGCTACATCGTATGGGAGACCACGTAAGTCAGAAGCAGTTGGCGGAAGCATTAGAGATTGAATTAGCGTCCTTAATGCGTACCTTAAAGCTACTTGAGGAGCAGTCTCTGGTAACAAGACATTGCTGCGAGAGTGACAAACGAGCTCGGATCGTCAGCTTGACGCAAGAGGGGCAAGCTCTCATTACTCAGTTGGAGAGCCGAATCCTTGAGGTTCGTAAAAAACTACTCTCTGAGATCAACGACGAAGATTTAAAGACCATGGGCCTAGTCCTAGAACAAATGGCAAGTAATGCACTCGGTACACTTAGCAAATAAGTCAGAAAACCTAATCAAGAGAAGTTGAAATCTATGACTCCAGACCAAAAATTCGCGCGCTGGATTAAATATTCATGCGTAGTGTTTGTCCTTGTCTTTGCTTATTTTTTAATTGCAGATCTGGCAATGCCCCTCACTCCTCAGGCAATGGCAACTCGTTCTGTAACTAAAGTAGCGCCGCGAGTAAGTGGCCAAATCACAGAAATTTACGTGAACAACAATCAGAAAATTAATAAGGGTGACGTGTTGTTCCAGATTGACCCGTTGCCCTATCAGCTGGCGGTTGAGCGGGCTCAGCTCAACTTAGATCAGGTGATTCAAAATAATGATCAGCTAGACGCTTCGATCATTGCAGCGAAAGCAGATGTAGAAGCAAGCAAGATTGTGGCAGAGCAAAAGGTTCGTGAAGCCGCACGTTTAAATAAGCTGTTTCATCGTAACGGCACATCTCAGCAGCAACTTGATGATGCGCAGAGTAGTGCCACTGCAGCGAAAGCAAACCTTTTGGCTGCACGCGCCCGCCTTAAAGAGCTCGAAGTCAGCCGTGGTGATATTAGTGAAGCAAACGTAAGCGTACGTGTGGCTCAAAACCAGCTTAAGCAAGCAGAGCTTAATTTGTCATATACACGAGTGACGGCTGAACATGATGGTGTGGTTGCAAACCTTCAGCTTGAAGTCGGTGCATACGCCTCTACCGCAAGTCCTCTAGTTGCGCTGGTATCAGACGACGTCGATATCATTGCTGATTTTCGTGAAAAGAGCCTCCGTCATTTCAGCCGGGACAGCCGTGCATTGGTGGCATTTGATAGCTTGCCTGGTGAAGTTTTCGAAGCTCGAATCACAAGTATTGACGCAGGGGTAAGCTCTGGTCAGTTTGATGCAGATGGCCGACTTGCCACGCCAACGGTAACTAACCGCTGGGTGAGGGATGCACAGCGAATGCGTTTGCATCTGGCAATCGACGATCAAGAACAACATTCGTTCCCTGCGGGAGCGCGTGCGACAGTTCAGCTGTTACCTGACAATTTGGTCTCTGGGTGGTTTAGCAACCTGCAGATCCATTTCCTGAGTGCTCTACATTATATCTATTAAGAGGGAGGTGGTATGAAGTTATGGAACCACCCCATGTCGGAGAACGATCTGCGGCAGTGTTTGCGAATAGCGACCGGAGCTACAATTGGTTTCACCTTGTGTAAGCTTTTCGGCTGGAATTACGGCGTATTTTACACTGTGACGCCGATGCTTTTACTCGGTATGGTACCAGTAATGAGCTTGCATGCCGCTCGTCAGATGATAGCCGTAGCAGTTGTCTGTGGCCTTGAGGTCGCTATTCTTGGCGGGCTCTTTGGCGGTCATCCGTTCATGATGACCATGATTACGTTTGGTTTGTTTCTCTACAAATTTGCCTGCATGTCCAAAGGAAGCTTGTTCTTGTTTGGCGCAAGTAGTGTCCTGAACTTAAGTATTATGCTGCACTTTTCCAGTTATGACAGTACTGATCTGAATAATCTGATTTTCAGTAACCTGGAAGCTACGGTCATTTCAGTCGTTGTTGCTTACCTGGTCACGTTTCTGATTCCAGATGCAGAACCGCGTCAACCACCAGCAAGGCCATCGGAGCCAAAGAAAAACCATCGTATGCGTCATGAAGCGCTGATGGGAGCAAGCATTGCCACGATGTCATTTCTGGTTTTTCAAATCTTTGACTTGAATGACTCTCTGTCGGCCCAGGCGACTACGATATTGTTGTTATTTCCTATGCATTGGAATGGTGCCCTAGGGTATGCACGAAAAAGAGCTATGGGTACGTTACTGGGAGTAACGTTTGGAATTATCAGTCAGCTGGTACTTTATGACTGGTCTGATACTTTATTGTTCGTTGTTCCTTTGCTTTGGATTGGCGCAATGATGTTTAGTTATATGCACGTTAAAGAGTCCAGCGGTTCGGGGGCCGGTTTCGGTGGGTTAACTACGTTAGGGATTTTGTTCGGTCAGTATTTAAGCCCTGGCGGCGATTTGATCTTCAGCGCGCTTTATCGGGTGAGTAGTATACTGTTTGCAATCGTTGCTACGCTTTTAATAACGTATGTAATACATCGAATACTCAATAACATTGAGGCTACTCGTTTTGCCGAACAATAGCCGTTACTTTCAGTTCTAGTGTTCTACGTTGCCGGATCAGTAAAGATGGTTCTGGCAACGTAGAGCTCAGTTGCTGATTGATTAGCGATGTACTGGAGGACGATAGCTTTGGCTGGCACTACTTTTACTCAATACCTGGCTGGCGAGAACACTGCCGAATGTCACTAGAAACAGGGCCAGACAGGTAGCTGTATCAGGTTGCTCTTTAAAGATAGGGATTGCAAACAGTGTCGCGACTACCGGTGTTAAAGAGCCAAACGCCGCACTGGTTTCTGCGCCTATGATTTTGATGGCGTACATAAAAGTGTATGAAGCAATTAATCCCGCACCCACACCCTGAATCATTGCATGGCCAAATAACTCTTCCCATGGCCAGTATTTTATTGGCGTAACGACCAAATAGCTTTCTATCCAGCCAAAACCGACAGCCATAATAAGCAGTGCAAGCGACATCAGTGACACGAAGCCTGCACATAGATGTGGATTTAGGTCAGCGACACGCGCACTTATAGTAAATACTGCCCACATTATACTGCCAGTAAGGAATAACAGGTGTCCGTGCAGTTGCTCCCGGTTGTACTCAGTTCCGGAGTTTGAAAGCAGGAAGACAACTACACCCAATAGCACAGTAGCAAGGCCGAAAAGCCGGTGCTGGCTCAATTGCTGTCGGTAGAAAATAACGGCAATCGCTGAGACAAAGAGAGGTAGTGTTCCCGGTACTAATGCGCTGCCGTGAGCAACCGGAGCCCACTGCATTGCGTTCCCGACCACCAGTAAGTAAGGAAGTCCGCTGCCCACGACGATACCGGCTAAATACTTGTTAGGAACCGCGCGGAGCGCTTTTTTATGCTTCAAAACAAACGGGAGTAAAACTAAGCCAGGGATGAGAAATCGCACTAAGGCTATATCTGCAGGTTGCAGTTCGGATATTGCTCCTCCTTTCAGAGAAAGAAAAAAACCAGACCAGAGAAGTAAAGTCACAAATATAGCCGCATACCCTAAAATCATGCCCGACGTTTCCGTTAGTTAGCGAAGTATTAATTGTCGAATAAAACCCGCGCTTAAAGGTGGCAAAATGTGGCTTAGTTTGCATTGATGTTAGTGATATTATGTTTGTAATTACTATATTTTGATGAATATTTGCAGAGTAATGAAAATGGATAGGATAGACAGGCAATTGGTTAATCTGGTTCAGAAAGACGCTACACTAACGACTGCCGAGCTTGCTGATCAAGTCGGACTTTCACCTTCTCCCTGCGCAAGACGCATAAAGCGTTTGGAGCAAGAAGGTGTGATTAGTGGCTATCGTGCAATAGTATCTCGCAGTACTGTCGGGATAGCGATGACAGTATTTGTTGAAGTGAGTCTGAATAATCACCAAGCGTCTTCAGTTGATGAATTTGAGTGCGCCGTCTCAGAAATGGATGAAGTGATCTCTTGTCACGTTGTGTCAGGTGCCTACGACTACTTACTTGAAGTTGTGAGTAAAGATCTTGCTGGCTATGAGAGCTTCACAAGAAAATTACAGATTTTGGAGAACGTAAAAGACATGCATACTCATTTAGCGATCAGGCAAGTAAAAGGAAATGGAAGTTTGCCTATTTATGCATGATTAAGAGATAGGGGTAGATCAAAATGATCTTCTTGCCATGATCAAAAAAGCAAAGTCAGGAAACTGACTTTGCTCTATAAATTCTTACTTATAAAACCGTTATGAGTTAATGGCGGTTCTTGTACTGCGAAATTTCACAATTCCCTGTGTTTCTATCAACTTTAAACGAGAAAGCAGCTGAATGGTATTCCCTCCCATCACACCAGATTGTTTCTCCGAAGATTTTACATAGATCCAATTCACTGATTGAACCAAACCGTTTTACATGCCTAACTACTGATAAAAATTTAGCTTTAGTCGTATTAGGCTGTGTCCTGTGACTTAATCGATTGATAACCATTTGTGTAGCATCATCTCCAGTCAATTGTGACTATTTGTTAAACGTTATTAATGGTTAAAGTAACTAATAACGGGTCACAAGTAAAGCATTATTGTGACCAATGTCTCTATATAGGGGACTTTTGTGTGAAACTGGTTTTCTATTCTACTGATTGCTCAGTTGGCAGATGCTTCTTCTTTCTGAGACAGTATTAATATGTTCGCTTCCTTGTCATAAAGGCTCGCTAAGCCAAGGAACTGCGAGGAGAGATTGTTGTAGTCGTCAGCAAGTTGATTTGCGGTAATGTGGTACCACTCTGCAGTAATCTGATTTGCCATTTCGTCCGCATTTTTACAACTTTGGGCTAATTTTTCCCACTCATTGGCCGACAAGATAGATTGTGTACCGAGTTTGCTTAGCTCTTCTGCATTCTTGCTTAACTGTTCGCGATGTTTTATGGACGTCTCTAATTGGGTCTGTAGTAGATCTCTTCTCGATCTTATATGCCAAAGTATCGCGAGTTCGTCGCGATCAAACTCCTTCGACAACAGAGGTCGTTGTTTGTGGTCAGCAAGGAGTGCGTTGAAAACTTTAACGTACTTATTGTAACTTAACTCCAATTGTTTGAATTGGTTAAGATTTACATTCCATGAAGCCGGATTGCAAGGTTCAGCGGAGTGGGCAGTAAAAGGGAACAGAAAAAGTATCAGTATCCATTTAGTCTTATTGATCATTGTTTTTCACGTTATTTAAGCGACTCTTTTATCAATAGTTTATTGTTGTCGGATTATAATCAAGCATCTTTTGGGATATTTTCCCAAAGTAAAAGGAAACACATATGAAGAAAGCACTTATCGCAATAGTCGTTATGTTGTTGCTTGGAGGCGTTGGTGCTGGTATCTACTTCTTTTTCATCCCAAATGACCAGCAAGAACGAGTACTGGAAGAGGCTTCACCAGAACCTCAAGTGCAGGAAGAAACGCCAAAACCGATTATGGATTTGGAAGCTTTACCACCTGAAGTTACAGAATACTACGTCATCGACCGCCAGCTCAGTGTGTACAATAAGCCTAATCACAATGCGTTAGTCGTCGACACACTTTATAAAGGCGAAAAAGTCGCTGTGCTGGAAAAAACGAGCGGCTGGTATCGTATATCCAATTATTTGGTATATAAAGAAGGCGGCGAGGAAACGGCTGAATGGTTAAACGCAAATGGGCTGTCTGATGCAGAGCCGGTGATACAAGAGCAGGAGCGTCTGGAAATTCTCGACGGTTATCTACAGAAGTCAGACGATTTAGTGGTGCATCTCGATATGTTCCGAAACAAGACACAGAAGTTATTAGACGATAAGACATGCGATCCCAATGACTTCGAAGAGCTTGGCGGGTGGATTCGTTCAGTGACTTATAAAGGGCGTAATGTCTACTTCGTATACTGTGGCGGATTAGAGCAAGAGAATAAAATTTATCTGGACGTTGATAGCGGAGAGATATTTTATCGTTGAATCACAACAATAGTTGTGGCGCAAAGTTGGGATGTGAGATTTAGATCTTTTTAGTTGTTAAGCCCGACTAATAGGCATAGTATCGACCATGTCGAGTTTGCAGGCTCGGCTTTGTCTTCTTTTAGTGAGTTCTCATGCCTCTGATCTATATGCGAAAATTGCTTTTATTGTTGCTTGCAATGGTATTATTACCAATGCAGGTTTCGGCTGAGCAAGTAGATCAAACTCTTTATTTACCACACTTCTCTAAACTGCAACCATTTGTTGCTGGTAGTACGACCGCGAACGCTGATGTTGATTTTTCTGTAGTATCAGAGCAATCAACGCAAGTCCCCGTATCTGAAGGTCATAACACCTCAGATACATTGGCGATTATTGATCCTCAACGTAGGGCTTCTTATTTACGTGAAGGGCTGGATGAAGGAGATGTCGACTCTATTGGCGATCTCAACTCGTCCTTCTGCGCGACCGTGGAGTACACATATCGTTTAGTCGCAATAAATTGGCGTCAAAATCAGTCTGTATTCTGTCATCTCAATAGTGAGCATCGTATTTCTGGCTGGAAAGAAACCAATGCGATGTATGTTGCACTCAATAGCCAGTTTTCTGCTTAACCCCTCCTGACTATGCACATTATGTGCAAACTTGATCCGATGCCTGTATTCATCAGAGTGGCTTAACATTCAGATCACTCTGTACCCGAAATGTATTCCGGGCAGAAGTCATCGTGTCTCATACCAATCACAGTAAATAAGTAATCAGAAATCGCGTAGTAAAAATGCTTGAGAACAAGGCGGAAATTTTCGATAAGTAGTTACTCTACAATCAAAATTGACAACGCAGTTATCGAGTATTTTGGCCAGCTAGAATGACCAGTTATTTACTACGATTGGTATTGCTCCTCCCAAATTAAGAACTTCACTAACTGGTGAAGAGATGACGTTTATATGAAAAACACACTAAGACCTCCGAAAAGCAGGAAACTGCTTAACCACTATTCGGCATGGAAGTACGTCGTGCTGATCGCGACAGTCATGATACTGACCCTGAGTGCTATTCCAACCTGGTTTGGTGAACAACCAGCAATACAGGTGACATTTTCCGAACAAAGTGATGGCAAGTTGTCTGTTGTACAGCTCAGTCAACTGCTGAAAACCAATCATATCCCAACTGATAAAATCATTGAAAAAGATGGAAAAACAACCATTGTTTTTGCCAGTGAATCTGACCAAAGCAAAGCCAGAACGTTACTTAACAATGTGCTGGACAAAGAGGACAACATTACATTTTCATATGTATCCGTTGCACCAGATTGGCTGAATGAAATCGGTTTTAACCCAATCAAGCTTGGTCTTGATCTTCGCGGCGGCGTTCAATTTTTGTTGAACGTTGATGTGAACAAAGCGTTCGAAGAGCAGCGAGTTGCATTAATCGATGAGATCAAATCTGACTTACGTGAGCAACGTGTACGTGGCGTTCAGGTTCGGGCAGAAAGCGGTAATCGTATTTCTGTTGTCAGTGAAAGTGATCAGGCACTTGCCGGAGTGAACCAATTTCTGCAGCAAAACTATCCAAGCTGGGTTGCAAAGAGTTCTTCACGTGGGCTTGTTCTTGAACCAAGTGAACAGAACATCCAGGAATTTCAGTCAACCACATTAGAGCAAAACCTGAAGATCATGCGCGGTCGTATCGAAGAATTGGGTATCACAGAAGCTTTGGTTCAGCGTCAGGGTAAAGAGGGTATCCGCATTGAATTACCTGGCGTACAAGATCCAGCACAAGCCAAAAATGTGATTGGTGCAACGGCCAGCCTGGCTTTCTACGAAGTCAAAGACGCAAGCAAAGCGCACAGCAGTCAGGATTTGGTACTAAAGGATAACGAAGGCCGTACCGTGACGCTGAGCAAACGTCCGGTATTAACAGGAGAACATATTGTTAATGCTCGTGCCGGTGCCGACAAAATGGGTATGTCGGAGGTTAACATCTCGCTTGACCATGCTGGCGGCAAGAAAATGAGTGATTTCTCTGCAACTCATATCGGTAAGCCAATGGCGACGGTATACCGCGAGTACAAGACAAATGAACGGGGCGTTACTGAACGTAGTGAGCGAGTCATTAGTGTTGCGACTATCCAGTCTCAGCTTGGCAGTCAGTTCCGTATAACTGGGGCTGGCAGCATGGATGAAGCACAGCAACTGGCACTTTTACTCCGTGCAGGCTCTCTGACAGCGCCTGTCACAATTGTTGAAGAACGTACAATCGGAGCTTCTCTTGGTGCTGAGAATATTCAAAACGGCTTTGCCGCACTCTCCCTGGGTATGGGACTAACCCTGGTATTTATGGCGCTTTGGTATCGCCGTTTAGGCTGGGTCGCAAACGTAGCTTTGTGTGCCAACATGCTGTGTTTACTGGGGCTTATTGCATTGCTGCCGGGCGCAGTACTTACTTTACCCGGCATCGCGGGTTTGGTGCTCACCGTTGGTATGGCTGTCGACACCAACGTGATTATCTTTGAACGTATTAAAGACAAAATGCGCGAAGGCCGAAGTTTCGCACAGGCTATCGACCTTGGCTTTGACAGCGCATTTGCCACCATCCTTGATGCCAACATTACCACCATGATTACCGCTGTGATCTTGTACGCCATCGGTAACGGCCCGATCCAGGGCTTTGCATTAACGTTAGGTTTAGGTTTGTTAACCAGTATGTTTACCGGCGTATTTGCCTCGCGAGCAATGATCAACTTAATTTGGGGTCGCGACACCCGTCGTGATGTGAGGGTTTAATCATGGTTAAAACAATACAAAAACATATTCGTAAAGTGCGTTATTTCACTACGCTGGTTTCTGTCATTTTGACCGTAATCGCGATTGCAGCGCTAGGGATGAGAGGTTTAAATCTGGGTCTCGATTTTACCGGAGGCATGGTAACCGAGGTCAAAATAGATGAGCAGTTAACCAGCCAGGATTTGCTAAGCGCACTACAGCCAAAACGCGGAGAGTCAACATCTGTGACGCGTTCAGGAGAGGATGGGCGCTGGGTTATTCGTTATGCTGCGTCGGAACAAAGCCAGGCTCTGCCAAGTGTCGCGGATGTTCTGAAGTCGATCTCACACCGAGTTGATGTCGTGAGTAACAGCATCGTTGGCGCACAGGTAGGCCAGGATTTGTTTGAGCAAGGTGGCTTAGCTCTGCTTATTTCAGTACTAACTATCCTGGCGTACTTATGTTTCCGCTTTGAATGGCGTTTAGCCAGTGGCTCGTTGTTCGCTCTCGCACATGATGTCGTGCTTGTATTAGGTTTCTTTGCCATTACCCAGATGGAGTTTAACCTCACAGTCTTTGCAGCAATTTTGGCAATTCTTGGCTACTCCCTGAATGACTCAATTATTATCTCTGACCGGATTAGAGAATTACTGATTGCCAAGCAGAGTTGGAAAACAGAAGAGATCAATGATCAGGCAGTGATTGCAACATTTTCCCGCACCATGGTGACTTCAGGTACCACTCTGATCACTGTAGGCGCATTGTGGATGATGGGTGGAGCTGCATTGGCTGGTTTCTCTACTGCAATGTTTATAGGGGTGCTTTCTGGTACCTGGTCTTCTATTTCAATCGGTACGGTATTGCCAGAGCGTTTGAAACTCGAACCGAAACATTACCTTGCGGTTGAAGTTGATACTGCACCATAGCAGAATGAACATTAATCGATGATATAAAACTGCCACTCTAAATGAGTGGCAGTTTTGTTTTTTGCTCTGGGAATAATGGTTATTACTCAAGGAAAAATTAATCATTGAGATGGGTAATGGAGTGCTGAAGAAACCCTATTTTTCACCATTAACTCATTAATAACCAGACACCCACGCCCATCATTAACGTACCGGCGATGCGATTCATTAAACGTACGTTTTCAGTATGTCCCAGGATTCGTTTTAACCCTTTTCCCCCGGTTGCGTAAAGTGACATACAAAGGAATTCAAACATCAGGATGATAGAAATTAAAACAACCAATTGAGGGCCAAGGGCGGCATTTTGGTCAATGAATGGTGGAAGAAGCGATATCATAAAAGCCCAACCTTTCGGGTTGGCAATCGCAGTAACAAAACCTTGTACAACTAGGTTCCAATTGCCTTTAGGCAGTGCTTCTTGAGTCTCGATGCTGATAGCGAGTTTGCCACGTGAACGCCACATTTCTATGCCTAAATACAGCAGATAGGCACCACCAATAAACTTTAGCGCAACAAACAACCAAGGGTAGTTTAGCATAACTGCAGCTATACCTATTACCGCCGATATTGATACCAGTGCAACTCCGGCTAGCTCTCCGATCATCATCCATAATGTACGGCGATAACCGACACTCATTCCTAATGTGAGCGCGAGAGTCATACACATCCCCGGAGTGATTGAAACAAAAAAGAAGGTCGGGATGAACATACTGAGCAGTGTCATATTCATGGGTGTAATTATCAAGTAGTAGAAGATGACTCACAAAGATAGTGCAATCTGGTGGATGATGCTACTGCAAACTTGTTGTTATTTTTACTTTTATTAATTGAATTCTATTAAATATATTAAAAAACAATTCATCATAATTTAATTTCTGCGTCATGTTAGTGCGTCCGCACCAGATGAGCGCAATATTAATATCATAAAATTAAATAAACAAAACGTTAATTAAGAAGATAATAATAATTCTCTTTTACAATTCTATCAGGAGCTAATTAATAATGGCTCGTATTGTTTTAAACAAAATTTATTAAACAGAATAACAGACGCTAATTTGGAATTTTTGCTCTAATTTTTAGTGTTTGAAATATATTGATAATACGAAATATGACTTTAAATCACGAGTGTGTGCAATATTGGTGCAATTCTTCAAATTATTGATTTTAAAGTTAATTTGTTGAGGTTTAGTTAGTGGTCAGACAAGGTAAAGCCTTTCAAAAACAAGTGTTTAATTAAGTTTAACAAAAAATTAACATTACATTTTAAATGAGATCTATATCAACCTTATAAGAAGAGCATATCTTTTTATTTGAAATGTAATATTTTTGAGTTAACTTAAATAAAGGCACTAAAGGAATTGTGCGGAATGAATAAATAAACAGGTCAGTTTGTTTAATAGGTATTTTTATAGTCAAATGGTTTTTATCCCCATTAAGTAAGAATGGAGTCTTCAATGAATAAAGTCGCGTTGATTACTGGATCAAAAGGCGGAATTGGTTCTGCTATTTCCTCTCAATTAGTAAATGATGGCTATCGCGTTATTGCCACTTACAGCACAGGGAAGCATGAAAGTGCGTTGGAATGGTTTAACAGCAAAGGGTTTACCAAAGATCAGGTTCGCCTTTTGGAGCTGGATGTAACTGACACTGCACAATGTGCTGAAAAGTTAGCTCTCTTACTTGAGGAAGAAGGTACTATCGATGTGGTTGTCAACAATGCGGGTATCACACGTGATGGTCAGTTTAAGAAGATGACCGCACAGGCCTGGAATGACGTTATTAATACTAACCTAAATAGTTTGTTTAATGTGACTCAACCACTTTTTGCTGTGATGTGTGAAAAAGGTGGCGGTCGCATAATTAATATCTCTTCTGTTAACGGTATAAAAGGCCAGTTTGGACAGGCTAACTACTCTGCTGCTAAAGCGGGCATGATCGGTTTTTCGAAAGCACTTGCTTACGAGGGTGCGCGTTCTGGTGTAACGGTTAACGTTATTGCTCCGGGTTATACGAGCACTCCGATGGTCGAGCAAATGAAGCCTGAAATCCTGAGCTCTATTACCGATCAAGTACCTATGAAACGTTTGGCAACACCAGAGGAAATTGCTGCTTCTGTCAGCTTCTTAGTGAGTGATGCCGGTGCGTATATTACCGGAGAAACGCTGTCGGTGAACGGCGGCCTTTACATGCACTAAGGATTGTGATGATGGAAAAAGTTTATATCGTTGCTGCAAAGCGCACGCCAATTGGCGCATTTGGTGGCAGCCTGAAAGACACGCCTGCCGGTGAACTTGCGGCAGTTGCTATTAAAGGCGCACTTCAATCTGCAAATCTGGACGGCGAAAAAATTGATGAAGTAATTGTCGGTAATGTCGTTAGTGCAGGTCAGGGCATGGGCGTGGGCCGTCAGGCAGCATTATATGCCGGAATTCCAGAGTCGGTTCCTGCCTATGGCGTTAACATGGTTTGTGGCAGCGGGATGAAAACCGTAATGGACGCGGTTACTCATATCCGAAGTGGTGACGCACAAGTTGTCGTTGCTGCGGGCGTTGAAGTCATGTCTCAAATTCCATTTACGGTGCCGAGTAGCGTTCGTGATGGCAATAAAATGGGTAACATGGAGCTTAAAGATCTGCTCATTGCCGATGGCTTAACGGATGTATTTAACCAGTACCACATGGGCGTAACTGCCGAAAATGTTGCGAAGCAAGTTGGCATCACGCGAGAGCAACAAGACGAGTATGCGTTATACAGCCAGCAGAAAGCTGTTGCGGCGATTGAAGCAGGTAAATTCAAAGACGAAATCGTGCCAGTGGAAGTGAAACTGCGCCGTGAAACGATAGTCTTTGATACTGATGAATATCCAAAGGCAAACGCAACGCTGGAAGGTTTAAGCAAGCTTCGCCCAGCATTTGACCGCGAAGGTACAGTTACAGCGGGTAATGCTTCCGGTATTAACGACGGTGCAAGTGCTATCGTTGTAGCCTCAGAAAGTGCAGTCCAAGCATACGGCCTGACGCCTCTGGCAGAGGTTGTCAGCTATGCTCAGTCAGGTATTGATCCGAAAGTCATGGGCTTGGGCCCGGTAGAGTCGGTCAATAAAGCCCTGCAAAAAGCGGATTTAACCATCGAGGATATCGATGTATACGAATTGAATGAGGCTTTTGCTGCGCAAGCATTAGGCGTTATTCATCAGCTGGCTGAAACGAACAAGGTTTCAGTAAGTTCAATTCAAGAAAAAGCGAACTTTAATGGCGGTGCCATCGCGTTAGGCCATCCGCTTGGCGCATCAGGTAACCGTATTTTGGTTACTCTAGTTCACGAACTTCATAAACAAAACGGTCAATACGGCGTTGCTTCGCTTTGTGTGGGCGGTGGTATGGGTACGGCTGTTATTTTAAAAACAGTTAACTAGTTTATTAAAACGGACATTTTAAATTTTTTATCTAGGAGATAAGACATGTACACTGATTTCTTTAAAACATTCAGCAACCAAACTGAAAAAACTCTAGAACCTTACTTGAAGTTCAACAAACTGGTAACTAAGAACGTAGAAGTTCTGACTGAGCTACAACTTAATGCTATGCGTACATACAGTGAAATGGGCATTAATCAAATGAAAGCGGCGTCAGAGATCAAAGATGTAACTACTCTTACTGCATTCAGCAGCCAGCAATTGAGCGTACTTACCAAGCTTTCTCAGCAGATGACAGATGACAGCAACAAGCTGCAAGCCATCGCTCAAGAGTTTAAAGACGACGTTGAGAAACTCACTTCGGAAAATCTAAAGACAGTTACTCCTGCGTAATTTGTCTTAATATCGCCGCCCAAGTTAGATATCTATACATGGGCGGCGTTGTTTTATCCGAATATAGGAGTATGTCTATGTTTCAACACTTCTTTTCGGACTATCTTGTTAAGCTTCAGGAAACCAATCAGCAATGGTGGCATAATTTTGAAGCAAACAAGGCAGCCGTGAATTCTCCTTTGAACAAGGCTATGCAAGAAGTGAACTTTGAGGATGCTGCCAAACTGTTTGAACAAGCTGCCAACCAACCTGCTGCTATTCTTAAGCTGCAAGCAGAGTGGTGGGAGCAACAGCTACAGATATGGCAGAACGTCGTTTTAGCAGGCAACCAGAAGCAAATCATAGAAGCCGAACAGGGTGACAAGCGCTTTTCTCATGAGGATTGGCAAAATGAAGCGATGTACAGCTTCATAAAGCAATCCTATCTTTTGTTTAGTAAAACCTATTTGGAAACCATCGAGTCTTTAGAAGGGCTGGATGAGAAGGCAAAAGAGAGAATTATTTTCTTTTCGCGCCAAGCCATAAACGCCCTTTCTCCTTCTAATTTTATCGCGACGAACCCAGAGCTATTAAAGCTGACACTGGAGCAAAACGGTCAAAATTTGTTAGCGGGTTTGGAGCAGTTGAAAGAAGACGTTGAGTCGAGTGCGGACATTCTGAAAATCCGTATGACGAATAACAATGCTTTCCGTGTTGGTGAAGATGTTGCAACCACCGCGGGCGATGTGGTTTTCAAAAATGAGCTGTTCGAACTGATCCAATACCGTCCGTTGACTGAGAAGGTAAACGCAACACCATTGTTGCTTGTTCCTCCTTTTATCAACAAGTATTACATCATGGATATGACGGCTAAGAATTCAATGGTGCACTGGTTGCTAGAGCAGGGACACAGTGTATTCATGATCTCTTGGCGCAATCCGGGTAAAGAGCAAGCTAATGTCGAGTACGGTGACTACGTAACGGAAGGGGTGGTCAAAGCGGTCTCAGCAATAGAAGACATTACTGGTCAAGATCAAATTAATGCCGCAGGTTACTGTATTGGCGGTACTTTGCTCGCGACTACTATTGCATATTACGCCGCGAAGCGTATGAAAAAGCGTATTAAGTCCGCCACTTTCTTTACTACGCTGCTCGATTTTTCTCAGCCGGGAGAAGTGGGTGCTTACATCAACGAAGCCATCATCAGTGCAATCGAAGCTCAGAACAACGCAAAAGGGTATATGGACGGTCGCTCATTAAGTGTGACTTTCAGCTTGTTGCGTGAAAACAGCCTGTACTGGAATTACTACGTGGACAACTACCTGAAAGGGAATAGTCCGGTAGATTTTGATTTGTTGTATTGGAATAGTGACAGCACCAACATCAGTGCGGCGTGCCACAATTTCATGCTTCGAGAGTTTTACCTAGAGAACAAGTTAGTTCAGGATAAGGGCGTAAAAATCGGTGGTGTGTGGATAGACCTCAATAAGATCAAAATCCCGAGCTATTTCGTGTCTGCGAAAGAAGACCATATTGCTCTGTGGCAAGGGACTTACCGAGGTGCTCTCAATACTGGCGGTAACAAGACGTTTGTACTGGGTGAATCGGGCCATATAGCCGGTATCATTAATCCACCAGCTAAAAACAAATATGGCTTTTGGGTGAACGATACATTAGAAGACTCGGCGGATGAATGGCTAAGTAATGCAGAGCATAAAGAGGGTTCTTGGTGGAGCCACTGGAATGACTGGTTACTACAGTTCAACCAGAAAGAGCAGGTTGCACCATTCCCTGTTGGCTCTGACAACAATCCAGTGATTGATCAAGCGCCGGGCGTCTACGTCAAACAGGTGTTGCCTGTGGAATAACACCCTTCGGTTAGGGCTTTTAGTATTAAAAATAGCGACCTATATGGTCGCTTTTCTTTTTAGCAATCGCAGTTCTCGCTGCTTTTAAAAATTGCAGATTCCTGGAGCTAAACCGTATAAAAGTTGCACTACGCACTTGCCTTGTTAACGATTCTTGAACTTACTATCCCTGATAGGATTTGAAGCTTGCCTGTGGAAACAATTTCCGGATCGTATGATGTCATTTAGAGATTTATCTTACATAAATTCTTTTGATGAAAATGTAACATAAATACTTTTATAACAATGATTTACCATTGCCTTTATGTGAGGCTAGGTATAACTCACGTTACTAATCTATCTATTAATAACAACCATCACTTCGCTCTTTATTTTACATGTGGAGATAACTAGATGAATGTAAAAACCCTACACAAAAGCTACTTAGGCGTTATGCTTTAATATGAAAAAATATCGACCTCGATCCGGAACTATTTGTTTGCAATCTGTTTGATTCCAGTGATTTTCAATCTGGCTCTCAGCGGGTTGTTTCTGTATAAGAAACATTTTGAATATACTTTTGAATGGTTAGAAAATCAGAATAAAATCTTTGAAACATTCGTAAGAGGTTATTTTAAAGAAAGAGAAGCAGATATTAATACGCTGACATCGAATATCTCTCTGATATCTAACCTGGTCTCTGATGACAGAGACAAACAAGATGCATTCTTACACACGTTTTTAACTAACTACGGTTACCAGTCCTTACTTGTTCTCGATGAAGATAAAGAGAAACTCTATTACGAGTTTGATTATGGTAATCATGACCAAGGAGATTTTTTACGTCACGCAAAATTCATCTCCAATAGAATGGATAATAAAGAAACTGGTAATGTTACGTTCGACTATTTTACCGTTGATAGTACGCTATTTGGTATTGTGGCGAAAAAGTCTACCCTGCGGAACGGCAAGTCACTGTACTTCTTCTTAACGGTTAATAATGAGCACCTAAACAATGTCCTTTTTTCCTCTTCATTTTATGTTGATGGTGCAATTTCTTACTTGGTTAATAAAAACGCGAATGGCGCTTACTTTTTCTTAACTGACGTCGTTCAGGACGGACAAACATTTAAGTATGGTGATAAAGCCTCACGTGTCCCTCTTTATTGGACCTATGCCGATCAGAATGTCACAAGAGACTCGTTTGTTTACGATGATTTGTCTGGTGAAAGTTCGTTGGTTTCCTATTCGTTGTTAACCGAGCTTGATGAAAATTTTATTTTAATTTCTAAAATTCAATCTAAATTCATAGTCGATCCATTACTTGAATCATCTTATTACATCTCCGTTGGCGTCATCATTGTCTTCCTGGTTGTTCTTTTCTTTTCAAATAAATTAAAGATTATGATGTAAACAGATCTGAATAGCATCATTACCTTTTGTTCAGACTTGATAGCTGGTGAAAAGAAACGAAAGCTAAACGTTAGTGATTATTATGAGACTAATGCGATTAAAGAAAGCTTGATGGAAGTCTCTGAACACTTGGATGAAGATAAAATCAGAAAAGGCTATGAGATAAAAATTGAGAAAGATCTCAGGCTATCTAAAGACCTCAAAGAATTCTCGAGAAAGTCGATTCTTATCATCAGAGAAATGTTTGATGTCAACTTTGCCGCTTTTTACTACAAGACAGAAGATGAATTTAAACTATTAAGCCAGTATTTTTCTTCTATGGATAAATCAATACCGTTAGAAGACGGCGTTGTTGGTCAGTGCTATGAACTAAACAAAGTTCTTCAGGTAAAAGGTTCGGTTTTTGATAAAAATGAGTTCCTTAAAGGGGCTTTCTTAGATGTGGGGTCTCAAGCGTTGTACCCGCAGTACTATATTTTTATACCCGTGATTGCATCTAAAGAATCTCTCGCTTCAGGTATTCTTGTTGGCGCACTAAACCATAAGTTAAATAGCTCTCAATTGGAGTTTCTGGAGAAGACAAGGGTTAACCTTGCCCTGATTATGTCTTTTGTGGCACAGAGAGAAAACTTGAATACGTTGTTTGAGCAAACAAAGCGCAGAGAGGAAGAACTGGACCAGCTCAATGAAGAACTGACGTTTTTGTCCCGAAATGACTCTCTGACAGGAATTTCCAACCGTTTCTACGGGGAGTATTTGCTTGAGAAAACGCTGAAAAATAAAGAAGTTTCAACACGACCACTATCGGTACTCATGTTCGATGTTGATCATTTCAAATCCTACAATGACACTTACGGGCATGTGGCTGGTGATAAATGCTTACAGCAGATTGCGCAGTGCCTTGGTGACATGGGATTCAGAAATGACGATTTCTTCTTTCGATTTGGTGGTGAAGAGTTTGTGGTCGTCTTACCTAATACTTCAACAAAGAATGCGGTGCAGGTTGCTGAGAAGTTGAGAAAATCTATTCAAGATCTGGCGATACTTCATGAAAGCAGCCCCACGTCCGATGTCGTCACTATCAGCGCCGGGGTATTTACTTTAACTCAAGAGGCGACACATATTGATAGCGTTACGCAGCTAATCCAGAAAGTCGATGAGAATCTATATTTGGCCAAGAATAAGCGTAATTCAGTTTGCTGCGGAGAGGTTGAATCATAACGGGACAAACCAGTAAGCGGTAATATTGTTTTCGGAACGTTCCTCCAAGAACGAATAGCACCGAAAGGCTGACGATGCTCCTCTTGTCAGCCTTTTTTGTATTCTGAGGCTTCAAAATCATAGCAATTGAACGCTTGTGAATGGTCGTAGATGTTGCCGTATCAGTTTTACTAAGCTGCAAGTTGCTCTACTGACAAATTGCCTTGCTATTAGGCTTGGCCTGTCTTGGTTGTCACTAATGGCTCAGCGACAGTTACAGGCCACTTCACCTTTTTATATTCCTTTAATGTGAATTAGTGACATTCTCTGAATCCTGCATTTTGCTGGTATTTGATTAACAATTTAATTGAGCACAAAACAAAAAAGCGCTGAGTAAACACTCAGCGCTTTTCATTATTAAAGCATGAACAAAACAGGGTTTGTCGATGTTTTAATCCGAGTAATGGTTCTGGCTACATCTTTTTATCTTTGCCTAACGATAATATCCATAGCGAGATTGCTGCTACGCCAATAAAGCCGGACAGAATGATAACCGGCATTGCACTGTAGCCGAGGATATGCCAAATCACAGATTCTAATGTACTCACAATCGGTTCTCCTTATTGCCAACCTTCAACGCCGTGCATGTCAGGCAGTTTGTGTGCGATACCTTTATGGCAGTCTACACAGGTTTTGTCGCCCGAAGCCAAGGCTGTTGAGTGTTGATTTGCTGCACGTGAGCCCTGTTGGGAGTAGTCCATGAAATCGAACTCATGACAGTTACGACATTCCAGAGAATCATTTTTCTTCATACGAGCCCATTCGCGCTCCGCCAGGTGTCCACGGCGTTCCTGAAACTTCTCTGGGGTGTCAATGGTGCGCAGAACGTAGTGAGCAAATAACTCTTTTGATGCCTGAACTTTACGTACAATCTTGTCTGTCCATTCGTGAGGAACGTGACAGTCAGAACAGATAGCACGCACGCCAGAGCGGTTAGAGTAGTGGATTGTCTCTTTAATCTCAGCAACGATTGGAGCATGACAGCCAGAACAGAACTCTTCTGTATTGGTTGCTTCCATCCCCGTGTTAAATGCGCCCCAAAACAGCAGACCACCAGCAAAACCGAGGAATAAAACCAAACCTGCTGCTGCTTTACTCGGGCTCTTCAGTCTGTTCCAAAACGCTTTAAGTATTTTCATAAGTAACCTCTTAGCACTCGCGTTTCAATTACTGAAGTGAATCTACAGATTTGAATTCATTTTCCACTAATGGCTTGGCATTGGTTTGTGGAACATGGCATTGCAAACAGAAGAAGCGACGAGGTGATACGTCGGCAAGCACCGCATCCTGACGGTTAACGTAATGCGTTACGCTGATTTTTGTTGCGCCTGAAGCTTTTGCATTTTTCCAGCTATGGCAGGCGAGACATTTGTTAGCATTCAGCGATACTTCATAGTTACGGATGCTATGAGGGATCAATGGTGGCTGATAGACAAAGCTGTCCTCAACGATCTGATCTTTAGGGAAGTCTTTAAACTCGTCAGCAGGTCGAGTGTCTTCCAGTTGAGACATACCGCGCAGAGATTCTAATCCACCTATGCCACCGGGGTTGTCTAGTTCAGCTTGTGCAATGCCTGTCATTAAAGCACCTATTGATAAAAGTGCGACAAGTAATTTTTTCATCGTTTTTTCTCCGCCTCTAAGGCTTTAATTCTTTTCAGGCCGCCGCGCGGGCGGCCGTTTTATTCGATATCTGAAGATTTAAGCGATCTTAGTGATTTTGACAGGACACTTTTTGAAGTCTGTCTGTTTAGACAGTGGGTCAGTCGCGTCAAGGATTAACTTATTAATCAAAATACGAGCATCAAAGAACGGTACGAATACCAGGCCTTTTGGCGGGCGGTTACGGCCACGTGTTTCGACACGTACACGCACTTCACCTCGTTTATTGGCAATGAGCACTTCTTCACCGCGACGAACATTGCGCGCTTTGGCGTCTTCCGGGTGCATGTAACACACTGCATCAGGAACGGCTTTATACAGTTCAGGCACGCGGCGAGTCATCGTACCGGTATGCCAGTGTTCAAGTACACGACCTGTACATAACCATAAGTCGTATTCTGCATCAGGCACTTCCGGTGGCGCTTCATATGGCGCTGAAATGATCTTCGCTTTGCCATCTGCATTACCGTAGAAGTCCCAGCCAGACCCGGCTTTTGCGTAAGGATCCGAACCTTCTTTAAAGCGCCATTGTGTTTCTTTACCGTCAACCACCGGCCAGCGTAGGCCGCGAACAGTATGGTATACATCGTAAGGTGCTAAGTCGTGACCGTGACCACGTCCAAATTCAGCGTATTCTTCAAACAGGCCTTTCTGAACGTAGTAGCCGAAGTGATGCGAATCGTCGTTCAGTTCACGAGACTCTTCTACAGGGAACTTGTCGACCTGGCCGTTCGCGAACAGAACGTCGTACATGGTTTTACCACGGTATTCCGGCGCTTTAGCCAGCAGTTCTTCTGGCCACACTTCTTCGATTTTGAAGCGTTTTGAGAATTCCATTACCTGCCAAAGGTCTGACTTCGCTTCACCGACTGTACCTACTTGTTGATACCAAACCTGAGTACGGCGTTCAGCGTTACCGTAAGCACCTTCTTTTTCAATCCACATTGCGGTTGGAAGAACCAGGTCCGCGGCTTGTGCAGTAGCTGTTGGATATGGGTCAGAGACAATAATGAAGTTGTCAGGATTACGGTAGCCAGGCAGACGTTCATTGTTGATGTTCGGACCGGCTTGCATGTTGTTGTTACATTGAACCCAGTAACAGTTTAATACACCATCATTAAGCATACGGTCTTGTAAAACAGCGTGGAAGCCCGGTTTTGGTGGGATGGTGCCTTCAGGTAATTTCCAGATTTCCTCTGCGATTGCACGGTGTTTAGGGTTTGCTACTACCATGTCGGCAGGCAGACGGTGCGCAAATGTACCCACTTCACGAGCCGTACCACAAGCGGAAGGCTGGCCAGTCAGTGAGAATGGGCTGTTGCCCGGAGTTGCGATCTTACCCGTTAGCAGGTGGATGTTGTAAACCAGGTTGTTCATCCATACACCACGGGTATGTTGGTTCATACCCATGGTCCAAAGTGACATAACTTTGGTGTTTGGATCGGCGTATTGCTTAGCCAGCTCGATCAGTTTTTCTTTCTCAACACCAGAGATCTCTGAAGCTTTCTCTACGGTGTAAGGAGCGACAGACTCTTTGTACTGTTCGAAAGTGATAGAAGTCAGCTTGCCTGAGTTTGGATTCTTCGCGGATTTTTGCAGTGGGTCATCATCACGCAGTCCGTAACCGATATCCGTATCTGCTTGAGTAAAGTTGGTGTGTTTATTAACGAAGTCCCAGTTTACTGCATCGTTTTCGATGATGTAGTTAGCGATGAAGTTTGCAATCGCAAGGTCAGACTGAGGCTTAAAAATGTAACCATGATCTGCAAGCTCAAAAGAGCGGTGATAGTAGGTAGAAAGTACATTGACTTTAACGTGAGGTTGACTTAAGCGACGGTCAGTAATTCGAGTCCATAGAACTGGGTGCATCTCAGCCATGTTAGAACCCCAGAGAACAAATGCGTCAGCATTTTCGAAGTCGTCATAACAGCCCATTGGTTCATCAATACCAAAAGCACGCATGAAGCCAACTACCGCAGATGCCATGCAGTGACGAGCGTTAGGGTCGATATTGTTAGAACGAAAACCTGCTTTCATCATCTTGGCCGCAGCGTAACCTTCCATTACGGTCCATTGGCCTGAGCCAAACATACCAACACTAGTAGGGCCTTTTTTCTCCAGAGATGCTTTCCATTTTTCTGCCATGGTATCAAACGCGACGTCCCACGAAACCGGCGTAAAGTCACCGTCTTTATGGTATTTGCCATCTTTCATACGCAACATAGGCTGAGTTAAGCGGTCCTGGCCGTACATGATCTTCGACAGGAAGTAACCTTTAATACAGTTCAGGCCCTTATTTACAGGGGCTTCTGGGTCACCCTGTGTAGCAACGACTTTACCGTTTTGGGTACCAACAAGAACAGAACAGCCTGTACCACAAAAACGACAAGGCGCTTTGTCCCATGTAATAGTGCTTTGATCAGAGCTTGCTATCAGATTAGCAGCGGTTGCTGGTAGTGTAATACCTGCGACAGCAGCAGCTGATGCAGCTGCGTTTGCTTTCACAAACGCACGTCTTGTCATTTTCATACTTCACCCTCGATTTGGGAATCCTGTGTTCCAGTGTCTTGTTCGTCCGCTTGCCCAAGCTCAGTCTCAATTTGGTGGTAAACCAAGGCTGCGTTTAAGACATGTGGTAAATTGTTAATTGCATCTATCGTGTCGGTGATGAAGCCTTGATTCTTGGTCTCAAGCACCACTACGATCTTACCTTCCGGACTGTCACCGTAGATCTCCGCGTTTTTAAACGTTTCAATCTGGGTCTTAACTTCATCCAGATGCTCTGGCAGCACGTGTACTACCAAACTTGAAATATGCACTTCGTTTAGTGACATATCGCTCTCTCAGTTATTGCCTTATATACGGTTCAGGCTGTTATATTGCTCACATTGATGGATGAAGTCGGGCACACAGAAACACACGCGCCACAGCCATTACATTCATCAAGGTTTATATTAGGTTGTGCTACTTTTCCCAGCTCCAATTTGAACTGAATTGCCATCGGGTCGCACACATCCCCACAAGTTCGGCATTCGATATTCTGTTTTGCCAAGCAGGTGTGATTAATTTGCGCTTTGGCTTTCCAAGGTTGTTCTGTCATTGGCAAAAATAGAGATTCAGGGCAAGCGTTGGCACACTGATAACAGAACGTGCATTCATCAATAGCAAAATCGACAGAAGGGAAGCCCCCATCATTTTTGGTTATGATTTTAGTTTCGCAGGCATCAATACACTTTCCACAGCGAGTACAGTCATCTGTGAAATCTTCGGGTTGGGATAACCAGGGTAGCCGAATTGTATCGTTACCCTGTGCTTTTCTGGCGAAGAGTCTTCTTTTGGATAGATCGACCACGTAGCAACCTCGACTCGTTCTTCATCTCAATCAAACTTGGCGTCTAAACTAAGCTTAGCCCACAATTTTCATTAATAAACTGTCATTAACACTCATGAAATTGTAGTTTTTGACATATTCGTATAAATACCCCCAAGGGGTTAAACACGGTGGGTTGTTGTTTTAGATCAATAAATTCCGGCGCGAGTGATCACATATTGAGGACTTTGAAAAAGCTTTGGGTTCACTGCAAGAACAAATTACGAACAAAAGCGAGGAGCTCAAGTTGCTTAACAATGTGAAAAAGTCGGTTACAGGCACAATTGCTTCAGCGTTATTGGTTATTTTGCTGCTATCAATTGCAACCACTGGCTTCGCTATTTTTACGCTCGCATCTAGTCTGAATGATGCGGAGGCCGTCAATGTTGCGGGCTCTATGAGGATGCAAAGTTATCGCTTAGCGAACGACATCCAGATCAACTCTGAAGACTTTTCAGAGCATATTGACTCCTTCGAGCGCTCTATATACTCGCCTTCGATGAAAGCGCTTCAGAACTGGGCGGTGCCTGAGGATATTATCCAAGACTATTACGGTTTAATTTCTCGTTGGCATGAGCTTAAGTCGGTTCTTGAGGGAGATGATCCTAATCAATACCAAGAGTTAGTCGCTGGATTTGTTCATCAGATTCATGCGTTTGTATTTAAGTTACAAAGTTACTCCGAACAAAAGTTGATTAACCTAGCGTGGATTGGTGGATTAGGACTCGGTGGGATATTGTGCGCCAGCGTATTTGTCGTGATTTTCGTTCGTCGTGAAGTTGTTAAGCCACTACGATCTCTAGTGCTGGCGAGTGAGCAGATTCAAAACCGTTCTTTTGATATATCGCTAGAGACGCCAAGCGATAATGAAATGGGTATACTTACGCGTACTTTTAATCGTATGGCCACAGACCTCGGAAAACTGTATCGAGGCTTAGAAGAGGCTGTAGATGAAAAGACTCGCAAATTGCAGCAAGCCAATCAAACGCTTGAAGTTCTCTATGATTCTTCGAAAGAGCTGACTGCTTCAAGGATTAGCCAAGACAACTTCCAGGCGATTTTACAGCACATTGCCAGCCTAGAAGGCATTAGGGCGGTAAAGTTAGAAATCGAACAAATGGGTGAACCAAACTGGGTTCTCACTGATGGGGAAGAGTGTTGCCATGAATGTGACGACGAATGCCATGCCTTACCGCTAGCACTAGATGGCGAGCATCTTGGTTACCTGTACTGGAAAGCGGGATTACCTTGCCCGAATGACTCTTTGATCGACAACTTTGTACAAATTCTTTCAAGGGCGGTGTATTACAATCGTGCGCAGCGTCAGGCCGAGCAGATATTGCTAATGGAAGAGCGTGGAACCATCGCCCGGGAGTTGCATGATTCTTTGGCACAGTCGCTTTCATACTTGAAAATTCAGGTAACCTTGCTGAAAAGAAGTGTGAAAAATTTACCGGATGAACGGGCAATAGCACAGGCAAATCAGGTTATTGCTGAGCTTGATACAGGTTTGTCCGCCGCCTACACCCAGTTGCGAGAGTTGCTCACCACATTTCGTTTAACGATAAAAGAGGGCAGCTTTGGACAAGCGCTGCAAGAAATGGTCGCAACCTTGGATGAGCAAACCAATGCTAAGATAACTCTAGACAATAGTCTTTCTTCTACAGAGCTAGATGCGCATCAGCAGGTGCATTTACTACAGTTAATCAGAGAAGCGACACTCAATGCAATGAAACATGCACAAGCTGACAATATCGTTATAAAGTGCCTTGAGAGTGACGGAAATATCAGAGTAACCATAGAAGATAACGGAGTAGGCTTTGAGCATCAGGATGAAAAAATTAATCATTACGGTATGAGTATCATGCAAGAGCGAGCAAAAAGGCTGCATTCTGATCTTCATGTGGAAGCATCGAAAGATAATGGCTGTACCGTAACACTTGAATTCCAACATAGTAAGGAAGTAAACATTGACAGTCTGTAAAGTAATGCTGGTGGATGATCATCCACTCATGCGACGAGGCATCCAACAACTTTTAAGTTTCGAACCTGAGTTTGACGTTGTTGCTGACGTGAGCAACGGGGCTGATGCGGTTGCTAAAGCACATGAACTGGAACTGGATTTGGTGCTTCTCGATCTCAATATGAAAGGGATGTCTGGTTTGGATACGTTAAAAGCGTTACGCGCTGACGGATGTGAGGCTCGTATTGTGATTCTGACGGTATCCGACAGCCCTGCGGATATCGATGCGATTGTGCGCAGTGGAGCAGATGGATACTTACTAAAAGATACCGAGCCAGATGAGTTGGTAGAGCTCCTGAAGCAGGCTGATCACGGCGATAAAGCCTACAGCCGAGAGGTACTGAAATATCTGCGTGAACGAGGCGATCAGGAAGATGTTTTTGAATCACTGACTGATCGCGAAAGTCAAATATTGAAAGAAGTGGCAAGAGGTTTTCGCAACAAGCAAATCGCTGATCGACTTTTCATCTCAGAGTCGACAGTAAAAGTACACATGAAGAGCTTGCTGAAAAAACTCAGAGTCCCGTCTCGTACCGCCGCGACCATTCTTTACCTGGAACGCTTTGGCGATATCAAGTAGCGATATTAATTTCCACACCACCTCTGCAAAGAGGTGGTTCTATCAACGGTCCGGGCGGATAGAGTACAGGTCACAAATGCGTTTTCCACACCCGATATAAAACTGATAAGCCGAGTCTTTGTTCTCTGCATCTACCATCATTCGAAACATTTTTCCCTGTTCAAAATATAGAATCTCATACTCTACATCTGTATCAAGTTGCTCAACGGCAGCCATACCTAGCCTCCATAGACTATCCTAGAATTACTTAAGCAGGACCTGTGCCCTCTAACGGAGCACTCCTAGTATAAAACTTAGCGTATAAATACACTTGTTTGCGGATTATTTTGATTAAAAAGTTATCTACTTACTCTAATGGTTAGCAAAAAGTATTTGTCACTTAAAAGTAAGTTTGCCGCAATATTAAGTTATATACCCAAGTAACCTCAAGATGCTCGGTTCAGCGAGAATGGCTTGGTTCGCAGTCGCGGCAACGATTAGAAGATCTGGTCATTCTAAATCAAAAATCGTTAACAAAGGCTGTGAGCCAAGCCAACTCGCCCTTCGGGAGCGTGTCACAGGCACTATTTCAGCGTCAAATAACTTGGAAAGAGCTTGCTATTCCACTGCGTTACTTACTTTGTGAATAAGCCTTGAACTAGCACCAGTGACAACGCTCTGAACCCTGCATCTTGAAGTCACTTGGGTATACAGCAGATTTTAGAGTGTGATTTGGAAGAAGGGGAAACTGATAAGTGAATCGATTCGATAATGTATCCAGTAATGTGCTTCGCTACAGTCTGATATTTTTTTCTGTCTTGATTTTGGCGGGTTGTACGAAGACGTTTTTATACAACAATCTCGACTGGTTTGTTCGCGAATATTTGGACGATTATGTCACGCTTAATGAAGAGCAGGAAAACTTGCTGCAGGAACGGTTGGTATCGTTATCTGAGTGGCATAAGAAAAAAGAATTACCACGATATATCGTTCACCTGAAAGAGTGGGAAGCCATAAAAAAGAGCGATGTTACATTGAGTTACCTGCAACTGAACCGGGACAGGATTCGTGAGCATTATGAGCGCATTGTTACAAAAGTTGCCCCCGATATGTTCTCGCTTAGTTTACAGTTATCTGAGCAACAGCAACGTGAGTTTTTACTCAATCTGCAAAAGGATTATAAAAAGAGAAACGCTAAGTATGCCGATAAAACAGAAGAGGAAGTGAGGGAAATTGTTTTTGATAATACAGAAGAGTGGGCGAATGAGTGGATAGGAGATTTAAGCAAGCAACAACAAGCTTATGTGAAGCAGTTTTCCAATCAGGTTGTTCTTAATAGTCCATTGTGGCGTGATTATCGTTCTTCAATATATCAGGAGATCGAATACTTATTTGAGAATAAGTCTAATAGTGTTATTTATCAGCAGCTGTTCATGCAGCTATTATTTGAGCCTGAAAGCTTTTACAGTGAACAGTTAGCTGAAAACATTGACCATAATATTGCGCTGGCAGATAAGCTTACCTTATCAATGGCTGAATCAATGACAGAAAAGCAATGGGACCACTTTCGCGGCGTCGCTAAAGATTGGCGTGTCTTAGCACAAGAGCTTTTAGATTAATTAAATGGCTAAGTTCAGCAACCCCGATATCCTGGGGATTTTTGATTAGAAAATGATTCAAAGCAAGTTCTTATTCTACTGTAGGCGTAACATGCAAAAATCCCTAGAGCAATGAGAATAATTATGAAGCATTTAGTTGAACGATTTCTTCGCTACGTCACGTTTGATACCCAGTCTAATCCCAAGGTTGCCAGCTGTCCAAGCAGTCCTGGTCAACTTATTTTCGCCGAGCTGTTAAAACGGGAAATGTTAGACCTCGGATTAAGTAATGTGACGTTAACTGATAACGGCTATCTGATGGCTAAGTTGCCATCTAATGTGAATTACGAAGTGCCGCCGATTGGTTTTATTGCTCATATGGATACCGCACCAGATGCGTCAGGCAAGAATGTTTCTCCTCAGTTTGTTGAAAACTACCAGGGTGGTGATATTGCTCTTGGTGTGGGTGACGAGGTGCTTTCTCCTGTTCAGTATCCGGATCTACATCATCTTCATGGCCATAACCTGATCACTACAGATGGCACAACACTTCTTGGTGCTGACAACAAAGCAGGCATTGCGGAAATTCTCTCAGCTGTCGCGATGCTGATTGAAAATCCAGACATTCCGCACGGTGATATTTGTATTGGATTTACTCCCGATGAAGAGATCGGACGCGGTGCAGATCTGTTTGATGTTGATAAATTTGGTGCGAAGTGGGCATACACTGTCGATGGCGGACCTCAAGGAGAGTTGGAGTACGAGAACTTTAACGCTGCAAGTGCAGACGTGATTTTCCACGGTGTCAGCGTTCACCCCGGGACAGCAAAAGGTAAAATGGTTAATGCAATGAACCTAGCTGCCAAGTTTCAGGTTCAGATGCCAGAAGATCAGACACCAGAGACTAGCGAAGGTTATGAAGGTTTTTATCATCTGGGGGCAGGAAGTCTTGGTATTGCCCGAAGTGAACTGAGCTATATCATTCGCGACTTTGATCGAGAAGGCTTGGAAAACAGAAAAGCATTCATACGTGAGTTAGTGGATAAGATGAACGCAGATCTAAAGCATGGCTCCGTAGAACTCAACATCAAAGACAGCTACTACAATATGCGCGAGATGGTTGAACCGTTTCCGCATGTTATTGAGCTTGCGAAACAAGCTATGCAAGAGTGTGATGTCGAGCCGCTGATTAAACCTATCCGCGGTGGTACGGATGGGGCTCGTTTGTCATTTATGGGATTGCCGTGCCCTAATATCTTCACAGGAGGATACAATTTCCACGGTATCCATGAATTCATTTCTGTAGAGATGATGGAGAAGGCGGTGTTAGTTATTGCCAAAGTAGCAGAGCTTACCGCGAAGAAATATCAATAATTTCTCTGACCATTATTACCAGAAATAGTACAGCCCGGACATTGTCCGGGCTGTACTATTTTTATTTAAGAGTAATTGCCAAAAGAAAGATTAACGAACGTCTTTGTCGTCAATATCTATCTCTTCCAAGGGCAACCAGTTTACCTCTACGCCCGCTTGATCGAACATATCCTGGCTGACTTGGGTTTTCTCACCCCAGCGAGATAAAAAGTCTTCTGACTGCTCCGGGCAATGTACGCGGGAAATACCTGTCTGGATGATTTTGGCCGCGCAGTTCGGGCACGGGAAATGTGTTACCCAGATATCACAACCGTCCAGATCTCGCTTGGAAAACAGAATTGCGTTTTCTTCAGCATGCAGAGTTTTTAAGTATTTAAGCTCTCGCTCATCGGTATCTACGCTATCGGAAACACCATGTGGGTAGCCGTTAAAGCCAACAGAAACGATACGGTTTTGCTTTGTGATCACCGCACCTACCTGCGTCGATGGATCTTTACTCCAAGATGCCACCAGCTCTGCCATTTGGTAAAAACGTTTCGCCCATTTAGAAACCATGCTCATCCTCTTGATTGAAGGCTTTGAATTATCGGAATGATAACCGATTTTGTTTAAAAAAATAGCTAAAATACGTAGTTTGACGATGAAATGCTCAATTTTGTCAGTGAAACTAATAGAGGAGATTGAAAGGGGAAATTACAGGGCTCTGAACTAGTCGCTCGGACTTTAGTTGAACCATATACCAAGGTGATGAATTGTTGCTTGTTATGTCACTAAGTGAATAGCGATGTTAAAAAAGTTTCATTTGTGTCACGTTAACTCGAGTTGGTTTCATTTGATTACAATTCTAAAGGTTTTACCTGTTTTTTGTAGGGGAGTTCTTACGCAGTAAGCGGTAAGGTTGATCAGTTTTCAACAATATCCTGTTCCATAAAAACGGTAAATACATGCAAAAGAAACCACTCGTCGCATTAATAGCGGCATCAACGATTCTTGCAGGATGCGGAGAAGTAAATAATACCCAGAGCGGAGCTCAGGCACCTCTCGTTGTGACTCAGGATGTCACTGTCATCGACTACCAACCGAGTAAGTCTTACATCGGTCGCATTGAAGCGGTAGAAGATACCAACATAACCGCTCAAATTTCTGGCTATCTGAAAACCAGACACTTTGAGGAGGGGCAGATGGTAGAAAAAGATCAGCTCCTTTACTCCATAGAGCCCTCTTCGTTCGAAGCGCAGGTAGCGAGTGCGAAAGCAACATTGGCTCAGGCGAAAGCCGCACTTAAAAAAGCGGAACTGGATCATCAACGCGGTAAAAATCTGCTTCCGCGAGGCAGCATTTCTCAATCAGAATTTGATGCGCTGACGGCCGCTCTTCTTGGTGCAAAAGCTGAACTTGAAGCAGCAAATGCACAGCTTAAGCTTGCGGACGTTAATCTGTCATACACGCAGATACGTGCGCCTTTCAGCGGTCGTATTGGTAGTACTAAAGTGAGCACAGGTGATCTTGTTTCTCCATCATCTGGCGTTTTGACCACGCTGGTAAGCTTAGATCCGGTTCACACTTCATTTAGTGTCAGCGAGCGCGAGCGTCTGGCGATGGGTATGGACCAAATGAAAGGAGATGGCTCGGCGGATTCGAGCAGAGTAGAAGTGCAACTGGAGCTGGAAAACGGTGAGTTCTTCGAGCATCTGGGACAGCTTGACTTTTTAGGCAACCGAATTGATACCAAGACAGGCACAATCGCTATGAGAGCGATCGTTGACAACCCAGAGCATAAGCTGTTGCCGGGTCAGCACATCAGAGTAAATTTGCGCGATAAGAATACAAGCGATGTGATCGTCGTACCTCGCCGCGCAGTGCAAACGGATCTGGAAGGTAACTTTGTGATGGTAACCACTGAAGGCAATATCGCTGAGCGCCGCAATGTCGAGCTGGGATCTCAAGTGGAGCAAGGAATCATTATTCGTGAAGGTCTTGAACAAAACGACTCTGTTATCACGCAGGGCTTACAGCGTATTCGTAATGGTGTTGAAGTAAACATTCAAACTCCGACTGAAGATAAACAGTAGGGGGTGGTATGCTAAGTCGTTTCTTTATACAAAGACCTAAATTCGCCCTGGTGATATCGATCATTCTGACGTTGGCCGGTGCCATCTCATTGGCGATCCTGCCAGTGGCGGAATACCCACAAATAAGTCCTCCTTCAGTTAGTGTTACGGCGTATTACACAGGTGCGAGTGCAGAAGTTGTTGAACAGGCCATTGCCGACCCGATAGAAACCTCGGTTAACGGTGTAGAAGACATGATCTACATGTCTTCGAAAAGCGCGAATGATGGCTCATACAGCCTGAATGTTACCTTTGATGTCGGAACTGATCCTGATATGGCTCAGGTCAACGTACAGAACCGTGTGTCACAGATTGAGTCAAAGCTTCCTCAGGAAGTGCGTATGGTTGGCGTTACGGTTAAAAAAACGCTCGCCAGATATCCTGATGGTTCTGAACTTCTACTCGCCTGATGGTAAGTATGACGACCAGTTTCTGATCAACTACATTAACCTGAATGTGAAAGACCAGCTGGCTCGTACAAAAGGTATCAGTGAAGTTAATGTTATCGGTGGCGGTGAGTACGCGATGCGTGTCTGGTTGGATCCTGAAAAAATGGCCAACCTTAAACTTACAACATCAGATGTGTATGCGGCACTGGCTGAGCAAAACGTTCAGGTAGCTGCGGGTAAAATAGGTTCTGCACCCTACAATAATCCACAAGAAGTACAGTTTAACCTGGTGACGAAAGGGCGCCTGGAGAGTGCGAGCGAGTTTGAAAATGTGGTGCTGCGCGCCAATCCAGACGGTTCTACGGTTTACTTAAAAGATGTCGCTCGCGTGGAACTGGGT
This sequence comes from Vibrio sp. B1FLJ16, assembly GCF_905175385.1. Lineage (NCBI taxonomy): Bacteria > Pseudomonadati > Pseudomonadota > Gammaproteobacteria > Vibrionales > Vibrionaceae > Vibrio > Vibrio sp. B1FLJ16. The sequence continues at coordinate 416,904 of NZ_HG992750.1, forward strand.
AAAAAGTTCTACGATGGTAACGGTAAGTTCCGTGGTCAAGATGCCTCGATTGTTGCCTTGTCGCTTCAGTCTGACGCAAACGCGCTGGAAAGTGGTAAAGCGGTCATGGATCTGCTTGAGCGCTTGAGTGAGAACTTCCCTGAAGGTATGGCTTATGAGACCAGTTATGATACCACTTTATTTGTTTCTGAATCGATCAAAGGGGTTGTCAAAACGCTGATTGAAGCGATCTTATTGGTTATTGCTGTTACCTATCTGTTCTTGGGAAGTGCGCGTGCAACCCTGATTCCGGTGGTCGCAATTCCAGTATCATTGATTGGTACGTTCGCAATCATGCAGGTCACTGGCTTTACCATTAATACAGTCACCTTGTTCGGTTTGATTCTTGCTATCGGTATCGTAGTGGATGATGCAATTCTGGTTATCGAAAACGTCGATACTACGATGGCAAAGGATCCGACCATTTCACCGCGTAAAGCGACTCTGCTAGCGATGAAAGAGGTAACCGGGCCGATCATCACATCAACCCTGGTACTTCTTGCTGTGTTCCTTCCGGTGGCCATGCTCCCGGGTATTACTGGCATCATGTACCGGCAGTTTGCCCTGACTATCTGTATCTCAGTGGTAATTTCATCAATTAACGCACTGACGCTGTCTCCGGCGTTGTGTTCATTGGTGCTGAAGCAGGGAGGTGGCAACACTTCTAATTGGTTCAAGGTGTTTAACCGTGGTTTAGACAGTGTGACTAAGGGCTATGGCAAGGTTGCTGGTTTTCTGGTTAAGAAATCACTGTTGCTCGTAACTTTCTTTATTGTTGCGGTTGCTGCGGTATCTTTCTTTGCCAAGACGACATCATCAGCTTTTGTTCCTCAGGAAGATAAAGGTATCTTGCTGGTGAATGTTCAGTTGCCTGACTCCGCTTCTTTATCTCGTACTGAGGAAGTCACGAGTGAGCTGATTGACGTTATTCAGCAAGAGCCAGGTGTTGATGGTGTGACTGTCGCGAACGGTTTTTCATTCATGACTGGTGCTGCGGCTTCGAATGGCGCGTCTTTGTTCATTAAACTGCATGACTGGGAAATGCGAAATGGGCTAGACGGTGACCACTCAGCGAATGCGATTGCTAACCGTATAAACGGCCGCGCTGCGATGAAACTGCCTCAGGCTGTGGTGTTTGCGATGGGGCCACCTGCGGTTCCGGGGATGGGGGCTGCTTCGGGTTTTGAGTTTGTACTGGAAGATACTCTGGGACGAAGTCGTACTGATTTATCGATGGTTATGGGCGAGATGATTCAGGCCGCAAACCAGGCGCCGGAAATCGCGTATACCTTCAGTACTTTCCGTGCAAACGTACCGCATTACTACGTCGATATCGATCGAGAAAAAGCTCAGCAACTGGGTATTTCTCTGTCTTCGATCTTCCAAACGCTGCAAGGTAACTTAGGCTCCTTGTATGTAAATGACTTTACGATGTTTGGTAAGAACTTCCGTGTGACCATGCAGGCAGACAGTCAATATCGTAGCAGTATGGAGGATTTAGCGCGCTTCCATGTACGTTCGGCTGGTGGAGAAATGGTGCCACTGAGCACATTAGTCAGCTATGAACAGGTATTTGAGCCCGATGTTGCATGGAGATACAACATGTACCGCAGTGCAATCATTCAGGGCCAACCAGCTCCGGGTTACTCAAGTGGTGATGCGATTGCTGCGATGGAACGGGTGGCGGCAGAGGTTTTACCTCAGGGTTATACCTATGAGTGGACTGGCATGGCATATCAGGAAGTACTTGCCGGTAATCAGGCTATTTATGCGTTCGCACTGGCGCTGATTTTCATCTACTTGTTCATGGTGGCGCAGTATGAAAGCTGGAGTATCCCACTAGCGATTATTCTTGTGGTGCCTGTGGCGACGCTAGGTTCTTTCCTTGCACTGAATCTGACAGGAACGCCTCTGAACTTGTATGCACAGATTGGTCTTGTACTCCTTATCGCGTTAGCAGCCAAAAACGCTATCTTGATTGTAGAGTTTGCTAAGCAAGAGCGTGAAGAGAAAGACGTGGATATCGACAGTGCGGCAGTTAAGGGCGGTACGTTGCGTTTCCGTGCGGTGAACATGACGTCCTGGTCATTCATTCTGGGTATCTTCCCATTGATATTCGCTTCGGGTGCAGGGCATGTCAGCCAGAACTCATTAGGTATTTCCCTGATCGGCGGTCTGTTATGTGTGCTCCTAGCAGGTACTTTCTTGATCCCGGGCTTCTACGCTTTGGTACAAAGGCAGCGTGAGAAGATTCATGGTGGGAACACAAAGCTTGTCCCTCTAGATGACGAGTAACAATATCTTCTTTGAATTAAACGTTACTCATTAGATAGAAAAAGCCCGAAGCTATTATTGCTTCGGGCTTTTTAATTCTTGGTTCGCGAAATAAAAGCGTACCGGTTTACTTAGCCCGGGTTTTAAACTCCGCAACAGCTGCATCCATGTCGTGTGCTTGAGCAGAAACGGAATCCACTTCCTGTAAACACTCTTGTGCTGATTGCATGTTGTTTTCCGAAATCACATTGAGCTCATTGATAGAGTCACTTACCTGATTCATCACGATCCCTTGCTCTTCGATTGCAGAGGCAATGCGTTCAGAGTTACCCTGAATAGTGTGCATGTCAGCGATGATTTGTTGTAGACTCGCATCCAATTGTTCAGATGCGCCAAGGGTTTGCTGGCCTTGTGCATTACATTGCTCAATGTCGGATACGACGGTCGACATTTGGGATTGAATATCCGTCACCACGCGGGTGATCTCTTCTGTAGATTGGTGAGTCCGACTTGCCAGTGCTCGAACTTCATCGGCTACTACCGCAAAACCTCGACCTTGCTCACCCGCACGAGCAGCTTCGATAGCAGCGTTCAGGGCAAGTAAGTTTGTCTGTTCAGCGATTTCCTGAATAATATTTACTGCACCACCAATTTTATCAACATGCTGATTCAAAGAGCCGATAGATCGCTGACTGCTTGATAAGATATTGCTTAACTGACCAATACTTGTAACGGTTGTTTCGACAACAGTACGGCCTTGTTCTGCATTATTTGCCGCTTGATGAACGCCTTCAACCGCGACCGATGTGCTTTCTGAGATCTCTCCGATTGTTGCAACCATCTGCTGAACTGCCGTAGCCATTGATGATGTATGATCAGTTTGAGCGTGGAACTGTTCCATCACGCCCTCAAGCTCTCGGTGCATATTTTGGGTGCTACCGGTAAGCTGCATCGATTTCTCTTGAGTGCTCTGGATTAAGCGTTCGAGTTTCTCCAACAGGTCATTCAGGTGGTGGCTGATATCGAAAAGCTCATCTTTGCCCTCTAGATCGGAACGCAGCGCCATATTATTGCTTTCGCTGATGCTCTTTATTGTCGTTAGCAGGCTACCTACGCGGACATTAATTGAACGAGAAATTTGCCAGATAAGCGCAAAAATCAAAACCAATACCAAAGCAGTGATCACTTGCTTAATCGTTGCCATGCTTTCTTCACGCTCAATCGTGGCTTTAGTCAGCATTGAAGAAAAAGTATCGAATTGCTCCTCGACGGTATGAGATAGTGATCGAGTTTCCCCTAGTAATCCTTTGTTGTAAGCCACACCGATTAACTGTTTTTGACTGGCCACCTGTTGGGCGCTTTTTAATAACTCAGGTGCGTTGATACCTCGTAACAGATCTGAATCGATCAGTCCGGCTTTTACCGCGTTATCAAAGTGGATAAGGGACAATATCTGCTGGTGGTCTGCAACTTTTTTAGCGTCAAGTAACAGGGGGTCGTACCGGGCCAGAAGGCCGCTTTCACTATTAAGACCATATTTCTGATAAGCGGCGACGAGTGACTGAAAGCCTTTCTGATAATCCAGTAAGTCTTTCTTCAACTGTTGACTGGAAGGAAGATCAAAATCGGTAAGTATTTCTGCCAACTCCTCTTCGAGTTGAAGGAAAAGTTCCGCGTTGTCATTGAATTTGTCCAAGTATTTGACATCACTGCGAAGCAAAAAGTCCTTTTCATTACGGCGTAAGTTTAGCAAACGAATTTCTAAATCACCCACATGTTTAATGGCGTGATTAAGTTCGTTACTCTGATTGGCAAAATGAGATGAGCTGCCCAAAAGGGTCACAATACCTAAAATGGCGACAGCTCCGAGGAAGTAGAGTTTTTGCCGAATAGTCATATCGTTGTTTCCTAAAAGAGTGGGGGGAGAATTTAGTGCCTGTTTCTAATACAGCACTTTTTTTCGCTGTTGTTTTTTAGTGCCCTGCTTGTTTTTATTGTCAAGCCGACGACGTTGCGAAGCGCGAGTTGGTTTTGTTTTTATCCGCTTCTTTCTTTGTAAGGTGACAGATGCAATCAACTCTTGAAGCCTGTTAAGAGCATCTTCTTTATTTTGTTCCTGCGTCCGAAATTGTTGTGCTTTGATAATAACCACACCATCCTTAGATATACGGCTGTCCGAAAGAGCAAGTAATCGCTCTTTAAAGATTACGGGTATACTTGAATGATGTATGTCAAAGCGCAGATGAATTGCAGTCGCTACTTTATTAACGTTCTGCCCGCCATTTCCTTGAGCTCTTATAGGGGATAACTGAACTTCCCATTCCTGAATTGTGATCGTATTTCCAATTTTTAGCATGATAAATGAATGAGAGTCAGGGTAATTGAGAGAGCTGATAAATTAACATTACAGATGTAGAAATAGAAGAAAAGAGATGAGTGCAATAGATTTTAGGCCGTATGAGGGATTCATATTCGATATGGATGGCACCTTGTTAGATACCATGCCAGCCCACCTTGCTGCCTGGCAAGCGACTGCCGAGCGATTCGAGTTCCCTTTTAGCCAGGAATGGCTACACAGTTTAGGTGGAATGCCGAGTTTCAAAATAGTCGTTGAAATAAACAATTTACACGGACTCTCCCTCGATCCGAAAACGGTAGCAAAGTTTAAGATGGAAACGTTCGCAGCGATGGAGTTACATGGTGACATCATTCCTTGCACGAACAATGTCTTGGAAGAGTATTTAGGTCAAAAGAAAATAGCGGTAGGGACGGGAAGCCAGCGTGAAAGCGCAATGCGTCTATTGAGTCACTCGGGCTTGTTGGATAAGTTAGACGCTGTGGTTACTGCCAGTGATGTGGTTAATCATAAGCCGATGCCCGATACATTTTTAGTGGCAGCTGAACAGTTGGGCTTAGATGCTGCGGAATGTCTGGTATTTGAAGATACTGAGTTAGGTAAGCGTGCTGCGCATGCAGCAGGAATGGACTGCGTTATGGTCGATGGTGAAGCGTTGGTCTTTTTCCCTAAGCCATAATGCTAGGAAAGTTTGTGTTTAAAAAGGTTTATCGGTGGGATAAACCTTTTTGTGCTGAACTGATGTGGCTTTTGGAGATGATGTACATCGCCTGGTTAGTTTTAATTGTTGAGAGGACAGGTTAAAAGTTGATCAGTTGGTTGCGGCCAGCCTTTTTAGCATTGTACAGTCTGGTGTCGGCAATTTTTATCTGTTCGTCTAACGTACCGTCGTTACATGCAGCGCCAATACTAATCGTGTACTTAATGGTTTGTCCCTGATGTTCAACACGGTCGGCTTCGATAGCCGAGCGCATCGTATCCAGTTTTGTGCAGAACTCTTCAAATGGACCGTTATAGTGGATGCAGAACTCCTCACCACCAAACCTGGCCACGACCTGATCACCAAAGTTTTCTTTTAGCATTGCTGAAATATGAGTAAGAGCGGCATCACCACCGTCATGACCGTACTGGTCATTCACTTTCTTAAAAAAGTCTATATCCATCATGGCGATACAGCGTGTTGCTTTAGATGTTCCCGCGGTATCAAACAGGTAACGGCGGTTCCAAAGCCCGGTTAAAGCATCTTGGTTTGCTAATTTGAACAACTCTTTGTTTGCTTCTTGCATGTTCAGCAACTGGTTCACACGACAGAACAGTTCTTCTTGGTTAAATGGCTTGTGCAGGAAGTCATTGGCACCTGCTTTCAAGTACTGCGCCGTCATCGTTTTGTCTTCAGAACTTGATAGGCCGAGGATAGAAATATCGCCGTATGTCGCCTGACGCCTGATCTCATGGATCATTTCTAGGCCAGTTTTTTCTGGCATATAGTTATCACTGATGATGAGTGTGATATCAGGATTTTGGGCTAAGAGCTGTAAGGCTTCTTCACCGTTCGTTGCCTGAGTCGTGCGAATGTATTGTGATTCCAATAAGCTGCAAATGTTACGACGGATCATCGAGCTGTCATCAACCACCAGGGCATGGTGATATTGGTTGTTCTTTATTCGTTTAGCAAATGGAATTACGTATTGGACTGAGCTAAGACTATCTTTAAGGATATAATCCATGACGCCTTTTCTCATAAGCTCTTGTCGTGTTTGCTGCTCAAACTTTGCAGTAAGAACAACGACTTTCAGCTTTTCCTCAAGCAGTAGGTCAATAACTTCGCCATCTTCCGCATCCTGCAAACGGTAGCAAGATACAACAAAAGCGAAGTCACAGCGCTGATTTAGAATACTCTTAGTTTCAGACAGATCTTTAGCAAGCGATACTTCAAAGCCCAGGTCTGAAAGTTGTGTGTTCAGATAGTTCCGGAAAATACGGCTTCCATCTATAACTAATACAGAATTGCTTGAACGATTCACTATTGCTTTACCTTAAACAAAATCGACGTTGACTAACGTTTTTACAGGGAGCTTTTTATACACTAGTTCAGAGAGATTGTTTGTAGGAATAAGATGAATTGTTGTCGGATGGTGGTGGTTTTTTGTCGGCGCTTGTATTTTGACTGATAAGAATCGTTAACTACTGATTTAGATTAGTATTGTTCAATCGGATACACAGGAATAAATAGAACAGAAGTGGGTTATTGCTAAACAAAAGGGGTGCTTTTGCACCCCAGTCATTTTATTTAGTGAGATAATTTAGCTTATGGCTGAACTAGCTCTTCATATTGGAACTCAGGAACACGAACTTCAACTCGACGGTTTAGAGCACGGCCTTCGTGAGTACCGTTGTCTGCAACTGGGTTTTCTTCACCCATGCCCGATACAGTTAGACGACCAGCATCAATACCACCAGCTACTAGGTAATCCGCAACAGACTGTGCACGGCGCTCAGACAGTTTTTGGTTGTAAGCTGCAGGACCAGAGCTATCTGTGTAACCTGTGATCTCGACAACAGATTGTGGGTATTCATTTAGGAAGTTAATGAAATTATCCAGACGTTCTTTCGCACTGTTAGTCAGGTCATAGCTGTCGAACTCAAACGTACCAGCACCGTACTCTTCTTTGTGAGTCTTGGTCATTAGTACTGGTTCTGGCTCCGGCTCAACCACAGCCGCTACGATAGGAGCTGCAGCGAATTTGTAGTTAACACCGACGCTGAAGAAGTTTGCGTCCATACTATCCAAAACGTCATCATCGATGTCTTGGTAGCGTTGATACTCGGCACGTAGGCTCCAGTTTCTGTCGAGGGTGTATTCTGCACCTAAAGAACCGGTTCCGACGAAGTCTTCTTCGTCACCAGACATCATGTAGGCACCACCTAGCTTACCAAACAAGCTGAAAGAGTCAGATAGAGGTAGGTTAAGTTTTGGTGCAAGAGTCACTGCCCATAGGTCGCCATCGATAGTATTAACTAGACCATCACCTGCGTAAAAGTTCGCTTTGTAATCACCTAGGTAGTCAACTCCGTACTCAAGGTCAAAGTAATCGTTAAAGCCATAACCTACATGCATCCCGGCCGCGAATGCATCATCATCACAAGGGCTATTTAGATAGCAAGCATCGTCCAGAGTACTCATGCCCACTTTGCCCCCGATATACCATTCAGCTTGAGCAGAGTTTAGAAGAGCGCTACTACCAACTACCACTGCTGCTACTGCAATTGCTACTTTGTTCATAATGTTTCCTTGTATTGATTGCATATAAATTTATACGTCGTGTTATCAAATTGAAGAAAAAACCTGCTTTTATAAGATATTAGTTTAATAGGCAACTATGTTCACATCAAGCAACAAAAACTTAGAACTAGATAAACTTTTTTGGATTCAAGACCTCACAAACTTCTGATATTTCTTACATTGTAGTAAAGATTTTTAGAGGCATAGCAAAATATGAGATAAATTAGAAGTTTTTGTGTACATCTAAATTTACACTGTGTTTTGTAATTAACAGCGCTGGATTGTTTGCATTTATTTGCAAAAAGTGATTGAAAGTCTACGTCTAAGCCGATAAGTTATTTGCATCGATAGAAAGAAATGAACCACAGCCCCTGTTGCATAAAGCTTTATGATTGCAAGACAGACAGTTGGCAGCAGTGGGTGAGTAATAACAACCAGGATGTAGAAGCCATGTTTCAAACTGATGATGTAAGAATAAACAGAGTAAAAGAGCTGTTACCACCAGTAGCAGTTTTAGAGAAGTACCCAGCCACTGAAACTGCTTCTTCAACTACTTTCGATTGTCGTAATGCGATACACAACATTTTAGAAGGGAAGGATGATCGATTATTAGTAATCGTTGGCCCTTGCTCTATTCATGATGCAGAAGCGGCTGTTGAGTATGGCAAAAAACTAAAAGTATTGCGTGATGAGCTAGGTGAACAACTAGAAGTAGTAATGCGAGTCTACTTTGAAAAACCGCGTACTACTGTGGGCTGGAAAGGTCTTATCAATGACCCGTACCTCGATGATACATTTAAGCTGAATGACGGCTTGCGAATGGGACGCAAACTTCTTCTGGACCTCACTGACATGGGGCTACCTACGGCAAGTGAATTTTTGGATATGATTACGCCACAGTACCTTGCCGATCTTATCAGCTGGGGCGCTATTGGTGCTCGTACTACAGAATCTCAGGTACACCGTGAGCTGGCATCAGGTTTATCTTGTCCGGTAGGTTTCAAGAACGGAACCGACGGTAACATAAAGATTGCAAGTGATGCGATACGTTCGGCAAGCTCGTCTCACCATTTCTTATCGGTAACCAAATATGGTCATTCAGCGATTGTTGAAACCGCAGGTAACCCAGACTGCCATATTATTCTGCGTGGTGGTAAGGAGCCAAACTACAGTGCGGCTCACGTAGCTCAAATTAAAGATGAGCTCGAAGCTGCTGGTCTTCCTCAAAAAGTCATGATCGATTTCAGTCACGCGAACAGCTCAAAACAGTTTAAGCGTCAGATGTTAGTGTCTGATGATGTTTCAGAGCAGCTTGCTGGTGGAGAACAAGCGATTTTTGGTGTGATGATTGAGTCTCACCTTGTTGAAGGCCGACAAGATCTTGTTGACGGTAAGGCTGCTGTTTATGGTCAGTCAATTACAGATGCGTGTATCAGCTGGGAAGACACTGAAACAGTATTGCGCCAGCTTTCAGATGCTGTGAAAGCGCGCCGAAATAAGTAAAGCAATCTTAGCTAAATAAAAAGAGCCAGAGGTGTTTGCCTCTGGCTCTTTTTATTTATCTCGTCTCTTTCTATCAATCTGCCTTTCATTTATGTTATCCGCAGGGAATTTTAAGAAAGGAATAACAAATTGAATCGTAATGTATGGTTGTTGTCACTTTGCCAAGCGCTTTTAATGACCGGAAATATACTCCTGATTTCCGTGGTGGGGCTTATTGGGAAAACACTCGCGCCTTCTGCAAGCCTTATTACTCTCCCAGTAGCGATTCAGTTTCTTGGCTTAATGTCTGCGACCATTCCCGCTTCATTAATTATGGGGAAATTGGGTAGACGTTTGGGTTTCAGTCTGGGAAATATCATAGGTATTATCGGGGCGACGCTGGCAACCTATGCTTTGACTCAACAACACTTTTATCTTTTCTGTCTTTCTACTTTCTTGTTGGGTGTAGGAATTGGCTTTGGAACACTGTATCGCTTTGCCGCAATAGAGGTGTGTGAAGAGTCGGCCAGACACAGAGCGATTTCAATATCCATGGCGGGAGGCGTGTTAGCAGCAATGCTTGGACCTAATTTAGCGGTTTATTCGCAACAGTGGTCTAGTGATGGCCTATACATCAGTGCTTTTTCCGTGTTGATCGTTCTTTATATAACCGCATTGGTTTTGCTACAAACGATTCGTTTTCCTTCTGCTCACGCCCAACTGTCTCATTCAAAAGCAGATAAGTTAGCTGATGTTATTCGCAAACCCAATTTCATGGTAGCAGTCATAGCGGCAATGGTTGCTTATGCGGTAATGAACATTCTGATGACAGCAACGCCTTTAGCTATGATCGGCTGCGGTTTTCATTTTGAAAAGGCGGCGGGTGTCATAGAGTGGCATGTGCTTGGAATGTTTGCACCTGCGTTTTTTACCGGACGTTTGATTGAACGCTTTGGCTCAAAAAATATGATACTTGCGGGTGGTTTGTTATTTATTGCGTGTATTGCAATTAACATTCACGGCGTATCTATCTGGCACTTTAGTTTAGCGTTGGTGCTGTTGGGTGTGGGCTGGAACTTTATGTTTATCGCAGCAACAGGTTTGTTTAGCCAGTGTTATGAGGCTAAGAACCGAAGTAAAGCGCAGGCGTTCAATGAGTTTTTGGTGTTTGGTTGCGTTACGGTTACCGCATTGCTTTCTGGCTGGCTTGAATCGACGGTTGGATGGCAGAATCTAAACCTATTTGTACTTCCTGTTGTTTTATTGGTTGTCGTGATCTTCTTTACTAAAGGGCTTAATAAAAAGTCATCTCAGGTCGCCTGATTTCCATATAAACGAAAGTAAAGATTTAAGGTAGTGGTCAGATCTCTTTATGCGTAACGTATCGAAATTTATAGTTATTTACAGTTTAAAGGATGTGGGTTAGGGGGATTAACCGCTACCCTCTGCCAGTTGTTGACTAATTCTTTTGTATTAGTTTTAACAATCCTGTATATAACAAACTGAATGTAACAAAATATAACAGAAGCTCAACTATGTCAGCTAATAATAATTACAAAGCTAAAGAGACTCTCGTTGGAGAGTTCGAAGAACTGGTTTCTACGACAAATTTGCAAGGTGTTATTACTTACTGTAACGAGGCGTTTTGTCGCGTTGCAGAATATACACATGAAGAGTTGGTAGGTAAAAACCATAATGTTGTTCGTCACAACGATATGCCGAAAGGGGCATTCGGTGACATGTGGGCGCGCCTCAAGAAAGGTAACGCGTGGCGCGGTATGGTGAAAAACAGCACTAAGTCTGGCGGGTATTATTGGGTCGATGCTTATGTGACACCAATATACGAACACAACCAGATCGTTGGTTATCAGTCTGTCCGCGTTAAGCCAAAACACGAATGGGTCGATATCGCAGATAAAGCTTATAAGACAATGAAAGCGGCAGAACAGTCTGGTCGCACCTGGTCTCTTAAAATAAACGAAACGCTGCGTTACGCTATATTACTCGGTGCATTAACCGCTCCAGCAGCCGCTTATGCGTTATCTGCTCAAGGGCCATTGGCATGGTTAGCCAGCGCGTTACCAGCTGGTATATTAGCGCTGCTATTCCGTCAGGAACTGATAGATACCCCGAAACAACTTAAAAAGCTACAAAAGCAATATGACAGCGTAAGTCGTTTGATTTATTCCGGAGACAGCGCATTTTCTATTGCAGACTTCCATATCAAAATGCTTTCGGCTCGTATCCGCACCGTACTGGGGCGTATGACAGATTCAGCTTTACCGTTGCAAGACTGTGCCGCTGCTCTTAGCCAGACAACGGCGGAAGTGCATGACGCGCTGAATCAGCAAAATATAGACATTCGAAGAGTACGAGATGCAATGCAGGAAGTCGAAACATCGGCTACTTCCGCATCTTCGGCTACTAACGATGCGCACCTGCTTATTGATGACACGCTTAAGTCGTGTCTGATGGCAAAAGAAACCATTATTCAGACTCATGACAATTTGGCTCAATTGAGCCTTCAGGCAGAGAAAGCAACCGAAACAACATACCAGCTCAGTGATCAGGCTCAGAAAGTAAATAGCTTGATGGACGAGATCGGCGGTATTGCTGAGCAAACTAATTTACTCGCTTTAAACGCTGCAATTGAAGCGGCAAGGGCAGGTGAGCAAGGTCGAGGTTTCGCCGTGGTTGCGGACGAAGTAAGGGCGTTATCTGGCCGTACATCCAATGCAACTGAGCAGATTCAGGCGTCGCTTTCTACTATGTTGTCTACGATTCAGAGCTGGCAGAAAGACATCCTAGCGAATAAAGATCAAACGGATGCTTGTTCTGAAGTTGCTGAACAAAGTACACGCCGTTTGTCGGAAGTCGAGCAAATGATGCAAACCATGAGTGGTTTAATGGTTGATGTTGCGCAGACAGCAGATAATCAGCTTAAACTAGCCAGTGATGTCAATCTGCATGTTCAGTCTATTGCCTCAACGGCAGAGCAAAACTTAGCAGCGACACATTCTGTTGAACAAAATAGTCTTCAGTTGAAAGAACAAGTCAAAGATTTCTATCAGTTAGCGCTTCGATTCGAAGATAAACAGTCTTAGATAACCTTCATTTGCCGTCAGTGGGAAGTACATTGTTCGGCTAGACAAGTTGGAAAAGAAAAGCCCCGCTGTGTAAGCGGGGCTTTGTTTATTAAACAAGTGCTTGAAAGCTAATCGTTGATTAAGCTAGAAGCTCTTTTGCTGTGTTCACTACATTTTCAGTCGTAAAACCAAACATCTTGAACAGTTCGCCTGCTGGTGCAGATTCACCGAAAGTAGTCATACCGATGATCTTGCCGCCAAAGCCCACGTACTTGTACCAGAAGTCTGCGATGCCCGCTTCAATAGCGATACGTGCAGTGACATCTGATGGTAGTACTGCTTCACGGTAAGCTGCGTCTTGCTTGTCGAATGCATCCGTTGATGGCATTGAAACAACGCGTACTTTCTTACCTTCTGCTGTTAGTTGTGCTGCTGCTTCTACCGCTAGCTCAACTTCAGAACCTGTTGCGATTAGGATAAGCTCTGGCTTGCCTTCGCAATCTTTCAGGATGTAAGCACCTTTAGCGATGTCTGCAACTTGCTCAGCTGTACGCTCTTGTTGTGCTAGGTTCTGACGAGAGAAGATAAGCGCAGTTGGCGCGTCTTTACGCTCAATTGCCAGTTTCCAAGCTACAGCAGATTCAACCTGGTCACATGGACGCCATGTGCTCATGTTCGGAGTCAGACGTAGAGAAGCCATTTGCTCAACTGGTTGGTGAGTTGGGCCATCTTCGCCAAGACCGATAGAGTCGTGCGTGTAAACCTGGATGTTCTGGATCTTCATCAGAGCAGCCATGCGCATTGCGTTACGAGCGTATTCCATGAACATTAGGAAAGTTGCACCGTAAGGAACGAAACCGCCGTGTAGTGCGATACCGTTCATGATCGCTGTCATACCGAATTCACGCACACCGTAGTGGATGTAGTTACCTGAGAAGTCAGTTGCTTCTAGAGACTTAGAACCAGACCACATAGTTAGGTTAGAAGGCGCTAGGTCAGCAGAGCCGCCCATGAATTCTGGTAGAAGCGCACCAAACGCTTCTAGTGCGTTTTGCGATGCTTTACGCGATGCAATGTTAGCTGGATTCGCTTGAAGATCAGCAATGATTTGGCTTGCTTTCTCTTCCCACTGAGCAGGTAGCTCGCCGTTTACGCGGCGTTTAAATTCAGCTGCCAGCTCAGGGTATGCTGCTTCATAAGCTGCAAATTTCTCGTTCCACGCTGCTTCCTTAGCTGCGCCTGCTTCTTTCGCTGACCATTCTGCGTAGACTTCCTGCGGAATTTCAAAAGGACCGTGCTCCCAACCTAGTTCTTTACGAGTTGCTGCAATTTCTTCTGCGCCAAGTGGTGCACCGTGACAGTCGTGAGAACCAGACTTGTTAGGAGAACCGAAACCGATGATAGTCTTAGTACAGATTAGAGTAGGACGAGGGTCTGCTTTAGCTGCTTCAATTGCTGCGTTGATTGCTGCAGAGTCGTGACCATCTACTGCTGGGATTACGTGCCAGCCGTACGCTTCAAAACGCTTAGGTGTATCGTCAGAGAACCAGCCTTCAACATGACCATCGATAGAGATGCCGTTGTCATCCCAGAATGCAATCAGTTTACCTAGGCCAAGAGTACCCGCCAGAGAACATGCCTCGTGTGAGATACCTTCCATCAGACAGCCATCACCCATGAATGCGTAAGTGAAGTGGTCAACGATGTCGTGGCCTTCTTTGTTGAACTGAGCCGCTAGCGCTTTTTCAGCCATCGCCATACCAACAGCGTTAGTAATACCTTGACCTAGAGGGCCTGTAGTTGTTTCGATACCTGGTGCGTAGCCGTACTCAGGGTGACCTGGAGTCTTAGAGTGAAGCTGACGGAAGTTTTTCAGATCATCAATTGATAGCTCGTAGCCTGCTAGGTGCAGCAGAGAGTAGATCAGCATTGAGCCGTGGCCGTTTGACAGTACAAAACGGTCGCGGTCAGCCCATTCTGGGTTAGTTGGGTTGTGGTTTAGGTGAGAGCGCCAAAGAACTTCAGCGATATCAGCCATACCCATAGGTGCACCTGGGTGGCCTGAGTTAGCTTGTTGAACACCGTCCATGCTTAGCGCACGGATTGCATTTGCTAGATATTTGCGATCCATAATAATTACCGAATATGTTTAATTCTAGGAAAGGAAAATTAGCAGGGGAACGCAATCGTTCCCCTGTTGTGATTCTGTGTGATTACAGCTTAGCTGCGATCATGTCTTCTAGTTTACCCTGGTCAATCGCGAAGTTGCGGATACCTTCAGCAAGCTTCTCTACAGCCATTGGGTCTTGGTTGTGATCCCATAGGAACTCTGAGTGAGTCATTGGAGCCGGACGCTCTTTCGCGCCTTTAGAGTCGATAAGCTTCTCAACTACTTCGCCTTCAGCTGCTTCTAGTTCTGCAAGAAGAGCAGGAGCGATAGTCAGACGGTCACAACCAGCAAGCTCTAGGATCTCGCCGATGTTACGGAAGCTCGCGCCCATAACAACCGTGTTGTAGCCGTACTCTTTGTAGTAGTTGTAGATAGAAGTTACAGATAGTACACCTGGATCTTCTTGAGCTTCGAAGTCACGACCTTCTTTTGCCTTGTACCAGTCCATGATACGACCAACGAATGGTGAAATCAGGAATACGCCAGCTTCAGCACAAGCACGCGCCTGAGCGAATGAGAATAGAAGAGTCAGGTTACAGTTGATGCCTTCTTTTTCTAGGATTTCTGCAGCGCGGATACCTTCCCAAGTAGAAGCCAGTTTGATAAGGATGCGATCGTTAGTGATACCTGCATCGTTGTACATCTTAACTAGCTGACGTGCTTTCGCTACGCTGCCTTCCATATCGTAAGAAAGACGAGCATCAACTTCTGTTGAGATACGGCCTGGGATAGTTTTAAGGATTTCTTTACCAATGTTTACAGCAAGCATGTCACAAGTGTCTTGAACTTGTTGAGCTTTGTCGTCGCTTTGCTCTTTTGCGTAAGCAATTGAAGCGTCGATCAGAGGTGCATACTCAGCAATTTGAGCGGCTTTCAGAATCAGAGAAGGGTTAGTTGTTGCGTCTTCTGGTTGGTATTTTTTGATTGCGTCAATTTCACCAGTGTCAGCTACTACAGTCGTTAGTTTACGAAGTTGCTCTAATTTGTTGCTCATTACGATCATCCTATTTCATGGGGTCTCATACTTTGCTGTAAGCATGAAGAGTGCAGTTACAAGCGCATTAGCAGATAGAAGTTGATATTTGTTCCACCAGCTAACTTTTAACTTTTCAGCGTTTGAACAACTGTTATGAGCATTTGATCAAACGTTGAGTAAATGATGCCTCCATAATTATCTTATCTGCACCGAAAGTCAATTGTTGATCTGAAGGTAAGGTGACTTTAATCAATTATTTTTTTAGTTGTTAACCTGCTGTTGCATGAATAAACGTTTGCCTAGGCTATACATAGCTTATCGCATTACTTATTGGTAGAAATTTTAGGGTGAGAAATTGTTTTTGTGATGAGCAAATGTTGAAGTGATGTGCGTGTGTGACATATGCTACGCATGTGAGCGCTTGTAAAGGTGCTGAGTATTTGCCCGTGTAAACGGAACAGCTATATATAAATCAGGTGATTATGAGTAAATCCATTAACGATGTATCTGATGAAGGCACTGATCTTCTGACTGAAATTTCTGTTGCTTACTATCAAGATGGAGCGACACAGGAAGAGATCTCGAAAAAGTTTGCCGTATCCCGCGCTAAGGTGGGACGTATGCTGAAGCAGGCAAGAGACGAAGGTATTGTTGAGATTACAGTTAAATACCATCCGGTGTTCAGCGCTAAGATTGAGCAGCGTCTTATTGAACGTTTTGGTGTAAAGCGGGCTTTGGTTGCATTGGATCAGCCGAGTGAAGAACAGCAGAGACTTCAGGTTGCGGGGCTGGTGTCGAAGTACATGGCCAGCACATTGCAAAATGGCACAGTCGTAACGGTCGGCCAGGGCCGTAATGTGTCAGCAGTCGCGCACCACGTCGGTGTAATTCCCCAGAAAGACGTGAAATTTGTTTGCGGAATCGGTGGTATACACCCTCGTGGCGGCATGTTTAACGCAGACCATATTTGCCGTCAGTTTGCGAAAAGCTACGGCGGAACTTCAGAGACCTTATACGCTCCTGCATATGCGGAAAACCGGGAGCAGAAACTGGCTTTCATGCAAAACGCGACGGTGAAACAGACCTTGGACCTTGCACGTAAAGCAGATGTCGCACTGGTCGGAATTGGCGATATGAGTGAAAACAGCTATATGGTGGATCTAGGCTGGTTCACCGCAGAAGAGGTCGTTCAGTCTCGTATGTTGCAGGGTGTGGTTGGAGATTTCGCGGGGTACGACTTCTTTGATATTAATGGCGAATCAGCGAAGACCGTGATGAGTGACCGGATCATTGGCTTAGGTATTGATGAATTTCGTTCGGTTTCAGAAGTGATCGCAATTGCAGCAGAAAACAGTAAGCCACTAGCCTTATTAGGTGCACTGAGAACGGGGGCAATTGATGTCATCGCGACGAGCGTAAGTAACGCATTAACTGTACTCAACCTCGATGAACAGATGAATGGTAAAGCTACATCGGAGATTTAGCACAAATTATGTGCAATCAATGTAATATGGTTGTGAGTATTTATAAATCACTCGCAGCCTGATTTCGTTTCCGAGTTAAAACTAATCCTCCAGAGTACTTTGTAATTTCTTACTCCGGAGGAAATTATGAAAAAAACACTTCTCACCACCGCACTATTAGCAAGTTTTTCAACATTCGCTAACGCAGAGCCAAAAGTCGTCGCTGGTTATTTTGCGGACTGGCAATATGCCAATGCGGACAACCCTTATACAGTAAAAGATATTCCTGCCGACAAACTCACACACGTTATTTACGCGTTTTTGAGTATGTGTGGTCCACACACCGGGGCATCCGAAACGGTGCAAAAATTGGTGGAAGAGCAATGTAAAGGGAAAGAACCGTATACGGCCATTGTTGTCGATACGGAAGCTGCGCTTGAAAAAGAGTTCGGTCCCGTCTCGGTCGCTGTTCCTTACAATGGCCATTTCGCTCAACTGGCGGAGTTAAAGAAGCTGAATCCAGAACTGAAAATACTTCCTTCTTTCGGAGGGTGGACCATGTCTGAGCCCTTTCACACCATGGTAAAAGATAAAACTGCCATGGATCAGTTCTCTAAAACTGCAGTTGAGTTGATTGCTCAATATGACTTCTTCGACGGCATCGACCTCGATTGGGAATACCCAGGAGGTGGAGGCTTAACGACATCTCCATGGAATCCGGAGACTAAATTATCTGATGAGCAGAAATCTTCAGAACGCGATGCCTTTACCTATCTGGTCAAAACTCTGCGTTCTGAACTTGATGGATTGGAGAAAAAGACCAAGCGCGAATATGAACTTTCAACAGCGGTTGGAGTAGGTCCTAAAGCGGCAAGCATCGACTGGAAATCGGCGCAACCTTATCTAACCAACATGTTTGCGATGACTTACGACTTTTTAGGCGGCTGGGGACAGCAAACCGGACACACGACGAATCTGCATGCGACTGAACGAAGCTGGTGGGGGATGGGCGCAGATGTGTTTATTAACCAGATGATCGAGCTGGGAATACCGAGTGAAAAACTGGTGATTGGCGCTGCCTTTTATGGACGAGGATGGCAAGGCACTAAAGATTTTTCTGGTGGCTTACCAACGCAGGATTTGTTGTCAGAGCAAGGTGCACAGTTTGGTACGGGTGAAAACGGGTACTTCATGTTTTGGGACTTAATGAAGAACTACAGTGCTAAACAAGGCTACGAATACAAATATGATGAGCAGTCACAGGCACCATACTTGTGGCACCCTGAAAAGAAAGTGTTTATCTCGTTTGAAGACGAGCGCTCTATTAAAGCAAAAGCGAACTGGGCGAAACAATCTAACCTGGGTGGCATATTTACCTGGGAATTGTCGGGTGATCCGAAAGGCGAGTTGGTCGACGTAATGTATAAAGAGATGCAGAACTAAAGTTATTGCGCTTACACCTGCCTCACTCTGCATTTTTTATTCATTTATCAATATGCAGAGTGAGATAGCGCACAAAGCGTTCATTTCCTCTCACTCTCGTTTGCTATTTCCGCTTCTGCAAACCATAACTATATGGAATAACAATCAATTTAAAAGAACAAGGAGCGTTTATGTACCAGGCACTAAGGAATGGGCTAGTGGCACTTGCTGTCGTATTTTCAGCATCAACGATGGCTGAAAATTACACTATCGGTACCGGTAGTCAGAGTGGTACTTATTATCCGCTGGGCGGTATGCTGGCCAAAATTTGGAGTGAGAATTTACCAGACTTCAACATGCGTGCGGAAGTGACCGCAGCCTCTGTTGAAAATACCATTAAAGTGTCGACTAACAAGCAACTCGTCGGAATTGCGCAGGGTAATGTGGTATTGCAGGCTTACGAAGGGACTGACCCGTTCCCGCGTAAGATGGACGTAGCGGTGTTGTTTGCTCTTTATCCAAATGCAGTGCAGTTCATTGTGCCAGCTGACTCTGATATCAAATCTATCACTGATCTAAAAGGCAAACGCGTTTCTCTCGGTGCTCCGGGCTCAGGTACGCGTGTAAGCGCTGTTAATATTCTCAATACGTTAGGTGTTTCTGAAGACGATATTAAAGCTCAGTCTCTTAACTACACCGCAACAACCAGTGCGATTGCTAACAACCAGATTGATGCGGGTATCATCGTTGGTAGTGTTGGTGTAGGCGCAATTACTGAACTGGCTCTGACTCGTGATATTCGCGTGTTGAGTTTCAGTGACGAAGAGCTTAATAAAATTGCTCAGGCCTATCCTTCCTATCTAGAACTTGATGTACCGGCTGATGCGTACAACAAGGTACCTGCGTTTAAGGTACCAGCGGTCTGGAATGTTTTGGTTGTGAATAAAAACATGAGCGAAGATATGGCTTATCAACTAACCAAAACGACTTTCGACCACATCGAGGACATTCGTCAGGTGCTGGGTGTTACTAAGTTCACCACTATCGAGAATATGACCAAGTTAGAAGGCGCGCCACTGCATCCTGGTGCGGCGAAATACCTGCAGGAACAAACAAAGTAGATCGTTTAAAGTTACATGGAGTAAGCGATGAGTGAGATTCATCCGAGTAACCAGAAAATTACAGACGTGATACTTTCGATAGCCGCCGTTGCGGCTATCGCTTTATCTGTCTTTCAAGTCTGGCAGGGAATTGTCGCCACCCTGTCTGCACCAGTATTTCGCCCGATTCATGTTAGCTGGGTGCTAGCCATTGCTTTTTTGGTCTATCCGACTTTCAAAGCCAGAAGCTCGTTTCCGTTGTATCTGACAGGTCGAATCATCGATTTCATTCTTGTCGCCTTAACTTGTTGGGCGTCGGTGATCATTGCCAGGTTTGATTATGACGACATCAGTTTTTTGCTCGACGGTTTAGGTTCGGTTGAACAAACTGCCGGCGTCGTCTTAATCGTGATGTTGCTTGAAGCTACCAGGCGAACCGTCGGGTTAGTAATGGTAGTGATTGCTGCGGTATTCTTGGCTTATGCCATGTTCGGGGATGTGTTACCGGATAATATTGCGAGTAAAGGTTTTTCCGCGGAAGAGATTGTGCGCTTTCATATCTATTCCACTAACGGGGTTTACGGAGCACCACTGGCAATTGCTGCGGGCGTAGTCTTTATCTTTGTTTTGTTCGGAGCATTCTTGCAGGTAACAGGGGCGGGTCAGTTCTTTATAGATATGGCGTTTGCGCTGGCAGGTAAGTACCGTGGCGGTCCGGCGAAAGCGAGTGTTGTTGCTTCAGCTGCACTTGGTTCTATTTCCGGCTCGGCGATTGCTAACACCGTGACTACAGGTGCACTGACGATACCAATGATGAAAAAGCTCGGCTATAAGCCTGAGCAGGCTGCCGGTATCGAAGCCGCTGCTTCAACAGGTGGGCAAATCATGCCTCCGGTTATGGGGGCAGGGGCGTTTGTTATGGCGCAATTTACTGGGATTCCATACAGCGACATTTTATTGGTCTCGATTGCTCCGGCGATTTTGTATTTTGCCTGCACTCTGCTTTATGTTCACTTGATGGCCTGTAAACTTGGCTTGCAGGGAATGACCATAACTGAGCAAATATCTAAAGTGCTGAAAGACGGCTGGCATTATCTGGTTCCGCTGATTTTAATCACGGCACTTTTGATGATGAGTTATTCTCCGGTGCTTGTTGGTGTGATTGGGTGTGTGGCGATACTGCTTGCTGCGATGACGCGTAAACACAGCCGTATTTCGGTGAAGCTGTTTATTGAAGGTCTGCGTGAAGGTGCGTTTCTCGCCATTCCTATCTCAGTCGCTTGTGCAACAGCCGGTATTGTCGTCGGTGTGGTTGGTCAGACGGGCATCGGGCTTCAGTTTACCCAGTTCCTTATCGCAATGTCAGGTGGCCACTTGTGGTCGGCATTAGCTTTAATCGCCGTTGCCGCAGTGGTACTCGGAATGGGACTGCCTGTAACGGCAGCCTATATCGTGTTATCCATTATGGCGGTTCCAGCGCTAATGGAATTTGGGCTTGGGCTACTAACCGCGCACATGATCGTGTTCTGGCTATCGCAAACGTCAAACGTAACCCCACCTATTGCATTAGCGGCGTTTGCAGGAGCAGGAATTGCGAATGCGTCACCGATGCGCTCAGCAGTGCAGGCCTTTAAACTCGCACAGGGCTTTTTCCTTATTCCGGCCATGATGGCCTTTTCTGGCTTGATCTGGATAGATGGCGAACCGATGCATTTTGTGATTGGCGTGATTTCGACTATAAGCCTATTTGTCGCATTTGCTGGTGGCATAGAGGGACGTTTGTTCTCTCCATTACAGCAGTGGCAGCGCGCAGTGTTACTTGTGATGGCATTAGGTGTGTTATTTATGTCTGATATCTACCGACTGGTTGCTTTAGTGGTGATAGTTGCGGTATGCCTGCTTAACTATCGTCAACCAGATAAGTCTGCTTCACAAGCTTGATGATGAGTCAATTAGGATAAAGTCCCATAGTAGATTAAACGAAAAAACGGCCTTTGATTGAAGGCCGTTTTTGTTTCTGATTGGGGATGGGGAAACAGAGCTTTCTATTAAACTTCAATAGGAAGATGATGGCTCGAACCCCACTCAGTCCACGATCCGTCATAGACAGACACATTGCGTTGCCCCAATTGGTGTGCCGCCAACAATAAGATACAAGCGGTGACTCCGGAACCACAGCTGAAAATTAAGGGTTTATCTTCGTGTATTGTTAGTTCTCGGAATACTTGTTCCAGTTCAGAAATCGGTTTGATGTGTCCATCAGCCATAAGCTCTTGAAACGGTAGGCAGATTGAGTTTGGAATGTGTCCGCTGCGAAGACCAGCTCGCGGCTCGGGAACTTCTCCTAAGAAGCGAGCGATAGAGCGCGCATCGAGAATATTGGCGCTTTGGCCAATTGCATGATCGAGTACGGTCTGCGCATCTAAGAAGGCATGTCTAGACAAAGTACCGGAAAATGAGCCTTGTTGGGTGGGTGTACTCAGTGTGTCGACAACAGGTAAATTTGCCGCTATCCATGCAGGCAAACCACCGTTAAGGACTCGAACATTATTGTGTCCCATCGCTTTGAACATCCACCAGGCTCTCGGAGAGGCCAGGGTTCCTGAGTTATCGTAAACCACAACCAAGTCGTCTTTGTGCAGTCCCAGGTTTTGTGCACTGCGATTAAATCCTTCTTCTGTCGGCATCATGTGCGGAAGAGGACTGTCTGGCAGACAAAAGTCATTGTCGTAATCAAAACGCAGAGAGCCGGGAATCCATGTATCTGTGATTTTCTCTCCCTCTGACGGGATCTGAAAGCTTATGCTGGCGTCCAGAATTTTCACGTTCGGCTCTCTTAACAGAGCACTTAGTTCATCGACGTTAATCAATGTATTCATCGTTAAGTCCTTTTATTTAGTGACATTGCCTGTTTTCTGATTAGCTACATACCGGACAGGTTGGCATCTTCATCAAATTCATTTCACGCCATGACATACTGAGCGCATCAAGAATCAGGATTTTGCCTTTTTTCGGCTGACCATAATTCGCAATGACTTTGATTGCTTCCATCGCTTGTACCGCACCCACAATTCCGACCACAGGAGCCATTACTCCGGCCTCGACACAGCTTAATGCCTCACTGCCAAACAACGCACTTAAACACTGGTAACACGGCTGTTCCGGGTCATCATAAGTGAAGACGCTAATTTGCCCCTCCATACGAATGGCTGCACCAGATACCAGCGGTGTTTTTGTCTCAAAACACAATCGGTTGAGTTGATTGCGCGTCTCAACGTTGTCCGAAGCGTCCACAACGAGGGTATGTTGCTCGATAAGGGCTTTCAGCTCTGCATCATCAAGGCGCGTCGCAATTGTCGTTACTTCGGTATACGGATTAAGCTCACGCAAAGAATCAGCGGCGGATTCGACTTTTTTACGGCCGATGTCTGCATCATGGTGTAATACCTGACGCTGAAGATTGGAAAGCTCAACAATGTCATCATCAATCAATGTGAGCTTACCAACGCCGGCAGTTGCAAGGTACTGACTCGATGCACAGCCCAAACCGCCCGCGCCGAGAATTAAAACCGAGCTTTGCTTAAGCGCCTCCTGTCCATCAAAATCAAACTGACGAAGAATGATCTGACGGTTGTAGCGCAGCATTTCTTGATCAGACAGAATATCCACGGCGCGTTCCTAGTAAAGTGTCGAGTTGAATAGTTGGATGTTGACGGTTTCGCCAATTTCAACACGGCCACGTTCTCGTTCCAATACCACAAAGCAGTTCGCTAAACTCATCGAACGAAATGCGCCTGAGCTTTGGTTGCCAGTGGTTTCGACAACGAATTTACCATCTTCAAGTGAGTAGATACCGCGCTGGTAATCTGCACGCCCCGGCACTTTCTTGAAAGCCGTCTTTGTCACTGCAGGAATAGATTCAGGCTCTTGCCATTCCGTATGACCGGCTAATTTCGCCAGCATCGGCTGAACCAGCACGTACATTGTCATCATTGCAGAAACCGGATTACCAGGCAGACCGCAGAACCACGCTGTTGAAAGCTTACCAAAAGCGAATGGTTTTCCAGGCTTAATCGCCAGTTTCCAGAAGCCGATTTCGCCAAGCTCTTCCAGAATGTCTTTCGTGTAGTCAGCTTCACCTACGCTCACACCACCTGATGTCACAACCACATCAGCTAGCGTTTGCGCTTGCTCGAAGGTTGCTTTCAGTGCATTCGGGCAGTCAGGGACGATGCCTAAGTCTACAGGTTCACAACCGAAGTTTTCGATAAGCGGTTTAATACCGTAACGGTTGCTGTCATAAATCTGACCTTCTTGCAGCTTTTCTCCAAGTGGCTTAAGTTCGTCGCCGGTAGAGAAAAATGCCACTTTTGGCTTGCGTACCACAGTCACGTGGCTAACACCTAGTGAAGCAATCATAGGAATGTCACGAGGGGTTAAACGTGCGCCTTTAGCCAATACGATGTCACCCTGCTTAATGTCATCTCCTGTTGGGCGAATGTTGTTTTGTGGCTCTACGTCTGTTTGGTTAAACTTGACTCCGGCGTCAATCACTTCGGTATTTTCCTGCATGATGACCGCATCGCACCCTTCAGGAATCTTTGCACCAGTCATGATACGGACACACGTACCTTGCTCCCATTCACCTTCAAACGGCTGACCTGCGAATGATTTACCGGCCAGTGGCAGAACAGAGGATGACTCCAGGTCTTTTATACGGATCGCGTAACCGTCCATTGCTGAGTTATCGAAAGGCGGTACATGGATTGGAGACAATATGTCTTCAGCAAGTACAAAGCCCAACGCTTCAGCAAGCGGGAGAGAAAGTGTGGTTTGGATCGGTTTGATTCGCGATAGCATTTTTTCCATCGCTTCTTCAATTGGCATCAAGCCAGGTGCGTCGCAGCAGCCCATTGAGTTAATCCTATGTTCTTATGTTTGTAGAAACTTTATCATAAAAGAGTCATTGATATACCCACACCGTAAAATTACCTTTAAACCTTGTGAATCAGTCATCTTGGCGTCATTTGGGTATGGGAATATCCTCCTATAAAATATGGGTGTAATTATTCAAAATTCCGAGTATCCTTGTCACCCATCCAAAAGGGGTAAAAACCTTGTGGATCTAGAGTAAAGCGCTCAGTGATTTATGATATTTGTCTTTGTGAATGAAGCATTTAACTGAGTTAATGAAACGCTAACGGAATGAAATCTACAATTTTTCATGACGTGAGCGGTAGTTATAAAGAGGAAGTGTAATGTCAGGTCTTAGCGAGTCAGCGAAGTTAGTAAAAGAAGCGCTAGAGCAACGCGGATTAGAAACGCCTATGCGTCCTAATAACGTTAGCCGTGAAGAGAAAAAGGAAAAGATCGAGTACCACATGCGTGAGATCTTAGGCCTGCTTCAGCTTGACTTAACAGATGACAGTCTTGAAGAAACGCCGCACCGCATTGCAAAAATGTATGTAGACGAAATTTTCTCTGGTCTGGATTACTCTAACTTCCCGAAAATCACTGTCATAAGAAAACAAGATGAACGTGAGTGAATGGTACGTGTGAAAGACATCACCGTGACCAGCACTTGTGAACACCACCTTGTCACGATTGATGGTAAAGCTGCCGTCGCTTACATTCCGCGTGGAAAAATCATCGGCTTGTCGAAAATCAACCGCATTGTTCGCTTCTTTGCTCAGCGTCCACAGGTTCAAGAGCGCATGACGCAACAGATTCTGATTGCTCTGCAAACATTGCTGGAGTCGGATGATGTCGCAGTAACGATTGATGCAACGCACTACTGCGTAAAATCACGTGGTGTCATGGATGCAACCAGTGAAACAACGACAACAGCTTTGGGTGGTATCTTCAAGAGCAACCCGGCAACTCGCGCCGAATTTCTGCATGGTTTACGATAAAAAGAATTGAATATGAAGGATGGCCAAGGCCATCCTTTTTTATGCATGATATATCTGTCGCAACAAAAAATATTTGTACCATTCTGTGTTGACAGTCACAAAAGATACTCTTAGTATATGCGCCCAATGAATGGCTACAGTTTGTAATCATTTGTTTTAAAAGAAGTATCCCCTCAAATTCAGCTGATCTCGGTCAGTTGTGTTTCTATTTTTCTAATAATAGGAAGACAACAAAATTGAGACTTGGCATGACGACACAAAGCACCATCAGTACAAATCCTCTATCTGCTCCGAGTACAGATACCAGTTGGCAAAAGAAAGCGATGTTAAGCGTCGCGTTTTTGATGGCAACCACATCCGTAGGTCCCGGTTTCCTTACCCAAACTGCAGTTTTCACTAATATCTACAAAGTGGATATGGCATTCCCTGTATTGGCCTCCATTTTTATCACCTTTGGTATTGTGATGAACCTTTGGCGTATTGTTGGCGTTTCTGGCATGCGTATCCAAGATATCGCGAACAAAGTTGCACCGGGTATGGGGTACGCTGTTGGTGTCCTGCTTGCCCTTGGCGCGGTCGCATTTAACTTTGGTAACGTTAGTGGTGCGGCATTGGGTATCAATGTACTGACGGGTGTGGATACAACTTGGGGAGCACTGTTTACAGGCATGGTTGGCTGCTTGTTGTTTGTGGTTCACAACGCATCTAAGCGAATGGATCAAATGGCGCGTTACCTCGGGTTGTTTATGATCATATTGATTGCGTATGTGGCAATGACGAGTCTGCCCCCGATGGGAGAAACTTTGACCGCAGCATTAATGCCTTCTGAGGTGAGCAGTCTTCTGCTACCGACGCTGACTATCGTTGGTGGTGCGGTAGGCGGTTATTATACCGGTGCACAACGTCTGGTTGATATTGGTCTGAAGGGTAAAGAAAACATCCCGTCAATCAAGAAAACAGCGTGGGCAGGAATCTCAATCGCTGTGGTCATCCGTATTCTGCTTTTCTTGGCGGTGTTTGGTGTTATTGCCACGGGCGCAACGTTGGATGCTTCTAATCCGGCAGCAGATGCTTTCCGCCAGGGGGCTGGTGAGTTGGGTTACTTTATTTTTGGCTTGGTGCTGTTTGTTGCCTCTATCACTTCCGTAGTGGGTAACTCTTACATGGCAATATCACTCATTAAGACGCTGTTCCCAGTGGTTGCACGCAATGAAAAAGCATGGTGTGTCGGTTTTATCATCATAACTTCGCTAGGTACAGTCACAATGAATATGCCGATCCTCCTGTTGATGCTCGCAGGTCTGGTTAACAGCATCATTCTTCCAATCGTATTAGGAACAGTTCTCGTAGCAACAAAGAAAAAAGAGATCGTGGGTGATTATCAGCATCCGAAGTATCTCACGTTGACTGGTATCGCGATCGTGGTCGTGATGGCTGGAGCGAGTTTGACTAATATCGGTAACTTTATGGCGAAGTTTGCCGGGTAGTGAAATTTGTTGATTCGATAAAAAACGGCCTCATTGGAGGCGTTTTTTATGCTTGCTTAGAGTGCGATCTGACAACCTCCGGCCAGTACATTTTTACATATCCTGCCGATACCCAAACCACTAAGAAGGTCGCGATGCTGAGCTCTAAAAAGCCAAAGTCGTGCAGCCAGTTCCACCGGGGATGTGATTCAGCGAAGAACGTGGTTAATCGGTGCATTGCGATAGCACTGATGACGGACGGAAACGTTACCGCGGCAATCGAAGGCTGAAACTTCAAACGTAACAGACGGAAATAGCACAGGTAGATGAGCAATGTCATCGTGATAGCGATACCTGATAAAGCTCCGGTCAGAATAGGATCTGGCTCGGGAAAGTTAACCAGATAGGCGGCGAGCGATAAGTTTACAGGTGCCGCCATTATGGCAAGAGTTGGTCGGGCTCTTCTTGGCAGAGAGCCGAAGAATACTAATCGATATAAGACAAGTGGCAACATAAAGAAATAGATGCCAATACACATGAGCGCAAGGGTTTGAGAGAATAGGTTGTGTCCGAACTGAGAGCCTGCTAATGAACTGCTGATTAATCCCACTGGATACAGAAACCAGCTTGGGACTATATTCGACATCTTGAAGTTTCTTAGCTGGAAGCTGAAAAACAGCACCATCATAGAAAAATGAAGCAAAAGCGCAAGAAACCACAGTGGATGAGCAATAAGAGGCGCGACGGTAGCAAGGTAATCGGTGAGGATTAGTAATGCCATGCTCATCGGTGCCATTAAACTGCCGCTCAACGGATGTCGGATATCAGCCATGAATAAACGTGGGCTGGTCGCGTACTTTAGTAGTACTGGGGTCAGCAATAATGCGCCGAGTAACGAGAGAAATGGTCGTATTGGCTCTCCAATAGCGGGGACATACAACGCCCAAGCCTGGCCTAATCCAATAATACCCAATGCCAACGCAGCCTGAGAGGGCGGGACACTATAAAACTGTACAAGTCTTCTCCAGTTCAAATCTACTCCGAAATGATTTTACCCGAACGAAATGATAATACTAATTGTGGCTTTATGAGGCGCGAATACTAGCAAGTTTTAACAGCAGTTACTCTTAAAGCAGGCGAGGAATGATTAAAGAATAGCAACTTTGTGAGTTTGGTATCGAATATTTGGGAAAAGATGTAAAAGTAGAGGCTTAACCGCTCCAAACAACCTGAATAATAACAAGATTGTTTGGAACATTGAATTAGACTATCCATTTTAACTTGTTTGATTCTCAGGAAGATCTTGCTGACGCAGTTTTTCGTTTTTGATTGTTCGACGAAGTAATTGGCTGTATATCGGCTGGCCGCCCAGCATTTGAGCAATAATTACCGCACCCAGACAAGTAATGATCAACGGCAGGATTAAATAGTAGTTATTGGTCATCTCTATCACGAGCAGGATCCCAGTGATTGGCGCGCGAACAGTCGCGGCGAATAAAGCCCCCATTCCCGCTATAGCAAACATGCCTGGTTCGATATCAAGTACAGGCAATAATAGTTCCGCACTCGCCCCAAATGCATAACCAAACAGAGTTCCTAAAGCGAGCATTGGAGCAAAAATACCACCAGGTGCGCCCGAGCCGAAGCAAAGCAGAGTCGTTACTACACGTCCAACGAACAACATCACTAACAGTGAAATAGAGTAATTCCCGTTAGTCACATCAGGTATAAGGGTTATCCCGCCCCCAGTTAATTGCGGGACGTATAAAAGCAGTAAACCGAACACCCCGCCTAAAATGGAGCCTGTTATGAGGTAGCGCTTGCGGTCGTTTTTGTGAATGGCGACAAAACTGTCCTGAGCGACAGTGATGAGCTTATTGAAAAGAACGCCGAATACACCAAATAGGGCACCCAGTAACAGAAACAACCAAAGTGATTGTAGCGCTGGTGGCTGATACTGAGGCATGGTTATTACGGCATCTTGGCCATTAATACTGCGAAATACAATGTTTGCCATGATGGCAGAGATGATCACCGCACGAATGGAGATCAAAGAGTAGCGGAACTGAGGCCGCATTTCCTCAACGACAAACATGATACCGGCTAACGGCGCGTTAAACGCTGCTGCTAAACCGCCCGCGGCTCCGGAAGCGAGCAGTGAATGACGAGCGTCGTCATCCTTTACGCGAAATATGTCTGTGACCATTCGGCCAACAGCACCGCCCATCTGTACTGTTGGACCTTCTCGCCCTAAAACCATACCGGAGCCAAGAGCACCCATACCACCGAAAAACTTAACAGGAAGCACTCTCCACCAACGAACAGGGCGAATATTGTCCATGGCTCCTTCTATTTCGGGAATCCCAGAGCCAGCCGCCTCTGGTGCGAAGCGGTGAACAAGAAAATATCCGATAAAAGCCAGCAGAGCACTGATTAACACCGCAGCCAGCCACAGAGGCAGGGCGCTGCCGATTTCACCTCTTAACCATTCAGTTCGGGTTTCAGAAACAAAGTGAACAGCAAGCTCAAAGTAGGTACCAACTATACCCGCGACTACTCCTACGATGGCAGCCATAACTAGAACAGATACCGGTGTTGACCCTCGAGAGATAAACTGGTTAATCGCATCTTTGGGTACGTGCGCTAACACAGACTTCACAATTCTCTCTCGTTTGGTCATTAAAAATCTCCGGTATTTAATCGCATGCGGGACGTAAAGTATACGCTTGGAAGAGTCTAGACCTAATCAGTAAAGTTGCAATTTAGCTTTGCACAAATATTGGGTTGAAGGATTCAGGAAAATACGCCTTCGAGTGATGTACTATCAGATGCGTAATTGTTGCTACTTTTTTACTGGTAGAACTTGTTTTCTGAGAAAAATGAACCATGCTTTAAGTGTAAAGCAACATGACTGCTTCAGAAGGAGGGACGTGAAGTTTTACTCACAATTTGGATGGAATCAAACCCTACAGTAATTCCTCGTTTTTAGTTTGGGATGCATCAACAGACTTCCCGATTCGCACACTCACGATTGAGTAACGAGGTAGAGGCGCACGCAACTGTGCGCCTTCTTAATGGGCGCTAATAAATTGTATTTCCTTCTTGCTAATTTTCTGTCTCAGGTTATTGTCGTAGCCACCTGTTTCTGACGTCTACACATATGATGCCCCTGTACTTACGATATATACTGCCTGTTTGTTTTGCTGTGTTTTCAAGTGCTGTATTTGCGCTGGATAATTGGTGGCAAACGGTATTGTCTGAACAACCTTACCCGAAGATTCAGAACGCGGTAGAGAGTGGGGGAAACTGGTATCATTGTGAGACAGATTTGAGTGGTTCCGACCCATCTGCTAAAGCTCTGTGCTTAGATGATTTTCATTACTATCATCAGCACCTGTACGGTGAAGTCACCTTAGGTGATGACATCGCTCATTTCGTCTTTTTAAGCCAATACCAGTGGCAAAACTGGAACGACTTGATCCTCAACCTAAGAAAAGATGGATTCGTCATGCGCCGCCTGCAGTTCGATGATGCTGAATATGATGTGCTGAATTCGCTAAAACAGAAATCTGCAGAAGCCGTAGATAAGGAAGTTATCTTAATGATGAACCGTTATCCGCCTGAAGCAAGACGAATAACAGAGTGGGTAAGGCCAAATGAGTTTGATTCAATTTCACCTAGCCTTAAAGTGATGCTCGAAAGTGACGGGGATATCATCAAAATGCACGTTACTCGCTTTTAGCTTCATGATCGCTTTTATTTTCATGATGCAAAGAGAGGAACGTTGCCATTGCGGATTCATCTAAAAATCCATCAGCCTTTTTATGCGAGCGAAGATACTGATAGCCTGCTATCAGTTTGCGGTGCAGATCTTCACTCTCCTCAGACAGCGGATTATTCATCACATACTGAAAAGAGAGTTTATAGGCTTCCATATCGACTACTTCTGCGCGGCGATAAAGGTAACCGCAACCGGTCGCTAGCCATTCAAGAGAACAGTTGGCTCGCATCGCAATTTGATTGGCTTTTGTCAGGCTCGGCTCACTGCCTTTTAAGTATTTTCTAATTAACGCTTCTGATACATCAACTCGTCGCGCAAAGCCGCTGATGCTTTCTTCGCCGATTAAAGTAGACAAACGTTGGGCAAAAGACATATTTCGTACTCCAGTTCGAATTGCGGGAGTTTACCCGTTGAGACCGTGCGAAAACAAGACTAGGATGAAAGCAGATCAAATAAAGGAGAGAACCCATGGTGGCAAAAGTTGTAACTGCACCGAGTGGCCCGGAATTTTCAGAACTGGTTCAAGGATATTGGCGTGCAGCAGATTGGGGAATGACGGCGCAAGAGCGTTTAACATTCCTTAAGCAACATATCGAACTAGGTATTACGACGGTAGACCATGCAGACATCTATGGTAATTACGAATGTGAATCGCTGTTTGGTGAGGCGTTAAAGCTGGATAACAGTGTTCGCGAGCAAATCCAGATCGTAACCAAGTGCGATATCAACTTGTGTGGGGATAAAACCCCGGAGCGTAAAATTAACCATTACGACACGAGTGCGGCGCACATTTATCAATCAGTGAACAACTCTCTTGAGCGTTTAAATGTTGATGAAATCGACGTCCTGCTTATCCACCGTCCAGATGTATTAATGGACGCTGATGAAGTTGCGGAAGCTTTCTCTGAGTTACATAAGGTAGGTAAGGTCAAACATTTCGGTGTGTCGAACTTTACGCCACGTCAGTTTGAGTTGCTGCAGTCACGAATGAATAAACCACTTGTGACAAACCAGGTCGAGATCAACCCGCTTAACTTTGAAGTCGCGCACGATGGCACATTAGATCAGTTACAAATGCTGCGTGTTCGCCCTATGGCGTGGTCTTGCTTAGGTGGCGGATCTATTTTCAGTGGCGACAGTGAACAAGCAGTTCGCGTACGTAATGAGCTGGAAGCGATTCGAGTGGAAGTAGGTGCAAGCAGTATTGATCAAGTGATCTATGCTTGGGTCCGTCGACTGCCATCTCAGCCAATTCCAATTATTGGTTCCGGTAAAATTGAGCGTGTTCAAACCGCTGTTGATGCACTGAGCATCGAGCTGACTCGTGAGCAATGGTACCGAGTTTGGGTCGCGTCTAAAGGCCACGGTGTGCCATAGAACCTGAACTAACATAAGAAATTGTACTAAGCACCCTTTTACTCAGCCAGTAAAAGGGTGCTTTTTTGTTTTGACGCACTTTTTAACCACGTCATTTATACAGAGCCGACCATAACGGGGTTATTCACATATACTTATTATGTGAACTTCTCTACGCAGAATATGGTTATGGACTTTAATCTTGCTTTAAAACTGTATACAGCAGAACAAGTTAAAAATGGTGAAGTTAGCGCCGCACAGATAGCGGGTGTCTCAATGTTTGGTCTGATGCAACGCGCAGGTATGGCGGTGTATGAACGTTTTCTTCATCTTTATCCGAGAGCTAAAAATGTCTTAGTTGTATGTGGTAAAGGAAACAATGGCGGTGATGGCTATATTTTTGCCACTTTGGCCAAGCAAGCACAGCTCAAAGTCAGTGTGTTCCAGTTTGGGGATACTTCGTCGCTTACCGGCGATGCCCTATGTGCTTACGAGGGTTGGCAAGCTGTTGGTGGTCAGAATAGCAGTTGGGATAACTGGAACACCGCGCTGCTCGAGGCGGAAGTCATCATTGATGCCATGCTGGGAACCGGTTTAAGTGGTGAAGTACGAAGTGAGTACCGCCGCTGTATTGAGCAAATTAACCAAATACATTGTCCGGTAATCGCAGTTGATATTCCTTCCGGATTAAGTGCTAACACTGGCGCTGTACTCGGTGCTGCGATATGTGCAAATCACACTGTGACTTTTATCGGTGTCAAGCAAGGTCTGTGTACCGCGCGAGCGAGAGACCACGTTGGTGAACTGCATTATTTTGGTTTGGGCGTGAATGTAGAGTTTGACTCTGTCGAGGAAGAGAGTGCACTGGGCATCGATCACCAAGTGATCCGGCGACTGTTACCTCCACAACAACCGACAGCGCATAAAGGTGATAACGGTAAATTGTTGTGCGTCGGAGGCAATCTCGGTATGTCCGGGGCGATTCGTTTTTCCTCTTCAGCTGCGGCGCGCACTGGTTCTGGTTTGACTGCGGGAATTACACATCCTGATAGTTTGATAGCACTGCAAGTTGCTTGTCCTGAAGTCATGAGTCAAAGCATTACCGCTGATGAGTTACGAGATACAGAGAATGAACTGACTAGGCGCATCCGATGGGCAGACGCATTAGTTTTTGGACCCGGATTTGGAGATGATGAATGGGCTTATCAGGCATATCAGTATTTGTCACAGCAAGACAAACCGAAAGTCGTTGATGCTGATGGGTTAAATATATTGGCAATGCTCAGCCAGCGCAGTAGTGAAACCTTTGTATGTGACAATAAACGTGTGATTACACCGCATCCGGGTGAAGCTGCTCGTCTGTTAAATGTCACCACGCAGGAAGTCGAACGCGATCGCTATTCTGCCGCAAGGCAGTTACAAGAGCGTTTTGGTGGAGTTGTGGTGCTGAAAGGGGCGGGCACACTAATTTACGATGGCGCACGAATGTATGTCTGCCTCGCTGGTAATCCTGGGATGGCAAGCGGAGGAATGGGGGACGTGTTGTCTGGTGTGATTGGTGCTTTGCTGGCTAAAGGTATACCGATTGCTATCGCAGCCAGATTAGGCGTGATGATCCATAGTCATGCAGCTGATCTTAACGCGACTCAAAATGGAGAGCGCGGATTGTTGGCAAGTGATGTTGTCAGCACACTTCGGTGTGTGTTGAACCCTTAAAAATTTGAAAAATTTTCATTTTGGAGTGGGTGTCAGGGCTTCAAAAGGAAGTGCTGTGCACAAATTTGAGAACTGGAGCGTTTGAATTTTAACCATCTCGCGCAAAGGTTTGCGCAATCGACAAAGATAACTGCGTTATTAACTTGTTGAATTTGTTGGGTTATAAAATAACTTAATGGTTTGGAAGGTGTTTTTGATATGCGATTATCAAGATGGTAACACAAAAAAATTTTAAATATCAGACTTGTAGGAAATAAATCACAACCTATAATGCTGAAAACCGGAGCGTCTGCCAACGCTCCGGTTTTTTTGTGTCCGAAGAACAGTGAACTCGTCTGCCAACGATTTCACTACGCACTCTGAAACGACACATATACATATGAATCAAGGAATTACACAATGCGTATCGAACAAGAACTTAAGTTAGGTTTTAAAGATGTACTGTTTCGCCCGAAACGTTCTACCCTTAAGAGCCGTTCTCAAGTAAATTTAACCCGCGAGTTTACATTCAAGCATAGTGGTCGTCAATGGTCTGGTGTGCCAGTAATTGCAGCGAATATGGATTCGGTTGGTAGCTTTGAAATGGCCGCAGCGTTGGCTGAACATGGTGTAATGACCGCTGTCCATAAACACTACACAGTAGAAGACTGGGCAGAGTTCGCTAAATCGGCGAACAAAACCACGCTAAACAACGTGATGGTGTCGACAGGTACGTCTGATGCAGACTTCCAAAAAACCAAAGACATCATGGCACTTTCTGATGAGTTCATCTTTATCTGTGTTGATATCGCGAACGGTTACTCAGAACACTTAGTCGAGTATGTAGAGCGTGTACGCGCGGCGTTCCCGGATAAAGTCATTTCTGCGGGTAACGTCGTGACGGGCGATATGTGTGAAGAGCTGATTCTTGCTGGCGCCGATATTGTTAAAGTGGGTATTGGCCCTGGTTCAGTATGTACGACTCGTGTTAAAACAGGTGTGGGCTATCCGCAGCTTTCTGCAATCATCGAATGTGGTGATGCGGCACACGGCCTTGGTGGCGTGATCATCGGTGACGGTGGTTGTTCATGTGCCGGAGATGTGGCTAAAGCGTTCGGTGGCGGTGCAGATTTCGTGATGCTTGGCGGTATGCTGGCTGGTCACGAAGAGTCAGGTGGTGAAGTCATCGAAAAAGATGGTGAAACCTTCATGAAGTTCTATGGCATGTCTTCTAAGAGTGCAATGGATAAGCACTCTGGCGGTGTCGCAGGCTACCGCGCTGCAGAGGGTAAAACGGTACTATTGCCATACCGTGGAAGTGTTCACGGAACTATCCAGGATATCCTTGGCGGTGTTCGTTCAACGTGTACCTATGTAGGTGCAGCAAAGCTTAAAGAGCTAACTAAGCGCACGACGTTCATCCGTGTACAAGAGCAAGAGAACAACGTGTTCGGTAAAGAGTAAGCCGACAGAATAATTAAAATCGAATAATTGAGAGCCGCATTATGCGGCTCTTTTTTTTGCCTGAATTTTGTGGACAACGATGAGTTGTAAATAAATCGTGGACGGATTTAACGATACGGCTCTGATGTATTGTCCACTAAAACACAGAGGTGCCCGAAATCATTTGGAGTGAAAACACTCTTTAATTTCTCTCGTACGTATTTTCTTTCAAAAATCACTCGCGAAAGATCAACGCATCTTTACGTCATGTTAAATTTTTGTTCAATAAGTGAGATTTTTGTTGTTCTTTTACTAATGTCTAATGTTCCTACCGATAGCAATAAAGGCTTAATAAGCTCAAATCAAAATTAGCCCCATACCTCTTTCTAGTATGGCCTCGATGTTTGATGTGGATGTTTGGCTAGATACCTATTCAGCTTTCTTGTTTTCATGAACGAATCAAATCCATTTTTCTTCATTTATGAAATCAATAAAGGTTCTCGGTAGCACCTAGGATGTATTGGTCGAAGGTCAGGACACCAAGCGAAACTCAGTTGACAGAGTTCAACTTCGAAACATAACAAAGGAAAACTCAATGTCTGGCACAGGTAAGACCTTTTACAGGGATATGCGCAAAAAACCGCATGAATTTCAAAACCGAGAAGACTTTCTTAACCATGATTTAACCATCATGAGCTTTCGTCGCTGGGGTATTCATTTGCCATCACGTGATTACAGTATTGAAATCGAAGACTGGGTACCCGCATTAGCGGCAACCATTGGTAAAGTGGTTATGGTAACCGCCATGGTTTCTGCCTTTGCCGCTCAGTTTGGTTTATCTCCGGAGTTCGTTGCGGAAAACGTGCGTTACGAACTGCTTATTGCGGGCGCACTGTTCGTTATCCTGTTTTCTGCAATTCTAAACCCGAACGCAAACTTAGCCGGTACCCACGGTCCAATGATACCGCTGATTCCAATGATTGCAGCAGCAGGTGGGCATCCACTGGCTCTCGGCTTGATGGTATGTGCGTTTGGTTTAATTCTCGCTTTTACTAAAGGTGGTTCTAAACTCATGACCCTGACTGGAATTGGAGTTCGAGGTGGGTTGCTGATCTACCTCGGCGCAGTGGGGTTGATCGGACAGATTAATAAGACTGAGGCGTGGGCTGCAAGTACGGACCAAGGTTATATCTCGTTTGTAGTCATTGGCCTAACGGTTATGGTTTATGCCTACTTAGCCAAGATAAACAAACGTTGGCTGGCTATCCCACTGTGTTCTGCATTAGCGGGTATTGTCGCTTATGTGATGGGCGCTGAGTTTGCTTTTACCACTGAGCCAGGGCTGCCTAATTTCAGTCCGTCCTACTGGTGGGGTGAAAATACTGGCTGGCAACTAGGCTGGCCAACCCTGGAGCACTTTATTGCCGTGACTCCGTTTGCTCTACTCGCCGTTGCTATGTGGTCTCCTGACTACCTCGGTCATCGTGTTTTTCAAGAACTTAACTACCCGAAAGAAGCGAAAGGCGTCCTAATGGATGTCGACGACACTATGGTCGGAGCGTCTGTTCGTCAGGGAGTTGGCTCACTATTAGGTGGTGGTAACCTAGCTTCTTCTTGGGGTACGTATATGATTCCTGCCGCAATTGCCAAACGTCCTATTCCGGGCGGCGCGCTGTTAACTGGTTTAATGTGTATTGCCGCGGCAGTAATTGGTTATCCAATGGATCTAGCGATGTGGGAGCCTGTTTTACGCGTTGCGCTGATTGTCGGTGTATTCTTACCACTTCTTGAAGCGGGTATGCAGATGATCCATAAGCACAAAGATTCACTCAGTGCAGGTATCTGTATTTTTGCCTGTGCATTCGTTAACCCAGTTTTTGGTTGGGCAATAACCATGCTGCTGGATAACCTCGGACTTATTGGCGATCATGAGCGTGCAAACGAGCTATCAAGAAAAGACAAATACCTGATTCCTGGTGTTGCTTTTATCGTTTGTGCTGGTTCCCTTGCCGTCGTGGGTCAGTTGCCGGGTATTCCTGCTCTGATCGGTTAATCGAATCTTGCTCTATAGGCATAGATGGTCACCAACTATGCCTCTTCTCATTCCTGTTCCTTTGTGACTCAGTGCTGAAATTTATTCACATCCTGTCAATGCGAGTTTACGAAGATAATGGTGCTTAGAAATTGGAACAAAAATGCCCGCTAGATCAAATAACTATTGGGCATCGAAAATTACGACTTAGCGAGTGAGTGCATTACTCGTAGTCAGAAGCGTATGTATCTTCGTAAGAGTGTGAGTAAAACTCGAATAGGTTACCAAACGGGTCTTCTAGATAAACCATTTGCGCTTGTTTAGAGTCATCTTCTGGGTGGTAGCGCATGATGTCCATGCGAACCTTACCACCAAACTCTTCAACTCGCTTGATTGCTGATTCAAACTGCTCTTTTGGTAGCTGTAGACAGAAGTGGAAAATACCTAGGCGTGAGAAGTCAACGTTATGACGCTCTTCACGGTCGACCATTTCGAACAGCTCTACACCGATACCGTCAGTTGTTACCAGGTGAGCGATGTTGAAGCCTTTAAAGCCCTCACCAAATACCGCAATACACATACGGCCGATTGCAGATTCGCGTTCCTCGAGAACTTTAGTGTTGTTCATTACAACGCGAAGGCCTAGCGCTTTAGTGTAGAACTCTACCGCTTTGTCCATATCGCCAACCATGATACCAACGTGATTCATTTTCATAACTATCTCCAAAAGCTGATTTGATTATTTGTTTCGTGTCTCGTTTCGATGTGGAGAAGTATAGGCATGAGGCTATGAAACATGAAATTATCGATAATTATAAAAATAATAATATAAATTTATTGAAAGGTGCATCTAGCTCTTGTGCAAACAAGTCTAAGTTGGACTTACTTATGTCTAATCTTGAGTTGGCTGCCGTGGCTGACAACACTTCATGCAGCTAATTGGTCGCTTCCCCCTGAGTAATTGAAAATTAAATTAGTTTGATGATTAATATGAGGAAATACTAATTGAAAGCCGAATAGCGCTCTATACTGATGGTATCGGTGCGCTGTTAGCGGCTTCTCTTTCTCTCTTTATGGCATTGAACTTATGTCGCGAAGGAATGAGAAATCCCATCGAATTCTTTACTCATTAATAAGAATATGAGGAATAAAGGGGAACCAGAAGTGAGTATTTCAAATGAAAACCTAGAAAAAGTCTTAGAGAAGGCGTTCAGTACTTCACTGATAAAATTTTCTGTCATTACGCTTATTGTGATTGTCTGTTGGTGGGCGTTTTCACCATTTCTTCCTATCTTACTCTGGGCGCTTGTGCTGGCTATTGCGCTTTATCCCCTCGCACTCAGAATTGAGGAGAAACTTGGTTTGAGTACTGCCCGAACAGCGACATTGGTAGCGGTTGTAGGTGTACTCGTTCTTGGAGTGCCTACTGCTGTGGTCGGTAACTCATTCGCCAACAAAACTTTGAGTACCATAGAGTCTTATCGTGACGGAACTTTAGTTGTATCCAAACCTGCTGACAGTGTGAAAGACTGGCCATTAGTGGGGGAGCAGGTATACGTAGCCTGGGATGAAGCGGCTGATGACCTGACAAATTTTGTCGAGAAGCGTCAACCGCAGATAAAAAGTATAGTGAGCTGGTTCGTTAATAGTGCTACCGGCATGGCAAAAAGCGTACTCATGTTGATTGGCGCGGTCATTATTGCAGGGATAATGCTTGCTTGGGCAAAACCTGCTGCAAAGTCCTTACGAAAGATCTTCATCAGCTTTACTGACGAGGTTAAAGGTTCAGAGCTTCATGCTCTCACCACCGCAACGATCAGACAGGTCGCTATCGGCATAATCGGGATCGCATTCTTAACCGCAATTATATTTGGTGCAGTGGTCGCTTTGTCAGGAGTTCCAGCCGCGGCATTGTTTACGTTGTTGGCGTTGGTTTTCGCGATTGTACAGCTTCCTGTTACGGTCATTGCTCTTATCCCTATCGCAATTTTGTGGTCGGGTGATGGTGGAACCGTACACAATGTGATCTTCACTGTATTACTGCTTGCCGCGAGTCTGGTAGACAACTTTTTGAAACCAATCATTCTTGGAAGAGGATTAGCGGTACCCATGCCAATCATACTCATCGGTGCCGTCGGCGGTATGATATCGGGCGGCATACTTGGTATGTTTGTCGGCGCAGCTTTCCTCGCAGCAGGCTATCAGGTCTTTATGCAGTGGGTAGATTCAGAAACCCAACATGTTGAAGAAGTAATAGAAAGCGCAGAAATGAAAAATAGTGAGCCTAAAGAGTGAAAACTTAAGCGGGTTGCATACTGAGGAAGTGCTCACATTGTTAACGGTATTAGGGGTTAGTGTCGACAGTCGAGCGATGAACCTTATATATCGTTTTAAGTCTCTTTTAATACTCCTAGCTGACGCGCTTGATCCAAAGTTATGTGGTTAGATATCAGATTGTGAAGTGCGGCTTCCGAAAGTTGCAGGACTGGCGCACTGTCACTTGGAGGGGGCACATGAACTTCAATCGAATTATCTTTCTCACTGATACGTGACCATAACTGACGGTCAACTATGTAAACATAAGAACCTGAAGAGAGCTCTGGGTGGGCCTTAACCATTAAAGTTAGCCACCAACTGGTTCTGCGTAGTCCTGCTTTACCGTCAATGACCTCAAGAGGCTGCATCGACTTAGAACGAATTGCTAATTGAGTGGCAATCGATACATCCAATGCTCCGGGGTAGCTTTCGCTAAATGGGTTTTTAAACAACCCATCGTAAGAGCAAGCCCAGCTATTTGGGCTTGCTAAAGCGATAATGCCAGAAGCAATGCATGTTATTACACGCTTCGTCATGAGTTCTCCTAAGGTGTTACTATATTGAACCAGAAGTTGAAGTTATCCAGCATACCGACAAAGTCTTTCAACACGTTAAGATCACCATCGATCTTGATTGTTCCATCTGCAATCGCCTTCTCTAAGGTAATGTTACCAAGCTGGACATCATCTAACGCCTCTTTAGTCAACTCCAGTGTTGCATCAGGCTTTTCTGCGAGCTTTTTCGTGTGGTTAAGCACTGAGTTTTCAACATACAAAGAGTATTTTTCATCAAGGTCAGTGAAGTTGAGGTTCATCACAAATGATTTACCAGCAGCTTTATCCGGTAAGATCCGCACGGCAAGGTAATCGAACAACATTTCTGGTGGCATGTTTTTAATAACGTCAGGCGAAGCAACATTAGTACCACCCGCGCTAGGTGTTCCGTTTCTCAACTCGTAAGCACCTTGCAAGTACACTGAGCGCCAAGGGCCTGATTCAGCCTGATAGCCCATTTGCTCATAAGCATCAGCTAACAACTCTTTGCCGTTCACACTATCTGGGTTAGCAAAGACAACATGTTTCATCACTTCAGCTACCCAGCGGTAATTACCTATATCAAAATCGGCTTGCGCTTTCTTAATCGCCTCAGCTTCACCGCCAATATACTCGACATATTTAACCGCTGCGTCGACAGGTGGCAGGTTGTTCAGATCAGACGGGTTGCCGTCGTACCAGCCCATGTAACGCTGATACACTGCGCGGCTGTTATGACGTAACGTTCCGTAGTAGCCTCTTGAGCTCCAGCTCTTGCCAATCTCATCCGGAAACTCAATCATCTCTGAAATTTCCGAACCGATGTAACCCTGGTTCATCAAGCGGACAGTCTGGTCGTGAGTGTATTTGTACATGTCACGTTGTTTTTTAAAGTATTTGACGATGTCCTCTTGTCCCCACATCGGCCAGTGGTGACTTTGGAACTTCACTTCAACGTCATCGCCCCACATATCAATGGTTTCTTGTAAGTAGCTTGACCACTTCAATGCATCTCGAACCTGGGCACCACGAAGGGTTAAAATGTTGTGCATTGTGTTAGTGGTATTTTCTGCCATCCACAGAGCTTTTTTATCTGGGAACCAGATGTTCATTTCAGTTGGTGCTTCTGTCCCCGGCGTGTATTGGAAAACCATTTTCACGCCATCAATCGTACGTTCTTCGCCAGTTTTCTCGATGATATCTGTTGGCTTAATCATTGTGGCTACACCGGTTGAGGTTGTTTGTCCCAAACCTCCGTTTACACCGCCTTTTTCGTTCCTTGGCAGTAGAGCGCCATACATGTAAACCGCTCGTCGTCCCATCGCGTTACCCGCAATCACGTTTTCGGAGACTGCATGCTCGGTGAAACCATGGGAGGCTACGATAGGAACCTTGCCTGCAATAACGTCTTTTTCGTCAACAATTCCCCGAACTCCACCAAAATGGTCAATGTGGCTGTGGCTGTAGAAAACGCCGGTTACCGGTCTTTCACCGAGTTGCTGATTAATAAAATCAAGTGCAGCTTTCGCCGTTTCTTTAGAGATAAGCGGGTCAAAAACAATCCAGCCAGTGTCGCCTTTGATAAAGGTGATATTGGAGAGATCATATCCGCGTACTTGGTATATACCGTCGGTCACTTCAAACAGGCCATTAATCATGTTTAATTGGGCGTTACGCCATAAGCTTGGATTGACTGAATCAGGTGCGGGCTTGTCTGAGCTGATGTATTTTTTATATGCTTCTAGATCCCAGACAACATCACCGTTGTCATTTTTGATGGTTACGACATCTTGTTTAGCGATAAATCCTTTTTGGGCATCATCAAAGTCCTTTTTGTCACTAAACGGCAAATCTTCTTTTACTTGGTTGTTTACATCTATTGTGGCTTGCGTTGCGTTTTTTGGATCGGATGCGTTAGCACTAAGCACAACTAGCATAGTCAACCCCAACGTCCCTAGCTGTTTCATGTAATTACTCCTTATAAGCAATTTGCTTAATAAGCATAGTGTAAGGCTAGTGTTGTGCAATGTTAGAAGTGGTAAAAATATTGATTTAAAGAATAGGACTAATAATCTTTATCCTTTTATTTTTATTGTTGAGCTACGGACATTTGCCGACTTACGTCAGTTACCTGAAAGATGTATACAGTAAAGATGTCGGGAAACGATGCTTATCCGAATCGTGTTTGTAATCGTTATCACAGATTTACGTGGTGGAAAACAGAGTCAACTCAAATTAGGTTATGGTGGCATCCTACATCTTGATGTCGTTATATATTATGCTGTTTATAGTTGACTTGGATGCCAAGAATATCCTCTCGTAGTAAGACATAATTGACGATGTTGAGTCCCTGAACTGTCATCAATATGGATTAAGAGAGATATCATGAACATTAATGATCATGCTCCAATTGCCCCTTATCAGGCAAATGAAATGCGTTACGACTCAATGCCATATAGACGTTGTGGAAACAGTGGTTTGCTTCTGCCAGCGCTGTCTTTAGGCCTATGGCACAACTTTGGCGAATATGACTCGTATGCGAATGCGCGTTTGACCCTTCGTAAGGCATTTGATCTTGGTATTACTCATTTTGACCTGGCGAATAACTACGGACCGCCGTATGGTTCTGCTGAAGAAACACTGGGCCGAGTTCTAAATCAGGACTTACAGCGTTATCGTGATGAACTGATTATCTCTACTAAGGCTGGATATGATATGTGGCCAGGGCCTTATGGTGTAGGGGGATCTCGTAAGTATCTGGTATCGAGTCTGGATAAGTCACTAAAACGGATGAACCTAGATTATGTAGATATCTTTTACCATCATACTCCTGATCCAGATACCCCATTGAAAGAAACAATATCTACTCTGGACATGTTGGTTCGTCAGGGTAAAGCGCTGTATGTCGGCCTGTCGAATTACTCACCAGATCAAACTCAACAAGCACTGAAATTGTTTGAACAGTTAGGTACGCCATGCCTTATCCACCAAGCAAGATACTCAATGTTCGATCGTCATGTAGAAGAAGGCTTGCTTGATACACTCGATCAGGCGGGAGTAGGTATGATTGCATTTTCGCCCTTGGCACAAGGACTATTGTCGGAGAAGTACTTGAACGGTATTCCCAAGGGATCACGCGCGGATAATCAACGCTCTTATCTGGAACCTCATTTGGTAGAGCAATATCAACCTAAGATTGAAGCGCTGTCGAATATTGCGACAGAGAGAGGACAGTCTCTTTCACAAATGGCGCTCGCTTGGTTACTAAATGATCGCCGTGTTTCTTCAGTATTGATTGGTGCCAGTTCTCCTGAGCAATTATGTGAAAATGTGGCCGCTGTGAAGAGTTTAGAGTTTTCGGAATCAGAGAAAGAACGGATTCAAAGTATTCTTCTTTGAAATGAAAATATAGATAGTTATTAAAATAGAGAAATGGTTAATTCGAACTATAACTATGTTGCTTCTTTTTAATTATGCCCCTCTAGTCATAGAGGGGCATGGGTTAAATGCAGCTTTTAATTATTCAAGGAAAGCATCAAGAGCTTGAGTAGGTTGGCGTGTATTAGGATCCCATGCGCCTAAAGTGTAGCCTTGCCAACTGTATGCCTGAGGCTCCCAGTATAATATCCCAATGCCTTTGCTTTGATTGACACTA
Organism: Vibrio sp. B1FLJ16; assembly: GCF_905175385.1. NCBI lineage: Bacteria > Pseudomonadati > Pseudomonadota > Gammaproteobacteria > Vibrionales > Vibrionaceae > Vibrio > Vibrio sp. B1FLJ16. The sequence goes on from NZ_HG992750.1 coordinate 460,744, forward strand.
CGTACTTTTTTGATCATATCCGCGATAATAGTCTTTGCCTGGGGTTCATCCCAAGGGACGCCAATTTCAGTGATCATCACTTCGGTGCCGTAGCGCTCGACCATATCGTTAAGGTTTGAGAGACATTGAGTGTTTGCTTCTTGCCAAGTGAGGCCTGTAGCGTTCTTAGGATAAGAAGAAGCGCCAATCACATCCCACCAAGCGCTGTTGGATTGTAAGCCATCAAAAATCCAACGGAAATTTGCATTGTCGTGGCAGTTTGCTAAATGGACAATAACTTTAGCATCAGGGAAAACTTCTTTAGCAGCGTTGCGTCCACTATTAACTAGCCATGCGTAATTGCGCATGTTGCTTGAAGCCATTCCATCATTCCACAACATCCCGTTGTTGGTTTCATTACCAATTTGAATCCATTTTGGCGTGATACCTGCGGCTTTTAAGGTGTTGAGTGAATCTCTAGTGTAAGACCATACTTGTCCCATTAAATCTTCGAAGCTTAGTTGCTGCCACGCTGCAGGTTTCCATTGGTTGCCTGGATCGGCCCAAGTGTCGCTATAATGGAAATCAATCATCACATCCATATTCGCGTCTTTAGCCCACTGAGCTTTGACGATTACATCATCTAATGAGCTGTAATAACCATCACTTGGGTTAACCCAAACACGAAGGCGCACTGCGTTCATACCATGGTCGCGTAATATTGAGAGGACATCTTGTCGATAGCCCCAATCGTTATAGAATTCGTAGCCACTGTCTTCCATCTGAGTTATCCAACTAATATCAGCGCCTTTAATAAATGCGTGAGAATAGCTCGATACTACTAATGAGCTGAAGATAGCTAGTGTTTTTAGGGTATTATTCATTGTTTCACCATTTTTATATATTCACGTTATCGTAATTTTAATAACGTAAACAATATAGCAACGGAGTTTTGTATTGATGTGATATATAAAATGATTGGTGAATGTTTTATAAGGTATTTTTCGTGGTTGTGATTGTGGGTAAATTACTTCAGTAAATTTACTTAGATAATTGTGATTATGATCTTTCTACAATTTTACTGATTTAATTTCATTCTTCCAACGAATTGTAGAAAGATCGATGTTAGTTAAGATTAAAACTGTCTCGCCATACAAACTCATGACCAAACAAAACTGTTTTCTTATATTTTCTACCTTCCATTTTCTCAATGAACATATCGATTGCTACTTCTCCCATTTCAAACGGAAACAGGCGCATTGTTGTAAGGCTCGGACTCATATGTCGTGCCGACGATATATCATTGGTTCCGATGACTTGTATATCGGTTGGAATGCTTAATCCTGCCTCATAAATGGCCCGGTAAACACCGACTGCTACCATATCGGTCGCAGCGTAGACTACATCAGGAAGTTCATCGAGTTGCAGCATTTCCTTCATGGCTTGATATCCAGATTCGATGCAATACTCTTTACTCACTTTACATAGTGCTTCGTGGTATAAGCCATTTTCTTTGGTTACTTTGCGAAAAGCATGCAAGCGTTCTTCGTTATTGCCAATAAAAGCGGGGCGTTTACAGTTACTTTTCAATACATTTTCCATAACGTCTTGTGATAACGCCAATCGGTCAATTAAGACTGCATCTGTTTTACTACCCAAGGGGTTGGAATCGACAAAAATAATATTTTGGTTAGCCTGATACAAGGTATCTACGACTTGCTTAGAAAAATGTCCGACAGCAATGACAGCAGGAGCATTTGCTATTAAATTTAGATTTGTATCGATTTGATCTAAATGAAGTGTTCTCAATACAACGCCTTTATCTAGGCAACGATTTTGAATACCCGCACGAATAGAGGTGAAATAAGGGTCGTCGATTTCTTGAGTGGGAGTCAAAAAGTTCACCATGACAACATCACGCAGTTCAATTGGTTCATCAGTTCTTACTACTTGTTGATGAACAAATTGCTTTTTGCTACGTTTCGGTGACTGATAACCCAAGCTCTCTACGGCTTCCAAAATGGCGCGTTTCTTGTCTTCACTAACAGACAAAGTAGGGTCTTCGTTAAGAAATCGCGAAATAGTAGATGTTGAAATATTCGCTTTTTTTGCAATATCTTTGAGTGTAGCCAAAAGATTACCTTCTTTTATCTTTATCAGACTGTTTAATTATGCCAAAGAGCGAGTTTACTGCTCTTTGGCATATAGTTTTATCGATGCAAGTACTAATGCGTTAATTCTACAGAATCAAAATTTACGGTGTTTCCATCAGGTTCAAAAATATGTAGATGGGAAGGTGACGTAAATAACGAAATTGATTCTCCTGGTTGTACTTGCGTATCTCCGTGGTGAAGGTACTTAAAGTCATCAACGCCGCCACACTGGCCAAAGATATACGTCATGCCTCCCAGTCTCTCAACTACTTCACATTGAAACTCGAGTGGGATCATATCTGGAGTCGTTGTGAGGTGTTCAGGCCTGATGCCTATCGTCAGTGTTTTGCCTGGTTCAATTTGTGCCGTTTTAATCGGTAGGGTAACTGAGCTGCCCACATCCAGACTCACAGTTAAGCTGCTTTCGTCCCATGCTTCTACGGTACAAGACAGGAAGTTCATTTTCGGTGAGCCAATGAACCCCGCAACGAATTTGTTAATAGGGTTATGGTACAGATCCATTGGTGAACCAACTTGTTCAACTTTGCCATCACGAAGTACGACGATTTTATCGGCCAGAGTCATTGCTTCGACCTGATCGTGCGTTACGTAGATCATTGTTGACTTAAGTTCTTGATGCAGCTTAGCAATATGCAGACGCATATCGACACGTAACTCTGCGTCAAGGTTTGAGAGAGGCTCATCGAAAAGAAACACTTTCGGGTCTCGAACGATGGCACGGCCGATGGCAACACGCTGACGCTGACCACCTGAAAGTTGGGCGGGTTTACGATCCAGAAGATGCTCTAGTTGAAGTGCTTTCCCGACCAACTGCACTTTTTTGTCGCGCTCATCTTTTGGCACTTTGTTTACTTTTAGTGAGTAACCCATGTTTTCTGCAACAGTCATATGCGGGTAGAGAGCGTAAGACTGGAACACCATTGCAACTCCACGCTCTGAAGGTGGTGTGTCGTTAACGACATTTCCGGAGATAGAGATAGAACCATCGCTGATATCTTCCAGACCGGCAATCATACGTAAGAGAGTTGATTTACCACAGCCAGACGGACCAACAAATACGACAAATTCCCCTTCTTCAATCGATAAGTTTACGTTGTGAATGGTCTGAGTATCGTCAAAGCGTTTTACGACATTGGATAATTGAATCGAAGACATTTCAAATTCCTCTTAAATGAAAAATAAATAAAGTGTGTGATCTAATTCGTCTTTTATTTAGTAAATTTTATTTTCACTTGTTTGTTTTATCACAGTAACTGTTAGTTAAAGTGATTGATATCACATCAATGAATCACCTGTATGGAAAAAATAACACAAAGGAGCATATTTGCACCATAAATTTTATTTTTTACCAAAAACGAAAGGCGTGAAATTTTATGGATAATAATAAATTTAGTAAAAAACTATCTGCTCTCGCAGTTACTGCTCTATTTTGTTCGCCAATGGCATTGGCACAACAGTCGCTATTAGTCTGGGAAGACATTCAAAAGTCTTTTGGTAATGAAGAAGCAGTGGCTGCGTTTGAAAAAGAACACAATGTAAAAGTGAATGTTCTTGAAATGCCATACGGTGGCCAGGTTGAATCTTTACGTATGGATGGCCCGGCAGGTACTGGCCCAGACGTTATCCTTATTCCCCATGATCAAATTGGTGGCGCGGTAATACAAGGTTTACTTGCTCCGCTAAAAATTGATAAAGCGGTTACTGATACGTTTAGTCAGTCTTCAATTGACGCATTAACCTACAATGGTGTGCTCTACGGTCTGCCAAAATCTGTTGAAACTGTATTTATGGTTTACAACAAAGACCTTATTCCTGAATTACCTGAAACGTTAGATGAAATATTCGAACTTTCTAAGAAATTCCGCGAGGAAGGTAAATACGGCTTACTGGCAAAATGGGACGAGCTTTATTACACCTACGGTATTTTAAATGGTATGGGTGGTGATGTTTTTGCTAAAAAAGCGGACGGCTCATACGATCCAGAAAAAGTATTACTGAATACTCCGGGAGCGGTAGAAGGCGCAAAATATATCCAGAAGTTCTACGAATCTAAAGTATTCCCAACCGGTATTGTTGGTAACAATGGTTTGAATGCTATCGACTCTTTATTTACTTCAAATAAAGCGGCGATTGTTCAGACAGGTCCGTGGGCACTTCAGCCATATAAAGAAGCGGGCGTTAATTATGGTGTAGCACCTCTACCTAAACTGCCATCTGGTGAGCAAATGGGCTCTTTCATGGGTGTTAAGAGCTACAGCGTTTCGACCTTCTCGAAAAATAAACCACTGGCGCAAGAATTTATTACGTTCGTCAATAATTATGACAACGCTAAGCGTCGTTTTGAGTTGACTGGTGAAGTTCCGGCTGTGACAAAACTGGTTGATGATCCTGCCATCAAAAACGATCCGGGCGCACGTGCGGTTGCAATGCAATCTATTCACGCAACGTCTATGCCTTCAATTCCTGAAATGAATGAAGTGTGGGGTCCAGCGAACAGCGCGCTTCAGCTAATCGCGACCAACAAACAAGATGCGAAAAGTGCACTGGACTCTGCGGTAGACAGCATCAATATGCAAATCGAAGCTAACCACGCAATGATGGGTCAATAATTCTAAGATATTGTTCCGGCTGAAATTGTCAGCCCAATCTGCCAGTTGTAGCTTGGGCTGACAGACGCCGGAAGTTTTCCGAAATGGAGTTGTAAGTGATGTCTGATATGAGTGAACATTTAGAGCATAACTCGGGGTTATATCGATCCCACCGGTTTACTGCCTCCTTACTCGCGTTGATTCCTGGTTTTGGCCAGTTCTATAACCGACAGTTTGTAAAAGGCGCGATGTTCTTCATTTTGCTAACCAGCTTTTATGCAGTAACCCGTGATTTTATTTCCCACGGTATGTGGGGGTTGGTAACACTAGGTGAAAACCTACCTGAAGATAACTCGGTCTTCCTGTTGGCAGAAGGTATTATCGCCTCTTTAGTTGTTGTATTCGGCTTAGTGGTTTACGCACTTAGCATTAGTGATGCTTATAAAAACGGCCAACTTCTTGATGAAGGTCGTCCGCTGAACTCACTGCGCGTTCAGTACCGCAATGTTATCAATGCTGGCTTTCCATATTTGATGATAAGCCCGGGGTTCATCCTCTTAGTCTTTGTGGTTGTGTTTCCAATTATCTTCGGTTTTGCCATAGGTTTTACCAACTACAACCTATATAACTCGCCACCGGCGAAACTGGTGGATTGGGTTGGATTGAAGAATTTCTTTAATATTTTCCAAATTAACTTGTGGCGTAACACCTTTATCGACGTATTGCAGTGGACTGTCGTCTGGACGCTAGTCGCATCAACATTGCAATGTACAGTAGGGGTTCTGTTAGCGATTCTTGTTAACCAGAAAGACCTTAAATTTAAGCCACTTATTCGTACTATTTTTATTCTTCCTTGGGCGGTGCCGGGTTTTGTCACCATCCTTATTTTTACCGGGATGTTTAACGACAGCTTTGGTGTGATTAACAATGTAATTCTCGACTTCTTTGGTATCGAACCAAAAGCTTGGTTGACCGATCCGTTCTGGACGAAAGTTGCGTTAATCATGATCCAAACCTGGCTCGGTTTCCCATTTGTATTCGCTATGACGACAGGGGTTCTACAAGCGATTCCAAATGATCTTTATGAAGCAGCGACGATGGATGGTGCGAGTAAATTCCAGCAGTTAAGAACCATCACATTACCGTTAGTGCTGTATTCAATCGCGCCGATTCTGATTACTCAGTACACGTTTAACTTCAATAACTTCAATATTATTTATCTCTTTAACAATGGTGGCCCTGCGGTCATTGGCAGTAACGCTGGTGGTACCGACATTCTGGTGTCATGGATTTACAAACTGACGATGTCTTCATCGCAATACGGTATTGCATCTGCAATTACCTTATTACTGTCGATTTTTGTGGTGGGTATTGCCCTGTGGCAATTCCGTATGACCAAGTCATTCAAAGAAGAAGCGAGATAACAATATGAGTATTAAACGAAGTAATCGCATCCGATTGACGTTGAGTTACGGCTTGATCCTGCTGGTTTCAGTGATCATTATCTACCCGCTAGTGTGGACAGTTGGCGCGTCATTTTATCCAGGCAACAGCATCATGGGGGAGTCCATTTTCCCGGATAACCCGACATTAAGTCACTACGCAACTTTGTTTGCGAACGACAAAGTGGCTTACCTGACCTGGTTCTGGAACAGTCTGAAAATCAGCTTTCTGACCATGGTACTCACGCTTATTAGCGTGTCATGTACGTCATATGCGTTCTCACGATTTCGCTTTAAGGGCAGAAAAAATGGCTTAATGCTGTTCCTTCTGCTGCAGATGATCCCTCAGTTTTCAGCATTGATCGCTATCTTCGTACTGGCTCAGATGTTGGGACTGATTAATAGCCACCTAGCATTGGTACTTGTTTACGTCGGTGGGATGATTCCTATGAACACGTATTTAATGAAAGGCTATTTAGACGCGATACCGAAAGACCTTGATGAATCGGCAAAAATGGATGGCGCAAGTAATATACGTATTTTCTTGGAAATTATATTACCAATTTCAAAACCAATTATTGCAGTAGTGGCATTATTCTCTTTCACCGGGCCACTAGGCGACTTTATTCTCGCGACAACGATATTAAGAACGCCTGAAAATTATACTTTGCCTATCGGTTTATATAATTTGGTCGTAGAGAAAATGGGTGCAAGTTATACCACATATGCAGCAGGTGCTGTGCTTATATCAATACCTGTAGCCCTTCTTTATTTATCACTACAAAAATACTTTGTATCTGGCTTAACGGCAGGTAGTACTAAAGGCTAATAATAGAGAGAAAGATATGAACACAAAATTTAAGGTTGCACTTATTAGTGCGGCAGTGGCTTTGGCTGGCTGTCAATCTGTAAACTCTTCAAATAGTAATAGCGCTGATATTAATACTGGCTCGGATAATGTTGTTATAACTGCTCCACAATTAAGATCAGACTTTATCCGTGGAATGGATATTTCAATGCTACCTGAAATAGAAAAGCTAGGTGGTAAATATTATGAAGATGGTGCTGAAAAAGACCTGGTTAAAATATTAAAAGATAATGGTGTGAATTCTATTCGCGCACGTTTGTGGGTAGACCCGACGTCAGCCACTGGAGATGTATTCGGCGGTGGTAACAATACCTTAGAGCGCTCAATTGAGTTGGTAAACGTGCACAAGAAAGCGGCATGTCTTTCCTGCTTGATATCCATTACAGCGATTTTTGGGCTGACCCTAAAAAGCAACAAAAGCCAAAAGAGTGGGACGAACTGACGTTCGAGAACTTAACTCAGAAAGTTTATGACTACACAGCAGATGTTATGAAGGCGCATCAAGCTGCGGGTGTCGTGCCGGACATGGTTCAGGTTGGTAATGAATTGAATGGCGGAATGCTTTGGCCTGATGGCAAAAGCTGGGGTCAGGATGGTAAGGAGTTCGATCGTTTATCTCTTCTGTTAAATGCGGGTATTCAAGCGGTCCACGACAATGATAGCGATAAAGATATTCAGATCATGTTGCACCTGGCTGAAGCCGGCGACAACGGTCTGTTCCGCTGGTGGTTTGACGAGATAACTAAGCGCGGTGTCGATTTCGATGTGATTGGTATGTCTTACTACCCATGGTGGCACGGTCCGATGGATAAAGTAAAAGCCAACATGAATGACGTTATCAGCCGCTACAACAAGCCTATCGTACTGGTGGAAACCTCTTTCCCGTTTACTAGTGAAAACGGAGATGCACTTGGTAACAGCTATTCAGAAGCTGGTCCTATCGAAGGTTACAGTGTTTCAGTCGACGGTCAGGCGCAATATCTGGCTGACATCATGACTCTGATGAATGATCTGCCTAATGAACAAGGTTTGGGTATCTACTACTGGGAGCCTGCCTGGTTACCAATTGATGGTGCAACCTGGTCCACAGAAGCGGGTATGGAATACAGTGGCGATAAATGGGACATGGGTAACTCATGGGACAACCAGGCATTGTTTGATTTTGAAGGTAACGCTTTACCATCACTGAAAGTATTTAAAGGCCAATAATGAATAATAAAAAATACATCCTACCCAAGAAAAAAGGCCTGCTTCACGGAGCAGATTACAACCCGGAGCAATGGTTAGACAGACCGGATATTTTAGAAAAAGACATCGAGTTGATGAAGCAGACACAATGTAACGTAATGTCTGTCGGTATTTTCAGCTGGTCTGCTCTTGAACCTGCTGAAGGCGAGTTCCAGTTCGAGTGGCTTGATAGCGTACTTGATAACTTGGCAACCAATGGCATCTCTGTATTCTTGGCAACGCCAAGTGGTGCGCGTCCTGCCTGGTTGTCAGAAAAGTACCCAGATGTCCTTCGGGTTAACAGTGCGCGTGTTAAGCAACTACACGGAGAGCGTCACAACCACTGTTACAGCTCGCCAAATTACCGCGAAAAAGTAACGATCATGAACGCTAAACTGGCTGAACGTTACAGTCAGCACCCGGCAGTGATTGGCTGGCACGTCTCTAACGAATATGGCGGTGATTGTCACTGTCATTACTGTCAGGATGAGTTCCGCTCTTGGCTAAAAGACAAGTACGGTTCTCTGGAGAATCTGAACAAACTGTGGTGGAGCGCTTTCTGGAGTCACACCTATACCAGTTGGGAGCAAATTGAGTCGCCATCTCCGATCGGAGAAAACTCCGTTCACGGTCTTAAGCTGGACTGGAAACGTTTCTGTACTGACCGTGTTGCGAATTTCTGTGAGCATGAGATTGCACCGCTTAAAGCGATTAATCCAGAGTTGCCGACAACAGCAAACTTTATGGAGTACTTCTACGACTACAACTATTGGGAGCTCGCGAAGTCGATTGATTTTGTCTCCTGGGACAGCTACCCGCTTTGGCATCGTGATGGTGATGAAGTCGCGCTCGCTTGTTATACGGGTATGTACCATGACCTGATGCGTACGCTGAAAAATCAGCCGTTTTTGCTGATGGAATCCACACCAAGCCAGACTAACTGGCAGCCAATTACTAAGCTGAAAAAAGATGGCGTTCATCTGCTTTCTTCACTTCAAGCAGTGGCTCATGGTTCTGATTCTGTTCAGTACTTCCAGTGGCGTAAAAGTCGCGGTTCGGTTGAGAAGTTTCATGGCGCGGTGATTGATCATGTTGGTCATGCAGATACCCGTACAGGCCGAGAAGTGGCTGCAGTAGGTGAGTACCTAAAACAGATCGATGATGTTGCTGGAACAGGCACGCAGTCTGAAGTCGCGATCATCTTTGACTGGGAAAACCGCTGGGCACTGGATGATGCATCTGGCCCGCGCAACGAAGGCATGCACTATGAACAAACCGTGTGTGATCATTATCGCGGCTTCTGGCAGCAGGGCATCAGCTGCGACATCATAGAACAGCTGTGTGACTTTACGCCTTACAAAGTCATTGTCGCGCCTATGTTGTACCTTATAAAACCTGGCGTTGCAGAGCGTTTGGAAGCGTTTGTTGAGCAGGGCGGAACGTTGGTGGCAACCTACTGGAGTGGCATCGTTGATCAGAATGATCTCTGCTTCCTGGGTGGTTTCCCTGGTGGAGAGGGCAGCCCATTACGCCGCACTCTGGGCATTTGGGCAGAAGAGATTGATTCACTCTACGATCATGAACGCGTGACTTTTGAAATGGAAACGCATTCCGGTTTTGGTTTTAGTGGTGAATTTAAGGCCAAGCACCTTATGGAGCATATTCACTTAGAAACAGCAGAAGCATTGGCTTATTACCGTGAGGATCTATTTGATGGTTGTCCTGCCATCACGAAGAACCAACATGGCAAAGGCTGTGCTTATTACATAGCGGCGCGCACGGAGACTGAGTTTAACGAGTTATTCTACATATCTCTTGTTAATTTACATGGCATTAGTAAACCAATCGAGAATATACCTTACGGGGTGTCAGTAACAACTCGTGAAGATGAACAGTCACGTTACTTATTCATTATGAACTTTATGAATGAAGCACGTGAGGTGAAATGCCCGCAAGGTCACTGGGTAAATGAAAAATCGGGAGATCAAGTTCAAGAGAATATTATCGCGAAACCTTATCAAGTTCTCGTGATAAAAACTAACAAATAGTAATCAATTATCCCGCCTAATTAATTAATCGGGAATATAACAACAATATTTAAAAAATGAGACGAAATTCGTCTTACGGGTAAGTATTGCCTGAATAAACACTTAGGCAATATTTTCCCGACCAATAACTCAAAAGTAATACAAAAGGAAATTAAAATGAAAAAAGCAACATTGGCAGTCGCTATTTTAGGTTCTTTATTCGCCACTCAAGTTTCAGCAGTTGATTTTCATGGTTATGTGCGTGCTGGTCTGGGCGCTAGTGCTGATGGCGGTGGTACTAAAGGTGGGGATGAATTTAACAAAACCACTCTGGGTCGCTTAGGCAACGAATTCGACACTTATTCAGAAATTGGCCTTGGTCAAGAGATGTTTAATTCTGATGGTCGCTCTATGTATTTCGAAAGTATGTTTGAAATGTCATCTGCTGGTAACCTTGAGAATGAAAAGAGCACAGATGACAGCGCTAATTTCGCGATCAAGCAGTTGAACGTTCAAGCCAAAGGTTATATTCCTGCTTCACCTGATGCGGTTGTCTGGGCGGGTAAACGCTTCTACCAACGTCATGACATTCATATTATCGATACTAAATACTGGAACGTCTCTGGTTACGGTGTCGGTATCGAAAACATCAAGCTAAACACTGGCGCTATTTCGGCAGCAGTAATCCGAGCTGATAACGAGTTGGCAGAGTGGGACGACACTGGTGCTAAAACAAGTTACGGCGATCTGAATACTTACTTCTTAGATTTACGTTACGCAGGTTTGAGCCCATGGGAAGGCACTTGGACTGAGTTCGGTGTCGATTATGCAATGGTGAATCCAACGGATAGTCAGGAAGATGCAGCAGAAAACTTTGACAATGGATTGATGTTAACGGCAGAACTTAGTCAGAGCTTCTCACTGGGTTACAATAAGTTCGTATTTCAGTACATGGACAAGGGTCTAGCACAGAACGCAATCTCACAAGGTGGCGGCTGGTATGACATCTGGAGTGGCGATGTCAGCGATGCTAAAGGTTTCCGCTTTATCAGTACCGGTGATTTAAACTTCGGTGAGAATGTAGTGGTTAACCACGTGTTAACTTACGGCAGCGTACAAGACCATGGTGACTGGCTGGATAAAGAAGAGTTGTTCTCGTTTGTGGCTCGCCCAACGTACAACTGGTCGCCTTACAACAAAACAATCCTTGAAGTCGGCTACTTTAACCAAGAAAAAACTTGGGATTCAGGCGCAGAAGATAAGGCAAGCGGTACTAAATTCACTATCGCACATGCTATCTCAACAGGTGAGTCTTTCTTCGCCCGTCCTGAAATCCGATTCTTCGCGACTTACCTGACAGATGGTGAAGGCAACTCTTTTGATAACAACAAGAGTGATGACACCATCAACTACGGTGTACAAATCGAAGCTTGGTGGTAATTTCCTGAAATTGTGAGTTGATTCTCTAGACAGGCCAGTGTAACTCCATTCTGGCCTGTCACATGGGAATGGAATCCTTTGTCATTTGCTCTTGAAGTGGGTCATATTCAGCCGGAGGGGGCGGAAAATATGTCTGTTATTTCCATTTCAAGAGCCTTTTTATATGGACTGATGCATGAAATCTCTGTCGTTAAAGAATAAGATTATCACCCTGTTCGGGATATCATTAATCATTACTATCGTGACTGCTTACTTTAGCGTTAAGTATGTTATTGGTGATTATATTAATAACTCTTACGACAGTCGTATGGCTAGCAACGTAAGTCTGATTAGCAGTGAAATTAAACAGTCACTTGAGCGCGATATATCGGTGATAGAGAGCCTTGATTTTGGCGTAATTGGTATTCGCGACACGAAGCAAAAGCTTGGTTACGAACAAGTGGTAAAGCTTATTAATAAGACGGCATTGAGCGATAAAGGAAGCCTGGATAAAGAGCAGGCTCAGTACTATATAGATTTGGCTCGTGACCACCAAGAAGGAATTAAAGTTACGCAGGTTTTTTCTGAAAGTGGTCAGGCAAAAGTGATTGTCTCTAAAAAGAAAAATGGCGTAGTGGACTTTTTTACTATCGATCTGGGCTTAATTGGAGAACTGATACAGCGCTATAGTGTGCCAGGTGTTTACTTTGAACTACTGGATCAACAGGACAACTCCATTTACTCAACGGGCAAACTCAATCTAGAGTTAAAGCAGACTGATGTTGTTACAGTCGCTGACTCAAACTGGTATCTACGCTCGTATATCGACACTGGCTATATCAAAAACATCATTGATAACATAAACCAAGATATTACCAAGTACATGTCACTGTGTGCTTTTATCATGCTAGCTTTTAGTTTGATTATTCTGAATGTGCAATTAGATCCGCTAACTAAGTTAAAGACGCTGGTGGAAAGTTTGGCCGGCAGTGATGCGGACTTAACTCAACGAATTAATCTTAGTCGCCAAGATGAAATTGGTGATATTTCTAAGTCGGTAAATAGCTTTATAGACAATTTACAGGCTTTATTTCAAAACATCTCTCGCTCAAACCAAGCGTTGAATGACGCCAGAGAAGAGCTCGATGTGCAGATTGGACGAAATATCTCTACCGTGGCCAGCTACAATACACAAAATGAAAGTTTGTCTGACGCTATAAATGACATGCGCCAATCATCTCTGGATATCCAGCAACAAACTCATCAGGCCATGGTTCTCGCCGAGCAAGTCAATCTTCAGGTTTCTGAAGCGGCTGAAAAAGGCGGTATTGCAGAAAACACGGTGCTCACCTTAGGAGAGAATACCGCGCAAATATCTTCGTCAATTGGCGTGATGGATACTGTCTCGCAGGGAATCAGCAGCATTCTTAGTTCTATTCAGAAAATCGCCGATCAAACGGATTTGTTGGCGCTAAATGCTTCCATAGAGGCGGCACGAGCCGGAGAGTCAGGTAGGGGATTTGCTGTTGTAGCTGAAGAAGTTCGAGTACTCGCGTCAAAAACTCGAAGCAGTACCATAGAGATTGATCAGTTTCTGGTTCAGTTTTCTAACTCATCAGAACAACTCATCGGGCAAATGTCTCAAGTACTGGAGAGTAGCGAGTTAAGCCGAAACAGTACGCTAGAAGTGATTAACCAGATTCAATTAATTGAGAAAGCTGTTGGTGAAATAAATAACATTAACTCAAGTATATCCAAAGCATCTGATATTCAGTGTTCGATGATGAAGAAGTTGAATTCAGAGATTGAGCTATCTAACTCTTTAAGCGATGAAATTACTCATAGCGCTAACGCAATCGTGAGTGTACACGGTGATATAAGCCGCGTATCCACGGCCTTAACGGAAGATGTAGCTATTTTCAAAGTTTAAATATCGGTTTATTTTCATTATAACCATCTGGGGACGTACCGGTTTTAAGCGAATCAGGCTAATAAAATGGCTGCATTTTAGTTAAACCGATTTATTGTCCCCTACCAAATGTGCTCCTATTATCATTTCTAATAATTACGTCTTTTTTTTGAAACTTTAGCCATTAATGTGTAGATGGAGCTAGCCGCTTACTCTATGTATTGACGGGACTTTTTACTTTTTTAAGCTTTACTCGACCTAAAAACTCAGATGAATAGACGTGTTTATGATAAACGCCCGACGATTGGTGTCATTATGCCGATGTTGAGCGGTTTTTACATGGGAGAACTTAACGCCACGTTCCGCCAGATGGCTAAGGAACATGGAGTTAATTTGATTTTCATTCGCAGCGGAGACCGGCGAGAGTTCGACTTACCTGTCGCTTTGCATCATCTGGATGCTTTGGTGATAGTTCTGCACTCTGCAGCTGATCATTTGGTGCAAAAAGCACTGAGTAACGGTATTCCTGTATTGTCTCTGGGAGCAAGTTATTCTCCGCTGGAGGTCGAGCAGTTCACTAGTGTACAAAGTGATGGTGTTGCAGCTCTCTATCGATGGCTCTTAGATTTGGGTCATACGAGAATAGGTTTCTGTGGTGATTTATCCGTTAATGATGTGCGCTCACGCTTCAAAGCCTTTCAGCATGCTGTTAATGAACATAGTGTGACGTTTAACCCCGATGATTTCTTTTGTGTTAGCAACTGCTCTTTAGCTGGTGGCAGGGAAGCCGCTGTAGAACTCGTTCAGAGAAATTCGCAGTGCACAGCGGTGATTTGTGCAACGGATCATAACGCGATCGGTATGATAGAGCAGCTGAAGCATTTACAGGTGTCGGTACCAGGGCAAGTTGCCGTCGTTGGTATAGATAACGTGTTCTTTGGTCAGCAAACACAACCGCCATTGACGTCTGCTGACCAACAATTGGAAGTATTAGCTCGTCAAGCATTTGCGAGAGCGTTGGAGCGGATAGAAGGCGCTACGTTTTCTGGTCGCATAAATCAGGTGCCTCAAAAAATTGTTATCAGGCAATCATGTGGCAACCGCAACCCTACTTATGAGTCAACGGAGTGTCCGGACTCTATACGACACGCATTATTAGATGCTGAAGGCCGTTCTCCGATAGAGATTTTCGAAAACTTCTATTCGCAAGCTCAAAATGGTTTCAATTCGATTCTTGACGCACAGAGTCTTTATGGCAATAACCTGGATTGGGCTTGTCTCGCGACTTGCAACCAGGAAAGATATCATGTGGAAAGCTGGGTAGAGCAAGGCATGACTCAGCCTACAACGGTAATAGAGAGAACTGGTGGAGACATTCGGGACTTCCCGACTCTTGATATCTGTGATCACTTTGTCGCGACGGTAATGCCTGTTACAACTGGGCAGAAGAGTCAGTGGAAACTTGTAGCTTTAGTGGACTTTCAGAGCAATCTGCAAAGTATTGGTACTCAGTCTGTATTCAATAATTACTTAGATATGCTGTCGTTATTTATCGAGCGCGATGCTTTGCTTAACACTAGCAATCAGCGCCAAAAGAACTCCCAGCAACTGCTTCAGCAACTTAAAGTGGTTTCTAACAGCTCGAATGACGGTATTTGGGACTGGGATTTGTTGAACAATCAACTTCGCTGGAACAGTCGCTTAGTGAATATGTTGGGCAGCCAAAACTTATCCGATGAGCAATCTATTGATTGTGACCAGCTATTTCAGTTTATCCATCCTGAAGATATTGAAAGGCTTGAAAATAATATCCATGCGCACCTGATAGATGATATTCCGTTCAAGACCGAATTCCGTATTCGCAGATACGACGATCGCTACATTTGGGTACAGGCAAATGGCTCCGCAGTACGTAATGCGAAGGGCAAAGCAGTACGCTTTATCGGCTCGATGACGGATGTGACAGAGCAGAGAGAAAGCGCAGCTAAAATTCATCACATGGCTTACTTCGACTCTCTGACCGGTGTTGCTAACCGTCGTAAAGTCATGGAAGACATTGTTGAGCATATTCGTACCAATCCGGGCAGACCACGAGCGATCATGTTGATGGATCTCAACCGGTTCAAAATGATCAATGATTCATTTGGGCATCATGTCGGCGATGCGCTTTTGTGTCACATTACCAGAGAGCTTGAAAGTGTGTTGTCTGAACCACATACCATCGCTCGCCTTGGCGGGGATGAGTTTCTGTTCTTTTGTGATATCAGTAATGTAGAGCAGGCTAACCAAATCGCCAGCATTATACTTCGCACGATAGAAAAGCCGATGATTCATGACGAAATCGAGTTGGTAGGACAAGGCAGTTTAGGTATCTCATTCTACCCGTTCGATGGCACTAGCCCTGAAGAATTAGTCAAAAAAGCTGATATTGCTATGTATCAGGCGAAGCAAGATGGTGGGCGCAAAGTGGTGCTTTATAACAACACCATGGAAGTCGAAACGCAAAGTTTGATGAAGTTTGAACACCATTTAAACCGCGCGATAGAGCAACAAGAAATCGAAGTTTTCTACCAGCCACTGATCTGTAACAGAACTCAGCAGGTGATTGGAGTAGAAGCGCTTGCCCGCTGGCATTCTGATGAACTGGGGTATGTGCCAGCTGATCAGTTCATACAAGTCGCTGAAGGGTCGGGGATGATCACTCAGCTTGGTGAGCATATTTTTAACCGGGTTTGTCGTGATGTGCAGCAATCATCCTGGCTACGTTCGATGAGCCATATCTCGGTAAACATTAGTGCAAAACAGTTGGTACGCCGTTGTTTCGCCGATGAAGTTATTCAGACGATCCTCAACCATCGTTTGCCGCTTTCTATGTTTTGTATGGAGATTACTGAAACAGCGCTGATTACTGATTACCATTTGTGTGTGCAGTCATTAAATAAACTCAGAGTGGCTGGTATTACTATTTCTCTGGACGATTTTGGGACCGGTTATTCCTCTCTATCGTTATTGAAAAAACTGCCATTGAGTGAAGTAAAAATCGATCGATCGTTTATTGCTGATATTGTCAAAGACCAATCCAGCCTGGACTTTGTCTCGACCATGATTCAGATGATAAGAAGCTTGGGCTATCGTGTCGTCGCAGAAGGTGTAGAGACTTCCGAGCATGCTCATTGCTTGGATGAACTCGGTGTCGATTTGCTGCAAGGTTATTATTTCAATAAGCCTCAACCCGTAGCGTGGTTAGAACAGTACTACCAGTCAGAGGCTTGTTCTGATGAGTGTATGGAAATGCCAAGCTGAGTTCTCGGTTCTACTTATTTAACTTTGAGGCTCAGGTTATTTCATCACCGACTTTGCTCACAGATGCGTTTAGTACTGCGATAAGAAGAATGGCTGCTCCCAACCATTGGACGCTGGTTAATGCCTCATTCAACCAAAGTATTGAGAATATAGCGCCAAACAGAGGTTCGCTGCCCATTAGTAACGATGCTTTCGTCGGAGAAATTTTACGAACCGCATAATTTTGGGCGTAGAAAGCGAACAGGGTGCAGAACAGCACCAGAAAAGACGTGATGAGCCAAAAGTCCTTCGATTGTGGGAGCAAGAGCTGAGAAGGCTCAGAAATTACGATGCTGATTAGGAAGGCGTTAAGTGCAACAACCAAAGACTGTATACAAGTTAAAGTGGTATTTGAGATCGCTTTGCCATGAGTCAGTTTTTTAGTCGTAATTACCATGACTGCCCGCAAAGCGGCTGCACACAGAATGCATATATCCCCGCCGTTAAGTGCAATGCTGAAGTTTTGGTTATAAGTCAGCAGGAGCACACCGATAGTACTGAATAATGACAACCAGATGAGTTCGCGGTTTGGCTTTCTGCGACCAACCAAGGTTTCCAGAACCAGCGTAAAAATCACATTTAAGCTGATGAGGAACGCGGCGTTAGAAGCGGTTGTCTGACTGACACCATAGACTTCGAAAAAGAAAATAGCAGACAGAATAAGCCCTGTTGGCAGCGCTACTGGCCAGTCTCTGTTTTTATTCGCACGGAAATCTCTGACCATCACAGGGAGTAAAAGTAAAAACGTCCATCCAAAGCGGATAGTGAGAAAAATCGATACGGTTGTATAGGCAATCGCACTCTTAGTGAGTCCATAGCTCGCTCCCCATACGATAGCGACCAGCAGGAGCAGCAGCTCGGGCAATTTAATCAATGAAAGTCTTTTTCTGAGAGCAACACTCGCCACATCTTTTCCTTATTAAATGGTTCCTGAATTGACTCAGTTAATATCCACTAGTACGTTAAACGAAACAATGTATGTATTTGGAAAGGACTTTTGCGCTGTGGACACAAATAAGCTCATCACTTTACTACCGGAGATGGCGGTTTTCGTTGTGGTTATCGAAGAGGGCAGTTTTTCAAAAGCGGCAGAAAGACTTGGTGTAGCCCCTTCATCTGTAAGTCGCTCTATCGCCAAGCTGGAAGATGCGTTGTCTCAAAAGCTCCTTGAGCGTACTACCCGAAATATGAGGTTGAGCATCGCGGGAGAAGAGATTCATGGTTTGTGTGTAGACATGCTGAAATCTGCACGCTTAGCGACTGACGCGGCTTTTTCATCTCAAAACGAAGTTGCCGGGGAAGTCAGGATTGCAGCTCCGAGAGCTTTTGCTAACCAGGTACTTTCACCTTTGATTTTGGACTTTTTGCAAGAGTATCCAAAAGTCTCTGTTCACTTTGTTGTAGAAGACCATTTTATTGATCCTGTCGGACATGAAGTAGACTTGGTCATACATATCACCGATAAGCCCGTGGAGGGCTTAGTCTCTAAGGTGTTAGGGACTAACCGATTACGTATTTGCGCCACTTCTGATTATCTGGAAACATTCGGTTATCCGAATTACCCGGGGGAGCTGTCTGCACATCAATGTATACGGTTAGGGGAGAGCCCAAGCGACAGGAAATGGACGTTTAATCAAAAGGGCGATGTACATTCCGTGAATATTGATAGTCGTCTTGCGGTTAATCATACCGAGATCCGTAAAGATGCTGTTTTAAGAGGAATGGGTATATCAATTTTTCCTGAGTTTACGATTGTTGATTTGATTAAATCAGGCGCTGTTGTTGAGCTACTTCCTGACTGGGAAGTTGAAGGAAGTTATCAGGGAAAGATTGTCGCTCAGTATCCCCAATCTCGGTTTATCCCTCGTCAGCTAAAAGTGCTGGTGGATTACCTTCACAGCAGGCTGAGTGAAACAAACCTTTATTAAACAGAAGTTTCTTTTGTGCCTGCTGGGTATGCTTTTGAGCTAGTGATACCGTTTACTGACTGTCCCACATGACGTCGCATTGGTCTTTGATGGCTGATTGAAGCATCTCAACCAACGGCATCGCTCTGTGTCCTACGGATACAACAGGCTCTGACTGCTCGTCATCATCGACGACGTCCTGTGCAGTGTTTTTCTCCAGCTCTGCTGCTTTGTTCAGTGAAGCGGTCAATTTGTCGAGGGCTTCAGGTATATCCTGAGCAATGATCGCTCCGGGAACGGTACCACTGTGTCCCATCATTTTTATCAAATTGAGGGCAACTTCGCCGAACATAATGATATTAGCATGGCTTTTACTGCGAAATGTAATCAGCATGATTTACTCCGGTTTTTCTAGTTCCTATGAGCATATACCTAAATGACTTCAAGGTGCAGGTTTTTACCGGGTCATTCCAGCGAGCCATAGCGAGACTAGGAATCTAATACCAGCGCGCTGAAAAGAGATAGGAACAGCTTTGACAACAACGCGATTGGATAGAAGATCCTGAATCACGCTCCTTCGTCGCTGTTCAGGATGACAGTTAGCATTCCTAAGTGAGTGACATTGAATGAAGCGTGGGCTTGCGAAAGTCATTGAAGATTATGCAGTTAATGCAGCGTTGTTACTAAACTCTTCGGTGTCGATTTCTAGCTGCTGAGCTTCGTTATAGCGAGTACCGGATACGCTATTGCTGTTGATAAGCTGCCCCATTTGCTCTAACAGGTCACTAGATAAATTTACAGAAGTCGCAGATATGTTCTCTGCAAGGTGAGTAAGGCTGGTCGTGCCCGGAATCACATGAATATTATCTTGCTGATCCAGAACCCAACGCAGAACAATACTAGCCAGACTTGCCTTGCTCAGCTCTGAATCTGATTCTTGCTCAATCAACTGCGCAAGCTTAGTAACCAGGTGTTGGTTGTGTGCGAAATGTTCACTATCGAAGCGAGGCATATTACGACGGATATCTTTAGGCGTAAAATTAGCCGGCGAATCGATCTTACCTGTCAAGATCCCGCGCCCCAGAGGACTAAACGCAACAAAAGCAGTGCCGAGCGTTTTGCACGCTTCAAGTACTTTGATTTCTGGGTTGCGTGTCCAGAGTGAGTACTCCGACTGTACTGCAGCAATAGGGTGAACTTTGGCTGCTTGTGTCAGTGTCTTGGCAGATACTTCAGACAAACCGATTTCGCGTATTTTGCCTTCTTCGACCAGCCTGCTTAGCTCACCAACACTGTCTTCCACAGGGATGGTTTTATCCCAGCGATGAAGGTAATAAAGGTCAATAACGTCCGTATTGAGGCGCTGCAAACTATTCTCAATATTTTTACGCAGTGCTTCGGGACGGCCATTGATCTCTTTTTTACCCTGCGCATTAATGAACATGCCGCACTTACTGGCTAACACATATTCATCTCTTCTATGCCCAACGGCTTTGGCGACAAGTTTTTCATTGGCACCATCACCATAAAGCGTTGCGGTATCAAGGTGGTTGTATTCGAGATCTAATGCCTGATTCAGTAAATGAATACTCTGTTTCTCATCTGGTGGCGTTCCATACGCGTGAGAGAGGTTCATACATCCCAGACCAACCGGATTACACTCAAACTGGCCAATTTTCCGTTGTTGCATAGTAAGATTCCGTAGCTGTGTTGTTCTAAATTGAGCTGTATTCGGTTGTTTCACCAGTAAGTTCTTTCTAAATTTCTCGGCCCGTAGGCTCCTGGCCCAGTTGACCGGAGCCTATAGTGCACACAGTTCAATTAAACTAATCTGTGTTTGGGTTTTTAGCTAATGTTTACTTTCCGCCAGATACAGAGTAGTTCATAGAAACATTACGGGATTTCTGGAATGTTTCTATGTCTTCACCGCGCATTGAGGCGTAGATATGTGGGTTAGGAACACCTGCAACAGCTCCGAGTTTTTCAAGCATGAAGAAACTCACTCCGTAGCGGATCATTTCTATCCATTGCAGCTCTTTCACCATGGTTTGTTCTTCGGCTGTTAGAGAGAACTCTTCAAACAAAGCTTGAGGTTCAGATTTGAAGCGCTC
This sequence comes from Vibrio sp. B1FLJ16, assembly GCF_905175385.1. Lineage (NCBI taxonomy): Bacteria > Pseudomonadati > Pseudomonadota > Gammaproteobacteria > Vibrionales > Vibrionaceae > Vibrio > Vibrio sp. B1FLJ16. The sequence continues at coordinate 481,737 of NZ_HG992750.1, forward strand.
TCTATGTTCAGGTTCGATTAAACGGTGTAAGAAGTCGTTAAGACGATATGCATTATGAGCACGTTCCAGATCAAACGGGTAGGTACCTTCAAGTTTCTCAACTCCAACAAGCTCATGATTTACATGTTTGAGATACTGTTCTACCTCACTTTCGGTCGGAGTATCACCAAGATCTTCATAGATAACTGTAGCGATATTAGTCATGGAAGGAAGATAAGAAGCACTATGCACCTTATTTACTTTGTCCGACAACGCCCCGCGCATAATTAGCCACATTATTACTTCAGCACCTTCCATACCACCAAGTTCTGCATACTCAGCTAAGCGCATCTGAACAAGTTCTTCAGGAGCGTGCTCTAAAAGTTCTAAGAAACGTTGATCCCACTCTATGTTATTAAAGCCGCAGCGTTCGCCATGAACTTGGTGTGACAAGCCTCCAGTTGCGACTACAGCGACTCTTAAGTCCGGGTCTGGAAAGCTTTGAATGGCTTTACGAAGACTCTTGCCTAACTTGTAGCAACGTTTAGCGTTAGGGATCGGAAACTGTAATACGCCTACTTGAAGGGGTACGATTGTTCCATTCCAACCATCCGCTTGTGGGGAAATCATTGACAGGGGAGAAAAGCAGCCATGATCTAATGGTTTTTTCTGAAACACAGACATATCAAACTCATCCGCAACCAGAGATTGTGCAATATGACGTGACAACTCTACATGGCCTTTTACCGCTGGGTAGTTACGAGCACCGCCACCTTCATCAGCAGGTCGATATTCGTCGTCTACGCCTAGTGCAAAGGGTGAATAATGGTCGAAGAAGAAAGAAGTGATATGGTCGTTAAAAATCATGAAAAGCACGTCAACTTGTTGCTTTTCAACCCATTCCTGAACGACTTGAAAACCAGTAAAGATTGGCTTCCAGCCTGGGTCATTATCTTTATTGTTATCCTTGGCGTAACCAATAGTCGGTGAATGTGAGGCTCCAATGCCTCCGATCAATTTGGCCATGTTGTAGGGTCCTTTTATGTATTTTATAGGTTTTCTTGGGCTATTTTATTGCATCATCATATGCATTGTGTTGGGTAGATAATTTTATTTGCTCGTAGGGTAGTCCTACGTATTGTTCGGCGATAAGTTTCATTCCCGCTTCATTTTGCAAGTAGAATTCGAGTTCAGAATCCGCCATTTTTTCAACGAATGCGCGTTGGAATTTGTTTTCATCGTCGAAGTGGTGAAGCATGTTCGTCATCCACCATGAAAACCGTTCAGCATTCCAAATCCGGCGTAAACAAACTTCAGAGTACTGGTTGAGGACTTCACGCGGTTGTCCTCCATAGAAGGCCGTTAGCACCTGATAAAGTGCTGCCACGTCAGAAGCAGCCAGGTTTAAGCCTTTTGCACCTGTCGGTGGAACAATGTGAGCAGCGTCACCGACTAAAAATAACTGTCGGTATTGCATTGGTTCACAAACAAACGAGCGTAGTGGCGCTATACTTTTCTCTAGACTTGGACCGGTTTGTAACTTTTGTGCTTCTTCTTCTGGTAGTCGGCGTTTTAATTCTTCCCAGAACTTTTCGTCGCTCCAGTTTTCTACTTTCTCCGTGTTAGGTACTTGAAGGTAGTAGCGAGAACGAGTCTCAGAGCGCTGGCTTGCTAAGGCGAAACCACGCGAGTGTTTACAATAAATCAGTTCATCACAAACCGGCGGTGTATCTGCTAACAGACCTAACCAGCCAAATGAGTACACGCGCTCATATTCGGTACGGATTTCCGATGGAATACTCGGACGAGACACTCCGTGGAAACCATCACAGCCGGCAATAAAATCACAATCGATCTGGTAAGCTTCACCATCATGTTCAAAATATACCGAAGCCTTTCCTTCGGCTGGGTTATCAATTTCACTGACTGGGCAAGAGTAGAAACTTTGCTGGCCCGATGCTTTGCGAGCTTCCATCAAATCTCTGGTGACTTCGGTTTGGCCGTAACAAGCTACAACTTGGCCTTCTGTCAGAGATTTTATATCTATGTAGCTTTTATTGCCTTCAACACTGATGTAGAAACCGTGATGGACGATTCCTTCATCATCTAAGCGTTGGTTGCAACCAGATTCACGAAGTAAATCAACAAAACCTTGTTCCAGAATTCCAGCACGAATTCGTCCCAATACATGGTCTGCTGAGGTACGTTCAATGATGATGTTATCGATACCTTGTTTGGCCAGAAGCTGACCGAGCAGAAGTCCGGAAGGGCCAGCACCGATGATAGCAACTTGAGTAGAAAGTATTTTCATGCGCTATGCTCCTAGAAATGATGTGGAATGAAAGCTAGTGCAAGTGATGGGAAAGCGATCAACAGCCCTAGACGAACAACATCAGACAAAACAAACGGGATAACGCCTTTGAATATTTCTCCGATATTGAGGTCTTTATCTAACGACTTAATGACGAATACATTCATACCAACTGGTGGGGTAATCAGTCCCACTTCAACAGTAATTACCGCAACGATACCAAACCAAATAGGGTCAAAACCAGCAGCCTGAATCAGTGGGAACACGACAGGAACAGTAAGTAGTAGCATTGCAATACTGTCCATTACACAACCCAGTAGAATAAACAGCATGAGAACAGCAAAGAGCACCATGTAAGGCGAAAGATTTAAGCTATTAACGAAATCGACCAGTGAATAGGAAATACGTGAAACAGATAAGAAGAAGCCAAAGATTTCAGCACCGACGATCATAAAGAAAATCATCGCAGAGATTGATAAGGTTTCATTCACAGCTTCTTTAAACATTTCCCATGTCATACCGCGAGCAAAGGCGATGAACATGGTCAGTGACGCACCAATTGCTGCTGCTTCCGTGGGAGTAAAGAAGCCAGCATAAATACCTGTAATGATTGAAACAAAAATCAGACTAAATGGCAGAAGGCCTTTTAAACCAACGATTTTTTGCTTCAATGTCGTTTTCTCGCCAGGTGTCGCAAGTTGAGGGAATAACCAAACGGTTACAGCAACTGCAACGCAGTATAGTGCTAAACCCAGAAGACCTGGAATGACACCCGCGATAAACATATCACCTACAGATTGCTCAGTGATCAATGCGTATAGAAGTAGCGCAATTGAAGGCGGAATCATGATGCCCAAAGTACCGCCTGCAGCGAGTGTGCCTGCAGCGAGTCCTGCAGAATATCCGTTCTTTTTCATTTCCGGCAGAGCAACGCGAGACATACTTGCAGCCGTTGCCAGAGATGAACCTGAAATTGCCGAGAAAATACCACAAGATGTTACTGCTGCAAGTGCCATCCCTCCACGCCATGAACCAAACATAGTTTTAGCACCATGGAATAGTTCTTGAGACATACGTGCTTTTGAAGCAAATACTCCCATCAGAATAAACATAGGAATAGGGCTGAAGCTGTAGTTTGATAATGCATCAAATGGTGCACTATCCAATATTGCAACCGCAGGTTGGAACGCTACGATGGAGGTAAACCCGATGAAACCTGTTGCCGCCATTGAAAGGGCAATTGGGGCTCTAAAAGCAATCAGAATCAGCATGACTGCAATACAAATAAAGCCGATCATTGAAGCGTCCATTACGCCACCTCTTTACGTTGCTGATGGGAATTTTGTGATGAAGAAGGTTTGTTGGGTTTTCCTTCTTCTGTTTGATGATGGTTGCGGATGAGATCCCAAGTTAAGATCAGGCAACGTAGCGTTAGCATAGCAGTAGCGAGAACAACGACTCGATAAATCCAAGGCATTGGAATCATTAAGTCTTGTGTTGTTTCGCCGCTAAGAACCGCGCCCTCTATGGCTTGATAAAAACGATAGGTCATACCTGCACCAAGTAGTGCAAAACCAAGCAAGTAGAAAGACTCTAGATAGACTTTGGTTCTCTCAGACATCTGCTCGGTAAAGAGGTCAACGATAACCTGAGAGTCACCGACAGACTGGGCAAAGTAAAAAGTACAGTAAATAGTAGCCCATACTTAATTAGCTCTACACCACCTATAAAAGTGAAGGCGATGTTGCCGTCACTTAAACCATATAGTGTACGTGTCACTACATCTACTAATGTGACTAACATCATTCCAATCAGCAGTACTCCACTGCACGTATGCATGGTGTATGAAATTCGATTGATGAAGTTTTTGAGTACAGTCATAAGGTAACTCCCAACATCATACGTTTAAGCAGGGTTTGCACATGTTGAGCCGGATAGCTCCATAGCGCGGTCGTAAACTTTTTGTGCCGGGAGGCCCTTGCTTTCCAGATTACTGATGTATTCTTTTGTTACTTCATCCAGCATTGGTTTCCAGTTAGCTTTAATATCTGCATCACTAACTTCAACAATGTCATGACCTAATTTCTGGGCTTCAGCCAAACCTTTTTCGTCTAGGCGATCAAAAGATTGACCTGATTTAATAGACCACTCCATACCAGAGTTTTTGTCGATCGCGGCTTTTAACTCAGCATCTAGGCCGTTATAGACGTTTTTGTTCATGGTTACGATGAAAGAAAGAGAGTAAAGTCCACCGATATCGGTATGGTTATCAGCAAGCTCATTGATCTTAAATACAGTTGCGCCTTCCCAAGGAAGAGCGACGCCATCGATTACACCACGTTGCATTGATTGGTATGAACTTGGCGCTGGCATACCAACTGGTAGAGCTTTTGATTTCTCAAGCAGGCTTGCTACTACGGAGGTAGGACGGCGGATACGCAGGTTTGCTAAATCTTCAGGTTTTTCAACTCTTTTACCTTTGGTGTGCAGCATGCCCGGACCATGAGTAAATAAGAACAGAGGTTTAGTATCTTTGTACTCAGATGAAATCAAACCTTCGTTATAAAGTGTTTGAATCACACAAGAACCTTGTGCGGCATTTTTAACCACTCCCGGAAGCTCAACGACTTGTGTCAGTGGGAAGCGGTTTGCTGTATAGCCTTGTACTGTTGCTGTAACATCGATAATTTGGTGAGTTACTGCGTCGTATTGCGCTGGTGGCTTAGCCAGCATAGCGCTCGCGTAAATTTCTACATTAATGCGGTCGTTTGAATCTTTCTTTACCTGGTTAGCCCAGTTTTCAAAGATATCTTTTTGTGCAGCGGAGACCGCTGGCCAAAAGTGACCGAATCGAAGGGTTACATCTGCAGCAGAAGCTGCTCCAGCAGATAGCATTGCACCAAGTGCGCATGCGTAGGCAAGCGTGTTCATCTTTTTCATGTTCGTATCCGTACTTTGTTACTGATGTATTTTCCAACCTGGACAAGGGGGTTACTTGTACCGGGTTGGCTGCATTTTTGTTTCAGTTGTTTATAAATTGTTATTCATAGCCAGCGTTGTAGGGGGAGCTAGCAACTATTTACTTTCTAATAGTTGTTCTAATTTGTGTAATGTTTCCATAGCCCCCAAACATTGAGCTACGGAAGAGTTTGGTTCACGAGCTTCCTTAATTGCTGAAATAAATTCACGATCGATCAGTTCAATACCATTGTTTGAAACCGCCACATCAGACAGGTCAATTTGGTTATCATAGCCATCAAACAGGTCATCATATCTTGCGATATAAGTGCCTTCTTCACAGATATAGCGGAAGAAAGTACCCAATGGACCATCGTTGTTAAAGGATAAAGATAAAGTACAAATAGCACCTGAAGGCACTTTCATACCAATACTCATATCCATTGCGATTCCGAGATCTGGATGAATAGGGCCTTGCAATGCTTGCAACTGGCTGGATTCTTCTCCGGTTTGATACTGGAAAAGGTCAACGGTATGACAAGCATGGTGCCAAAGCAGATGGTCAGTCCATGTGCGAGGTTCACCTTTGGCGTTAGTATTTGTTCTGCGGAAGAAATAAGTTTGAACGTCCATCTGTTGGATATGGAGCTCACCCGCCTTTATTTTGTTATGAATCCACTGGTGGCTAGGGTTGAAACGACGAGTATGTCCAGCCATCGCAATTAGTCCCGTGCGCTGTTGTGTCTCCACTAAACGGCGAGAATCTTCAATGTTATCTGCCATAGGGATTTCAACTAATACGTGTTTACCCGCTTCTAAACATTCAATGCCCTGGCTGGCATGTAACTGAGTTGGGGTCGCAAGGATGACGGCTTCAACAGTATCAAGCTGCAATGCTTCGCTTAAACTATGGCAGATAGCCGCATTTGGATATTGTTCGCCTAGCACAGCCATTTTGTCAGCTTCTGCTCCAACCAAGGCCGTAACCGTGACGTCATTAATCTGTTTAAGAGCGTCGAGGTGTTTATTACCAAATGCGCCAGTGGCTCCTACCACACAAATATTCATAACGTTTCCTTTTGTTTACTGAGTTCTGCTAGTCAGTTTGATTCATTTAAGATCATGTTACTTGGAAAGAAATCCAGTGATTTAAAAATATCTTTGAGTGTAGACATTTGTTTGCTATCGATAGAGAATCTGTTGTTTTCTCTGCTCAACACCCCTTCTATATAGATTCCTTTTAAGTTTTCCACTCCGTCTTTTAGTCGCTTCTTTGCTTTATCTGGTGTTCTTAAGTCTGCGATTATTTGTCCTGGTTTAATAAGTTGTTCTAACTCGTTAACCCATGGATTTAAATCTGTACTACTGTCTGAAATCAAAACCAAGTGAGCGCTATTAACAGCATCTGATACAGATAAACAACCTTGAACCCCACACACGATGTATCTCTCTAATTGTTCTTTACATGTTTTCGCCTCTAATGCCAAAGGATCAAATGCTGTTATAACCCTATCTGGCCGGTTAAGCCCCAACCCAAGTATTGACTGTGCTGTATAGCCAAAACCGATAAAAGCAAGTCTTGAAATCTTTGGCATACATGTCCCTTATTTCAGAGTTTGTTTTAATTGCTTGTAAATTTTTGCTAACAAAACATTAGCAAGATGATTGAGATAGGGAAAATTAGAATTTAATATTGGCTATTCAAAATTTGAATAGCCAAAGTTCAATTGGCTATATATTTTTATTATATCTCTGTTAGAGATAACCCTATTTTTCTTATGGTAGAAATGAAGGCTTCCTGAGGTGTCGTACCCTGCCAGCTTTTACGAATAGTAATACCGATGGCACGCTTATTTTGATTGGAATCGTAGTCAACAATATCAAATAGCTGCTCGCTAAGTTCACGGTGCACTTGGTGCTTAGGAAGCATCGTTAACTTATTGCTGCCTATTAGAATTTCGCGAACCAGCATTTGTGAACTGGCTTCAATTATTTGAACTGGTAATGGGTGTTCCTTGCTCGCAAATATCTGCTCGAACATGGTTCTTCCCGGTGTATTCATTCGCGATATTACCCAGCCATACTGGCTCAAATCATCTAGTGTGACAGGTGTTTTCATTTTACAAAGAGGGTGGTCTTTTCTGGCGAGAATAACGTTTGATGTAAAGAATAACGTTTCTTGGTGTATGTCGTAAGAGGGGACGGGAAATCTTAGTGCTCCAACAAGAACGTCTATCTCTCCCTTTCTCAAGTGATCGAGAAGATCTTCATAAAGGCCATCAATAACACTGACGTTAAAGTCAGGGTATTCTTCAGTGAATTCGTTTATAGCCTGAGGAAGAATACACGTCCTTGCAAGCGGTAAACTACCAACGATAATGCTACCTGAGCTGATGTTATTGTTGGCATTGATGTCCGCAATACCTTGATTAATTTCATTAAAAGCAAGCTTCACATCTCTACTTAAGTTTTGGGCTGTTTTACTTGGGCTGACACCCAAACTGGTTTTTTCAAACAGTACGGTACCTAAGTATTGTTCGAGATCTTTACATGCTCTGTATAAAGAAGATTGAGATGTACCAATATTTCTGCCGGCAGCTGAATAATTTTGTGCCTCAGATACAGCGACTAATGCTGTAAGTTGAGTGATAGTAATTGCAAACAAACTTGCAGTTTGAGAGCTGGAAGTCTTCTTATCTAGGTTATAACTACGCTTAACCGCTTGGCCTAAGATGTTTAACGCTCGTTCAACGCGGAAGTGAAATATCTCTCCCTCTTTAGTCAGACTCATACCGTCGGTCTTTCTCTCAAACAATGCTGTTTTTAGCTGCTTTTCAATTTTAGCCAATGCTTGAGTGATGGCTGGTTGTGATAGGAAGATATTCTCTGAAGCTTTATTTATGCTGCCATGTTTAACCACAGCTACGAAAGCAACCAGGTGTCTTAAGTTTGGTATTTTTTTCATGGTATGCGCAAAATTATTGATTTGGTGTTATTGACTATATCAAAACCCAATAGCATTGTTTCAAAATGAAATGGCAAAAAGTTAACTCAATGTAAATACTGTGACCCTACGCATTAAAGTTTGAATGGATCAGAAACAAGGGACGATTAAAGTATGATCATTGATTGCCATGGACACTACACAACGACACCTCCACAAGTTGGGGAATACAGAGATAACCAAAAAGCCGCTTTGATGAACGACCCGACTCACAAAGGTGAGAAAGGCGTTATGCATATCAGTGACGATGAAATTCGCGAAAGTATTGATAATAATCAGCTACGCTTACAGCGTGATCGCGGTACCGATTTAACTATTTTCTCTCCACGTGCGAGTTGGATGGGACACCATATCGGTAATGAACATACTAGCCGTTACTGGACAGAGCACCAAAATGAGTTAATTCGTCGTGTGTGTGATCTTTATCCTAATAATTTTGCTCCGGTTGCTCAGCTTCCTCAGTCTCCGGGTGTGACACCAAGCAAGTCTATTCCTGAATTAGTTCGCTGTGTTGAAGAAATGGGGTTCATCGGTTGCAATCTAAACCCGGATACCACAGGTGGCTTCTGGAAAGATGCCTCTTTAGCCGATCGTAGCTTTTACCCACTTTATGAAAAATTGGTCGAGCTTGATGTTCCTGCCATGATTCACGTAAGTGCTGCATGTAATAGCTGTTTCCATACGACTAGTTCTCATTATTTAGGTGCTGATACCACCGCCTTTTCTCAACTTTTAATGTCTGATGTATTTAAAGACTTCCCAGAACTAAAAATCATTATCCCTCATGGAGGTGGCGCGGTGCCTTACCACTGGGGACGTTTCCGTGGCATTGCGCAAGATATGGGATTACCACCATTAGAAGAATCAGTGCTGAATAACATTTACTTCGATACCTGTGTTTATCATCAAAAGGGAATCGACTTGCTACTTGATTTGTTGCCGGTGAAAAACATTCTGTTTGCTTCAGAAATGATCGGTGCTGTTCGAGGAATCGATCCAGAAACTGGTCACTATTTTGATGACACCAAACGTTATATCGATGCGAACACTAAGTTGAATGATAAAGAAAAACAACAAATTTTCTCAGGCAATGCTCGCCGAGTATTCAGCCGCTTAGATTCGTTACTCAATCAAGCTTAAAACAAACAGGAAATTTGAAATGAAAAATGTAGTCGTACAAAACATCGAGCGAGTAGATGAAGAAACCATAAAGGGTTTAGCTGAATGTGGTGTTGCAACCGTCCATGAAGCCCAGGGTCGTAAGGGGTTACTTGCAGATTACATGCGCCCAATTTATAGCGACGTTGCTGTAGCAGGTTCTGCTGTCACGATTTCGGGTGCTGCGGGCGATAACTGGATGATTCACGTAGCGATTGAACAATGTAAGCCGGGAGATATTCTGGTGTTTGCACCAACGTCTCCTTCCAATCATGGTTTCTTTGGTGATCTGCTTGCCACTTCAGCACAAGCTCGTGGTGTTGTCGGTTTGATCATCGATGGTGGTGTTCGCGACGTCAGAGTTCTGAAAGAAATGAACTTCCCAGTGTGGTCAAAACACATTTTTGCTCAAGGCACGATTAAAGCAACGCTTGGCTCAGTTAATGTTTCGATTGTGTGTGCGGATGAAGTTGTCAATGCTGGTGATGTGATTGTCGCGGATGACGATGGAGTATGCGTTGTTCGTCGTGAAGAAGCGGTTGAAGTGTTAAAAGCGGCACGTGCTCGCGAAGCGTTTGAAGAAACTAAGCGTGTACGTTTTGCTAATGGCGAACTTGGACTTGATGTTTACGACATGCGAGGACGACTAGAGAAGGAAGGGCTCAAGTATGTCTGATTATCCGCTATCTGCACCTTGTTTATGGATGCGTGGAGGCACCTCAAAAGGTGGTTATTTCCTCAATTCAGACTTACCTCAATTATCAACTGAGCGTGATGAATTCTTGCTGGAAGTGATGGGCTCGCCAGATGTAAAACAGATTGATGGTTTAGGAGGAGCTAATCCATTGACTTCTAAAGTTGCTGTGGTGAAGCCTTCACAAAGAGAAGGTGCAGATGTGGATTATCTGTTTTTGCAGGTGTTTGTTGATCAGGCTACTGTCACTGATAAGCAAAACTGCGGAAACATCCTGGCTGGTGTTGGTCCATTTGCGATTGAAAAAGGTTTGGTAGATATCACTGGAGATCTTACTGAAGTAACTGTCTACATGGAAAACACCGGGCAACTTGCCGTTTGTCGCGTTCCAACTCAAAACGGCAAAGTTAATTACCGCGGTGATGCTCGAATTGATGGCGTACCGGGAACTGCAAGTCCGATAGAAATTGAGTTTAAAGATACCGCTGGCTCCAGTTGTGGTGCTTTACTTCCAACAGGTAATGCTGTTGATCAAATAAACGGATTGAATGTGACCTTGATTGATAACGGCATGCCTGTCGTCGTGATAGCGGCAGAAGAACTCGGAATAAAAGGTGATGAAAGTCCTCAGGAGTTAGAAGATAACCGTGAGTTACGTGATCAACTGGAAAAACTTCGTTTGGAAGCAGGAAGCCTGATGAACTTAGGTGATGTCACCGCGTTATCCGTTCCTAAAATGAGCATTGTCAGTAAAGCAGCTAAGGGCGGAGTACTGAATACGCGTACTTTTATTCCCCACCGCTGTCATGATGCTATAGGTGTTTTGGGCGCGGTAAGTGTGGCAACTGCTTGTTTGTTAGAAGGCTCGCCAGCTAACCGATATGTCGATTTTTCTTTAAGTCCCAAAATGACATTAAGTGTAGAGCATCCAACAGGAGAGCTAAGTGTTGTGATGCAACTAGACGAAAACAATAACGTGAAAAGCGCAGCAATATTACGCACCGCACGTAAATTATTCGATGGTGTTGTATTTGGGCATTGAGCTCATGGCGTAGTACTTCAACTCCCAATAATTATAAAAAATTTACAATTATAGAACTGAAGGATTAAGAACATGGATAAAGATTACTTACCTTTCCATCCGAAACCGAGTAGGCCAAAGTTTTCTGCACCTGAGGGAGCTGTCGATGCGCATTGCCATGTGTTTGGGCCGGGTGAGCAATTCCCTTATTCACCTAAACGAAAATACACCCCGTGTGATGCATCTAAGCATCAATTATTTGCGTTGCGTGATCATTTAGGTTTTAGCCGTAACGTTATTGTTCAGGCATCATGTCACGGAACTGACAATGCAGCCTTAATTGATGCACTTGAATATGCAGGTGATCTTGCTCGTGGTGTTGCGGTTGTATCACCAGACATTACAGAGCAAGATCTGAAGCAGATGCATGAAGCGGGCGTTCGTGCTGTGCGATTTAACTTTGTTAAACGCTTAGTTGATGTCACGCCAAAAGAAGTTTTCTTAAGTATTGCAGAGAAAATCAAACCTCTTGGATGGCATATCGTAGTGTATTTTGAAGCCGCTGATTTTGATGATATCACTCCTTTCTTACTTGAACTGGATACACAGATTGTTATTGACCATATGGGGCGTCCAGACGTTGCTTTAGGTGTTGAACATCCGAATTTCCAAAAGTTTGTTAAGTTGCTGGCAGATAACCCTCAAATCTGGACTAAAGTAAGCTGCCCTGAACGTTTGACTCAAACTCCACCAGATTACAGTGACGTTGTGCCTTTCGCTAAGGTCTTGGTTGAGAATTTCCCACGTCAGGTGCTTTGGGGTACCGACTGGCCACACCCAAATATGAAATCACACATGCCTGATGATGGACATTTAGTCGATGTCATTCCATTGATAGCACCGACACCAGAACTTCAGTACGCATTGCTAGTTGAAAACCCAATGAAACTTTATTGGGAATAAGGGGGACGAGTATGGCTTACGTAAAAAACGAAGTACCAGTTGAAGGAACAATATTCTTCGACGGAGACATGGCCCGTAAAGGTTACGGTTTGAACAAAATGTGTTTCTCCTTTAATGAAGCCAAAGCAAGGGAAGAGTTCGTCGAAGATGAAATGGCATACTGCGATCGTTTTGGTCTGACAGAGGCACAAAAGAAAGCGGTACATGATCGTGACGTCTTAAAGCTTATTGAAGAAGGTGGAAACATCTACTATCTCGCGAAGTTTGCAGGATTGCTTGGGATGAATATGCAGGACATTGGTGCTCTACAAACAGGGATGAGTTTAGAAGAGTTTAAGCAAAAGCTCGTGGACGCAGGGAGATAAGTCGATGGCACAGATTTTGGGTGGTATCACCACTTCACACATACCTGCCATAGGCAGAGCAATTGATGAAGGGTTAGAACAAACGCCGTACTGGAAATCTTTTTTTGATGCATATCCTCCGGTCCGTCAGTGGTTAAATGAAAAACAGCCAGATGTTGCGATTATCTTTTATAACGATCATGGATTGGAATTCTTTATTGATAAAAAGCCAACTTTTGCTATTGGTGTTGCGGAGGAGTACCACAACTCCGATGAAGGGTGGGGGATCAAGCCCATTCCAACTATTCGTGGTGAGTCAGAAATGGCCTGGCATATTTGTAACGAGTTAGTTGATAACGAGTTCGATATTACAATTTGCCAGGAGATGAAAGTTGATCACGGTTTAACAGTGCCCATGCAGCTTATGTGGCCTGGTAATCACTATGATCATATGAAGATTATCCCTGTATGTATTAACGTTGAGCAGCACCCAATGCCTTCACCAAAACGTTGTTATGATTTGGGCAAAGCGATTGGTGATGCGGTTCGTAGTTATGATAAAGACCTCAAAGTGGTTGTACTCGGGACGGGTGGCCTGTCACATCAATTGGATGGAGAACGAGCCGGCTTTATCAATAAAGAATTTGATCTGTATTGTATGGATAAAATTGTCAATGAGCCTGAAGATCTAACTAAGCTGACAATTCGTGATTTGGTTGAAAAAGCTGGCTCTCAGGGGCCAGAACTCATAATGTGGCTTGGCATGCGCGGAACATTGCAGGGGGAGCTAAATGTCCTGCAAAGAAGCTACCACGCGCCAATCTCCAACACTGGGTCAGGCATTATGCTAATTGAATCAAAGTAGCTGATTGAACTAATACCATAAAATAGTCGCCAGACGATTTGTTTATTACTTCCTTATAAAGCGATCCAATTGGATCGCTTTGTTTTTTGCTTTATTTAACGTTAGTTCGTTTGTTGCTCAAACTTAATTGTTATAGCTTTGAAGCTCACAGTGAACACTAACAACTTAAGGTATGACAACGTCAAGCTGCGAAAGGTGATATGTTATACCCAAACAACCTCGAGATGCTAGGTTCAGCGAGAATGGCTTGGTTCTCAGTCGCGGCAACGATTTGAAGATCTAGTCATTCTAAATCAAAAATCGTTAACAAAGGCTGTGAGCCAAGACAACTCGCCCTTCGGGAGCGTGTCACTGACACGATTTCAGCGTCAAATAACTTGGAAAGAGCTCGCTATTCCCTACGTTATTTTCCTTGAACTTGTGCCAGTGACAACGCTCTGAATCCTGCATCTTGAAGTCGTTTGGGTATATTAGGTTTTTATTTTGGACTGACTACGGCGCCATGCGCCTAGACCAAATACCCCTAACATAAACAAAGACAAAGATGATGGTTCTGGAACTTCTACACTAGATGGATCTGCAACATCATAACTAAAGCCTAGCCATACAAAGTCAGGGTCGACTAGGCTAAGTGGATCAACAGATATATCATTTTGAACATTAGCGGTAATCATCCCGTCATCAATAATTGTACTTAACAGAATGTCAGACATGTTAAATATCCAACTTAGCTCTCTATCGCTATCCGCAAACGACTCTACCGTATAAGTGTTTAAAGTTAAGCCGGTTATCGTATTAGAAATGATGCCATTATCACCAGCACCAAGGTCAAGAATTCCTCCTGCGAAATCAATACTAACCATAGACGATTCGGTGTCAGACCCGGAATAATCCCCGTTTAATGTGATCGAAAATTGACCATTAGATCCCGGAGTTGGGACATCAAGGAACTCAAAGGAAAAGCTTTGACCAATTCTCTCAATAGCTTGTTGTTCGTTTACTGTGAATAAAGTAGCGTGTGCGAAATTGCTTATTAAAGTAAAGAAAATAGTGATTAAAGTAGTTAAACGCATAATGCTCTCCTTGCATGTATGAATTTATATTAACTTAGGTTGTGTTAATCTAGTTGCATATCAAATGTATGCGCAAGCAATTTCTATGCCTCCATTAATAATCAAAATGTTAGCGTAATATTATGATCTTACGTGTAAAAATCTCTGACACTGATAGTAAGTGTCAGAGATTGTTCTTGTAGTGAGGTTTAAGGAGAGGCTGTTATGATTTCGTTTTTAAGTTTTCTCTGATTTTTTTCGATAAGTTTTCAAGATCTACCGGTCTGGAGAAGTAGTAGCCTTGTAACAGGTGGCAAGCCAGGTCAGATAATATCTTCGACTGTTCTTTAGTTTCGACCCCTTCAGCAACAATCGTCAGCTGTTTGATACTTGCTACAGCCAAGATACTCTTGACCAAACTGTATGCATCTTCATCTTCGACTAAGTCGTTAATAAAGCTTTTATCAATTTTCAGTTCATCAACTGGCAGTTTGGACAGATAGCTGAGAGATGAATAACCTGTACCAAAATCATCAATCGAGAAGCGAATACCTATTGCTTTGAGCTGCTCGATGACAGCAACTGTCCCCGGAATATCGTTTAAGAATGTACCTTCTGTTATCTCAAAAACGACGCGGTTCGAATCAATACCAGTTGCTTGGATAATTGAAATTGTATTTTCAACGAAGCCTTTGCTCATGAGCTGGTTTGGTGAAATATTCACAGATAACGTCAATGCACCTTCACCATTGGGGCTGATTGACTGAATGTCTTTACATGCTTGGGTTATAACCAGATCACTGATTTTGCCTATAATGCCTTTCTTCTCGGCGATAGGAATAAAGTCCAGCGGCGCGACTCTACCTAATTCCACATTGTCCCAACGAACCAGTGCTTCAACGCCAATGATCTTGCCGTTTAATGTGCTCACTTGTGGCTGATAGTGCACGTAGAACTCTTGGTTTTCGACCGCTAAATCCAACAGGTTAGAAATCTTAAAGTGACGCTCTGAACTTTTAGACATGAACGGTGAATAGATTACGTTAAACAGATTACTTGCCTTCGCGTACTTCATGGCCAACTCGCCATTGCGTACGATGATGGAACCGAGAATATTTCGGTTTTTGAAGTTTACGACAGCGTTACGAACGCGTAGCGATATCATCTCGCCACATATATCAAACTTCTCAAAGGTCTCAGTTTGCTTTTCGAAGTCGATACACGAGCCCGCTGATTTTTGACAGATCACCACAAACTGGTCGGCTGAAACGTGACCCACAAACATGGTCTCGTCTTTAAGCTCTTCCAGTGCGCTGGTTACCTGGCGCAGTACGCGATCACCCACTGAAAAACCGTATTGATTATTCACTTTCTGGAAGTCTACGATATCGATCAGCTGTAACTGGTACTCTTCACCTTTGTCCAAGAGGCACAGGTTATCAATATAATCAGACGTGGCTTTTCTATTCGGTAATCCTGTCACATCGTTGTAAAGAGAGCGGAAAGCAATTTCTTTATCTTTTTGTTTAATTTGAATCAGCTTTTCTTCAATTGTCGATTTATATGCGTAGAGCTTTTTCGCTGTGATAGAACGCAGGTAATAAATGATCCCGGCAAAAACGATGAAGACTAAAATATGAAACAGGTTCTGGTTAGATTTTTGATCAAGGATCAAACCCTTGACCATTTTTGCTTCAGATTCGGAGTAGTTCTTGATGTTATTGAGAAGTTCACCACTGCCTAAGACAATATCCCAATCTCCAACGTAGCGAATGTGGGTGATTTTTTGCGCGTCGGAGTCACTACTGCGTTTATTGAATGCTTTATCACTGTATTCAACCCAGGACACACCGTTTATTGCGCTTTGATAGATATAGTGGACTAAATCATTATCAACATTATTTTTGAATAAATTATCTGAGTTTCTGTGTACAACGAATTCTTTGTTTCGATCGATGACAAATATGTACTCATCATTACCTTCATTGAGCAACTGGAATGAAGCCATTGTTTTGTCGAAAAGCGCTTCTGGTATGGCATCATCTTCAGCCAGTTCGTTTCCTTGGCGAATCACATCCAGCATTTTTAGTGTTGTTTCAACACGTTCTTCGACTTCGACTTTTCTCATCGCAATGTATTGATCTTCAATACCGCTGATAACAGAAGCGATTAAGCTTTTTGAGAACAAATGTTGGTTAATAAAAGAGGTTCCAACGGCGCATACCATAAGTACACCTGGTAACCAGAGTAAGTATCTTTTCAACACTTTGTCGGTCATGTTCGCGAGTTCTTTCCGTTTCATTTTGTTGTTTATTCAAAAGTTTGTGCCCCTATGATACAGGTGGGAAATGAGCAGGATAGATATCGAGAGCTGATAAAAATGTAGGGAAAGTCTTACCAATACTGCGAGTTGTTTCAAATTTATAATTAGAAAATTGTTTTACTTTACTCGGGGAACTTTAGTTGACCGGAAATGAGTAAGTAACATGAGCCGGGCACCATTTCATCGTCAAACAACTTGGACAGTTCTCGCTATTCCACTGCGCTATTCTTTTGAAACGAAGGCCTTGTAGTTGAATCAGTGACAACGCTCTGAAACCTGCATCTTGAAGTCACTTGGGGATAGTCCAGTTTAAAATGAATTTTTTTCATATTGAACATCAAGTAATTGCGTTATTGTTTTTTTAGCACGTCAGTTACAAATGAGTCATGAACTAACGAAAGATGGATTTGATTTCATCTTAAGTACATTGAGATAACGCTCATGACTCAGAATATTACGTTTACTATTAAAAAGACTTGTCTTGATGAAAATTATCATCCATCAGACAACACTCGTATCACGACTAACTTTGCGAACCTGGCTCGCGGCGAGCACCGTCAACAAAACTTACGCAACGCCTTAAACATGATTGACCGCCGTTTCAACGAATTGGCTTTCTGGGATAACCCAACGGGCGCGCGTTATACGGTGGAGCTGGAAATCATCTCTGCTGATATCAAGATGGAAAACGCGAGCGAAGAGATTCCATCCATTGAAGTGTTAAAAACCTATATCGTTGATCGCAAAACAAATCAACGAATTGAAGGCATTGTAGGTAACA
This sequence comes from Vibrio sp. B1FLJ16, assembly GCF_905175385.1. Lineage (NCBI taxonomy): Bacteria > Pseudomonadati > Pseudomonadota > Gammaproteobacteria > Vibrionales > Vibrionaceae > Vibrio > Vibrio sp. B1FLJ16. The sequence goes on from NZ_HG992750.1 coordinate 499,190, forward strand.
ACTTCTCTTCTTATGTGCGTGATTACGACTTTAGCGTGCGTTTACTGGAGCACAATAAAGGTAAATCACACTTCTCGGTACCGGAAGATTTCGGCCTTTTGCACGGTAACATATTCAAGTCTTTCATAAATTCAGATAGTTACAAACAGAATTTTACCAAGGCACCAGTGATTTGTCTGAGCGTTTCAGACAGTAAAGTGTATCACCGTACCGACAACGAACACCCTGTTCTTGGTGTGGAATACGAGCCGAATGAATCGTCGTTAACCGAGCAATACTTCCAGAAGATGGGCCTACAAGTTCGTTACTTTATGCCGAAAAACAGCGTAGCGCCGTTTGCATTCTACTTCTTTGGCGATCTGTTAAATGATTACACCAACCTGGAGCTGATCAGTACCATCAGCACCATGGAAACATTCCAGAAGATTTACCGCCCTGAAATCTATTTTGCCGACATAGCAGCAGGGGAGTGTTATCAAGCGAACTTGAAGAGTGATGCCCATTCTTTAACTGACATTGTTTATGACCGCGAAGAGCGTACCCGATTAGCGATTGAACAGGGCAAGTTTGCTGAAGAAGTCTTCATCAAACCTTATCAATCGGCTCTTGAGCAATGGTCCGCTCAATATGCTTAATCCTTAACGAGACAACAGAACAGCCAATATTATGAAAAAATTATTCCCGATTTCGACGGCAGGTAGTCTGCCTAAGCCGACTTGGCTAGCTCAACCAGAAGTACTTTGGTCTCCCTGGAAACTGGAAGGACAAGAGCTGATTGACGGTAAACACGATGCGCTACGTGTAGCACTACAGGAACAATTACGCTCAGGAGTAGACATCGTGAGCGACGGCGAGCAGACTCGTCAGCACTTTGTAACCACCTTTATTGAACACTTAAACGGCGTTGATTTTGAAAATCGTCAGACAGTGAAAATCCGCGACCGCTATGAAGCCAGGGTGCCAAGTGTTGTGGGGCCAGTCTCCCGACAAAAAGCGGTGTTTGTTGAAGATGCAAAGTTTCTGCGCTCACAGACAGACAAACCGATTAAATGGGCGCTACCCGGTCCTATGACCATGGTGGATACACTTTACGATGCGCACTATAAATCCCGTAAAGAACTCGCCCTAGAGTTCGCTAAAATTCTGAACGAAGAAGCGAAGGAGCTTGTAGCGGCCGGTGTGGACATCATCCAGTTTGATGAGCCAGCGTTCAATGTTTTCTTTGATGAAGTGAATGACTGGGGGATAGAGGCTCTGGAGCTCGCAATCGAAGGTCTGAAATGTGAAACCGCAGTGCATATTTGTTACGGCTACGGAATCAAAGCCAATACAGATTGGAAAAAGACGTTGGGTAGCGAATGGCGTCAATACGAAGAAGTATTCCCTAAACTGCAACAATCGAACATCGACATTATCTCTCTGGAGTGCCATAACTCGCATGTACCAGTAGAACTGCTTGAACTTGTGCGCGGTAAAAAAGTGATGGTTGGTGCTATTGATGTAGCAACTAACTCCATTGAAACGCCAGAAGCGGTAGCAGCGACACTTCGTGAAGCGCTGAAATATGTTGATGCAGACAAGCTCTACCCATGTACTAACTGTGGTATGGCTCCACTTTCCCGAGAAATTGCTCGCGGAAAACTCAATGCACTAAGTGCCGGTGCTGAGATTGTGAGAAATGAGATTCTAGCGAAATAACAAAGGTTATTTACATGTACATATCAAGGTTACTGGATATTAGTTCGGTAACCTTTTTTGTATTTGGCTCTTACAACCAGTTTTTTAGCTATCTAACTAATCACAATTCGAGACATGTTCTTATGACAGAGCCTTGGACAAAAAGTGTTTAGTGTTGTGGCTTAAATTATAAAATTCGAATAATGTCAATTATGAGAAACTCGCTAAATATCTAGTCGGTACTGTACAGCTCAGCTAACCGCTTTTTTGTCTAACCATATCCTCTAAGAATTAATGATATCCACATTAAAACAAATAGTTATGTATTAGAGGATAAAACATCTCAGATATACTTCTGATTTGAAAAGTAAGTTAATATCTCTATCTATCGCTATTTCAAACTCTATTTCGTTATTATTTTATCCTTGTGTAGATGCTTTTTTATGCATTTTGTCTATTCTTAATCTTAAGCTCGGCTCACGTGTGACAAATTGAATGCCTTGCTGCCTCATAAAAATATAGAGGCACTTTGTTCGTAATTTGAAGATATTACCTTAGGTAAGATTGAGTATGAAGAGTGAACGCATTGCACACATTGATGTAGCTAAAGGGATAAGTATATTACTTGTTGTGCTATTACACACGGAGATTAAGGAGCTTTGGATAGAAATATTTGATTATATGGGTTTAGTTAGACTTCCGTTGTTTTTTATTCTGTCTGGTGTTTTTTATAAATACAATAAATTTACCTATGTATTATCCAGAAAATCCAGTTCCTTATTGAAACCTTATTTTTTTACACTTTTAAGTGTTAGTTTTATTGCCATAGTACTAAATGGAGATAAAGAGTTATGGCAGTTAAAAGGTGTGTTATACGGTACAGGGGTTCTCTTACCTCGAATGTGGTATCAAAATTGGTATTTACCACATCTGTGGTTGGTTTTTATATCAGCAACAATTCTGTTAAAAGTTATACATATAGATAAAAATGAAAAAATAAAAGGGATAATCATCTCAATCATGCTCATGTTTTTGGTTATAACCTATTCAATTCATTGTGGAATGTTGATCTTCAAATATTTAATAAAAGTATAACGATTCCAGGGCTTCCGTTTAATGCTGACGTAATCTTTTCAAGTCTGGGATTGTTTTTGTTAGGTTTTATACTTAAGGATGCTATAAAGAATCATATTCCTAATACAGCGCTAACTTTAGTTTTTCTTATTGTATTTGTATTTTGCGTAAGCATGGGGGCTAAAGCAAGTATATATTCCAGAGAAGTACAGTTACCACTTTTGGTGGTGTTTGGTTCTCTTTCTGGAGTTTATTTGATTATTACAATGTCATTTTATATAGCTAAATATACTAATTACATTAAAAAGTCATTTATTTATCTTGGCCAATCAAGTTTAATAATTCTAATCTTTCACGTCTTTTATTATATGATTTCAAAAAGTATACTTGATTCATTATTCCCTAATTCTAATAATGAAAGTATAATTATTGCAAGTGTCACTTGTATATATTTGTCATTATTAACCAAGAAGCTTGTCGATAACAATGATTTATTAAGTTTTTTTTACTACGTGAATGATTCGAAATCATCTCGAGAAAATAAAATATAATCACATTGTTTTTTATTTATTTAACCTTAAATGTTGTGGCTAGTGGATTTTTGTCGTTAATCCTATCTGGTATTAGCTCTTGAGCAATACTGCCTGTAAAGTTCAAAAAATGATGAGTGATAAAGTAACTATAATTGGTGTTATTTATCTTGATTCATAGGGGTGAGATATGTGTGGCAGGTTAAATGTTATTAATGAACCGCTTTGCCGAATTGTTTCAGAGCAGCTTGGGATCAGTTTTAAAACCGAAACCAATCAGGATCTCAGACCGACTCAAATCGTTTCCACCATTGGTATACAAAATGGTGAGTTAAAACAGCTCGATTTACCCTGGGGAATACAGCCAGAATGGGCAAATAACCTGATCATTAACGCTAAAGCCGAAACGGTTGCAGTTAAAGCAACGTTCGCTCACGCGTTTGAGTTCAACCGTGTCATCGTACCTTGCTCTGGTTGGTATGAGTGGCGGGAAGAGGGAGACAGAAAGGTCAGGTATTTATTTAGCCGAGGCGAGAGCAATGTTTTATACATGGCAGGCATTGCTTTAGAGGGCGGAAAAGAGCTTGTCACTTTAACTACAGAACCCAATAAGCAGTGCAGCGAGTTTCATCATCGCATGCCGCTGTTAATCCCTGACGAAGAAGTCATGAACTGGATAAGCGGAAGCGGCGAACATGTTTATAAGCTATTAGAAAACCAGTTTAATCAAGCGTTAACGATTAAATGAAGTACTTACCTCTAGGGTTTTGTTATCCAACAAGTATCTTCTACTGGCCGCCATTATCTTAAGCGGTTCTTAAGTCATGAAGATTAATGTTAGTGGTGAGCTTCAAACTTTCTTACTGCTAACAGGAATAATACATATGGAACGCAAAACGCTTTTAGGTTCAACAATGATGATCATAGGAATGATTTCGCTCAGCGCTTACGCTGGAGATCCTACTTGTACCAAAGAAAGCAAGAATAATTGGATGCCAATCGAATCCGCTCAGAAAATGGTGGAATCGAAAGGTTATAGAGTTAAGACGTTTAAACAAACTCGCACCGGGTGCTATGAACTATACGGTTATGACCAGAGCGGAAAACGGGTTGAAATATACTATAACCCTGTCGACATGACAGTCGTAAAAGAGGAAATCGATGACTAACAAAGCGCCTTGGGATCGGGTTGTACAGTTTACCCACTGGGTGGTTGCCACTCTCTTTCTGGTCAATTATTTCATTACCGAGGAAGGAAGTACGATACACCAGTGGGTCGGTTATATCGTGATTGGGGGCGTTGTGATAAGGCTAGCATGGGGCTGTGTAGCAAAACCACCGGCACGTTTATCTTCTTTTCGGCCTTCTATCCCTGGCGCCATTCAACATTTAAAAGAGGTATACCAGACACGGCAAGATGATCACCAAGGACATAACCCCGCAGGCGCGATCATGATCTGGTGTATATGGTCTGGTTTGATAGTCGCTGGTATTTCCGGGTATATGATGGAAACTGACCTATTCTGGGGTGAAGATTGGATTGAAGCCGTTCATGAGTCAGCAGTCAATATCACCTTCTTTTGTGTATGCATCCACATCGCTGCAGTAGTCGTTATGAGCCGAATTACCGGGCACTCTTATCTGAAAAATATGCTTCCGCGTAAGCTGAGAAAATAACTCCCTTTAAATATAGAATATAGAATATAGAAAGTGACAAATTGCTGTCGCTTTCTTTTTGATCGCTCACTAAAAAACGAATCGTGTCTTGAGATAAAAATACCGCACTTGTTTACGCTGTAATTCGATGCCATTCTGGTTGAACATCCGCCGATATAAAGAGTTTTATTTCAGGAGTAGATATGCAGCAGGGAAAAGCGTTTCAAGATCTGATTCCAGATAACCACTGTTTTGGCTGCGGCCCGAATAATACATCCGGCTTACAGATAAAAAGCCATTGGATAGAAGAAAATAAGTCCGCCTGCACATTTGTACCATCTTCACATCACTGTGCCGGACCTACTCAGTTTTTAAATGGTGGGATCATTTCGACTATTATTGACTGTCATTGTATTTGCACCGCAATAGCGAAAGGGTATCAGTTACAGGGACAAGAAGTTGGATCGGGCGAGGTTATCTGGTACGCGACAGGAAAACAGGAAGTTAACTATTTAAAACCGGTACGAATAGATCAAAATGTAGAACTAGTCGCCGTCATTGAAAGTGTTAATGAAAATAAGATGACGGTAAGCTGCGAATTGTATTCTGGTGACGAATTATGTTGTACCAGCCAAGTGATTGCAGTCAAAGTTCCTAATAGTTGGTTTACTTCAGATTGATGAAAGGTCTTGTTTGCAGGTAGTGATTTTTTCCCCGAACCTAAGTTGCCTTTATCTTCATCAGATATCAAAAAATAAAAACTTTGTGGAACTGAGTAACGTTTAAGTGTGTTAGTTTCGATGTTCTTAACACATGTTGTAACTTGTTATGAAGTATTTAAGAGGGTATATGGAAGTAAGACGCATTGTCCCAACGGATTTGGATAGTTTTTATCTCTCTGGCAAAGCGTGTTTGATGAAGGTGATTTCTTCGCTAGCCCGCCTCCTCCAAAAGAGCGTATTAAGTCCGTTCTGAAAAAGAGTGAACGTGAACAGTTTCCGCAATACGTTGCAATCATCGACGATATGATAGTCGGCGCGGCGGAGGCGCTTCCTTGTCGTGATAGTGAGTATGTGGGCTATATTGGTACTCAAGTCCATCGATTGTTTAGAGGGCAAGGTATAGCGCAGGAATTATTGTCTCGCGTAATTGAAGATAGCCGACGCTTTGGATATAAAGAGTTAAAGCTAGAAGTTTATGATTTTAATTCGCCTGCTCGTAACTTGTACGAGAACTTTGGCTTTTCTGTGGATGGCTCGGGCGCACAAGATACATTACCTACGGGTAGAGAAGTAACTATTGTAAAAATGTCGCTCTCTATACCCAAGTAACCTCAAGATGCCCGGTTCAGCGAGAATGACTTGGCTTACAGATGAGGCAACGATTTGATGATCTAGTGGTTCTAAATCAAAAATCGTTAACAAAGTATGTAAGCCAAGGCCCCGTGGTTGATTAATTAGGGCCCTTTGGGAGCATGTCACTGAAACAATTTCATCGTCAAACAACTTGGAAATAACTCGCTATTACACAGCGTCGTATTCCTTGAACTTGAATCAGTGGCATTGCTCTGAATCCTGCATCTTGAAGTCACTTGGGTATATAGCTTAATTTTAAAAAGATTAAGTAGGACTTAATGATGATTATCGAAGCAACGGAACATTCCGATTTAGCCGCGGTAGCCGAACTGGTGGCTAGAGTCTCTGAGGCGAGTATTTTTCCATACTTTAGTGAAGAGGGGCGCTCTCTCTTTGCTGCTAAGGTGCTGCCTGATGTTCAAACCGCTTTCGACAGGGAACATTTTCAGAGCTTTAAAGTTACACAAGGCAACCAAGTGATTGGTTTTGGTGCGATAAGAGAGAGAAGTTACATTACTCATCTGTTTGTAGACACCAGTTATCAAGGGAAAGGTTTAGGTAAATTGTTACTAAAACAACTGCTGGCACTAGGAACTGCAAAGGAAATACGATTAAGAGCCTCAGTAAATGCGGTAAACTTTATCAGTCACAAGGCTTTGTTGCGTCTGACTCTGAACAAGAAATCAATGGCATCCGCTTTGTTCCGATGGTCTGGAAACGTGAGGAGTATAAGAGCTAACGTTTCCAAACAGTTTTCGAATTTTGTCTCAATGGTGATAATTAATAATATTATCATCCTCAACCACTAGTCCCTTTATTAACAGAACTATAATTAGCCTGTTTGCAATGGTACAGGCATGCTAATTATGTTGATGAGAAAGACATACACCTCACTATTATTGATGGCGATTATTTTCACTCCTGTGGTTTTCTCAGAGGATATGGGAGGAGAATATGCGAAAGGAAAGTACCTCGTCCAAATTGGTGGCTGTAACGATTGTCATACTGCAGGATATGCTCCCAGCGGTGGAACGACACCAGAGTCGCAATGGCTTATGGGCGATCAGATGGGTTTCAGAGGTCCGTGGGGAACTACTTACCCTGTTAACTTACGTGAGTATGTTGGTAACTTATCTGAAGCTGAATGGATAGCAAAAGCCAAAGTAATTAAAACCAGACCACCTATGCCTTGGTGGGCGCTAAACGAAATGAAAGAAGAAGATTTGAGCGCCGTCTATCAGTACATAAAGAGCTTAGGTAGCGCGGAGAACGCTGTCCCGTCCTTTGTACCTCCGGAGGAAGAACCCAAAACGCCGTACATTCAATGGCCGCAACCTCCAAAATAGCTCAGGTTCTTTGACCACGTCACCCTCGCTGACTTTAGCATCTAGCGGTTATTTGGTTATAAGACTTGTGATCGTGGCGCATTACTCTATCCTGTTGATCTTGTGGGTCTTTACCAGGACTGGTGAGACGAAGCATGTTCTGTATAAAAGGAAGTTTAATGAACAGACAAAAAGTGGCAATCATTACTGGTGGCGGTCGAGGTATAGGCGCTGCGACAGCGCAACTTTTTGCGAATAATGGTTATGCGGTATGCATTAACTATAAATCCAATTCAGAAGCAGCAAGTAAGCTGGCTGAAACGATCACCCGTAATGGCGGTAAATGTATTACGGTCCAGGCAGATGTATCTCGCGAGGAAGATGTCGAACGACTGTTTTCTGTGGTTGACCGAGAACTAGGGACACTGTCTGTTCTGGTTAATAACGCTGGTATCTTAAAAAGACAAATGCGCTTAGAGGATATGACTGCCGACAGAATTAACGCGATACTTTCAAACAATGTGACCAGTTACTTTTTATGTTGCCGCGAAGCCGTCAAGCGTATGTCAACTCGTCATGGCGGAGTGGGTGGTGTTATTGTCAATGTCTCTTCCGGAGCGGCTCGTTCTGGCTCACCTAACGAGTACATCGATTATGCGGCGTCAAAAGGTGCAATAGATACCTTAACGAAAGGTTTGTCGTTAGAAGTTGCGTCTGAGGGAATCCGTGTCAACTGTGTCAGACCCGGTTTAATTCATACTGATATGCATGCCGATGGTGGCGAGCCTGAGCGTATTGAAAGGCTAAAGAGTGTTATCCCTTTGCAAAGAGGCGGGAAGCCAGAAGAAGTTGCTGAGGCGATTTATTGGTTAGCGTCAGAGAAGTCATCATTTTCGACTGGAAATTATCTGGACTTGGCTGGTGGACTTTAATACATGCCTAGTAGTTGGGTTCATTTTATTCATCCATGTTGTTTAAGTAAGCGTTACGTAATGCGAGGTTTAGTGTGAAAATCAGAACAGTCACTCCAGATCCGCTTGCTTGCCCTTTATGCGGGCAGGCGAACGCTTGTGTCAATTTAGGTGATAAAGACGTCACCAAATCGTGTTGGTGTAATGACCCATCCATCAAGTTTCCCGAAGCACTTCTTTCTCAGATGCCTGCAGAAAAACGAAGAAAGGCATGTATTTGTAAGGCATGTGCTTTAAAGTATCAGAACAGTAACAAAGGTAGTTAGTTCAATTGGATAGCTCGGGTAGTTAAGCGAACTGAGTATGATTATTTAAACAAGGAAAGTTAAGTGGAAATAAAAGAAGTAAATTCGGTCTCAGGTGTGCTTGTTCAATTGCATGATCTGCTTAACGATTGCGTCGAAAGTGGTGCCTCTGTGGGATTTTTAACACCGGTAGACGGTAGTGAAATTGAAGCTTACTGGCAATCAGTAGAATCTGATCTTCAAGCTGGATCGAGAAAGCTTTTTCTAGCTTACGACAACAATACCGTCGTTGGTGCGGTTCAACTTTCTCTGTGCTCGAAAGCCAATGGTTCGCACCGGGGAGAAGTCGAAAAACTTATGGTTAAAACCAGTGCACGAGGGAAGGGCGTAAGTAAAAAACTGATGTCACTGATGGAAAGTACGGCTGCAGAAATCGGTTTGTCGTTACTGGTACTCGATACACGACTTGGTGATATCGCTTCTACGTTGTACCGCTCAATTGGTTATACGGAAGCCGGGCAAATCCCTCAATTTGCGCGCAGTTCAAGTGGCGAGTTGGAAGCCACGGTATATTTCTTTAAGTTATTGAGTGAATAAGTGGTATGCCGAAAGTTACACTGAAGGGCTATATTTTGGTGCCGGAATCAGAGTTAGAGCTGGTAAAAAGTGAACTGGAAAACCATACGCGCCTGACGTTGCAAGAACCTGGCTGTATTACGTTTCGCGTTACTGAGAGTGCACATAACCCAGTGCGGTTTGATGTATATGAAGAGTTCTGCGACGAGGTGGCTTTTGACGCACATCAGAAAAGGGTGAAAGAGTCATACTGGGGTAAAGTGACGGTTAACGTCGAACGTCATTATGAAATATTGCACGATTAAAGTGCTGTTAACCTGCCTTCCAATTTGTCACGCTGCTGTTCAATTTCTTCAATGACAAAGTTGCGAAACGCTCGTACGCGCTCTGTGTGCCTTAGATCTTCGTGGAGCAGCATCCATAAATCTAAACCGTAAAAAGCGGAGAACTTAACATCTTCATATCGAGCTATATCGTCATCAAAATCACCGATAAAACAGGGCAGGAAAGAGAGTCCGACACCTTGTTTTATCGCCATATGCGCTAAACCCGTGTCATCAATTGTGAAGTTGTGTATTCCTTCTGGGCAAACCTCTTTCGTCCATGCGCGGTGGAAGTCACAGCATTCCGTACCAATCCAGTTAGGCTTCTCGCCCGTTTGCCTTAAATGTTCTAAATAGGTTTTACTTCCATAAATCGCAGACGCAAATGTAATTAACTTTTTCCCGATCAGTACTTCAGCGGGGTTGTTCGTGACCCTTAGTGCAACGTCTGCTTCACGATGCGGCATACTCAAGTAAGTATTAGAAGATTGTATCTCCAGTTCTATATCCGGAAATTGTTCATGGAATCTGGCGAAGATCGGGAGGAATAAAGAGTAGGCAATGTGGTGAACGACAGTAACTCTTAGCATACCTTTTAAAAGCTTGTCCTGACCAAGCAAGCTATCTTGAGCGTTAAGTACTTCTCTCTCAACATGTTCTGCAGTCGTTCGGAGTTTCTCACCAGCAAGTGTCAAACCATAGCCGCCTTGAATTCGCTCAACTAAACGTACGCCGAGCTTTTCTTCCATCGCCCGAAGACGCCTTGAAACTGTGGAGTGCTGTACGCCAAGGTCAACACTTGCACCACTCACTGAGCCACGTCGGGCAACAGCCAAGAATATTTTTAGATCATCCCAGTTCATACAAACAGTCCTTGTGTGCAATTTTGCACAGCCAATGGGCACTTTTAGAGGTAACGCTTTAATTTTTGCACACCTAAACTGATCTTGCACATCAAGAGACTTGTTCGTGGAATAAGAATAAAACCGAGTTTTAGAGGAGGTGTTGTCATGAAAAAGTTAGCGGTAGTACAACGAGCGTCTGCTTTTTTAGATAAACAACGTAGTATTGCGCTGGCGGTTGAAAGTATTCAATCTGCTGCTGACAATGGCGCTGAATTAGTTGTGTTTACTGAAGCCTTTATTCCTGGCTATCCAGTCTGGTTATGGCGTCTACGGCCTGGCAAAGACTGGGGAACAACAGACAACCTTTATCAACGTTTAATGAGCAATGCTGTAGATTTAAGCTCAGAGGACTTAGTTCCGATTTATGAAGCTGCAAAGCGACATCATGTCACCGTTGTGTGTGGTATCAATGAGCGTGACTCAAGTGCCAGTCGTACTACTTTATACAATACGTACATTACGGTGTGCCACGAGGGTAACCTGATTAATGTGCATCGCAAGCTGATGCCGACCAACCCAGAGAGAATGGTATGGGGATTTGGTGATGCCAGTGGGTTGCGGGTAATAGACACACCAGTAGGTAGAATAGGTGCACTGGTTTGTTGGGAGAATTATATGCCGCTGGCTCGTTATGCGCTGTACGCCCAAGGTGTCGAAATTTATGTTGCGCCTACTTATGATAGTGGTTCGGATTGGACAGAAAGCTTGCGTCATATTGCAAGAGAGGGCAGGTGTTATGTGGTCGGTAGCGGTAACCTGTTGAGAGTCAGTGATTTGCCCGATGACTTCCCTGAAAAAGAAACCCTCTATCCGGATAAAGAAGAATGGATTAATGGCGGGGACTCCACAATCATTGCACCAGGCGGTGAAACATTAGTTACACCGCTGCATCAGGAAGAAGGAATTATATATTGTGATATTGATACCGATAAAGTGGCTGCGGCCAGACGCTCTTTCGATGTTGCAGGCCATTACTCTCGTCCTGATATTTTCACACTCAACGTAAACAAAGCACCTCAAACGTCTATCCGTATCAGGGAAGCAGAATAACAATCTTCCCCCAATAATAAGATTGGGGGAAGATTGTTATTAGCTAGATACCAGATACTCAGACCAATGAAGTTACTAGGTGATCGGCTGAGGTGTAGACCAGCTTACCATCAACGTAGGTCGCCTCTATGTTTCGGTCATCAGCCATCATCATTAATGCAAAGAGCTTATCTTCTAGACTTTTCGTATGTTGATGGCGGAGCTTTTGCAAATCTGTGGGTGCCCAGTTTAAGACCACAAAGTCGGCTTCTTTGCCTGTTTTAAAGTTACCTACTTTGTCGTCGATACTGAGAGCGCGAGCACCGCCTAGCGTCGCAAGGTACAAACCTTGAAATGCCGACAGCTTTTCGCCTTGTAATTGCATCACTTTATAGGCTTCATTTAACGTCTGGAAAGGACTAAAGCTGGTACCCGCACCCACGTCAGTGCCCAGACCGACACGAATATTTTTTTTGTTCGGCTCTTTTTAAGTCGAACAGCCCGCTGCCGAGAAACAGGTTTGAGGTAGGGCAGAATGCGATAACCGAATCTGTGCGCTCAAAAGCGTTCCACTCCCGGTCGGAGAGGTGAATCGAATGGGCAAACACGGAACGATCACCAACTAATCCGTAATGCTGGTAGACCGCAAGGTAATCCTCGTGTTCGGGGAAAAGAGCGCTTACCCATTCAATTTCATTCTTGTTCTCAGCCAGATGTGTTTGCACATAGACATCAGGAAACTCGGCTTTGAGTTTACCTGCAGCTGCCAGTTGTTCGCGCGATGAAGTCGGGGCAAATCTTGGAGTGATAGCGTATTGAAGTCGTTTGTGATTATGCCACTTCTCGATTAACGCTTTGCTATCCTGATAGCTGGACTCTGGTGTGTCGAGTAAATAGTCCGGAGCATTACGATCCATCATGACTTTACCGGCGATGATACGCATGTTTTTCTCAAGTGCCTCTTCAAACAGAGCATCGATAGATTCCGGATGAACTGTACCAAACACTAAAGCGCTGGTGGTACCGTTTTTTAGTAGCTCATTGATGAAGAATCGTGAGATCATTTTCGCATGTGCTTTGTCTTCAAACTGTTTTTCTGTCGGGAAAGTGTAATTCTCTAGCCACTCAAGTAGCTGTTCGCCATAGGATGCAATCATCTCTGTCTGAGGGTAGTGGATGTGTGTGTCAATAAAGCCCGGTACAATAAGTCTGCCTCGGTAATCCACGATCTCACTATACTGTGCGGTGTCAGATTCACTAAACGCCTTTACTGCTTTAATCAGTCCGTCTTCGATAACCAACAGTCCGTCTTCGAAGTATTGAAACGCTTGCTTGAGGTCGGTTACCTTGGCGGGATCGTCGAGAAAGTGGAGCAAGCTCGCACGTATTACCATCGTTTTTGGCATCGTGTGAGAAGAAAATTTTTCCGTGTTCTTTATGTATAGAACGTCCGTTTTGTTGTTCATGAGTCACTCCATTGAATAAGTTTGATACCCATGGTTTTTGACTTATTTCCGCAAGCCCTTGTCAATAGAGTAGTTTATGTAACAACCGAAAACCAAGAAAAGCAAAGTGATCAAGCCAGAACTGTGCCAGATTAGTAAACCGGCGAATTTTGGGTTAACGAACTGATTTTATGGGATGTTTTTAGTTATTGGGTATGAGCCTTAACCAGACTGGTGAGGATTCGAGGAGATTTGACCTGAAGTAGTGCAGCTATTTTCGTGCGTTAACAATGAAATCATGCTGTTACCTCCTTTGTATAGTTATACCCAAACAACCTCGAGATGCTAGGTTCAGCGAGAATGGCTTGGTTCTCAGTCGCGGCAACGATTTGAAGATCTAGTCATTCTAAATCAAAAATCGTTAACAAAGGCTGTGAGCCAAGACAACTCGCCCTTCGGGAGCGTGTCACTGACACGATTTCAGCGTCAAATAACTTGGAAAGAGCTCGCTATTCCACTGCGTTACTTACTTTGTGAATAAGCCTTGAACTTGTGCCAGTGACAACGCTCTGAATCCTGCATCTTGAAGTCGTTTGGGTATATCACTGAACTTAGTGTTTGGTAAAGGTGGTACTACTATTAACCCTCTCTACCAATCGTTATGTCTGCTGTTGTTATCATTTCGGTAAAAATCCAGCGTGGCATAAAACGCTTTAGCATCAACTGCATAGTAATGGGAACAATATATAAATTAAAAGCCCCATATTGTTGTTCGCAATATGGGGCTTTTTACTGAAGAGTTACCTTATCTCTTTATGGTAAAACAAAGGCAGGATCACGCTTCGACGGTTTTCAACCATGATCCGTATGAAACTGCTTTGTTTCGTCCTTGTTCTTTTGCTACATAAAGTGCTTTGTCGGCTCGAGCCAGCGCTTGTTCTTTATTTTTATCTCTACTTTTATATTCAGCTACTCCAATACAACAGGTCACTTGCTCTACCGTAGGGAATTGTGATTTTTCGACTTGTGATCTTAATTTTTCAGCTAAAATCATTGCTGAGTTCAGGTCGGTATTTGGACAGATAACAAGAAATTCTTCGCCACCCCATCGACCAACACAATCCGTTTTTCGAGTATTTTTAGTTAAAACATGGGTAAAGTGTTTTAAAACCTCATCACCAACTAAATGACCATAAGTGTCATTAATGCTCTTGAAATGATCCAAATCAATTATCAATAACGAATGCTTACTTTGTTCGTTATGCATACCTTTGATTTTAGTTTCTAGTACTTTTTCAAGGTGAAGTCGATTATTAATACCAGTAAGTTGATCGGTAATAGATAACTCTTCAGCGAGTTTTCGACCTGTGATGTCTTGGCTGATTTCTGAATAGCCAACGATACGATTGAAATCGTCGTAGATTGGTGACAATACAGAGGTTAACCAAAACGCTTGCTTCGCTTTAGTCATGTTTTTGCTTTCACCTTGCCAGACATCTTTTGTATTTAAAATTTGCCAGAATGACTGTCGTTCTGAAGTTGACAGATTCTGATGAAGAATCGTGTTACGTTTGTGACCAATTAATTCGTTTTTAGAATAACCGCATAGTTGACTAAATGCTTGTGAGACATTGGTGATAGTGCCATCAATGCTCATGGTGGTACTCAAAATGTTTTGATCAATAAGTTCCAGATAACGTTCATTTTCAATCTCTGATACACGTCGAGCAGTAATATCCTGAAGCGCACCGATAGTCTGTAGGGCAGAGGTATTAGTATCATAGAAGGTTTGTGCCATCTCATGTATGTACTTAATTCTGCCATCAGGCATTACTAAACGGAATGTGATGCTATTGAGCTTGTTTTGTGGCTCGTCAGAGTAGTTTTGTGCATTCTTGACCATTTCACGGTCATCAGGGTGTATGAAGTCTAAACTACCTAGATAAGATGGAGTATATTCATCTTTATCGACTTCAAAAAACGAATATATTTTCTCCGACCAAAACATTTCTTGGGATTGGTGATTGAGTTTCCAATAACCTAGTTCAATGATTTCCTGCACTTGTTCGAGCTGCTTGTTTAGCTCATTGATCTTAGACAGGTGATTTTGTCTCTCTGTGATATCCAGATTCGTTCCGACAATTGTTTCAATTTCACCATTTTCATTAAATAATGGTGTTGCTGAGTATTGTATGATTTTCTGTTCCCCATTGGGTGCAGACAAAATGAAATTAGATTGGAACGCTGTCTTACTTTCAACAATGTTTCTAACATCATTTATAACATTTTCTCTATGCTTGTCAGAAATTTTGTTGACCCAAAAAAAGCTGTTATTTGAAGAGTCGGAATGGTCTACTTCAAATATTTCATGCATTTGTTCATCGCAACTAGCTTCTCTGGTATATGGGTTCCATTGCCAAAACCCCATATTCGCAGACTGAGCTGCAATTTTAAGTTTTAGAGTGTCAATATCTCTTTCATGTTTGATTTTATTCAGTTCGGTTACATTTCTGGTAGAAGAATAGATAAATTCCTCACCATTAAGCGTAATGATTCGTGCACTGATTAATGCATCGAAAACGCTTCCATCTTTGCATGTTAGTTTTGTTTCAAATATAGAAACTTCATCCATGGACAACGACGAAATATTCGTTTTTATCTGTTCTTTAGATAGGTGGCAATCTAAATCAAATAAGGTTAATTGACTTAACTCTTCTTCTGCGTAACCTAACATTTCATTTGCCATCTGGCTGAACATTTTTATGCCGCCATCCATAGACAACATTATCATGCCATCAGGATTGTTTTTAATTAAGAACTGTAATTCATCATTAAGTTCGCTTAGCTGTTGTTCATTGCGTTTATTTCTTTTAAAAATGGGTAAAAATATAAGGAAGTATTCAATAGAAAGCGTTAGTAATGAGCCAATTAAAACAAATTGGCCTCGTTTCTGTAATTTATTTGTTACGTACTCAGATTCTTCTTGAAAAGCATTCACCGCAAAATCAAGCTTTAACAATAACTTAGATGCAGAATAAAAAACACTTTGTATATAAGTATCATCATCGACTGATGATTTTTTGAGAAGATTAAGGTAGTTGACCACATGTTCATTTAAGTCATACGGTGAGGAAAAATAGATTTCTTCGATATGTTCAGATGGAAGGTTAGAAATAATAAAATCATGGTCGGATTCCATATTGTGGATCAAATTATTTCTGTATTCAATTAATCCTTGCTCATTGGTATTATCAACTCGCGCAGTCATAAGTGCGAGTTTTTGCGATAACATTCTTTGCTTGCCGCTTATATTAATAAGCTCTGCATAAATACGCTGTTTTTCTATTTGGTCATTCATTACGAAGTAACCTGAAATCATCCAACATGCTAGAGATAGAAAAATCACTAGATAAGAATTTTTGAGATTGAGCAAAAGATACCTCTAAAACACTTCAGCTTAATTGTGTCTGAAATTAACGCAAAGTAAGCAAAAAATAAAAACCTGACATTATTTTACCAAATCAAACATTCAACCGTATCTCGAAGTGATGTAGGATTAATCTCATAGCGAAAGTAAGTTAATTTTAACTTCAACGTAAAAATTAAAAGCCCCTCATTGCTGTTCGCAATATGGGGCTTTTAGTTAGTCGTTACCTTATCTTTTTATGGCAAATCTAAGGCAGGATCACGCTTCGACGGTTTTTAACCATGATCCGTATGAAACTACTTTGTTTCGCCCTTGTTCTTTTGCCGCATAAAGTGCTTTGTCGGCTAGAGCCAGCGCTTGTTCTTTATTGTTATCTCCTCTTCTGAAGTCAGCTACTCCAATACAACAGGTCACTTTATCTACCGTAGGGAATTGTGATTTTTCGACTTGTGATCTTAATTTTTCAGCTAAAATCATTGCTGAGTTCAGGTCGGTATTTGGACAGATAACAAGAAATTCTTCGCCACCCCATCGACCAACACAATCCGTTTTTCGAGTATTTTCAGCTAAAACATGGGAAAAGTGTTTTAAAACCTCATCACCAACTAAATGACCATAAGTGTCATTAATGCTCTTGAAATGATCCAAATCAATTATCAATAACGAATGCTTACTGTGTTTGTTATGCATACCTTCGATTTCAGTTTCTAGTACTTTTTCAAGGTGTAGTCGATTATTAATTCCGGTAAGTTGATCGGTAATAGATAACTCTTCAGCGAGTTTTCGATCTGTGATGTCTTGGCTGATTTCTGAATAGCCAACGATACGATTGAAATCGTCATAAATTGGTGAAAAAACAGAGGTTAACCAAAACGCTTGCTCCGTTTTAGTCATGTTTTTACTTTCACCTTGCCAGACATCTTTTGTATTTAGAATTTTCCAGAATGACTGTCGTTCTGAAGTTGACAGATTCGGATGAAGAGTAATGTCGCGCTTGTGACCAATTAATTCGTTTTTAGAATAACCGCATAGTTGACTAAATGCTTGTGAGACATTAGTGATAGTGCCATCAATGCTCATGGTGGTACTCAAAATGTTTTGATCAATAAGTTCCAGATAACGTTCATTTTCTATTTCGGATACACGTCGGGCAGTAATATCCTGAAGCGCACCAATAGTCTGTAGGGCAGAAGTATTCGGATCATAGAAGGTTTGTGCCATCTCATGTATGTACTTAATTCTGCCATCAGGCATTACTAAACGGAATGTGATGCTATTGAGCTTGTTTTGTGGCTCGTCAGAGTAGTTTTGTGCATTCTTGACCATTTCACGGTCATCAGGGTGTATGAAGTCTAAACTACCTAGATAAGATGGAGTATATTCATCTTTATCGACTTCAAAAAACGAATATATTTTCTCCGACCAAAACATTTCTTGGGATTGGTGATTGAGTTTCCAATAACCTAATTCAATGATTTCCTGTACCTGCTCCAGTTGTCTGTTTAGTTCATTGATTTTAGACAGGTGATTTTGTCTATCAGTGATATCCAGATTCGTTCCAACAATGGTTTCAATGTCACCATTCTTATTAAATAACGGAGTCGCTGAAGATTGTATGATTCTCTGTTCTCCATTACAAATAGTGATAGCAAAATTTGATTGAAACGCTGTCTTACTTCTAACTATATTTTTAACTTCATTTATGATGTTTGTTCGATATTTTTCAGTGATTTTATTTAGCCAAAAATAAACATCTTTTGAAGAGTCTGTTCGATCTGCACAAAATATTTTGTGCATTTGTTCATCACAATATATTTGTCCATTCTTAGGGTTCCACTGCCAAATTCCCATATTCGCTGACTGAGCTGCAATTTTTAGTTTTAGTGTA
Source organism: Vibrio sp. B1FLJ16 (assembly GCF_905175385.1). Taxonomy (NCBI): domain Bacteria; kingdom Pseudomonadati; phylum Pseudomonadota; class Gammaproteobacteria; order Vibrionales; family Vibrionaceae; genus Vibrio; species Vibrio sp. B1FLJ16. Next base: position 517,616 of record NZ_HG992750.1, read on the forward strand.
TCAATATCTCTGTAGAATTTAATTTTATTTAGCTCAGATACATCTGTCATGGAACAATAAACAAATTCACCTTTATTAAGTCTAATGATTCTAGCACTGATCAATGCATCAAAAATACTACCATTTTTACATCTTAGTTTTGTTTCAAATATAGATACATCATCCACTGAGAAAGATGTAAACTTGTCTGCTATTTGTTCTTTAGTTAGATGAGAGTCTAAATCAAATATCGTTAATTGACTCAGTTCTTCTTCTGTGTAACCCAACATTTCGTTTGTCATCTGACTGAACATTTTAACGTCACCGTTCATCGACAACATTAACATGCCGTCAGGGTTGTTTTTCATTAAAAATGTTAATTCATGATTAAGTTCTTTGAGTCGTTGTTTATTGCGTTTATTTCTCTTAAATATGGGTAAAAATATAATAAAATACTCAATAGAAAGGGTTAATAATGAGCCAATTAAAACGAACCTTCCTCTTTTTTGTAATTTATTTGTTACATATTCAGACTCTTCTTGGAAAGCATTAACTGCAAAATCAAGTTTTAATAATAAATTAGATGAAGCATAGAAAACACTTTGTATATAAGTATTATCATCTACGTATGAATTTTTGAGAAGATTAAGATAGTTTACAACTTCTTTGTTTAAATCATGCGGTGAGGAAAAGTAGACTTTTTCAATATCATCTGATGTAAGGTTAGAGATAATAAATTCATGGTCAGTCTCCATAATTTGGATTAAATCGTTTCTTTTTTCGATTAATCCTTTATCACTGTTATTGCTAATTCGCAGCGTCATTAGTGCGGTTTTTTGCGATAACATTCTTTGCTTGCCACTTTTATTGATTAGTTCTGCATAAATATGTTGTTTTTCTATTTGGTCATTCATTACAAAATAACCAGAAATAATCCAACAGGCTAGTGAAAGAAAAATCACTAGGTAAGAGTTTTTAAGACTGACCAAAAGATACCCCTAAAGAATTATTGAGATTGCGTGGCAAATTAAAGTAAAATTCTGTGTATTTTATCAAATTGATAGCATGGTGATATCTCAAAGGATTGTGAGATTAATCTTACAGTTGGTTGGTGTTTACTAATTATATTGGTAATTTCGCATATTCAGTTAATTAGACAACGCCCTACAAATTGCGTACTAGCAGGGCGCTTAATTCCTTATTACATTACTCCCGATACCAAGAAGACCTAACTAATGTAGAAACCTATACCATGCTTTAATGATTAGACTTAGTAAACATGTCTTAACGTCGGTATAAACACCTGATTACTGTTGTTCGGAAATGAGATTAGTTGGTCAATGCCATCTTGTGGAAAAAATTTGAAGAAAGCGGTGCGAGCAATTGGACCCGCCACTATAAACTGTAAAGGCAAAGCGACAACAATATTAAGCGCGAACACATTGAATAAGCGGCAAACTGAGAGCCTTCATAGGCTGCACTAATGTCGTGACGAGTGACATTTCCTCACACATAAATAACACCATAAGTGCTATGTAAGCAGCACTTTTTAGTAAATGCTGATACTTCCTTTTTTGAACGGATAGCCGTGATGCGATATGAATGCTATCCGGCTCTGAGGAAAGGGGACTTACATTAATGTGGAAATTGGTTCTTATAGTGTAACGGTTCGCGGCTTATCAAGAACAGTTAAACCTTTCTCCATAAGTTCTACTTTAACGATTTGTGATAAGTTTTGGTCGGTGATGATACCGTCAAACTTATCGATATCTAACGCATGAAAGCTACCAATACGACCGTATTTGGTCGAGTCTGATATGAGATAGTTTGTCTGCGCTGCTTTCACAATGGCTTTTTTAACCCAGACTTTTCCCTCATTAGGTGTAGACAACCCTTTTAGGTTCCAGGAAGAAGAGGAGATAAAGGCGATATCAATGTTCATCCCTGCAAGGAACTCGGCAACTTTACCACCAACACTTGATTGGTTCTCACGGTCTACCTTTCCACCGGTATGGTATAACTCACATTGACTGTGGCTCATCAGAAACGCAGCAATAGAAAAATCATTTGTGATGATCAGCAGATCGTCTCTGTCAACAATCTGATGGGCAATTTTTAACGCTGTTGTGCCAGCGTCTAAATATACGGTGGCATTTTTATCGATTAACGTTGCTGCGATTTGGGCAATGTGTGTTTTTTCGTCTGCTTGTTGTTCTACTTTCGCATCGTGTGAAAGTTCACTATGCAGTGCCTGTGCAAGTTGCACCCCGCCAGATACTGAGATCACTTTCCCTGAAGACTCTAGCTTTACAATATCACGACGGATCGTCATATGTGATACGCCAAGATGCTCTGTTAAATCAGAGATACTGAGTACTTCTTGATGTGACAAAAGGGACAAAATTGTTCTTTGACGTTCTGCTGGAATCATTATTTCACTTCATATTTTTGTTTTTCAGTATCCTAGCAAGCTTTCATTGGTATGTGAATATCTGTGAACATATGTTGTGTTTTGCTGTGTTAATAATGGTAATTCGCTCGTAGTAACCGTGCTTCTACACTATTAATAAGCTAAATATCATTTAAGTGTTAACTTTTGTTAAAAGTGTGACTTGAGGCTAGGTTGTGGTGTTAATCTTCACATATAATCACATCCATCAAACAAGAATTAACAAAATCCAGTTCAAATTTACCAAGAAGGCATTGTTACTATGAGTGAAGTTCAATCTGTCGGTGTGATCGGTTTAGGCTCAATGGGCATGGGTGCAGCGAAATCTTGTGTTCGTGCTGGGCTAGATGTTTATGGCTTTGATTTAAATCCTAAAGCTCTGGAAGAGTTAGCTGAATATGGCGCAAAAGCTGTTTCAACAAATGCGGTGGAGTTTGCTGACAAGCTGGATTCAGTACTTATCCTTGTCGTAAACGCACAACAAGTTAACACAGTCTTGTTTAAGACCGGTCTGGCTGCTTCATTAAGACCAAACACGCCGGTGATGGTATCAGCAACGATCTCTGCTGAAGATGCGAAGCAAATAGAAGCAAAACTTGCAGAGCACAACCTTGTCATGCTGGATGCACCAGTTTCTGGTGGCGCGGTGAAAGCAGAAGCCGGTGAGATGACTATCATGGCATCCGGCGCTCAAAGCACATTTGACGCACTTAATCCTGTGCTCGAAGCAACTGCAGCCAAAGTGTACAACATCGGTGAAGCAATTGGCCTTGGCGCGACAGTGAAGATCATTCACCAGCTATTAGCAGGCGTTCATATTGCAGCTGGTGCAGAAGCAATGGCACTTGCGGCACGAGCAAATATTCCTCTGGATCTTATGTACGATGTGGTCACAAACGCTGCAGGTAACTCATGGATGTTTGAGAACCGTATGAAGCATGTCGTTGATGGTGATTACACGCCTAAGTCGATGGTAGATATCTTCGTTAAAGACCTTAACCTGGTTTCTGATACAGCGAAAGATCTTAAGTTTCCGTTACCGCTTTCAAGTACTGCATTGAACATGTTTGTCAGCGCGAGTAACGCAGGTTTCGGCCAAGAAGACGACAGTGCGGTGATTAAGATTTTTGATGGCATTGACCTGCCAGGCGTTGATAAGTAAGCGCACAAGAGTGGAGAAGTAAATATGTTATTAGGCGTTATTGCAGACGACTTTACAGGCGCGACCGACATAGCAGGTTTTCTGGTAGAAAACGGTATGCGCACTGTTCAGCTAAACGGAATCCCGGCTCAACAGATTGATGTAAACGCCGATGCGGTAGTGATCAGTCTTAAGTCTCGCTCTTGTCCTGTCGATGAAGCTATCAAAGATTCAGTCGCGGCACTTAAATGGCTTCAAGCGAATGGCTGCCAGCAGTTCTACTTTAAGTACTGCTCAACGTTCGACAGTACAGCAGAAGGCAATATTGGCCCTGTTACTGATGCTTTACTGGCTGAACTTGGTGAAGACTTCACCATTGTTTGTCCTGCATTGCCAGTCAATGGCCGTACGGTCTACAACGGACATCTGTTTGTGTTCGAGGAACTGCTCAGTGATTCAGGTATGCGCAATCACCCGGTTACGCCGATGACTGATTCAAGCCTGATCCGCATGATGAATGCACAGTCAAAAGGTACTACTGGACTGGTTAATTTCCAAACGATTGAGCAGGGCTCACAAGCCGTAACTCAGCGCTTTACGGAACTAAAAGAACAAGGGCATCACTACGCGGTTGTTGATGCATTCAACGCTGAGCATTTAGTTACGCTGGGACAAGCGGCTAAATCATTCAAGCTTGTTACGGGAGGCTCTGGTCTCGCTGCGGGTCTGGCACGAAACTGGACGGAACAGCTTGAAGATCAGAGTGACGCAAAACAATCAGGTAAGCCTGTTAAAGCGCCGACGGTTGTATTTTCAGGCTCATGTTCTGTGATGACCAATCAACAAGTCGCGGTTTACAAACAGCAAGCACCGCACTTTGCTATCGATGTTGAAGCTTGTCTGACGAATGAAGATTATGCAGATCTTGTGTTTGACTGGGTAATGACCAACATCGAAAGTGAGTTTGCTCCGTTAGTCTACGCAACAGCAGATGCGACGGCGCTGAAAGCGATACAAGAGCAATATGGTGCTCAGGCATCTAGCCACGCTGTAGAACAGTTCTTCAGTAAGATCGCCATTAAACTTCAGTCAAATGGTGTGAAGAACTTCATTGTTGCAGGTGGAGAAACCTCTGGCGTCGTCACTCAAAGCCTTAAGGTGAAAGGTTTCCATATCGGCCCTCAAATCGCACCAGGCGTGCCGTGGGTTAAGTCAGTAGAAGGGGAGCTTTCACTGGCACTAAAATCTGGCAACTTTGGTGACGAAAACTTCTTCGCCAAAGCACAGTCATTCTTTGCATAAGTGAGGGATCAATGAGCAATAACTCTAAGACGGAGCAGCAGCTTCGGGAACAAATGGTCACACTGGCGCGCTCTATGTTCGAACGTGGTTATGCCACTGGCGGTGCTGGTAACCTTTCAATTCGGTTGGAGAATGGTCACTTTCTGGCTACGCCGACAGGCTCTTCATTTGGTCGCCTAGTAGCTGAAGAACTCTCAGTAGTGGATATCGATGGAAACCATATATCAGGAAAGAAGCCTTCAAAAGAAGTAGCGTTCCACCTGGCTATCTATCGCAATAAGCCTGAGTGCAATGCAATTGTGCACCTGCACTCAACTTATCTGACCGCGCTATCTTGTCTGGAAGGACTGGAGCGCGACAATGCGATCAAAGCGTTCACCCCATACTATGTTATGCGTGTTGGTGAGCTACCGGTTATCCCTTATCTTCGTCCCGGCGACCCTCAAATTGCAGAGGAGCTAGCGAAACTCGCAGGCGATTATCGCGCTTTCCTACTGGCGAATCATGGCCCGGTCATCACGGGTACTGATTTTGAGGATGCGGTAGATAATGCTGAAGAGCTCGAAGAAACGGCCAAACTGGCGTTCATTCTTAAAGACACAAACATCCGTTACCTAACGGATGAAGAAGTTCAGGATCTAAAAGGGAGAGGTAAATAATGGCTAAGTTTGCAGCAAATCTCACTCTGTTATTTACGGAAGTACCGTTTCTTGAGCGTTTTGAAAAAGCACATCAAGCGGGTTTTAAAGCAGTGGAATACCTTTTTCCTTACGCTTACGAGCCGCAGGAATTAGCAGATAAAATGCAGCAATTTGGTTTCGAACAAGCACTTTTCAATATGCCGCCGGGTGACTGGGATGCGGGAGAAAAAGGCTTTGCTGCAATCCCAGGCCGTGAAAACGAGTTTAAAGCGAGCGTAGAAACAGCGCTGATGTATGCGAACAAGCTGAACTGTAAAAAGGTGCATGCTATGTCCGGCATCGTTGATGAGCGATTCACTCGTGAACAACACATAGAAACGTTTATCGCTAACATTCGCTACGCAGCAGACAAGTTTGCAGAGCACGGCATTGAACTCATGCTTGAGCCATTAAACAACCGTGATGTGCCTAACTACTTCATTGCCCATCAACGTGATGCCGTGGAGCTAATTAAGCAGGTAGAGCGACCAAACGTGAAGTTGCAACTGGATCTGTACCACGCACAAATTATGGATGGTGATTTAAGCACTCTGATTCGTGAAGTCGCACCGTACACAGGGCACATTCAAATCGCTTCTGTACCGGAAAGACACGAACCTTCGGAAGGCGAGCTGAACTATCCTCATTTGTTCGATGTGTTAGATGACTCAGGTTACCAAGGGTGGATTGGTTGTGAATACAACCCGAGAAATACCACAGAGCATGGACTCGGCTGGGTCAAACCCTACCTGTAACTGCTTATAACCAAAAAACGCTTTGCTCAACAAAGCGAACTGGAAAAGTAAAGCCAGTTTAATCAACAAGATTAAACTTTATAAATAACAATAAGCGCGGTGGGTATCGCTCGATTACCCATCAGTGCAAACCCTACGAAATACGAGAAGAAGGAAACAAAAATGGACGGAGCATTAATAGGCATTGTGATTGGTATCATCGCCATGATGGGGATGATTATAAAAACACGTATCCCTGTCGCGCTTGCGATGATTATTGCCAGCATTATCATGGGTCTGTTCGCAGGAATGGCACCGACCGAGTTAATTAACGCGATCAAAGCTGGCTTCGGCGGCGTTCTGGGTGGTATTGGCCTGATCATCGCTTTCGGCGTTATCATGGGAGCGTGTTTTGAACGCTCTGGCGCGGCGGTTCGCATGGCGAAAACGTTCGTAAAAATTTGTGGTAAAGGTCGTGAAGATCTTGCGCTTGGTTTCACCGGCGTGCTTGTGGCAATCCCTGTATTCTGTGACTCTGCGTACATCATTTTACACTCTCTTGTTCGCGCAATTTCACGTGATACTGGTAAGTCAGCAGTTGGCTTAGGTGTAACACTTGCTCTTGGTCTCTTGATCACTCACGCGCTTGTGCCGCCAACACCAGGGCCAGTTGCTGTTGCAGGTATTCTTGGTGTAGACCTTGGTGAGTACATGCTTTGGGGTCTGATGGTTTCAATACCAATGATGCTTCTGTCTATGATCTACATCCGCCGCGTTGGTAACGAATACTACCGCGTTCCAAATGGTGAATCTTGGATCACAAATCAAGCGGATTGGGCAAACCTTGAGAAAGTAAAAGCAACGGATGATAAAGATCTACCAGGTAACTTCCTATCATTTGGTCCTATCCTGATTCCAATTGCACTTATCCTAGCTAACACACTGATTGGTAAGGGTGATACTGCGCTACATACAGTAATGTCTCTATTGGGTAACCCAGTAGTAGCCGTTGGCCTGGGTGTACTTATGGCACTTTACGGTCTAACTCGTCACATTGAACGTAAAGACATGGTTGGTTCCATGGATGATGCGCTATCAACGACAGGTCTAATCCTTGTGGTTACTGGCTGTGGTGGTGCAATGGGTGCGGTACTAAAAGCATCTGGTGCAGGTCCACAGGTTGCAGAAGCAATCGCAAGCAGCGGTATTCCACCACTACTAGTTCCATTAGCAATTGCATCAATGCTTCGCCTGATTCAAGGTTCAGCGACAGCGTCTATGATGGTTGCGGCAACAATGACACTGCCTCTGGTAGAAACACTAGGTTTAGACCCAGTATTTGTTGCACTAGCGTGTGCGGTTGGCCCTGTAGGCTTCTCTCACCTAAACGACTCTTACTTCCACATTATCAACCGTACGCTGGGTATCACTGAACTGGCGGATCAGCTGAAGATTTGGTCAGTATCGTCAACTATCGCATGGGCTATCGGTGCTTCAATCATCATGGTTCTGAACTTAGTGTTCGGTAAAGGTGGCACCATTATCGATCCGTTAGTACCAATCGCTGTACTTGCTGCGGTAATCATTGCGGTAAAAATCAAAAGTGGTAAAACTAACTCTGTAGAATCGATTGCATAGTAATGTAAGCAGGTCATAAATTAAGAGCCCTATATTGCTAATACCAATATGGGGCTTTATCAGCATATGACCCATTGGTTATTCGATTTAAACTCAATCATTCAATAAAGTGGTGTGCTATTGATGAAAATTGTAATTGCCCCAGATTCTTATAAAGAAAGCCTATCTGCAATAGAAGTGGCTGAAGCCATTGAAACCGGATTTAAGAGGGTCTTTCCGGATTGGCAATATGTGAAATGCCCGGTTGCTGATGGCGGTGAAGGTTCGGTTGAAGCACTCGTAGATGCATCTGGTGGTCATCTGGTTAAAACACAGGTTGTGGGCCCGCTGGGAGAGCCTCATCAGGCGTTTTATGGCATTTCTGGTGACAAAAAAACGGCATTTATTGAAATGGCTGCTGCAAGTGGTATTGAGCTTGTTCCGGTAGAGCAACGAAATCCTTACACAGCGACCAGTTATGGAACGGGGCAGTTAATTGAGCATGCGCTTGAGCAGGGTATCCGTCACCTTATTCTGTGCATTGGTGGCAGTGCGACCAATGATGCTGGTTGTGGCATGATGCAGGCGTTGGGTGTTTCGTTTAAAGATGCACAAGGGAACGAGCTACCTTATGGTGGGTTAGCGTTGAAGAGCCTTGAGAACATTGATGTAACAGGTCTTGACCCGCGGTTAAGTGAATGCCTGATTGAAGTAGCTTGTGATGTGACCAATCCGTTGACAGGAACAAATGGCGCTTCATATGTCTACGGACCGCAAAAAGGAGCGACGCCAGAGATGGTGGTACGCCTTGATGCTGCATTGGCTAATTTTGCTGAAGTCGTAGAGCGTGACCTGAATAAGCAGGTAAACGATATTCCGGGAGCAGGTGCCGCAGGCGGTATGGGAGCAGCATTTTGTGGCTTTTTAAACGCTGAGCTTCGTCCGGGAATTGATATTATGACCCAGGCTGTGGGGCTGGAAGCGATAGTTCAAGACGCCGACTTGGTCATAACAGGTGAAGGTCGTTTGGACAGCCAGAGCGTAAATGGCAAAGTGCCAGTGGGTGTCGCTAAAGTAGCTAAGCGTTATAACTTACCAGTTATCGCTATAGCCGGTGCGTTAGCTGATGACGTTGAGGAAGTATATTCTCACGGCATTGATGCGGCGTTCGATACGGTTTACAAAATTACGACTTTTGATGAAATCGTGGCTCAGGCGAAAACAAATGTAATACGCAGTTCATTCAACATTGCTGTGGCCCTGAAGTTAGGCCAACAACTCAGACCATCAGAGTGAATCCCGATTTATCACTGACTATGATTCCACGACTTGTTTTAGTTTTTATGTAGTAGTAAGCACTGGAAAACTATCCAAGGATATACCCAAGTAACCTCAAGATGCTCGGTTCAGCGAGAATGACTTGGCTTACAGACGAGGCAACGATTTGATGATCTAGTGGTTCTAAATCAAAAATCGTTAACAAAGTATGAAAGCCAAGATAACTCGCCCTTTGGGAGCGTGTCACTGACACAATTTCATCGTCAAACAACTTGGAAAGAGCTCGCTATTCCGCTGCGTTGCTTTCCTCGAACTTGAGTCAGTGACAACGCTCTGAACCCTGCATCTTGAAGTCACTTGGGTATATATTCTCTTAAATAGATTCTATTGATATTTAACGAGCAGAAATCTGACTGATTTAGATTTTTTGCTCTATATTTTAATTTGGGCGTTAAGAGGCGCTTTGTAAAAGTTTAATTTAAATATAATAGGATATAAGTTTATCTTTAAGATTTGTTATTTAATCCTATATTCATGATTTTAAATTCGGCAATTAAACTTTTTAATTAGGATGTTTATTATTAATGTCAATTATTGAGCTAGATTGAATTAGTACGATGTTGTTAGGTTTGACTGCAATATGTAATTAATTAGAGTTGCTGATATCATGGTAAAGATAACAGAATAAACGCTTGGGGATAAAAAAGCTGAACCTAAAAGATAGGCTCAGCTTTTGTCGTCATTTATATAAACATTTAGTATTAATAACACATCAAAGAAAAGGCCGTGTACAAAATAGCAACAACAACGGTCACTATCGCCTCAAAGGTAATGTAGTTACTTGGTTCTATTAAATGACATGTATTAGCTTAGACGTTAACAAGGCAAACTTTCTGTTAGTGAACTTGAACTGTTTTTCTGTGCCTTTGGACGGTAACGCATTGATAGAACTGCAAAACCGATAAGTAGAATTGCCCAAGAAGAAGGTTCAGGGATTGGAGTACGAATGATATCTACGTCTATATCAGCAAATTGACCAAAACGAATGTTGTCAATTGCAAACCCTGCAGGTTCATCTCCAACAAGATCAAGGAATACCCCAGCAATAGAAGAGGTGCCATCATCAGTCGCAAGACCGAGAAATTCAATGCCTGTAACGGTATTAGATACTGATCCAATCAAATTACCAGCTCGATCAAAAGCGGTAATTGCTGTTGATGTTACAGCGTTGAAGTAACCACCATCAAAGCCAACACCAAATTGGTCTTCGCTGAAAAGCACTGCAATACCCCCATTAAAGCGAGGAGTGCCGCTTAACACAGGAGAGGTCGGGTTTGAACCATCTTGAGTGATGAATGTGGATGGGGAGTTTGCGTCTAAAGATAAGGGACTTGATGGCTGGCCGATAATACATGCACTTGCAGCTGCTCCGGGGCAATCAGCAGAGGGGTTCTGACTCAAACTTTGTCCTAAAAACCATCCACCAAAGCTTACATTCGGATCGCTTGCCTCGCCGCCATATTCTGTTGGCGTATAATAAGGGTTGACGGTTCCAAGCGAAAATTCTGAAAAAGTGATCACTCCAGAACCACTATTGAAGTCAGTTTCAGAGAGAGTAATTATTCCTCCATACGAATTTATTGATAATAATAGCAATGGTAATGTGGCAATAAATCTAAACATTTAATATTTCTCCTTTATTAATATTAGGCAAATATAAAATTTGCCAAGGCCGTTTAAGTTAAATTTATGCCGTTTTATAAGTTGCTAATTTTGTTACTTTTAAATTTTGCAACTTTTTGTTTGTGTAAAATTAACTGACGAATTAATTGATTTTTAATAATTGTTAAATGTTTTAATTAATGTTTTTGTAAATAAATTGATGAGTAATTTGTATTCTAAAACGTAGCAATGTTTGTAGATCAAGAGCTCTGGTTGAAAACGTTATGCTGAAGCTATTTCGGAAAATTGGGCAACTTTAGTGTTATTCATCAATACTTAGAGGAGATAAGTTACAGAGCTACAAAAAGGAATTGCCGTGAAAAAACTGCGTATTAGCTCATGTTCTTTGAACCAGACTCCGATGGATTGGAACGGAAACCTGACGAATATTAAAAAAGCAATTCAAATTGCGCACAACAAAGGGGCTAAGTTACTCATTACGCCTGAGCTATGCATTTCTGGCTATGGCTGTGAAGATTTTTTCCATAGCCCTCATATCGCTAATCGGGCACTGAAAAGTGTCGTTGAACTAATCCAGTTTATTCCCGATAGTATGGCGGTTTCCGTAGGGCTGCCGGTGCTGATCAACAATCGCATATACAACGGTGTTGCTCTGCTCACCAGCAAAGGCATTCAGGGTATTTCTCTAAAGCGTAACCTAGCCGCCAATGGCCTCCACTATGAGCAGCGTTGGTTTACACCCTGGACGAGGGATAAGAACGCATCAGTGTCGATGAACGGGTGCCCGGAACCTGTGCCTATTGGTAACCTTGTTTACAGTATTGACGGCGTCAGAATCGGCTTTGAGATTTGTGAAGATGCGTGGGTGGCTAACCGCACATCAGAACACTTCTTTAATCAAGGGGTGGAAATCATCGCCAATCCGAGTGCCAGTCATTTTGCTATCGGTAAATCGTTGACACGTAAACGGCTCGTGGAGGAATCTAGCCGAGTTTATTCTGCCTGCTATGTCTACTCTAATCTGTCTGGCTGTGAGTCTGGCCGCGCCATTTATGATGGCGGTGTGATGATTGCAGTTGACGGTAGCCTGGTTGCCAAAGGCGAACGATTCCACATGAGCGATGTGGAAGTCATTACTGCCGATATCGATTTGTCCCGCAGCCGGATAGGCCAAATCAATAGCAGTCAACGTTATTACGAGGAACATGACTTTGACACTGAGGCGATCGTAAAAATCAGACTGAGTGAAGCGGCCAATTCACCGAAGTTAACTGTACAGTCATTAAATCAGCCTTGGGAGGATAGCGAGCACTTAGAGCATGAAGAAGCACTACGTGCGATTGCGATGGGTCTTCGTGACTGGCTGAAGAAAACACATACTGGTGGTTATGCGCTCTCATTAAGTGGGGGGGGCGGATTCTGCATTGGTTGCCAGTACTGTTTATGTATCCGTTATCCTGGAGTTGTGGGAGCTTGTTACTAAGACAGAACAAGGCTCCGACTGTATTCTTCCTGAACATCTGAAAAAGTTTGTCGCGCAAGAGCAGGTTCAAACGTTCCAACACGTAATGCTAACCGACAACCAGTACGATTTAGTGATGAAAACCGCATCGGCAATTATGTCTAACATGCTGACTACCGCTTATCAGGCCAGCGCGAACAGCGGATCGGTAACTCACGAAGCTGCAAAAAATGTAGCGGAGTCATTTGGAGCGAAGTTCCTGAATCTGAACATTGCTGAGGTAGTCGAAAACTACGAGTCTATGATATCGAAGGCCACCAATAATCAGCTCAACTGGAATGATCATGATATCGCCCTGCAGAATATTCAGGCTCGTGTTCGGTCACCGAGTATTTGGTTCATCGCTAATTTAGAAAATAAACTCTTGCTCACAACCAGCAACATGTCGGAAGGGGCAGTGGGGTACTGTACGATGGACGGTGACTCTTCCGGTGTGCTTGCCCCGATTTCTGGTGTTACTAAAAGTCGAATTCTGAAAATGCTGGTCTGGCTGGAGCAAAAGGGTTTTTACTGTTCAGGAAAGCAAATTCTTAAGTTGGAAGCGCTCTCATATATAAATAATCAACGCCCGACGGCAGAGCTGCGCCCCGAAGAGCAAAGTGATGAAGATGATCTGATGCCTTATGATGTGCTGGATCGCATGGTCTTTTTAACACTAGAGGCAGGCATGTCTCCCGGGGATATTTATGATGCGATGTCGGAAGAGTTTGAGACCATAGACAAGCAAACCATGGCGGATTACACCGTGAAGTTTTTCAGGTTACTTTTCCGCAATCAGTGGAAACGTGACCGTCAGGCCCCCGGTTTTCATATTGAAGTAAATAGTCTGGATCCAAAAACCTATAAGCGTTTTCCGTTGCTAAGTTCTGGTTATCGGGAAGAACTTAGTGATATTGAGAACCGCAGTCACGGTGAATGACGGAAATTGAAAATAAAAAGGTGAGTTACTCTATTAGGTAACTCACCTTTTTAACGCCAGTGTAAACACCAGTCCAATCTAAATTTCAGAAGCGAGAATTAATTGGCAGCTACCATCTCTGCTGGTGGAAACAGTTTGAAAAACGCTGCTCGTGCGATCGGGCCAACGACGACAAATTGCAGAGGCAATGCAACAATGATGTTAAGCGCAAACACTTTAGCATAAGCGGCAAGCAGAGAACCTTCATAGCCTTGAACCACAGTAGCAATCAGCGACATTGCGGTACACATGAACAGCACCATGAGCCCAGATATAAGCAGAACTTTTTTAATAAATGGTGTGGTTTCGTTGGTCAACTTCGCAACGATTTTCTTTACCAAAGGCGCAACGAAAAACCAATCAATGACAAACGCCACTGCGAAGATCATGACAAATTTTACAGACGCTAATGAACCGATCACGTCAACGTGACCAGACGAGTGTAGAAACGTATTGTATATCGTCATCCCTAACACCATTAGAAAGCAGATCATTATTGAGAAAACGAAGTTCTCATATTTATTCTTACCCATAAATCCTCAATCAAAACTAAAATCAACATGTCAACTTGGTTGACAATGTTAGGGTGGTTGAATTTAATTGTCAACCAGATTGACAATTGTTTAAGCTAAGGCATACTTTGCGGCACATAGTGATTTTCAGAGCAGAACATGGACACTAATAAATATTTTTACACCTTAGGGCTTGTTGACCTTATCAGTGAAAAACATAAGCAGCTTCGACAAGAAACCATGCAGAGAATAGAAAGCCATTTTGGGCAGGTGTTTTCTGAAATGGACATTTATCTTGTCAGCCTCATCCAGTTTAATCCTATGAGTGTCAGTGAATCAGCGCGGTATATGAACATCAGCAGGCAAGCGGCCCATAAACATGTTAAGAACCTGGAGTCACTGAACTTTGTACAGTTGATGACCTCTGAAACTAATCGTCGGGAAAAAATCATCACACTTACGGATTCTGGCAAGCAATTGGGTGAGCAAGTTAACGGGATTAAAACAGAGCTGGAGTTAGAGTTGAAAGCGCAGTTAGGTGAAGAGAACTATGCGTTAATCAAATCACTGCTCAAAGATGATTGGATCGGTCCAAAGGCTTAGTTGCCGAGTAATAACGCTCATTTAACAGCGAATGGTAGAATGTATCTACCCGTCATTCTGAACAGCGACGTAGGAGCGTGATTCAGAATATTCAATCCGAGCACTGTGTCGCCTAAATGACTTCTATTTATCTTCAGCGTGCTGATATTAGATTCCTAGTCTCGCCATGGCTCGCTGGAATGACCCTGTAAGGGACGTTCGATTGACATTAAACTTCTGGATAAATGACCGCTCTGTAACTATTTGTATAATCGTGCTTTGAGGCAAAAATTTTAGCCATAATTCAAAGTCGATGAATCGCCACAGGAATACGCCTTGGGCCAAAGTTTTCTTTTGGTCCGGCAAAACGTCCGGGAATTTTGTAGCCACAATGATTACAGTGGCCGTTATTGTCTAGCTCGTAATCGCCAAGCTGATACCAGTCTCTTTCAATCACTTGTTTACCGCAAACAGGGCAGTAAGTCGCGTCGGACGCCGGATCATGCACGTTGCCACAATAGACAAAGTGCAAACCATGTGAAAGCGCGATATTACGGGCTCTTAATAAGGTGCTGAGCGGCGTTCTGCCCTTATCCAGCATTTTAAAATCCGGATGAAAGGCACTAAAGTGCAGGGGAACATCAGGACCAAGATTTTCGGCTATCCATTGGCACATCGCGTTGAGTTCAGCGTCGCTGTCATTTTCATCCGGGATGAGAAGAGTCGTCAGTTCGAACCAGACGTTCGTTTCATTTTTCAGATATAGCAAGGTATCAAGAACGGGTTGCAGGTGGCCGTGGCAAATCTTGTGATAGAACTCTTCCGTGAATCCTTTCAAGTCGATATTGGCTGCATCCATATGACGGTAAAACTCTTCTCTCGGTTCTTCACATATGTAACCAGCGCTGACGGCGACACTTTTCAAACCAAGCGCACGAGCCGCTATTGCAGCATCTATCGCGTATTCCATAAACACCACGGGGTCGTTGTAGGTAAACGCAATACTTTTGCAGCCGTATTTTAACGCCGTATGGGCTAATTCTTCAGGCATAGCGGTATCGCACAACGTATCGAGCTGACGAGATTTGCTGATATCCCAGTTCTGGCAAAACTGGCAGCTCAGATTACAGCCGGCGGTACCAAAGCTCAGAACACTAGAGCCCGGGTAAAAGTGATTGAGGGGCTTTTTCTCTATAGGATCAATGCAGAAGCCTGACGAACGGCCATAGCTAGTCAGAACGACTTCTCCTTGTCTATGCATGCGCACAAAACATGCGCCGCGCTTGCCCTCCCGAAGTGTGCATTTACGCGGACATACATCGCAACAGACTCGACCATCATCGAGCTTATGCCAGTATTGGGTGGGGAAATAATCAGGAGGAGAGGTTTGCATAGTGAATTAACCCTCTGATGACCTACACTGAAAGTATAGTTGATGCAATGCGAGTAGGACGACTATGAAATATCGAGAAGCTGCGGTGGCCGGAAGATTTTATCCCGCGGCAGAAAATGAGCTCAACAACCAACTGGCCAGTTTTCTCTCTGAGCAAGCCATATTACCTGAAGCTCCAAAGGCGCTAATTGTTCCCCATGCTGGTTATTTTTATTCAGGGGCGGTTGCTGCGAAAGCGTATCGCTTGCTTGGGAACAGTAAGCATCGTTTTTCTCGTGTTGTTCTGTTTGGACCCAGTCACCATGTTGCGCTTGAAGGTTGTGCGGTGCCGAGCAGTGATGCATTTCTGACGCCAAGCGGTGAAGTGGCAATTGATCGGGACAGTGTAGATTTGCTTGTATCAGAAGGATTAGCAGCAGAGTCGGATCAAGCCCACCACTGGGAACACTCCTTAGAAGTACAGCTTCCTTTCCTACAATATTGTCTTGATAACTTCACGCTTCTCCCAGTCGTTGTGGGGCGAGACATGCATGGTTACGTTAAGCGAATTCTGGAGTCAGTCGCACAATCTCCCGAGACACTGATTGTGGTGAGTAGCGATCTCAGTCATTACCATCCATACAGCGAAGCTAATGAGATTGATGCAGATACGATTCAGCGTGTTTTGTCGTTTGGGAGTAATATTCATCCGGAACGGGCGTGCGGCTGCAATGCGATAAATGGCTTACTTGATTATGCGAGAGAACAGCACTGGGAGATCAAGTGTGTGAATTACACCAACTCCGGAGATGTTATGGCGCATCATGAACACCGCGCTCCGGAGCCCTCCGAGGGGGTAGTCGGTTATGCCAGCTTCATCTTGTTTTGAATTAAGTAAGGAAGCCCGCGCTAAGTTACTTCAAATGGTTTGGCAAGTTCTTGATGACGCGATGAAGGGTAGTGGAATGAAATTGCCTTCGGAGCCAAGTAACCAAGAATTACTCAAACCTGCGGCCTGTTTTGTCACATTACATCATAATGGCGAGTTGCGTGGCTGTATCGGATCTCTTGAAGCGCAAGAACCACTTTGGCTCAATGCCTGCAAAAATGCTTATGCGAGTGGCTATAAAGACAAGCGTTTTCAGCCTCTGACGCTAGCAGACCGCAGTGGTCTGAGTCTGGAGATTTCCGTTTTATCTGAACTCGTTCCTATGAATAACGAAGGTGAAGCTGCTTTGCTCAGAGAGTTACGTCCCGATATAGATGGACTGTTATTGGAAGAAGGTTCTCACCGATCGGTATTTCTGCCGTCGGTTTGGGAGGTATTACCTACGCCCGAGAAATTCGTTCAGGCATTAAAGCGCAAAGGAGGCTGGCTGGAGAGCTACTGGAGTGAAGACATCAGCCTTCACCGATTCACGACTGTTGTGATTGAAGACTCGTAGCTTCCAACGTCCTGCCAATTACTGAGAAGCTGGGTAACGGTTAATAACGTTCTCTAGCGTCATAATCCCGAACATGATCTTTCTGACAAACGACTCGGAGCTGCCAACAAAGTAAAAGTGTGGATGCTTGGACCAAATACGTTGCAGTTTTTTGTCCAGTTTTGCTGCCTGTTCCAGTGATTCACTTCTGGTTGGGTTGTTACTGCTGATCTCTTGTCCCGACGCGGCGGCAGATTCAAAAAAGATCACCGCATCATATCTTTCAAGTTCTTTTTCAAACGTTGAGTTTACCTGTTTGAAAAAGTCACTCTCGGAGTTAGGCCAATACGCGAGCCCGTCCAGTGAACCACGGTCACACACCAATAATCGATCCGGATACTGAATCTTGTGGATGTCTTCGAGGTTTTTTTGCAGTTGAAAGATGGTCTTCTGAACCATTTTGACACATTGCTCGTTGTCTGAGCGTGTGACGCCACCAGAAAAAAGCAAAGTTGCGGCTTCAGGAACCACCATGATTTGCCCGCAAAGTTCTCTGCGAAAAAGATCCAGCGCAGTAGTTTTTCCACCACCCGGGCCTCCGGTTACCACAACCTTAAGTTGCTTTTTCATTGCTGCCTCTCGCTTAGGTACTACCTTGATATTTAAAGCTTAGTCGAAATGTATCCAAAGAAAGGCAATGTTAGATTTTAAAAATGTGTCGTATTGGCAGTCATTAATCGACCGCCCTGCGGTTTTGGGATATTCGTCAGATTATTTCGAATTGAATACGCTTTTCATCGTGCATATTGATTGAGTGAATGTCGATGCTGCCGGGATGGAACTCGCACAAGCTAAGGCGAGGGTCTGGGATAAAGTTGTTAGCGCTATAGCCACAGCCAGTATCGATGAATATTTTGTTTCGCTTTATTTTCGGGCTGTCTAAAGGGGTGTGTCCGGATATAACAAAATCGACATTATTGATATGTGTTCCTGTACTTCTCAATATATCGTCCCGCCCCCATAACATGGTCTTCAGCGATTCTTTATCTATAGGAGCTTCTGGTGGCCAGCGGGCAAAAGGACATTCCGCGTGTACAACACCGATTCGTAAATCTCCGACTTTGACAGTAAGCGTGAGGCTATAGTGCGAAGTGATTGTTTCTATTGCGGTGTTCTGTTCGGCATGATTCAGCGATAACCACCATTCGCCGCCGTTTCTCATCCAAGTGTTTCTTGTATATGGGTCTGCATCATACCTTTCGAGAATGAAGCATTCATGATTACCTAAAACGGGAAAAAACCATTTTTCTCTGGCGAGATTCAGACAGTGTAATGAGTCCTCTCCGCGGTCGGTTAAATCACCGACTGAAAAGAGGCGATCTTTATATTTGTCGAAATGAAGTTGCTTTAACGCGTGAATAAGCAGCGAGAAATTGCCATGAATATCTCCGACAAACAAATCTCTGCCATGTTTATTCTGTTTGAAATGGGTATGAACTGGTATATCCGATGAAGCAATCATGAAAATAGTATTGGTGAGCATCCTGTCAAATAAGAATAGCACAGGCATGACATAGGGCTTCTTCGAAAAATAAACAGCCGTTGGGATCAGTTACCGCTTACTTCATTCAAAATGAAATCCCGAAAAGCCTGATTCGCACGTGAAAGGTAGCTGTCTCTGCGCCATGCCAGACTCAAATCAATTTCGAATGTCTCTGCGAATGGTCTGGTGACGATGTCTTCGTCCTCGCTGATAACAACTGCCCACAGTGGTGAAACGGCATAGCCCTGGCGGATCACGGATTTTATTAAAGGTAGTAAGTTACTGCTAAACGCGACTTTGGGCTTGATGTTTACCTGTTGAGATATTCGGTCCAGTAATGTGTGATGGTAATAGCCTTTTTGAAAGAGTACTAAGTCGTGCGCGAGAAAATCAGAGTATTCAATCACTTCTTTTTCAGCTAGAGGGTGGTCAACCGCCATGCATACCACCATCTCTTCGCGGATCAGGAAGCCACTTTCTAACTCAGGAGTAAGATCTTTACTGGCGACAACACCCAGCTCGACTTCGCCATTAAGCAGTAATTGCCGAATGTTACGGGTACCAGTATCAAGGATGTTCATATCAATATTGGGGTACTGATGCCTGAACGCCATAACAAGAGGCGGGAAATAGTAGGAACCAAGCATACTGGGTACGGCAACGTCCACATGCCCTTGATCCAGTCCTTCCATGGCTTGCATCGCCAGCTTGGCGTCCTCAGCTTGTTTAAGTATTTGTTTTGCGTGAGAGAGAAATTCGCTACCAGCTATCGTTAACGAGATACCGCGATCCCTGCGATTAAACAGTTTTGCTTTAAGTTCGTGTTCTAACTTTTTGATGCTACTGCTGATCGCTGGCTGTGCCAGATTGAGAGCTCGTGCTGCCGCAGAAACAGAGCTTCGCTCCGCCGCTTCAACGAAATGTTTTAACTGACGTAATTCCATATAAAACCATCCCTGTCCATATAGGATATTGATGTCAATACACTTATATTTTCCATAAATATTGTTTATGGATCTGATAAACACAAAATATTTTTTTTATTGCTGATTGACCAATACGCTTATTTTTGTGACCAATATCAATAAAAGTAGTTAGCAGTGAAAAAATTAGCCCATTACAACAGAGTCGTCATTTGTGTCTGTCTCTTCTCCATTGTGACGTTTTCCAATATTTACTGGTTGCAGCCTTTGCTCCCGGTTCTGCAGGAAGCGTTTCACGTAAGTTCCCTTGAAGCCAACCTTGCAATGTCAGCCCCGCTATTTGGGATGGGGTTAGGTTTACTGTTTTTCGCCAGTTTGTCGGATTCCATCGGGCGATGCAAAGTGATGCTGGGCGGAACGGCTTTTGGATTGTTGGTTTCTCTCGCACTGCCTCTGGCTGAGAATTATCATGTTTTCTTGTCACTACGTTTCTTACAAGGGGTTTTCTTAGCGGTTTGTCCGGCTTTAGCAGTACCGTTAATGAGTGAAGAGCTGCGTAAAAACTGGTTCGCAAGTGCGGTCGGTTTGTATGTGGCCTCGAATACAATCGGTGGGATTTGCAGCCGCTTGATGGGCGGACTCAGTGCAGAACTACTTGGTAACTGGGCTTATGCAGGCTATATGATTGCGGGTATTAGTGTGGTTCTGTATGGCATTATTTATTACCTGCTGCCTGCTCAGCGCCACTTCCAACCGGCTCCGCTAAAAGTAGTCAAATGCCTTAAAGCGTATGGCTATCATTTCAAAAATCCTCAGTTGGTGGTTCTGTATCTGTTTATTGGCTTGGCATTCGGTACATTTGTCAATCTTACCAACTATATGATGATGGTGCTGAGTGACTATCCCTATCACTTACCGAGCGACATTAGAAGCCTAATGTTCCTGACGTTGCTTGGCGGTACGACCAGCTCATCGCTTGCAGGGCAGTTTGCGAAAAAATACAGTCCGATTGCCGGCGTCGCATTTGGTGCGATTATTATGTTACTAGCTAATTTCCTGATGAGTTGGTCGAATATCTCCACGTTGGTGGTGGGTATGGTGATGGTTTCGGTCGGATTCTTCTTCTGTCATGCTCAGGCGAGTACCTTAGTCGGCAGAAAAGCCACTAAATCAAAAGGTAGTGCGCAAGCGTTATACAGTTTGTTTTATTACTCTGGCGCGAGTGTGGGGGTGTTTTTCCTGGAACCATTTTATCAGGCTTGGGGATGGCAGGGCATTTTGATTGCCACACGTATTGCTTTAACGATGTGTATTCTCCTGGTGATTATTTATCAGTGGATCAAAATCTATAAAGACAATCACTCTGCGGCAATGCCTTAACCGGGTAAACTACCTCTGGATGCAGGTTCGGGAGTATGTCATGAGCCCCGCATCAGAGGTCGTTTGAGTGTGACTGTTGGCCCCTAAGTTAACGCTTAAAGCTAACCGGTTCTCTGTCTTGCAGGTAGATTTCACTTTCAGCAGGTTTAGTGTGAGCAATGACTTTCCCCCGTCGGATTGAGTATTGAACAGGCACCTGGCGACGGACTGCCTCAAAGCCATTCTCAGCGGGTAAGATGATAAGGTTTGCTGCTTTACCGACGTCAATGCCGTAAGCGTCCCCAAGTGATAATGTGCGCGCGGAGTTTTCAGTGATTAAGTCCAATGACTGGTTGATCTGCTCATAGCCCATGATCTGACACACATGCAGCCCCATATGCAGAACCTGTAACATGTTTGCCGTACCAAGCGGGTACCAAGGGTCGAACACATCATCGTGACCGAAACATACGTTGATGTTTTTCGCCATCATCTCTTTTACGCGAGTGATACCGCGACGTTTCGGGTAATCGTCAAAGCGACCTTGTAAGTGAATGTTGACTAGCGGGTTGGCCACAAAGTTAATACCGGACATACGTAATAAGCGAAACAAGCGAGAAGTGTAAGCACCATTGTAAGAGTGCATAGCCGTTGTGTGACTTGCGGTTACCTTATTGCCCATGTCGTATTTGTGAGCCAATGCCGCCACGGTTTCAACAAATCGTGATTGTTCATCATCAATCTCGTCACAGTGAACATCGATAAGGCGGTCATATTTACGCGCTAACTCAAAGGCATAGTGCAAAGACTCAACGCCGTATTCACGGGTGAACTCAAAGTGGGGGATTGCTCCCACCACATCTGCGCCCAGCTTTACGGCTTCTTCAAGTAACTCTTTACCATTCGGGTAGGACAGAATTCCTTCCTGCGGGAAGGCAACGATCTGCAAATCGACCCAAGGCTTCATCTCTTCTTTCACTTCCAGCATCGCTTTTAAAGCGATTAAGGTAGGATCGGAAACATCAACGTGAGTACGTACATGCTGGATACCGTTCGCGATTTGCCATTTTAGTGTTTGTTTAGCTCGCGTTTTAACATCTTCTTTTGACAATAAATCTTTGCGCTCAGCCCAACGTTCAATACCTTCAAATAGAGTGCCCGACTGGTTCCAGTTCGGCTCGCCAGCAGTTTGAGTGGTATCCAAGTGAATATGTGGCTCACAAAACGGAGGTATGACTAAACAACCTTTTGCATCTATCTCTGGTACTTCTGTTGGTGTTTCCTGACCACTAGGTGTAATGCGTCGAATAATACCGTCTTCAATATGGATATCTTGTGGTTCATTGTGTGAACGTAAAATAGCGTTACGAATATTAAGCTGAGACATAGTGTACCTTTCTGATTGAGATAGTGATGACTGAGTCACTTTGTTTTGCTTAACATTGAGTTAACAACAAGTGCCTCACAGAGTCTAGAAAATAAATATGTTATTTTCTCTGATACATAATCTGTTAACCAAGGACTTCAAAGCCCGCCATGAATAAAGTTCAGCCTCCGATAAACTCACATAACAACTATCACGCGCACGTTTATTTTGACCAGCAATCCATTGCGTTTGCGGCGTCACTATGTAAAGAAGCTGGGCGGCGTTTTAATGTAAATATCGGAAGAGTTCATGAGAAGTTGGTCGGCCCACACCCGAAATGGAGTTGCCAGATCAAATTTACCTCAAATGAGTTTGATGAGTTGATCGCTTGGTTAGATCAAAATCGCAATGGACTATCGGTGCTAGTACACGCCGATACAGGAAATGACCTGGAGGATCATACGCTACATGCATATTGGTTAGGTGATAGTGTTTATCTGAATCTTTCGATGTTTGGTGCTTAAGAGGTGCCAGAAATAAAAACTCAGAGCAGAAGTTGTCCGCTCTGAGTGAGTTTATTTTATGGTTTACAACTGCTCAGCAAGCTGCGGCAATATTTCAAACAAATCGCCGACTAATCCGTAGTCCGCAACTTCGAAAATGGGGCAGTCAGGATCTTTGTTGATGGCGACAATCACCTTTGACTCTTTCATTCCCGCAAGGTGCTGAATTGCACCAGAGATCCCAACCGCAATGTACAGTTTAGGTGCCACAATTTTACCGGTCTGACCGACCTGCAGGTCGTTGGCAACGAAGCCAGCATCGACTGCAGCGCGCGATGCACCAATAGCAGCGCCTAGTTTATCTGCGACTTTTTCAATTAACTCGAAGTTCTCTTTACTACCTACACCACGTCCCCCAGAAATCACGATTTCCGCCGCCGTCAGTTCCGGGCGTTCAGAAACGGTCTTGTCGATAGATATCAACTCAACCACTGGTGATTGAATTGAGGTTTGCTGATGCTCAATATCGACCTGGCTATTGCACGCGACTGGGTCAAAGGCAGAAGCACGCACAGTTACTACACGCAAATTGTCGTTCGAGGTCACTTTTGCAAAAGCATTACCTGCATATATTGGGCGAATAAATGTCTTTTCATCAATAACTTGAACAATGTCAGAAATTTGCCCGACTCCGCATTTGGCTGCGATACGTGGTGCGAGATCTTTGCCTTTTGATGATGAGCTTGCCCAGAGCCCGTCGAAGCCCTCTACAAGATTTACTACTACTGGTGCGACATTTTCTGCGAATTGGTGCACTAACGACTGGTCATCAATACAAATGACTCTTGAAATACCATCAACACGACTTGCCTGTTGAGCGACGTCTTCACACTGATAGCCAATTACAAGCAAAGTGTTATCCTGGCTGACCTGATGCGCCGCGTTCACGACTTTTAATGTATCCGCATGCAGTTGGCGGTTGTCATGTTCTGCAATAATTAGATTCTTCATGAAATCACCTTTGCTTCGTTACGTAGCTTATCGATAAGTTCCGCTACAGAGTCCACTTTAATGCCCGCTTTTCTCTGAGCTGGTGGCGTGACTTCAGTAATAGTCTGGCTAAATACGACTTCAACACCGAGACTCTCAGGTGTGACTGTTTCTAACGGTTTACGCTTGGCCTTCATGATGTTCGGCAATGAGGCAAAGCGAGGTTCGTTTAAGCGTAAATCGGTGCTTATAACTGCTGGTAGGTTCATCGCCACTGTCATTAAGCCACCATCAACTTCTCGCACTACCTGAATTTTTTGATCTTCGATTTTTACTTCGGATGCGAAGGTTGCCTGAGGCCAGTCAAGCAGGCCAGCTAGCATCTGCGCGACTTGGTTGTTGTCTGTATCGATGGACTGTTTACCAGTGATCACCAGCTGAACTTGCTCTTGCTCGGCGAGGGCTTTTAGCAGCTTTGACACCACTAGCGGCTCAATTTTGTCTGCCGTTTCAATATGAATCGCTTTATCTGCGCCTAGCGCCAGCGCCGTGCGTAGTTGTTCCTGACATTGTGTTCCGCCAGCACTCACAACGATGACTTCTTCTGCAATTCCTTGCTCTTTGAGTCTAACTGCTTCTTCTACGGCGATTTCACAGAAAGGGTTGATGGTCATCTTGACGTTATTGGTTTCAACATCGCTGTTATCCGGTTTAACTCGAACCTTAATGTATGGGTCAATGACCCTTTTAATTGGCACTAGTATTTTCACGTTAGATTCCTTTTTACAGTGAAGGCTGTGGATGACGTCTGACGTCTTTAAAATGATGTTAATTTACCTTTACGTTTGCGTCAACTTTAAATATATTGTTATTTAACAAATTGGCAACATGCATAGAAAGGGAATACAACCATGGAAAGAGACTGCATGGAGTTTGATGTTCTGATTGTTGGCGCTGGGCCTGCGGGCTTGTCTGCTGCCTGTCGCATTAAACAGTTGGCAATGGAAAAAGACCAGGAAATCTCAGTTTGTGTTGTAGAGAAAGGTTCGGAAGTCGGGGCTCACATTCTTTCTGGAGCTGTAATTGAAACGCGCAGTCTGGATGAGCTGTTTCCGGATTGGCAAGCAAAGGGAGCTCCCCTTAATACCGAAGTAAACCAAGATAAAACCTACTATTTTAGCAATGAGCTTAATGGCTTTGAGCTGCCAACTTGGGCGGTGCCAAATACATTGCACAATGATGGTAACTATATAATCAGTCTCGGTAATTTGTGTCGATGGATGGCATCAGAAGCGGAGAGCTTAGGGGTGGAAATTTATCCGGGCTTTAGCGCCAGTCAGGCCATTTTTGACGAACAGAACCGTGTTTGTGGTGTGATAACAGGAGACATGGGGCTGGATAAAAACGGAGAGCAAAAAGCCAATTTTGAACCCGGAATAGAATTGCGTGCCAGGTTTACTCTGTTTGCTGAAGGCGCACGTGGTCATATCGGTAAGCAGTTGATTAATAGATTTAATCTCTCTAAAGATAAAACGCCTCAGCACTATGCTATCGGCTTTAAAGAGCTATGGGAAATACCGCAAGATCAACACCAGCAAGGTCTGGTCGTCCACGGATTAGGCTGGCCACTTGCGAACGAGGCGACAGGCGGGAGTTATCTCTATCATCTAGAGGATAATCAAGTCGCGGTTGGTTTAATCGTTGATCTCAATTATGCCAACCCTCATCTCAGCCCGTTTGATGAATTCCAACGCTTTAAACACCATCCGATGATTGAGCAGTACCTTAAAAATGGCAAGCGGATCAGTTATGGTGCGAGAGCGATTTCCAAAGGCGGATTTCACTCTCTGCCGACTCAGCAGTTCGAGGGAGGATTACTGATCGGTTGTGATGCGGGAACATTGAATGGTGCCAAAATTAAAGGCACGCACACGGCAATGAAATCAGGGATTCTGGCCGCTGAATCGGTAGTTGAAGCT
Source organism: Vibrio sp. B1FLJ16 (assembly GCF_905175385.1). Classification (NCBI taxonomy): domain Bacteria; kingdom Pseudomonadati; phylum Pseudomonadota; class Gammaproteobacteria; order Vibrionales; family Vibrionaceae; genus Vibrio; species Vibrio sp. B1FLJ16. The sequence goes on from NZ_HG992750.1 coordinate 543,512, forward strand.
ATGTCAAATCAATCAGTTACTGCGGACTATCAAAAGCATTTCAAACAGTCGTGGCTATACGAGGAGCTTTATCAGGCGCGCAACTTTTCGAGTGGTATTCACCGCTTTGGTTCCTGGTTAGGTGGCAGCTTAGCCATGCTGGAGCACAACGTGTTAAACGGCAAAGCGAAGTGGAACATACGCTGTGAAAACGCAGATCATCAGTCTTTACTACTGGCTGAGAACAGCAAAGCGATCGTCTATCCGAAGCCTGACGGTGTGTTAAGTTTTGATCGCCTCTCTTCGGTCTATTTATCCAATATTTTCCATGAAGAAGACCAGCCATGTCACCTCCGGCTTACCAGTCAGCGCATTCCAATAGAACAGAATCTGGCGCTTTACGCTGAACCGGCGCAACGTTACTGTCCCGCTGGTGTGTATGAAGTCGTTCAGGGTGAAGAGCAAGAGGAATTGCAGATCAATGCGGCCAACTGTATCCACTGTAAAACCTGCGACATTAAAGATCCAAGTCAGAATATTACCTGGACTCCTCCAGAGGGCGGCGGTGGCCCTAACTATCCAAACATGTAACTTTCCGTTATTGATTTTTGTTAACAATTTATTTACTTAAAGTTTGCGTTAGCTCAAATCTTTATCGCTGAGCTGGATTGCAACTTAATCTTTGAAGCACTATTCTGAATTTAAATTGACGTTTACGTAAACTGAATAAAAATATTGATGCATAGGTGTAGAAGCGGTTACCAGTATCAAAGTCAGGTTTGATATCGAAATAGTGCTCAATGGAACGCACTTAAAAAGAAAGGGAGATCAATTATGGTATCGGAAACACCTCTTTTGCAGGTAAACGATATTTCATTGGCCTTTGGTGGGGTGAAAGCTTTAACCGATGTGAGTTTCCATGTGAACGAAAAGGAAATCTTTTCAATCATTGGTCCAAATGGTGCTGGCAAAACCTCGATGCTCAACTGCATCTCCGGTCGATATACCCCGAATAAAGGGTCAGTAGTCTTCGCGGGAAACGACGTTACGAAACGCACACCCAGCCAACGTGCTGAGTTAGGGTTAGGCAGAACCTTCCAGAACCTAGCACTCTTTTCTCATATGTCTGTGCTCGACAACATTATGGTTGGGCGTCACCACCTGCTGAAAAACAACTTCGTAACAGGCCCGCTTTACTGGTTCTCTAATGCACAAAAAGAAGAGATGGCACACCGCAAGTACGTCGAAGAAGTCATCGATTTTCTAGAAATCCAACATATCCGCAAAGCCACTGCTGGCACGCTTTCTTACGGGTTACGTAAGCGAGTTGAGCTTGCGCGCGCGATTGCTTTAAAACCAAAACTCCTTCTGCTTGATGAGCCGATGGCGGGCATGAACCTTGAAGAAAAGGAAGACATGGCACGTTACATCATGGACCTCAATGAAGAGCTGGACATCACCATCATCATGATCGAGCACGATATGGGGGTGGTTATGGACATCTCGAACCGGGTGTTAGTACTGGACTTTGGTAAACATATTGCCATGGGTGAACCCGAAGAAGTGATGGCAAACCCACATGTCAAACAAGCCTACTTAGGTGAAGAGCTACCGACATTAGAGGAGAGTGCATAATGGCACAGCAACATAATGATTGGGCAGATGTAAGCAGCTTAGATACCTTTCCAAAAGTGTTGCAGCACAATGCCAAGCACTGGCCCCAAGAGGTCGCAATGCGTGAAAAGGAGTTTGGTATTTGGCGTGAATTTACCTGGCAGGATTATGAAGACCGAGTCAAGTGGATGGCACTAGCACTCGAAGATCTTGGTCTCGGTGACCAGGACGTAGTTGGCCTGTTAGGGGATAACCGACCAGAATGGGTGTGGGGTGAACTGGCTGCGCATGCGATCAAAGGTTTCTCACTGGGTATCTATCAGGATTCGATGCATGAAGAAGTGGCTTATTTAATCAACTATGCCAAAGCAAAAGTGGTGATTGCTGAAGATGAAGAGCAATGTGACAAATTGCTTGAGCTAGGCGATGAGATACCAAGCGTTAAGTATATTATTTATTGTGACCCTCGTGGGATGCGCAAGTATGATGACCCACGACTTATTGATGTTGAAAAAGTCTATAAGAAAGGTCAGCTGATTGATAAAGCCTATCCGGATAAATACCTGGATATGGTTGCCGCTACCAAAGGTAGCGATCTTTCGATTCTCTGTACCACCTCAGGTACCACATCTAAACCGAAACTTGCCCAGTTACACAGCGGTGCTTTCCTCGACCACTGTGCTGCTTACCTGCGTGCTGACCCACGTTCTCCGGGTGATAACTACGTTTCCGTTCTGCCTCTTCCATGGATCATGGAGCAGGTGTACGTGGTTGGTCAGGCGTTGATATCCCGTCAAATTGTCAACTTTGTTGAAGAACAAGAGACTATGATGTCGGATTTGCGTGAAATCGGCCCTAACTTCGTTCTGCTTGCACCACGGGTATGGGAAAACATCGTAGCAGACGTTTCTGCGCGAATGATGGATTCCACCCCGTTTAAGCAGAAGATGTATAAGCTGGGAATGAAGCTTGCGAACGACGCGCTGGATAAGGGTAAACGTTCGAAACTCGCTGAATGGATTCTGCTTCGTGCACTGCGGGACCGTTTAGGTTTCTCAAACCTGACTTCTGCTGCAACCGGTGGTGCAGCGATGGGGCCGGATACGTTCCGCTATCTGCAAGCGATCGGTGTGCCACTTAAACAGCTCTATGGTCAGACCGAAATGTGTGGCGCTTACACCGTGCATACTGCAGATGATGTGGATTACGATTCAGTCGGTGTTGCGTTCGATAATGCTGAAGTAAAAGTCATCAACCCTGACAGCAATGGGGTAGGTGAAATCATCGCGAAAAGCACTGGCATGTTTACCGGCTATCTCAATAACCAGTCGGCTTACGATGAAGACGTACAAGACGGCTGGATGCACACTGGTGACGCAGGGTACTTTAAAGATTCTGGCCACTTAGTCGTTATTGACCGACTAAAAGACATGTCGGAAACCAGTCATGGCGACCGCTATTCTCCGCAGTTTATTGAAAACAAGCTTAAGTTCTCGCCATTTATCGCAGAAGCGGTTGTCGTGGGTAAAGGCCGACCTTGGCTCTCAGCAATTATTTGTATCCGCTATGCGATTGTCGCCAAGTGGGCGGAGCAAAGGGGCATCGCTTTCACCAACTACACCAATCTTTCAGCACAGCCTGAAGTGTATCAACGATTCGCGAAGAGGTGCTTAAAGTTAACGAATCGCTTCCGGACGCACAGAAAATCAGCAAATTTATTCTGTTATATAAAGAGCTCGATGCGGATGACGGCGAGCTGACTCGTACACGTAAAGTTCGTCGCGGTGTGGTTGCGGAGAAATACGGTGACATCATCGACACCATCTACAGCGCGGCTTCTAATGTCGACGTAGATACGGTGATCACATATCAGGACGGCACCAAGACGCGCATTCAGACTTCACTGGTGATTGAAACGCTTATCAAACATGAGCTCAAACTGGTGGATAGCGAACAACGGAGGATCGCATAGTGAATACGGATTTATTACTGCAACTCGTCATCAATGGCGTGATCGTCGGCATGTTGTATGGCGTCGTCGCCATGTGCTTTGTATTGATTTATAAATCGACTCAGGTAGTGAACTTTGCTCAGGGTGAGTTCCTGCTAATCGGCGCGTGGGTCTGTTGGGCTGCGCTGGTTCATCTGCAACTGCCTTTCTTCGTCGGTTTCCTGCTCACACTCGCCTTTATGATGGTGTTTGGTATCGCGGTGCAAACCATCGTGCTCAGACCCTTGATTGGTGAGCCGATCATCTCAGTGATTATGGTGACTATCGGTTTGTCGATGTTCTTCCAGGCACTGATGAAATGGATATTTGGTGTATCAGCAGTGTCATACCCGCAAGTGTTTGAGACCAACGTGGTCAACATTGGCGGATTGAACGTTGAGTATGCTTACATCCTCAGCTTGATCTTCTCGATGATCATCATGGGCGCGTTCTACTGGTTCTTCAAATTCAGCAAAATGGGTTTGGCGATGCGAGCGACCGCGTTCAATCAACAAGTTGCCCAGAGTCTTGGCATTTCTATTAAGAAAGTGTTCGCAATCAGCTGGGCAATTTCGGCAATGGTATCGGCGACAGCAGGGATTGTTATCGGCATCGTAAACGGCGTATCGGACGCGCTTTCTATCATCGGTATTAAAGTTTTCCCAGCAGTTATTTTGGGCGGCCTGGACTCAGTTGTCGGCGCGATTGTTGGTGGTATCACCATCGGACTGCTGGAGAACCTTGCGGAGTTCTTTGATAGCCAATACCTGCAAGTGGGTAACCTCTACAACATCGCACCTTTCTATGTGCTGTTGATCATTCTTGCCTTCAAGCCTTATGGCCTGTTTGGTACCAAAGATATTGAGCGTATTTAAGGAGAAACAACATGGCTCAACTTAGCATGCGCCCATGTGGGGATTTTCGAACCACATATAAAAGCGATACGCCAATTTTTGAAACCAAAACCATACGACGCTTAGCAATCGCCGGTGTGATTGCCATGCTGGCCGCGCCTCTGGTACTGGATATTTACTTCCTCAATCTGTTTATACAGATAGCGTATCTCGGTATCGCGGCGCTTGGTCTGAACATTCTGGTCGGTTTTACTGGGCAAATATCATTAGGTCACGGTGCGTTCTTTGGTTTTGGTGCATTTGCATCTGCCTGGTTGAACAACCAGTACAACATTCCGGTCGTGTTTGCGATTCCGTTAGCGGGCTACCTGACGATGATTGTCGGGATGATATTTGGCCTGCCAGCGGCACGAATCAAAGGGCTGTACTTAGCAATCGCAACCTTAGCCGCGCAGTTCATTTTAGAAGACTTCTTTGCGCGCGCAGAGTGGTTCAGTGGCGGCTCATACGGTGCTAGCGCCAACCCTATCAATCTGTTTGGCTTTGAGTTTTCAACCGATGAAAGCTTCTTTTATGTTGCACTGTTTGCGTTGATATTCATGTATATGTGGGCATCCAACTTAATCCGCTCTCGTGATGGCCGCGCGTTTGTTTCTGTGCGTGATCATTACCTGTCGGCTGAAATCATGGGCATCAACCTGACCAAATATCGTCTGCTCTCTTTCGGTGTGTGCGCATTCTACGCGGGTATTGGCGGTGCGCTCTACGGTCACTATCTGGGTTTCGTTTCAGCGGAAGGCTTTACCATCATGATGTCTATCCAGTTCCTGGCAATGATCATCATTGGTGGCCTCGGCTCGGTGAAAGGGACACTAATGGGGACGATCTTCATTGTACTGCTGCCAGAAGTTTTAGAGTTCGGTGTAACGGGGTTGTCTGCGTTTGGTGATGCCACCGCGTTCTCGGACGGCTTGGCTTACTTCAAAGAAATGGCAATCGGGCTGGTCATTATGCTGTTCCTGATTTTCGAACCGCAAGGGTTGTCGCATCGCTGGCAACAGATCCGGGCATATTGGAAACATTATCCGTTCTCTTATTAATCGGTTTAATCGGTACGTCGTGTACTTAAGTGGAATACACCTCAATAACAAGGACTACGAGTTATGAACAAAGGACATTTAGCGACAACGTTAGTACTCTCTTCAGCACTATTTACTACTGCTTCCTGGGCAAAAGATTCCGTGTTTGTAGGACATCTGGTGGACTTCTCTGGTCCAACTGCATACGTAAGTAAACCTTACGGTTCTGGTGTGCGAGACGCTCTGCAGTGGATCAACCAAAATGGCGGCATCAGTGGTACTGAGTTGGAATTTGAGACGGTTGATATGGCTTACAAAGTGCCGGTTGCGATTTCTAACTATAAGCGTTGGGTCGCACGTAAGAACATGGTGGCGATGCAAGGCTGGGGCACGGCCGATACCGAAGCGCTGATCTCATTTGTAACTAAAGACAAAGTGCCGGTATTTTCCGCTTCGTACTCTGGTCACTTAACTGACCCGACAGGAAAAAACCCGAAAACGGCCAAGCCTGCTCCGTATAACTTCTTCTATGGAGCGTCCTACTCAGATGCCTGTCGCGCCTTGGTGAAATGGGCGAAAGAAGACTGGGAATCAAAAGGCAACACCACTGCGCCTAAATTTACTCACATCGGTGATAACCACCCTTTCCCGAATGCGCCAAAAGAAGCGTGTGCAGAATACGCGAAAGAGCTGGGTTTTGAAGTACAAAACCCTGTGGTCGTGTCTCTCAAACCAGGTGATTTCAAAGCGCAATGTCTGTCGCTTAAGGAGTCAGGTACTAACTACGGCTATATCGCCAACTTAGGTGGCTCGGTCATTTCGCTGGTGAAATCATGTAACACGGTAGGGACCGATTTCCAGTATATGGCGAACATCTGGGGTGGTGATAAACCTGTGATAGAAGCGGCAGGTGATGGCCTGAAAGATTACGTATTCCCTGTCATGACTGCATTCTGGGGTGATGATACAGAAGGCATGAAGCTGGTACGTGAAATCTCTAAACAGTCTGAATCTGAACCGGGAGAGTTCCGAACTCACCACTACATCCGTGGCGTTTGTTCTGCGTTCTACATGAAAGAAGCGATGGAGTGGGCAAAAGCGAATGGCGGTATTACCGGTGACAACATCAAGAAAGGTATGTACGTACACAAGAACTGGGTACCGAAAGGTCTAGAGGGTGTGTGTATTCCTGCTAACTGGCAACCAGAAGATCACCGTGGCACAACAACCGTAAACGTGTTTATGGGTAATAACCAGGGCGGAACCGTTGACATCAAAAAAGTGTCTCAGGTTACATTGTCACGTCGTGACGATTGGCTAGGTTACTAATTAAGAAAATAGGACAGGCAGGGGTATTCCCTCTGCCTTCACAAGGAGTAACTTGATGAGTGAATTAGCAAGGGAAGTCGAACCTGCAGAAATCTTACTCTCTGTAAACAATATCGAAGTGGTCTACGACGAGGTAATACTGGTTCTGCGCGGCGTAAGTCTTGAAGTACCAAAAGGTCAGATCGTAACGTTATTGGGGGCTAATGGTGCGGGAAAATCGACCACACTAAAAGCAATCTCTGGTTTGCTGAAAACTGAAGATGGTGAAGTGACCCGTGGCGAAATTAACTTCATGGGTGAGCGTATCGATAATAAGAGCCCGGAAGAAATCGTTCGTTCCGGTATTTTCCAGGTTATGGAAGGGCGTCGGATAGTCGAAGACATGACCGTCATTGAAAACCTGCGTCTGGGGGCGTTTACCCGCAATGACAATGAAGTCGAGCAAGACATCGAAATGGTGTTTGACTACTTTCCTCGGCTTAAAGAGCGCACGGGGCTTGCCGGCTACTTGTCGGGTGGTGAGCAGCAAATGTTAGCGATTGGCCGTGCACTCATGGCTCGCCCGAAAATGATTTTGCTGGATGAACCTTCGATGGGGTTATCGCCACTGCTGGTAAAAGAAGTATTCAGTATTATCGAGAAAATCAATAAAGACCAGGGCATCACCATGCTATTGGTTGAGCAGAACGCGAACTTTGCGCTTCATGCCGCCGATTACGGCTACATTATGGAATCAGGCAAAATCGTACTGGATGGTAGTAAGCATGAGCTGCTCAATAACGAAGACGTGAAAGAGTTCTACCTTGGTGGCGGCGATGAAGAGCGCAAGAGCTTTAAGAACCTTAAGTCTTACAAACGTCGTAAGCGTTGGTTGTAGGGAGTTATCATGAACGAACTATTCGACACAAAAGAATCCTTATCTCCAACAGAAAGAGAACAGGCACTGTTTGAGCGCTTACCAACGCTGATTGAGAACGCAAAAGCGCACAGCGATCACTATGGTAAACACTTTGCAAATCTAAGCCCAGCAATCGCGGACAGTCGTAAAGGGCTTGCCGAATTTCCAATTACTCGCAAGTTTAATCTGCCTGGCCAGCAGCAGCTTAAGCCGCCGTTTGGCGGTTTAAACAGCGTCGTTATCGGTCAGATGGCGCGAGTGTTTCAATCACCAGGACCTTTGTATGAAGCACAAACGGATGAGTCTGATTTCTGGCGTATGGGACGAGCGTTTCATGCTGCAGGATTTCGTAGTGGTGACTTAGTCCACAACACGCTGTCTTATCATTTCTCCCCTGGCGGATTCATTATGGATGGCGGGGCAAGAGCCTGTGGCTGCGCGGTATTCCCAGCAGGAGTAGGTAACACTGAAGCCCAGATTGAAGCCATCAAACAGCTGCAGCCAATCGGCTATACGGGCACACCGTCTTATCTGCTTACTTTGCTTGCGAAGTATCAAGAGCAATATGCTCAGCCTCCGAGCATTAAAAAGGCGTTGGTGTCTGGCGAAGCGGTCTCAGCAGAAATGCAACAAGCCTTCACAGAAAAAGGCATTGATGTGTATCAAGCCTACGCAAGCGCGGAACTTGGTTTGATCGCTTATCAAGTGCCTGATGAGCAAGGTTTGGTAGTAGCAGAGGACATCATTGTTGAAATCGTTGACCCTGATGGTGTTCCTGTTCAACCCGGAGAAGTCGGTGAGGTGGTCGTGACTTTACTAGATGAGAAGTTCCCGCTGATTCGCTACGCAACCGGTGATCTGTCTGCTTACATCGAAAGAGACTCGAATTCACCACGCACTAATATGCGAATAAAGGGCTGGCTGGGACGTGCGGATTCAGCCGTTAAAATCAAAGGTCTGTTTGTCTATCCGCATCAGATTCAGGAAGTTTGTCGACGCCATGAAATCAGAGGCTCTTTGAAGATTGAACGTGATGGCTTTAACGACACCATTACGTTTTGCTGCCAAGATAACAGCGCTCAAGGCAAGTATGTCTCTGCGGATGATATTCAAACAACACTTCAGTCTGTTACTAAGCTCAAAGGTGATGTTTTGTTTGTAGAAAACTGTACAGAGCAGCCTCTGATTAACGATTTACGTAATTAGCAATCGGCTTATTTAGAAAACATTGATCTCATTGGTCACGTTCAATCTGAAAGTAATTTATAAAGGCTGGGTAATGCGAGTATATAAGGGATACGAGTATGAGATCGTGTCCCTTTTTGGACTGAAAGGCGAAGCTTTAGAGGAAGTACAATGACTACGTCAGACTCACCAGCAATTGATGCTCAGTTTTGGAATAATCTGTTTACTAAGGGGACGATGCCCTGGGACCGTAGTCAAGCGCCTGAGGAGTTACAGGGGTATCTAAATCGAACCTCTGATGTGGCTCAATCGGTATTTATTCCGGGCTGCGGTGCCGCACACGAAGTCCCTCACTTTATTCAGCAAGGGCACAACGTCGTTGCGATGGATTACAGTGAAAAGGCCGTTAACCTCGCTAAATCGAAACTTGGTCAATATCAGGATAGTGTTAAGTTGGGTGACGTGTTCAGTGCTGAGTTCTCCCAAACATTTGACGTGATTTATGAGCGAGCATTTTTAGCCGCGTTACCGAGAGAAATGTGGGACAATTACTTTTCAATGATTGAACGTTTATTGCCCGATAATGGCCTGTTAGTGGGCTATTTTGTCATTAGCGACGACTACGATTCACGTTTCCCTCCTTTTTGCCTGCGCAGTGGTGAACTGGAAAGTAGGCTGGAGCAATCCTTTAAACGAATCGAATTTGCACCAGTTTCCGATAGTGTTGACGTGTTCAAAGGAAAAGAACACTGGATGGTGTGGCAGAAGAAGTAGCAATCAACTGCTGCGTCACAATCAACGTATTATGGTTATTTGGGTATACCATAATACGTTGATAAATAATCCAGTACCGCTTTCCGATCGTTATCCGATAATTCTTCCATACCTTGTTCTTCTATCATCCAATCGAGCATTTTATCCCACCTTTTTCTGCTTAATCCTTGCTGGGTGACCATATACAGGGAGTGGCAAACCGAGCACACAGCCGCCACAAGGTCCATGTTCTCTCCGGGTGTTAGTATTCCCTCGCCAAGTGATTTAACCTCCATTCCTGTGGAAGCGGTAACCCAATCGGCAGGAGTCGGGTTCTTAGTAGCAAGCCATGCGATGATAGCGGCGCGGGCGCCCGGGTCTTTTACGCCCGGATACACCATGTTGGTTCCTGGTGCAAAGTCATTAGGCGATGATAAAAATGCATCAAGCTTGTCAGCGTCCCACTTACCCTGATGCTGCTTGAGGCCTTCGCTGTAGCTGAAGCCCGTAAAACTGGCAATGTCGCGCTCTGCTATGCCCCATAAAGGCGGCCCGACAAGAGTAACGCCATTGGGCTCAAATTGGTGACAAGCTTTGCAGACCATTGCCTGTTGCTCGCCAGCTGCAATCAACTCTTCGTTTGCTGCGCCAAATCGGCTAAAAACCGTTAATAGCATAAAAGAGAGCGGGAGTACCCGCTCTTTAATGACAGTTCTCTTCACACTTACCCCTTAACCACTAAGGCTATACGATGGAAAGTGTTGTTGAGGTAGCCCTTTGGATTCCAGGCGATGGCAAAAGGCTGACTGACATCTTCATCGTCTGTCGCTTTCGCCCAAATTTCATAGTAACCCGCCTGAGGGAACTTAACATTGGCACTAAAGGTTTGCCACGCGCCCTCATTGGCAGGTTTCGCCAGATCGGTATCCATCCATGTTGCCCCAAAATCAATAGAGAGCTGCACTTTAGATACTTTACGGTCTCCGGACCACGCATGGCCACGCACGTTAACTTCATTGCCATTGAGTTGACTGTTAGTCTGAGGGTAAGTAATCAGTGATTTCACCGGCATTCGCTCTATGATCACGAAATCCTCTTTCGCAACCTCTTCTCCGGGAGCTACCGGGCGGTTTGGTACGCGATATGATGTCCCTGTCATTTTGGCGCCGTCATGTACCTGGTCCCGGATCTGAATGCGAGTCAGCCATTTTTGTGAACAGGAGCCAGGCCAACCAGGAACGACTAATCGCAGAGGGGCACCATTCATCGGATGCAGAGCCTCCCCGTTTTGCTCAAAAGCGATAAGGTTTTCGCTGCTCATTGCTTTGGCAATCGGCACACCACGGGAAATCGGGCTTTTACCTTCCTGCCCAGAAAGGTGTTTATCTGCGCCGTAATGTGCGGTGTAAACCGCGCCATCTTTCACTCCGGCAGCTTTAAGAACATCTGCCAACCGAACCCCAGTCCAGCTAGAGCAGGCGACAGCGCCATAGGTCCACTGATTACCGGAGGCTTTAGGGTCAAAGAACGCACGGCCGTTACCACCGCATTCCACAACTAGTTGTTGTTCAACGACTTTGAAGTTTTTCTTCAGGTCGGCAATCGTAAGCGTCATTGGTTTATCAACTAAACCGTCAATGGTTAAAGACCAGGCTTCCGGATTAACATCTGTCGGTGGGAGACCGTTATTGCGTATAAAGTGATGGCGGGTAGGGGTGATGTCGTCGTCGAGCAAGTGAGGTGGTGTTTCGGCATTCATTGGTCTGTCGTTGAGTACAGTAAGGCCGTCTTTACCTTCGATAACGACGTCATCCAGACCTTCCGCAAAAGCGGCGGGAATAATCCCTGCCGGCATATTACGATGGAAAGGAATAGCTCCTCCAAGTACAGCGGCCATGGTTGCCAAACCTGCGCCCTTCAAAAATCCTCGTCTGTCAGGGTAGCTTACTCGTCCAAATACTTTTTCATCCGCAGATTCAGGATTTTTCTCATAGTATTTATAAATCCCGTGCGGCTTGTGTTTTTCGTTCTCACTCATGATGTGTTCCTTAATGGCTAACGCCCCAGAACTTTTAAATCACTTTTCGTCCAGTAGGTCGTTTAACTGTTCACTACAAAATAACGTTTTAAATGTGTTTTTCATCAATAACATTAGACGACGATTGATGACCTTAACAACATTTTTGTTATTAACTGTTTAGGCATAAAACGTGAAGCTTGGGCACTTCATTGAGTAGTCCTGCTGACAAAGAGTTGACAGATAAGTCTGATTTCCGCTTCTTAAGAAAAAATTTGGGTCAAAAGAGGGTAAAATTATGAGCTCTATTCGCTGATTAAAAAACAACCTAAATAACAACAATTATGCCCATCGTTGAAAAAGTAAAACGACTTATTACCGCGAGCACAGATCTGCTGGCTGAACAAGTCATTCATTTAGGAAGCCAATACGGTTACATAGCCTATACAACCAATACGACGGCTGCATGGCGTGAATCTATTGTCGGCGTTTCTGACGGTTTAATCGCTTTACTTTCGGTTGGTGATATTAGAGAGCTAGACCCGAATCTAAGAATGGAACTGAATGATTGGGATGAAGATATCATTGGTTATTTCCGTGATAGGGCAATTGTTCATCACAGACGAGCAATTGAACTTTATATGTACATGGGCTTGCTCAAGTACTATCGTGAAGCTTATCTTGATTTAATAAAGTCACTTGATGCTACGACAGAAGATCGCGAATGGTTAACTACCGTAATTAATGGTTATTTCAACCGCGGTGAAGCAGTAACTTGTTATGAATATCAAAAGTTATCTTTAGATTCTAATAAAGAACTCGAAGTGATAAAACAGAGCCATCGTGACGTGCTTACTCATAAAAATCAGCTACTTTCTATTATTGAAAGTATTGATTTACCGTTATTTGGTGTAGATAACCTCGGTTATATCCGTAATGCCAATGGTCTGGGCCATAAGATACTGTCGACACACTCTAATACTGCGGACGATAAAAACTATTGGGATGTTAGTCTGGACGAGAAGTGTTTTAACATTAATGACGTAATTCCTAATTTTCAAGAAATCAGTGAGTCTGATGAAGTCAACAATCATCTGTATAACATAGTGAATGTTAACGGTGACCATTACGAACTGTACTTTTACAAGTACAAGGGTATGGTGCGTTATCGCGATGAACGTGATTCGATCATTTTGATGTTGCGTGATATTTCAAGCCTAGTGGCGTATGAGAATCAGCTTGAAACGGAGCGACAAAAACGTTTTGATGAAAAGCAAGAAATCATCCAGGTACTGGGGGATATTTTAGAAAGCCGTTCGGATGAAACTGGCCAACATGTGCGCCGAGTTGCTTGCGTCTCCAGCAAATTGGCGATGCTTTACGGCCTCAGTGATGAAGATATAAATGCACTCTATACCGCAAGCCCACTGCATGATGTAGGCAAAATAGCGGTACCTGATGCCATTCTAAACAAGCCCGGTAGATTAACCAAACAAGAGTTCGAAATTGTAAAAAAACACACTTCCATAGGTTATGAATTACTGAGAGGTAGCGACTCTGAACTGATGCAAACGGCTTGTGTTATCGCGCATGAACACCACGAAAAATGGGATGGTAATGGCTATCCGTGTGGGAAATCGGGCGAAGATATCCACATTTTCGCACGTATAGTAGCAATTGCGGATGTGTTTGATGCACTATTGAGCAAACGCCCTTACAAGAATGCCTGGGCGAGAGAAGAGGTGTTACAAGAGTTTGTCGATCAAAAAGGCAAGCACTTTGACCCGGTTCTCTGCCAAGTGTTGATCGATAACTTTGAAGAGGTTGCTGATTTACACGCACATGCAGAGGACTTCATTCTGCCACAGGTAGGTCAACTGCATGCTATTCAGGATATTGCTTAAACCCAGCGGTGTAGTAAAAGGATTAAGGAGTTAAATCATTATCTCCTTAATTGTACTAATTCAGACCTGGCAATTATCCACTCTTAGACTTATACCAATCACAGTAAATAAGTGTTCAGAAATAGCGTAGGAAAAATGCTTGAGAACAACGCGAAATTTTTCGATAAGTAGTTATTCTACAATCAACCTACTTTATAAACGAAAGAAAAAGGCAACGAAGTTATCGAGTATTTTAACCAGCTAGATTGACCAGTTAATTACTACGATTGGTATTACTTAATCTTGGTGATTTTGCTTAGCATTGATATCAGCATAAGTGTGCAGCAGTGTTGTCAGGGTATTAACCCAGCCAAATACGTCTACAGGCGCATTTTTAAGTAATGTTTCAACTTGCTCACAATGGGTTTCGAGGGTGATGGCTTCTTCCAAGTGGAATGAGATCGCATAAAAATGCCATAGCACCAATCGCGTCATCCTTTCACTGTTTTGCTTCGCATTTTCTGAATCCTCAAAAGCTTGCTGAATCTCACTCAGTGCAATAGCTGTGATACGTAACATCGCATCAAGACGTGCCGACAACATGCGTTCTTCACTGTCTACTTCCTCTTGTTCAAAAGTAAATAGTTCATTCATCACATCTTCTGGCACCATTTTACTGATCATTCGAGCACTGAACTCTTCTAGTTCATGGCGTGGCATGGTAACGAGACATTCAAAGGTGTAATCGCGGAGCATAAAATCACTTTATTTGGTTATAAATTTCAACCCGTGCATTCTAAACACTGAAAACTCATTTGCCACTAATTTATCCAAGGGAGTTTTGAGAACCTGTCATAACGGGAATGACTCTGACTCTCAGGGTAAGGCAAGTTTTCTGATTAAAAAAGCCGCGATTTGCGGCTTTTATTTGAACTAAGAGGGGTTTAATGTTTTTGGAACTGAACCATCAAGCGTTGCAATTCTTCCAGTTTGCTCACCAATTCACCAGTTCGGTTTACTGAGGCTTCACCATGTCCGATGTTTGATTCTGAGAGTTGCTTAATTTTCGCGACGTTACGATTTATATCTTCGGTTACTGTCGCTTGTTGATCTACTGCCGCCGCAATCTGATGGCTAGCGCTGTTCACATCGCTAAGCATAGTGTTGACACGTTTTAATACCTCACCTGTACCAATTGCTTTATCTCTACAGACATCAGATAATTTACTGCCGTGATCCATCGCATTTACAGCTTTACTTGCCGTGCTTTGCAGGTGGGATATCATGCTATGGATTTCTTCTGTTGAAGATTGAGTTTTGGAAGCGAGTGTTCGCACTTCGTCAGCAACAACCGCAAAGCCTCGGCCGCTTTCACCTGCGCGCGCTGCTTCAATCGCTGCATTTAGAGCAAGTAAGTTGGTTTGATCAGCAATGCTACTGATAACTTCAAGGATCGTCTCAATCTGCTGACTGCTTGCTGACAAGTCATTAATGATGACTTTCGCTTCTTCTAAAGCTTCGTGAAGATCCGCGACAGAATCAATGGTTTGATCTACATTTTCAGAACCTTGGTCAGCTAACTGGTTAACCTGATTGACTAAGGCTGACGCTTCCACTGCATTATTGGCGACGTCTCGGATTGAATGCGCCAATTCTGTCACAGCGGTAGCAACAGAGTCAGTCTCTATGCCTTGGCGGGCTAAATTATCTTTTATCTCTTCTTGATTAGATAGTTCATTCTGAGCATCTTCTTGAATACCTTTGGACGTTTCCGTCGCTCGCCCGATGATGGCTCGAATCTCAGCAGTGCGTTTATTGAGTGCTAGTTCAATCACAGAGTAGTCATCATAACGGCCAGTATATACCCACTCCATGAGAGGGTTATCGTAGGCAGCAGAGGCTGCTTTTGTAACTTGTTTCAAACGGCGGCGATGAAACAACTCATTAATTGTCATGCCGGCCATCGCTAACAATGATGCAGAGCCGCAAAGGATTGGTGATGCACCTGCAATCACAGCTACTGAACTCGCAACAGTGATACCCGCTGCCAGATAGCGTCCCCAACTAAAACTAAATCTTGGTAACTTTAGCTGAGTTGGCAGTTTGTCCTTGCGTAAATGGCTATAGAGCGTTTCGGCACGCTTAATCCATTCACGCTTTGGTTTGGTTCGTACCGACTGATATTCAACAATGTTACCCGCGGCATCTGTAATCGGAGTAATAAAAGCCGAAACCCAGTAAAAACCACCGCCTTTTCGTGCGTTTTTTACCAAACCCATCCAACTGCGTCCGGACTGAATGGTTTGCCACACTTGTTTAAATGCCGCTTTAGGCATATCTGCATGACGGACGATGTTATGCGGATTTCCAACCAGTTCATCTTGTTGATAGTTCGCAACATCGCAAAATGAATCGTTCGCGTAAGTCACAATACTAGTAGGGTCTGTGGTAGAAATAAGATTTGCATCAGCCGTAAGTTCAACCTCTTTTTGAGAGGGAGCCTTGTTTTCACCCATTGCAAGCAATTCCTTTTTAATCAATTTTATTTTTTATATACTTATTTTTATAATTGATATTTTACTCAAAAGCATTGATCCAGGTAAACCAAGGCGGTGTATCCATAGTGAATTATGTGATTTGTACGAAATTGATGTACAGCAAGGCAAAGTCTTTTTATGGGCGATGGTAGCTTCCTTGCTTTACACACCAGTTTCGACGACATTAATGAAACTACTAGGCGGACTGGCTTGGTATTTCAACTACATTATTCGGGACTTGATCCAGCCCCCTTGCTGCTAACCACTTTTCCAGATTATCTGCGCCCCCAACGTATTCACCGTCAAGCCAAATTTGTGGCACAGTGACTGGCGTTTTCTCACCGATGATTGCTTTTACTTCCGGGATCATCCTGTAAAGAGCTGCACTGTCTTTCACCACATCGTAGTACCGATGCGCTATACCAGCGTCATCTAGCATTTGTTTAGCTTTGCTACAGTAGGGGCAGGTCTCCTTGCCATAGATGATGTTGCCTGTAATCTGATCGCGCTTTACCCATTCGGAAATAACGGATTGGACTAATACACCTCGGTTTAGAGCTTCTCCCTGACTCACTACTTTACCTTCTACAATCAGGATTGGAGCGTGCCACGCTCCGGCTTTTAACGGTTCCCACCAGTGCGACAACCAGTCTTTTACTTCCAGCTCTATCGGAACGTCCGATAATTCATTTTTGAAGGTATCGGTTAAAATGTCGTGAGTGAGCGTGCATTCGCCACAAGGAATGTTCACCTTAAAAGGTCCCCAGCTTCCGGCCCAACGATAGAGTGTAATTTTGATTGGTTGTGTCATACGACGTTCCTTATTTCCTTTCCTAAAATATAGAACTCGAAAGTCAGGTTTTTCTTTCAAACGATGTTGTGATGTTTTTTCATATATGCCCTGAAAGACCACTCAGCTATAAGTCCTGATGCGTACCATTGTGTAGAGTTTTGATTCAATTGACTATTTCAGGGTGTTCGAATGTGTATGGATCATATGTTCTATTGGTCGTGACGCCAATAAAAAAAAAATGCCTCCCAGAGGGAGGCCACATTACCAATTCAAAGGACGTGCCTGTTATAACAGGTACAAAGAACGAGAAGCACAAACGCTGCCATGCATTTGCAATATCTATAATGCAGTTCGCGTGCCAACTTTTATCTTATTGATTTTATTGGTTTTATTTTTTTGTTACTTTTGCTACACAGAAAGTGTGCACTAAGTCAGTGATTAATTGCATTAAAATAGGGCAGAAAAATGCGACGTATAGCGCGCAAGTCGATGAAAATAGAATGAATAATCGGCGAAGCTTCAAACAATGGGTTATTAAAACTAAAAATGGCCGACAAAAATGCCGGCCAAGGATTCGCTCTAGGACAAGAGAGTGTCATACCAATCTAAATAAGTACTTGCTCATTCTTGCTGGTTAAAATCGCTGATAGCTGCGTTATAGATTTTGCAATTAGAATAACTAGTTACTGCAATCTATGCCTTGCTCTAAGCGATTTTTCCTGCGCAATAAATTGACCACTTACTTATCCAGATTGGTATTAGAAATCGTAGCGTACGCCAAGACGCAGTGTGTCTTCACCTTCAACTACTTTACCATCTTCATTTTTCTCTTCATCAAGCTGGTTCAGGTAGTAAGAAAGGTAAGTACGGAAGTTACTGTTTAGTTTGTAGTAGCCAACAAGCTCGATACCATCAACAGCATCGTATGCACCACCGTTGTTTGGGTCGTTTTCCTGGTAAGTATAAAGCGCCGCTAAAGTTACCTGGCTAGCAACTTTGTAGCTTGCTACTAGTTCGTAAGCCGTGAAGTCTTCAGAATCGTCCAACTGACCTTGTGAGTATGTACCAGCAAGGTAGAGATCATCCAGTGAGTACGCAATACCGCCAAGGATTTGGTCTTCAGAGTTGTCTGCGTCGATATCTCCGCCTGAGTATGCAAGGCCTAAATCCAGACCCATCGGCAGAGAATAGATACCAGAAATACCGTACTTGTCTTCGTTATCACCAGAGTTTGCCTGGTAAGTCGCTTGTAGCTGCAGCGCATCAAATTCACCACGGTATGCAAACACGCTGTTTTGCTTATCAGAAGATGAATCAATCACTTGTTGAACGCCTGAAAACTCCGTGATATCCGTCATGTCAGAGATGATCACAGCAGCCATGTCCTGACGGCCGACCGAGAATGCACCTGAGTCTGTATTTACACCAGCGTACATGTAACGGTTTTTAAACTCACTCTTACCAGTGTCTTGTTCAGCTTCATATACTCCAAATGCTGACAGGCCGTTACCGATGTCCGTTTTACCTTTCAGATTAACGCGAGCACGGCTCTTATCTTTCATTGAACCTTCAACTTCAGCGCCGCCAGAACCGATAAAGTCGCCACGGAATTCAACGCGACCACCAACTTTTAGCTCGGTACCTTCGTTTTTGTAAACCGTTGCTGCGAATGATGGTGCTGTTACCAATGCTGTAAGAATTGCAGTAGTGAGTGCTGCCTTTTTCATTATGATATTACCTTAGTTGTTATAAATGGGCTTTCTTGCCTGATGTGTGAATGACGCTAAGGTAAACCGGAAAAATGAAAGATAGATTTCTGTTTCGTTATGATTTAATTTCAGTTTTGTTGCTAGTAAATGACTGACTTTTCAATATATTACTCATTAGTCGTTCTTTGTTATGCAAGTTGAGTATCAATGCGGGAAGAGTATCTGGACTGAATTGGTGACAGAAAACTCAAAATGGGCTGAATTTTTTGCATTTAGTTAATGTGTATGCGATCTAATGTCGCCTAGTCAAAGAGTTAGATTATTTTGATGCATAGTTTTGCAGGGAAGAGCGATGAAAGTAGTTCAAGTTGAAGATAGGAAAGTTGAAGTGGGTAAGGTGGTGTGTGTCGGGCGTAACTACGTTGAGCACATACATGAACTGGATAATGCGATACCGGATCAGATGGTCGTGTTTAATAAGCCTTCAACCTCCGTCTCGGCGACTTTACAGTCCTTCCATCAGGAGCCTCTGCATTATGAAGCTGAAATCTGTTTTTTAATTAAAGATGGCCAGTACTCGGCAGTTGGTCTGGGACTTGACCTGACCAAGCGAGGCTTGCAGGCGAAACTGAAACAGCAGGGACTACCGTGGGAACGCGCAAAAGCATTTGATGGATCGGTTGTTTTCAGCCGCTTTGTCTCTCTTGAAGGTATTGATATTAATGACCTGAACCTAGAGCTTCTAATTAACTGTGTTCACGTGCAGAAAGGTCATGTGAAGCAGATGCTATATCCGCCGTTGACCATTCTGGAAGAGCTCGGCAGTTACACGACATTGCAAAGCGGTGATGTGGTAATGACAGGAACACCTCAAGGTGTCGGGGAAGTCCACCAAGGTGACGTCTTTCTAGGCCGTTTGAAATGTGGCGACGTCACTCTGCTGGAAACGGAGTGGGTGGCGAATTAAAGCGCCACTCTTAAGATAAGGAACGCGACCATACTCACTACCGTGGTGAGTAAAACGTTCTTTGTCAGATAAGCGATAACTGCCGCGATAATGGCAGCGAGCAAAAATGGATTTTGCAAGCTCAGACCAAGTTCACCTTCGGGAATAAATACGATGGGTGCCCAAATTGCGGTCAGTACCGTAGGGCTAGCGTAACTCAGGATGTTTTGGGTGCGTGTACCCAATCGAACTGGCAGTTTTGGCTCAAGAAACAGGTATCGGCTGGTAAAGACGAGCGCCGTCATAAGCAAGATGGACAACATAATCATTGGCGTTTCTCCACGACTTGTTCAACGAAATAACCAGTTAACATCGCTAAAATGCTCGATATCATCAAACTTCCTTCCACCTCGTAATAACTCAGAGCTACTGAACTCACCAAAGCACAGACGACACTTGAGAGTACCGCGACGTTTTTTATCGTAGGTACAACAATAGCGATGAATGTTGCCGCCACTGCAAACTCAAGCCCCATCTCGTTAAGCTCCGGAATCATACTACCCGCTATGATTCCCGTTAGTGTGGCGAGATTCCAAATCAGGTAAAAACTCAATCCCGCGCCAAGTGCGTACCATCGGTTAAATTGTTTGTCGGAGTGATGACCTACGATGGCAAATAACTCGTCGGTTAGTAAGAACCCTAGTGACAGCCTCCATCTGAGGGGAAGCGGTGAGATCTTGCTGCGCATCGATACGCTATACAAAAAGTGTCTCGATGTAATGAAAAACGTGGTTAAAAGCATGGTTGCCAGACCTGCACCAGCTTTGATCATCCCCATAGCGACCAGTTGAGCAGAACCCGCAAATAGAATTGCTGACAGGGCCTGCCCCTCAATAGGATGGAGACCGGTATCAATTGCAAATGAGCCTGCAAGCAACCCCCATGGGAGTACTGCGATACTAAGTGGCATCATGGCTATTGTGCCTTGCCAGAACAGTGAGGCTTTTGGTTCTTCTTCTAAAGGCAAAGTGTTATCCATAGTGTGTTCTTATTATTCCAAAAATTAGATTAACTACACGGTAGCGCGAGTACGTTAATGTGCCTTGAACAAAATTGCTATGTGTTTTAAGAATGATGAAATTGTTGGGTGTGGGTTAATGATTTGTTTTTAATGCATTTACAATTTTCTTGTACTAATTTAATTGCTATTTATGGATTAAAAGTATTGTTGTGAGTTAATTTGTTGGTATAAAATCCGGCGCTATTTTGTAGTAACCCTGTTCCATTATGATTGATTTAGTTGTTCTTCCTGTTTATCTCACCGCTGTTATTGCCTTATTACTGTTACCTGGCCCTGACATGTTACTGATTGCTAGCTCGAGCATGAGCTATGGTAAAAAAGTGGGTTTGTTTGCCAGCTTAGGCAATGCGACTTCTGGCGTTATTTTAACTCTGCTGGCTGCAATGGGTGTGTCGACCTTGATTGCCATGAGCCCTATGGCGCTTAAAGTACTCCACCTGTTAGGCGGTGCGTATTTATTAAAGATGGGGTGGGATTGTTTGAGAGCGCAAGCGTCTTCTGCTCCAGAGCTTGACCAGATGAGTAAGATGGCCTCAACTTACTATCAGCGAGCGTTGATGAGTAACTTGCTTAACCCGAAAGCGCTAGTCTTTTTTGTCATGTTCTTGCCTCAGTTTGTCTCAAGTAATATCACTGCGTCTTCTGGCGAACAAATGCTCGCGCTGGGTTTACTGCTCAATGTGATGGGTCTGTTGTTTAATCTGTTATTAGTTGCCTTAGCCGGTACGCTAGGTAAGGGGCTGATTGAGAATGAAAAATTCAGAATGTACCAACATAAGCTGATGGGGCTTGTGTTTGTGATACTCGCACTGTGGATGTTGAGTAACCTGGTTTCGGGGTAGGTGTTTTTTCACCGCTCAATAAATGAAGCATAAATCAGCCAGGCTGATAAGTTATGGGGATCTGAGTTTAAACTCAGGTCCCTTTTTAGTACTGATCTGCCCTAGAGGTTTGGGTGATAAGTTTAGCGACTTTCCCATGCTTGTACTTACTCATGAATTACTAATTAAACAAAGCCGTTCTGTCTAATGATGAGCTACGATGCTGGTTTTGGTGTATGAAGACATCCAAATTCTATTAAGGATAAACTATCCTTGGCAATAATTATCAGAAGGAGATAGAAGCTAACCCCAAAACTATGCTTCATTTTGTTTTTAACATACTACATTTTTGGTGATGTAAGACTGAAGTATTAACACACTTGTTTCTTAGAGCATTAGTTATTACTGATTAATAATTAATATTGACAGTTTCAAGGTAAGAGAGATTTGATACGCAATTGCGTGATTTAAGAAGGTCAACTACACATAAAATTCCTAAAATAGCGAAAATTATTTTTAGGAGACAGTCAGAAATGCCAAGCTCTAGATTTCAATGTTTAAGTAAAAAAAATAAATCAAAGCGTGATGCTTGTATTCAAAGCTCGGATGTTCAAGAAGTTGATATGTATGTACTAGAAGCAAAAGGTTTGACAGCTTTATGGGTAGCCAATCAGAAGCAGCAGGGGCTGAATGAAAAACAAATTGACGTTAAAGCTGTTACTCTTGGTATCGCTGGATTTTCAGCTTCCTATGGTAGCGCTATACACGATGTAAGAAGTTTCTACTTATTGGCTGAAGACTTAAAAAGAGGTGGGGCGATTTTAGGAAAATATGAGATTACTCAGAACGGTGATAAAAGCTATATCAAGTTTAAAGGTAATCATAAGCTTAGAAATCTAATCAAAGGTACTCGGTATTTATCGGATAACGCTAAGATCATCGCTTTAGGTATTGGAAAAGAGGGGATGAAAACTTCAGCCAAAGCAGGGGTCATAGTTACCGTTATTTATTCTGTTGTTTTCCGAACTTTAGAGTTGGCATTAACAAAGAACTACTCTGTAGCGAATTGGGTTGTAAATATAAGTGCAGATGTCGTTATAGCGTCTATTTCTGCAACATTAGGTTATATTTCGGGAACGATGCTGGCTGGAGTTGGTATAGTTTTGATTCCCATAGCCGCAGGAGTTTTTGTTTCAGTTGCGGTGGGTCTAGGTCTAGGTATGCTTGATGGACGATATCAAATTAGGGAGAAAATATTAGAATCAATAAACAAACATATCATGCTTCTAGCATATGAAGATATAAATAAAGTAAACCAAAGGGCTATAACACAAAAATCACTGCACCAATTAAATAATAGCTCATTCAGTGGGTATTTTAGATGAAAAAATACATCTTATTATCTGTGGTTTTAATTGTGTCCATTTCTCTCTGTTGGTTGTTTATCGTTGAATTGATAAATTATTATGAATTTAAAACTTTACGAAAACAAATAGTAAATGACTATGGCATAGTTTACATCGACCCAACTTATTTAGTCTTTTATGCAACTTTTTTATTTGTTCCTCCGTATGTATGCTGCGTCGTGAAATTGAGTCTTTGGGGAAAAGATAGTTTAGGGATTGCTGTGAAACTATTGGTAGTAACGACACTTTTGGCATTAATAATAGCTGTTCCTGGCCAACTATTCGAATATCATCGACAAAGCATCATAGCTCGTGAACATGGCTATAACGACTGCCCTCCATTCACATTATTGTCTAGCACTCATATCATTAAGGCTATGGTTAAAGACTTACAATTTTGTACCGATGATGAGATCAACAGTATTGCTAAATACGGATATTTAAGAGAGCTGCCAGTTGTGAATGCTTATGTCAAAGAGGCTTACGTATCTAAAGAGTAAAGGGTATTAAATTACGAGGTCGGGTACAGAAACATGATAGAACCGAATTGTTTTACTTTGGAGCGATAACCTGTTGTTTTTCTGGGTAGAACTCATATCACCCTACGTACTTTTAAATTTTCGTAATCTAAGCTTCTAATCTGTTTGAACCAAAAAGGGATCTAAGTTAATCCTCAGATCCCCATAAAATATCGGCCTCTATACCCAAGTGACCTCAAGATGCAGGCTTCAGAGCAATGTCACTGATTCAAGTTCAAGGAAAACGACGCTGTGTAATAGCGAGCTCTTTCCGAGTTGTTTGACGATGAAATTGTTTCAGTGACATGCTCCCAAAGGGCGAGTTGCCTTGGCTTACATACTTTGTTAACGATTTTTGATTTAGAACCACTAGATCATCAAATCGTTGCCTCGTCTGTAAGCCAAGTCATTCTCGCTGAACCGGGCATCTTGAGGTTACTTGGGTATTAATCAGCACCTCTTTTTATTTTCAGAGTCTAGCAAAATGACTTACAAGCTATTCTGGTGAGCGTTAATAAGGTCATTCATCTTCGCTTCTGCCGCTTTCTGAGCCTGCTCGTAATTCATGTTGTCCGGGAAGTCTGTGATGACTTCGTAGTAACATTTTAGTTTTGGTTCAGTACCTGAAGGGCGAACGATGACACGTGATTGATCTTCAAGATGGTAAATCAACACGTCGCTTGACGGTAGATCAATCGCCTCTTCTAATCCGTCGTCGTAACATCTTATCGATGTTTTCAGGTCTTCCGTTATCGCCACTTTCTTACCTGCGATATCCTTCGGTGGATTTGCTCTCAACTTGTCACCGATAGGCGGAGATTTTGGATCCAGTGCAATACTGCGTTGTGCATTGAAGTAAAATCCATGCTGACGGTAAAGCGCTTCCAGCTTATCCCATACGGTTTTACCTTGTGCCTTTAGTTTTCCGGTTAACTGCGAGAAAGCAACAATTGCCGATAGACCGTCTTTGTCCCAGACTTTATTACCAACGGTGTAACCTAATGCTTCTTCGTAAGCGAACAAGAACGGTTTTTGCTCGGTTTCTTTAAGCATTGCTATATTGGTCAGCCATTTAAACCCGGTCAGCGTCTGGTAGTATTCTGCGCCATGCGCTTTAGCGATGCTGCTTAACAGGCGAGAAGAGACAATCGTATTACCAACCAGCGAGTTTGGTTGCTGCTCTAACAAGTAGTCACCAAACAGTGAGCCAACCTGGTCACCCGTGAGCATTTGATACTCCCCATCAGGGCGCTTCACTGCTACTGCAAAGCGGTCTGCATCAGGGTCATTAGCACACGCGATATCGGCATCTACAGATTTACCCAATGCCATCACCATGTCCATTGCACCGGCTTCTTCCGGATTCGGGAAGTTGACGGTCGGGAAGGTGCCATCAGGCTCTCGCTGCTCTGTTACACTCGCCACTTTCTTGAACCCGGCGTCCGATAAAAGGGTCTCTGCCATTTCGGCACCCACACCATGCATCGCAGTGTAGGCAATAGAAATATCTGTGTTGTTATCTGGCGTTAGCAACGCGTTTTCATTCATAACTCTACGGTATGTTTGGTAGTAGTCATCTTCCAGCCAGACCAGTAGACCTTTCTGTTTTGCATCGTCTAATGACATGAGAGGTAAAGGCTTGGTGGTAGCTTCGTCAATTTTTGCAGCGATACCAGAATCATGCGGCGGGATAATTTGCGCACCGTTTTCCCAGTAAACTTTAAAGCCGTTGTATTCCGGCGGGTTGTGGCTTGCTGTGACGACAACAGCTGCAGCAGCATTCATTTTGCGTACACCAAATGCAACGATCGGAGTCGCAGCGACTTTATGAGTAAGGTAGACCTTAATCCCAAGTGCGGTCAGTACTGACGCCGTGTCGTGAGCAAACTGTTTAGAGTCTGGGCGACCGTCGTAGCCGATGACGACGCCACGTGAACTGGCATCTTTCACCTGATCAATTAGATAGTGACCAAGTCCGGTCGCGGTTTCCTGAATTACCAGGCGATTCATGCGGTTTGGACCAGCGCCCACTTTTCCGCGCAGCCCTGCGGTACCAAACGCAAGACGTGAGCCGAATCTGTCGTTCAGTTCTTGCTGTGCATTAGTGTCTACCAGGTGTTGCAGCTCTTCACGAGTTTTAGGGTCAGGGTCTCGTGCTAGCCATTGATCAATTATTGCGGTCATGTCTGTCTTTCCTTAGTAGGGGGTCTACTTGTATCGACTTTTACGTCATAGCTTGCAGTCAATGTAAATGGTTCTCAATTGCTATTCAAACAGGGCAATCGTTAAACCGATTTTATTTTTCTTGATCGAACAAAATTTATTCGCGTTTTATTACTTGAAGAACTTTAGAACTATAACTAGCCTTTTAACATAAATATAACAAACCATGTCGAAATCGCAGTTTTTGCGATTTTTCTTAAATTTGTTCGATATTTGCATCGGGACGCAAGGAAGCTCGCGTGAGCGAAGCGGCTGAGCAGAGGAGAGATCTTTTGAAAAGATTAGCAACTACTCTTGCCTTAACACTGAATGTGACTTTAATCACGTTCTCCTCCTACGGTTGGTCTAAAGACAACGACTACAATATGACGAAAGGGGTCACAGCGATCAGTGAGCAAGTCTATGATTTGCATATGCTGATCTTCTATATTTGCTGTGCGATTGCCATCGTTGTTTTTGGCGTCATGTTTTATTCCATCATTCGTCATCGCAAGTCAAAAGGAGCTGTTGCTGCTCATTTCCATGAAAGTACTAAAGTGGAAATCATCTGGACGGTTATCCCGATCATCATTCTCATTGCAATGGCGATTCCCGCAACAAAAACTTTAGTTGCAATGGAAGATACTAGCCAATCGGATCTCACCATTAAAATCACGGGTTCACAGTGGAAGTGGCACTACAACTACTTTGGCGAAGATGTCGAGTTCTTCAGCCTACTCGCCACAAGTCAGAAGCAAATCGACGGAATTGAAACCAAAGGAGCGCATTATCTGCTTGAGGTTGATAATCCTCTGGTACTTCCTGTGAACCGTAAAGTTCGCTTTCTTCTCACCTCTGATGATGTGATTCATTCCTGGTGGGTCCCCGATTTTGCCGTGAAGAAAGACACCATTCCCGGCTTTATTAACGAAGCGTGGACACGTATCGATGAGCCCGGTGTATACCGAGGCCAATGCGCAGAGCTATGTGGTCGTGCCCATGGCTTCATGCCTGTCGTTGTTCATGCGATGGCTGAAGACGAGTATGAGCAGTGGTTAGCGGTTAAAAAAGAAGAAATTGCGCTGCAAAAAGCGGCAGCACAAGAAGCGCTAACCCAAGACTTATCTATGGACGAATTAATGACAGAAGGTGAAGCCATTTACACCGCGCGATGTGCGGTATGTCATCAAGCCAGTGGTGAGGGTATTCCGGGGGCATTCCCAGCAATTAAAGGCAGCCCAGTAGCGACAGGTAATATGGCTGAGCATATCGGCGTAGTTGTGAACGGCCGAGCTGGAACTGCCATGCAGGCTTTTGCTAACCAGTTGAGTGATAAAGAAATTGCAGCAGTGGTTACCTATCAACGCAATGCGTGGGGTAATGACACTGGTGACACCGTGCAAGCATCTGACGTCGATGCCTTTAAAGCACAAAACAGTGCTAAGGAGGAAATATGAGTAAGCCAGCAGAAAGAGCAGTAAAGTCTGCGCCGGTAGAAGCGCAAACCTCGGCGAATTCAACCATAACGTTGGATGATGACCACGATCTTCATCATGCTCCTACAGGGATTACTCGTTGGTTGTATTCGACCAACCATAAGGATATCGGAACGCTATACCTGTGGTTTAGCTTTACGATGTTTCTCACTGGCGGGGCAATGGCAATGGTTATCCGTGCCGAATTGTTCCAGCCTGGTTTACAGTTGGTTGATCCCGAGTTCTTCAATCAGATGACAACCGTTCATGGCCTGGTGATGGTATTCGGTGCCGTTATGCCTGCATTTACCGGGTTGGCGAACTGGATGATTCCGATGATGATCGGCGCACCTGATATGGCATTGCCGAGGATGAACAACCTGAGCTTCTGGATTTTACCTTTCGCGTTCCTGATTTTATTGAGTTCACTGTTTCTGCCTGGGGGAGCGCCTAACTTTGGCTGGACGTTCTACGCGCCACTCTCTACCACCTATGGACCTGACAGTACCGCGCTGTTTGTTTTCTCAGTACATATCATGGGTATCAGTTCCATCATGGGGGCAATCAATGTCATCGTAACCATCGTCAATATGCGCGCTCCGGGCATGACCTGGTTCAAAATGCCGATGTTTGTCTGGACGTGGCTGATCACTGCTTTCCTGCTTATTGCCGTAATGCCAGTACTGGCTGGTGCGGTGACTATGGTTCTGACTGATAAGTATTTTGGTACCAGCTTCTTTGATGCGGCTGGTGGCGGTGACCCTGTCATGTTCCAGCATATTTTCTGGTTCTTCGGTCACCCAGAAGTGTACATCATGATCCTGCCGTCTTTTGGCATCATCTCTGCAATTCTCCCTGCATTCAGTGGCAAAAAGCTATTTGGTTACCACTCTATGGTGTATGCAACCTGTAGTATTGCACTGTTGTCCTTCTTAGTTTGGGCGCACCACATGTTTACCACAGGTATGCCGGTGTTTGCGGAAATCTTTTTCATGTACTGCACCATGCTGATTGCGGTACCAACGGGGGTAAAAGTATTTAACTGGGTCGCGACGATGTGGCGTGGTTCACTCACCTTTGAGACCCCAATGTTGTTTGCGATTGCGTTTATTGTTCTGTTCACCATTGGTGGATTCTCGGGACTGATGCTCGCTATTGTACCGGCTGACTTCCAGTACCATGATACCTATTTTGTCGTTGCTCATTTCCATTACGTACTGGTTTCAGGCGCGGTGTTCTCAATTATGGCGGCGGCGTATTACTGGCTTCCGAAGTGGACCGGAAATATGTATGACCACAAGCTCAGTCTGTGGCATTTCTGGTGCTCCATTATCTCCGTCAATGTGCTGTTCTTCCCGATGCATTTCTTAGGGCTCGCAGGCATGCCGAGACGAATCCCGGACTATGCGATTCAGTTTGCTGATGTAAACCAAATCGTGTCTATCGGTGGCTTTGCTTTCGGCCTGTCCCAGCTGATTTTCTTGTGGCTCGTGATTAAGTGTATCCGTGGTGGTGAGAAGGCGATGGCGAAACCTTGGGAGCGTGCAGAAGGGCTGGAATGGACAGTACCGAGTCCGGCACCGCATCATACCTTCACCACACCACCTAAAATCGACTAGCGGATAGGTGGCGAGTGTGACTAAGTCAAATCCATCCAACAGAAAGCTGACCATCAAGTTGCTGCTTGCGACTGTGCTCATGTTCGGCTTTGGTTTTGCACTGGTTCCTCTTTACGACGTGATGTGCGATGCATTAGGTATTAACGGCAAAACCAGTGAAGTGGCGGCTATTCAGCCGAAAGGTATGGTGCCTGACACGAGCCGGACGATACATGTAGAGTTTATGGCTCACGTGACCCCAGACATGCCATGGGAGTTTAAGCCAAAAGTCATTTCGATGGATGTGCACCCGGGAGAAGTGGTGCAAACCGAGTATCTTGCCTTTAACGAGAGCGGGCAGAAGCTTGTCGGTCAGGCGGTGCCCTCAGTTTCACCCGGTAATGGTGCGGCTTACTTTAATAAAATTGAGTGCTTCTGTTTCAATCAGCAACCTTTAGATGGTAAGCAGCGGGCACAAATGCCGCTGATTTTTTACATTGAGCCAGACGTTCCCGACTCAATACATACATTAACGCTGTCATACACGCTCTATAAACTGCCCTCGGATGGCAGTTAGTCTCTTACAGAGAGCGACACAGATCGGATAAGGTCTGTAAGGAGAGAACTTATGAGTAATAAACCTGCGACTTACTATGTTCCTGCTCAGAGCAGTTGGCCAATCATTGGCGCATTTGCTTTGTTCTTAGTCGCCCTCGGTGCTGGTATGACAGTGCAAGGAACGCAAAGTGACGGCGCGGTCGGAACTATTGGTCACATAGTGCTTGCTGTGGGCTTTTTGTTTTTGCTCTATATGCTTGCCGGATGGTTCAGTAATGTGATTACCGAGTCGTTGACGGGGCAATACAGTTCACAAATTACCCGGTCGTTCCGTCAGGGAATGAGTTGGTTCATCTTTTCTGAGGTGATGTTCTTTGGTGCATTTTTTGGTGCACTGTTCTACGCCAGAATGATCGCTGTCCCATGGCTAGGTGGGGCGGATAATAACTTTATGACCAATGAAGTACTCTGGCCGAACTTTGAGGCAACATGGCCGTTAACCACGACGCCTGGTGGTGAAACGACACAAGCCATGCCATGGCAAGGGATTCCACTGACCAATACCATTATTTTATTACTTTCGTCTATCACGCTGCATATGGCACACATCAGCCTGGAGCAGAACAAGCGTACTGCGCTTATCGTCTGGTTAGAAATCACCATAGTACTCGCGGCTTTCTTCTTGTTTTACCAAGCAGAAGAGTACATTCACGCGTATCAGGAAATCGGGCTTACACTTCAGTCCGGGGTGTATGGGAACACCTTCTTTATGCTGACAGGGTTCCATGGTATGCATGTCTGTCTTGGTACGATTTTCTTAACCGTGTTGCTTTTTAGGATTGCTAAAGACCATTTCTCACCTCACAACCATTTTGCTTTTCAGGCGGGTAGCTGGTACTGGCATTTTGTTGATGTGGTATGGCTTTGTCTGTTCGTATTTGTCTATGTACTTTGATTTTACTCCTAAACTAGTAAGGCCGAGGGTTGGGATCTAACCAGCCAGAACTTAATGCGATAAGAAGAAGGATCACAACCAAAGCGGAAAACATAACACGACGACCCAAATAGTGGCTCATTGGTTTATGGCTGCTATCGGGATTATCCGGGTCTTCGCGAACCATTTCGATAAGCGCTTTTGCGAGGTTGAAAATGATGAAAAGCAGCAAAAGGACCAGCATTAATTTGAACAGGAATACGGTGGACATGGAACCTCCGGTTTCATCGTTATTATTATCGAAGCGGTTTTGGGTAGCGGTTTGTTTAACTGTGGCTGTGTTTTCACTGTTGGTCAAACTGGGCTTTTGGCAATTGGAGAGAGGAACAGAGAAACAAGCGCTTGAACAATCTATCCTCGCCCGTGCGGATTTACCTTATCAGGATATGAGGATCGTACTAGACAATAATGACTGGCGTGAATCGAGCGTATTAGGCGTTAGGGTTAAAGCACAAGTAGTTCCAGAACCGTTGCCGGTCATTTTACTGGATAACCAAACTTATAACGGAAAAGTCGGCTATCTGGCTTATCAGGTTGTATCAGTAAACCAAGAACAGAACATTTTAGCTCTTATGGAGCTTGGTTTTGTGGAAGGGGCACGTTCCCGTTCTGAGTTACCCGCTGTTCAAGAGTTAGAAGGGCCAACTTTTATAACCGGGCGCCTGTATCGCAAATCTATGAACCCATTAAGCTCCGAACTGATGCCAGAACTAGGCGATACCGTCCGGGTGCAAAATCTCAATATTTCTCAGTTGAATGAGTTATTGAATGTCGAGCTTATGCCCGCTGTTCTGCAACCTGACAACCTGGTTCAGTGGCCATATGAGTTCCCCTGGAATCCGTTGCCACTTACCAGCGCCAAACATTTTGGATACGCATTCCAGTGGTTTGCGATGGCTGGCGTTTTTTTACTGCTGACGGTAGCTATTTATATTCGCTGGTCTAAAT
The DNA here is from genome assembly GCF_905175385.1 of Vibrio sp. B1FLJ16. Classification (NCBI taxonomy): domain Bacteria; kingdom Pseudomonadati; phylum Pseudomonadota; class Gammaproteobacteria; order Vibrionales; family Vibrionaceae; genus Vibrio; species Vibrio sp. B1FLJ16. Next base: position 574,679 of record NZ_HG992750.1, read on the forward strand.
CAGCAGCATCACATGGAGGTGAAGCATGAATTCGAATGTCGCTAAATCGAATATTACAAAATCGAATGTTACGAAAGGGCGTTTAGTCCTGATTTCATTGGTTTGTATGTTTGCCCTTCCGGCCATTATCGCTAAGCTGATTTTGAGTCAGGGCTGGTATCACAGCGGTGTAACAAACCGAGGCGAACTGATTGAACCTTACACAACGTTAGGGCAATTAGGGCAAGCCTCTCCTCAAACGGTTCACGGATGGCAGTTAGCGTATGTGGTTCCTGAACAGTGTGATACGCAGTGCCAGCAACAGCTCCACCTTCTTAAACAAAGCCACATAGCGTTAGGTAAGTATCAGGAACGCGTTGTGCCTGTTCTCTGGACTTCCGGAACGTCTGACTTGGTGGATATGCCAATGGAGACAATGGTAATGAATGCCTCGGTTGAAGAGAAAGTTGAACAGGGGCAGGTGGTTATCGTCGATCCTTTAGGGCAGTTAGTTATGTCCTACACACCAAAGCCAAACGAAGATTTAGTTAAGCTCAGTAAGGATATGCTGGCTGATTTGCGCAAATTGCTTAAGTTATCCCGAGTGGGATAGGGGGAATCATGATATTAGTGCGGCTGGTGAGAGTGAGCTTAGTTGTTACTTTGGTGGTGATCATGCTCGGTGCGTATACGCGTTTATCCGATGCTGGCTTAGGCTGCCCTGACTGGCCGGGTTGCTATGGTCATTTGTCGGTTCCCCATCATGAAGACGACGTAGCAAGAGCGAACCTTAATTTTCCTGAGCGTGCCGTAGAGCACGAGAAAGCCTGGCTGGAGATGATCCACCGCTATTTTGCAGGGTCGCTCGGAATGTTGATTTTTGTTATAGCGGTTATTGTGTCTCGGTCTGAGCGTGTTAATGCATTCATTCCTGTCACGCTGTGCCTGCTGGTGATAGGGCAGGCGCTGTTAGGCATGTGGACGGTTACGCTTAAGCTGATGCCCGTCATTGTTATGCTTCATCTGCTTGGTGGTTTTACATTGCTGGTGCTGCAAGCGGTATTTTATTGCCAGCTAAGGGCGCAAGGGAGTATCTATTTTTCTCCGTCCACAAGTTCAGTGCGATTGTTCTCAATGATCGCTTTTGTCGTGGTGCTATGTCAGGTGTTACTTGGTGGTTGGACATCCTCTAACTACGCAGCTTTGATGTGTACTACGTTGCCTATTTGTGAAGGGGACTGGGTTAGTTATTTGTCATGGCAAGAGGCGTTTTCTTTCTGGCAGACCGGATTCGATAATTACGAGTTTGGCGTTCTGGAATATCCGGCAAGAATGACCATCCATGTTAGCCATCGTATCGGTGCTATTGTCACTGCACTGGTCGTTGGGGCTTATTGTTTATTACTGATTAAGCATGACTCACATTATTTACGCACTTCAGGGACGTGGATCGGGCTTGTACTCGTATGCCAGGTCATGTTGGGTGTGAGTAATGTCGTGTTTCAGCTACCTATCTATGTTGCGGTGGCGCATACCCTTGGTGCTGCAGTTCTACTGAGCCTGATTTGTGTGAGTCAGTTTTACTTGTGGCAGGGTAAAACGCAATGGAGCCCTCAAGTGAAAGGAGTTCGCTATGAATAAAGAAATGGCATTGTCGTTAGAGGGACGAAAGAGAATAGGTTCCACTTACCTAAAGCTCACTAAACCTAAAGTTGTCGCGCTGATGCTGGTTACGGCGATAGTGGGCATGAGCTTAGCGCCCGTTGAGGTTTTTCCCTGGGTACAGGCAGCAATAGGACTAACGGGAATAGGATTGATGGCTGGTTCAGCTGCGGCGTTTAACCATCTTATCGACCGCCGGATCGATGCAAGAATGGCCCGAACACATAAACGCCCATTACCTTCTGGTTATACGAGTCCGATGTCGGTAGCAATATTTGCCATGTGTTTAGGTTTACTGGGATTTGTGCTGTTGTTTGTTTGGGTAAACCCGCTTACCGCATGGATGACGTGCTTGAGCTTACTTGGCTATGCGGTTGTCTACACCATGTATTTAAAACGGGCAACACCGCAGAATATTGTGATTGCAGGTATCGCAGGTGCAATGCCGCCATTACTTGGCTGGACTGCAGTAACGGGTGAGTTACATGGTAACGCGTGGCTTTTGGTTATGATCATCTTTATCTGGACGCCGCCGCACTTCTGGGCTCTGGCGATTCACAGAGTAGAAGAGTATCGAAAGGTGGATATTCCCATGTTGCCGGTCACTCACGGTATTGAATACACCAAAACTTCTATTCTGCTGTATTCGGTATTACTCACTCTGGTCTGTTTGATGCCGGTATTGGTCGGTATGGTGGGATCTGTTTACCTGTTTGCTTCACTGCTGCTTAATGCCGGGTTTATTTATCACGCCTGGAAACTGAAGTACGCATCGGAGGATAACAGCGCCATTGAGACGTTTAAGTTTTCTATTTATCACCTGTTTGTACTGTTTATCGCCTTACTCGCTGACCACAACATTGATTTTACATTGATGTGAACACTCGGATAGAAAAATGCCGGACTGTTAAGTCCGGCATTTTTGGGTGGGCTTATTGGATTTCCAATAACTCAATATCAAAGATCAACACACTTGCTGGTGGAATTGGACCCGTACCGCCTTTTCCGTAACCCAGCGTGCTTGGAACGAACAAGCGAATTTTCTCGCCTTCTACCATGTACTGAACACCTTCTTGCCAGCCTTTAATCACTTGGTTCAGACCGAATGAGATTGGCTCGCCACGATTCACAGAACTGTCGAAAACGGTGCCATCGATTAATGTGCCGTGGTAGTGCACTTTAACTTTGCTGGTCGCAGTCGGGTGAACATCACCAGTACCTTTTTCCAGCACCATGTACTGAAGGCCGCTTTCGGTTGTGATAACGCCTTCTTTCTTGGCGTTTTCTAACAGGAACGCTTGTCCTTTAGCAAAGTTTTCATCTGCAACTTTATGGTTTGTCCATGTGCGGTAAATGAAAAACGCCGCCAAAATAAAAATGATGAGGGGAAACAAAAATTTAGACACGTTGGCTCCTTGTCTATTTAGGTTGCTGTAGGGTCTGTTGACCTTTCGAGCTGAATTTTGCAGCGATTTGTGGGTTCTTTATACAAGGCAGAGGCTTTGAAATGTAGTTGCTCTACCTGAAAAGCCGATAACGCAGTAGAAAGGGCCCACAAATGCTGCCCGAAGGGTTCGGCTAAAAGCGTTTTACTCTTTGTTGAGAGGTGTTTTGCTTAGAATGACTAGGCTACAAACCTCTCGCCGCGATTAACACGCTTTTATCTCGAACAAAATTAACCGCTAAAGGTCAACAGACCCTAATAAATAATTAATGGTCTCAGCCATCGCTTCAACACTTTCATGACCACTGGAAATGACCTGATATTTACCATTGATGATAAATGTTGGTACTGAGTTAATCTGACCGCGAGTCGTTATTGCTTCTGCTTTTTTAATGTATTCAAAAAGCTGCGTTTGTTGTGCTTTATCGAGTTGATAAGGACTGATCAGGTTACGGGAATCAAACGCTTTTTCTACTGCAGCCTGGCGTTCTTCAGCCGTTGCATCGGGCGCCATTTGAACAGCAGCAAATAGATCTGCCATAAAGGCTTTATCCGGAGTTGCTTCTAACTGCATTACAGCTGCATAGAAAATGATAGCGCTGATTTGAGCACTTTCATTAAAAGTAACATGCATCTTTTCGACTTGCTGATTGGTCAGAGACTCAATTTGAGGGATAAACTCTTCCATCGAACGGCAATGACCACAGGTTAACGAGAAAGCCTCAGTTACCGGAGCCAGCTGGTATTCCTGAAGAGATATAGGCAGAAGTTCGTATTGTTTGCCCTGTAGTGGCTGAGAATTGCCGCTGTCGCATGCAGAGAGCGCCGTTACGGCGGCAATAAAAGCAAATCCTTTCAAAATGTTTTTGAACATATTAACGCTCTAATGAGAAATTTTCGTTAGTTTATCGGTTAATGTTAACGACTAAAACCATTAAAACCGATTGTTACACTAAAGTGGGGCGATAATACCTCAATAGAGGCTTTCTGGCGGGATTATGTCAGTAGTCAAAGTGGCACGATCAGTGCATTTAAGTTGATTATCTCAATGTCTTTTGGCATTAGATTAAATTTCGAATGAACAAAAGTGCTAAAGAGAACACGCACTTAGTCGACACAGTAAGTAAGAGTTTTTCTACGTTGGTAACGGTATGAAGCAGTGGTTTTTAATTGTTTGTTGCATTCTTTCGGGATGTGGCAGCGTCAGTAAAGATATGGTTCCTGGAGCCAAGATGTTAGACACAGCGCCTAAAACGAACACTGAATTGAGACATCCGGAGTGGGGCTATGCACGCTCAACGGGTGTTATTGCTCCTCGTGTGCAAAAAACAACGAGCACTGCTGCAACAACGTCGCAAAATGTAGCGTCGTTGGAGATGTTCTTAGACAGGCATAATATTGCCCACGAGACGATTCGCGGCGGCCACTTGATGGTGCGCTTAAAAGATCAGGTTCACTTTCAGACAGGCTCTGCGCAGTTATCGTTACAGTCTCAGGAATGGTTAAGAAGTCTTGGCCATTACCTTTCAGGCCGAAGTGATGTAGATATCGTCATTAATGGTCATGCGGATAACTCAGGTACTGCAAGTTTTAACGATACGCTGTCAGAGAAGCGTGCGCGTGAGGTGGAAAGTCAGTTACTTAGAACCAATATGCCTCGTCAGCGAGTCTTCTCTCGTGGGTTTGGTGAGTACGTTCCACAATGCAGCAATGATACATCTACTGGCAAAGCATGTAACCGACGCGTAGAACTGATGCTGATCGTCAGTGAGTAGCTAAAACAGAAAAGAGGCACCAATCAATGGTGCCTCTTTTACATCCGCCAGTGTTCTAGGGGGAACTTAGGCAAATTCTTTTTCGATGTAGTTAACGATGTCCGATGACTCGTAAAGCCATTCTGTCTTACCATCTTTTTCGATTCGAAGGCATGGCACTTTTACTCGGCCACCGCCTTGCTCAAGATCCTGGCGATGACGTGGGTCGTTCTTCGCATCACGCAGTTCAATATTCACTGATTGGCGCTTCATTGCACGGCGTACTTTTACGCAGAAGGGGCACGCTTCAAACTGGTACAGAGCATAGTCTTCAGATTTTTTATCGACACTCATCTGGTCATCAGCACTACGTTTGATCCCGCGAGGTGAAAAAACGGCATTAAGCAATAATATGATTTTGCCTAAAAACCAACGGATAAACTTCATAACAAATCCTTGTGTTCTATAGATGGATGCCTTTTACATTTGCAATCATGATTAGTACCAGTATTGCGCCAGCGGTGGAGTCTATCAGTTGTTCGTGTTAGATAAAACCATGCTTTTTATATGGCTTTTTGTATGGAAAGCAGTCGCTTAAGTTTGCCTATTATGCTTTCGTTTGTTGATGGGTTAGCTTCTCGACCTAGGTAAAAACTGCGCATTAGTTCAGATCGGAATGCGTTCAGGTCAATGCATTTAATCACCAATTCACGCTGCAATATTGTTTGAGTTTGCTCTGCATGGTCGTGAGCTAAGCTGAAATCCATGTTTAGATAACCTTGGATGTAAAGCCAAAGGTGCGTAATAAGAGTAAGTTCTTCTGCTGAATTATTCGTAAACTTATTGGCGTGTTCATTACCGACAGAATCCGTTAACGCCTGGTGCATCTGCAGAGTCGTTTGGGCGTGTTGCTCATAAAGGGCACTGGCCTCGATATGTGATTTAGTCAGTAGACCCAGCAAATGTAGCACGGGAGCGGTTGCCGGCTTGTTTTCACATACTCGCATGAATAGTGAGTTTTGCTCATTTAACCAGCGTTTCTTTGCTGCTTCATGTTCAGTTACGAAGGGAATCGTTTTGATTCCCATCTCTTCAATCAGTTCACTCAGTGGCGTCATGACGTTACAGTTCCTTCACTGTTACTTCTATATGTTGGTCGTTTATATCAACATATATTGATGTACCAGTGATCATAACAGACAGGTTTGCGCCTCGGTCAAGGTACTGACAAATCCTGTCAATAGCTTCGTAATCAAAGTTTTCAACAGTGACTGGAAGCATTGAAAACTTGCCAGATACTTTTTCCCACCATACTGAAGCTTTAGTGTTATAGCTGTAAACCTTCACGTTCTTGGCCAGACGAGTCGCTTTTTTAACTCTCTCCGGATCCGGTTCGCCAATTTCTATCCAGTGGGTGATAGTCTGGTCGTCGGCTACGTGCCATAAATCGGGTTCTTCGGTGGTTGATAACCCTTTGGTAAATTCCAGCTCACTTGTTGCATTCAGACAGTATGCTAAAACGCGAGCTAACATTCGTTGAGGTTTTTCAGAGGGATGCAGAGCGATGGTCAGTTTGTGTGAATTATAATAGTCGTTGTTCATATCGGATATATCGATACGAAACTTATAAATTGTTGGTTTTAGCGCCATGTTCTTATCGTTGTGTTGTGCTTATAAATGGGCAAAAAAATAGCCAGCTAAAAAGCTGGCTACCATATCAAATTCTTTAAGAATTAAAGTACTTTGATTTGCTCTGCTTGAGGGCCTTTTTGACCTTGAGAGATAACAAATTCTACTTTCTGGCCTTCAACTAGAGTACGGAAGCCGTCACCAGTGATTGCAGAGAAGTGAGCAAATACGTCAGGACCGTTTTCTTGTTGAATGAAACCGAAGCCTTTAGTTTCGTTGAACCACTTTACTGTGCCAGTAGCTGTGTTAGACATGTCTATTTTCCTAAATATCTAAATTTGTGTAATCTTTCGCCTCAACGGCGCTTATAGCGTGGAAAAAATAAATTGCTATTGCGTACCACAGGACGACGGAGTTACGAGTAATCCAACGAAATGTGAAAACAAAGAACTTTCTTTCTAGCCGTAAATGAGTCTAGGTTAAATCCGGTAAGAGTCAACTGATATTAGTAGTTTAAGGGAAAATATTTGTAATTAGTCACTATTTAAACAGCATGTTTTTGAGTATTTTTCAATTAAATGACGCTGTTGTGAAGTTTTTGAGCACAATTTTTATTTTTATCAACTAAATTGACTTATTTTTATAGCAAAATATTTTTAAGGCAACTATCGCTTCACGAGCGTGTATCTTGAGGTAGTTTGGGTATATACTTTCGCTCAATCCGGCCAGACCATTAAGGAGAGTTTATGGCGAAGTTAAGACCTCGTCCTCAGTCGAGTGAGTGTGATAGAGACACGGAGTTCGGCAGAGGGCAAATAAAAGACAATGCATTAAAAGCGGTTGTCACAAGTCAGTTATTTACAACCAGAGTGGTACAAGCGAAAAAAGGTAAAGGCAGCTTCCGCCGTAAAATGAAGCACAGAGGCAAAGAGCCCTATTCAAAGTTCTCCCGGAGTGGATTTTGAATAGGGCTTTTTTCATGTCTTCCGCCTAGCCTTTACTCCTTTTCACTCACTCCCTTACCTTTATATGCCTCAGCTTTGATATTTCTGCCTTGCTTCACTTAGGCACAATCAGTTCCTTGCTATACTCAATTGAATTTCATGTTTTTATTATAATTTCTGGCGTTTGCTTCCAGGACGAGTTGGCAAGTTGAGACTTATGTTTAAACCGTATTTATTTATGATATCTATTATATTCTCCCCGTTCACGTTTGCTGTTTCTGCTTTTGATATTGTCCAAAAGTCTGATCAGATGATGCGTGGTGAATCGAGCTATAGTGAAGCGACCATGGACATTATCCGACCGGACTGGCACCGCTCAATGACGATGAAAAGCTGGACGAAAGGCACTGAGTTGTCCATGGTTTTGGTGACGGCACCTGCTAAAGATAAAGGAAGTGCATCTCTGAAGCGTTATAGAGAGATGTGGAACTGGGTACCCAGTATAGAACGAATCATTAAAATAGCGCCTTCCATGCTAAGCCAATCCTGGATGGGCTCCGACTTTACCAACGATGATCTTATAAATCAGTCTTCCATTGTTGTGGATTACGAGCATACCTTGGTGGGAGAGGGGGCCTTTGATGGCGACAACGTTTGGAAAATAGACGCCGTAGCAAAACCTGATGCACCTGTCGTCTGGAATAAAGTCTCTCTGTGGATTTCTAAAGATACCTATTTGCAGCGCAAGATAGAGTTCTATGACGAGTTTGATGAGTTAATCAACGTGATGACCACTTTCGACATCAAAATGTTAGGTGGCAGGACGGTTGCGACTCGCATGGAAATGCAGCCGATGGATAAGCCGGGTAATAAAACGGTGTTAATCACGCATCAGGCGCAGTTCGATTTCAACATTGATGATGATTTCTTTTCTCAGCAGCAGATGAAGTTATTGAGGGACTAAGTGAACTGTTAAAGGAAAAGAGGCGGGCGTATGCTGATTAAACTTGCATGGCGGAACTTATGGAGGCAAAAGCGAAGGACGCTGCTGACAGCGACGGCATTGGCTTTAGTACTCTTTCTCTCCCTGATAACAAGAGCGTTCCAGGAAGGTAGCTATACATCCAACATAAAAAACGCCGCTAAGTTCTACACTGGTTTGATTCAATTACAAAATCCGGAATTCAGCGACTCTTCCAGTATTGATGATGTCTTGCCCCAAAGCGAAGCTTTTATCTCTGTCGCGAAAGATAATCCCAGTATTGACGTCGTTCTGCCACGATTAGAATCTTTTGCCCTTGCGGCTAAAGATGAGCGTTCTAAAGGAGCGTTAATTATCGGAGTTGATCCCGAAGCCGAAGATAAATACTCCGGTATCAGCAGTAAAATCGTTAAGGGGACTTATATCGCTTCGGGAGAGAACTCAGTGCTTGTTGGGTCAGGGTTAGCCCATTATTTGCATCTAGACGTCGGCGATGAGTTGGTCTTGTATGGCATGGGGTATCATGGTCAGACGGCTGCAGGGCTATATTTTGTTTCAGGTATTTTACATTTCCCTCTGCAACAGCTAGATACTCAACTGGTATACATGCCCCTTGATACCGCTCAATCGTTATATTCTCTTGATAAACAAGTCACCGCCTGGGTGCTCAACGCGAAAAGCTTACGCAATTTGCCTAATGTCGTTGATCAGTTAAGCAGAGACTATGGTAAAGACGTTGCAGTTAAAGACTGGAAAGCATTATCGCCGGAGTTGTCGCAACAGATAGCTTTAGATAAAGCGGGCGGGATCTTTCTGATTTATATCCTCTATGGCATCGTTGGTTTTGGGCTGTTTGCTACTATTCTCATGACAACGTTAGAGCGACAAAGAGAGTTTGCCGTCATGCTCGCTACCGGGATGCTGAGAAGGCAGTTAATTTCCTTGATAACGATTGAATCGTTGTTCATTTCCGTTCTTGGGGTTCTGATTGGACTATGCATCAGTGCACCCGTTCTAGGCTACTTCTACTTCAATCCAATTGAAATCACCGGTGAAGCCGCGCAGGTCATGTTGGAAACCGGTTTTGAACCCATCGTACCTGTATCAGTTGATCCCCATCTGGCACTGAATCAAATTCTGGTTGTACTCCTTATACTCTTCTTATGCCTCTTGTATCCGATGGTGCGTTTATTACGTTTACCGATTGCAAGTGGGCTAAAAGGAGGCGCTCATGTTGATTAAATTGGCTTGGCGCAACTTATGGAGAAATAAGCTCAGGACGTCGATTATGATAGGGGCTATGGTGTTCGGCCTGATGGGTGTGGTTGCCATGATAGGTTTTATGAACGGCTTGGTTGATAGCATGATAAAAAAACGCGATTACCTGGCAAACCAGCCATTTGCAGATTCATCAAAGTGAATACCTGATTAACCCTGAAATTAAAGAAATTATCCCAAACTCAGATGTAATTGCCACGACCTTAGCCAATCAACTTGACGTAAAGGCGGTGTCTGAGCGTTTTTTAGCAGATGGAATGATTGCTTCTGCGCGCAGTACACGTGGCATTCGTATCAATGGTATCAATATTGAACAGGAAGGACGAATTACGCCCCTTGCCAGACATATTCAGCAAGGAGAGTGGTTGAATGAAGAGGGGAAGAACCCGCTTTTGGTTTCCCAAAAAACTGCGCAAAGATTAAAGCTGCGTATCGGTTCTAAAGTGATTTTGACGCTTTCTGATATTAAGGGTGATGTTTCTGGTGCGGCTTTTCGTGTAAGAGGGATTTTTAAAACGCCGTCTACAACTTTTGATGACCGCAATGTTTACGTTCGTAAAGCGGATCTGGAAAAAATAGCAGGGCTTGTAGGCGCTCATGAGATTTCCATCTTGCTCAAGTCAAACGACGAGAACGTTCTCGAACAAACCAGAGCTTTTACCCAGTCGTTACTATCTCAATCTATAGGTGACCAGCTTGTCGTAAGAAAGTGGCTGGAGATACAACCGTTGCTTTCTACTATGATGAGTTCGATGAACATCTCCAATCAGGTCATGCTGGTGGTGTTTGTATTAGCCCTGACTCTGGGAATTATCAATATTATGCTGATGTCGGTTTTCGAGCGAACGCGAGAGTTTGGAGTGTTGATGGCGGTTGGCATGCAGCAACATAAAATCCGCACATTGATTATTTTAGAGACCCTGTTTTTAGGCTTATCAGGTTGTGCTTTAGGCTTACTTGGCAGTGCTGTTATGCTAAAAATTCTGAGTATTACAGGTTTGTCTCTTAGCGGCTTGGCGGACGGGCTCGGAGCCTATGGCGTTGATACCTTGTTATTTCCCAGGGTGTCTTTTTCTGAATATCGAATGATCATTGTAGCAATTTTTGTTGCTAGCCTCTTTGCTGCTTTGTATCCGGCACGACAAATTCTCAAGCATCGACCAGTGGATGCCATGGCGGAGAAAACTTGATGACAATAAAACTCGAGCGGCTGACCAAAACATATAACCCTGAGAGTGATTTTCCGGTTCATGCAGTTCAGTGCGTGGATTTGGAAATAAAACAGGGAGAGTTTGTTGCCATTATGGGACCATCTGGTTCAGGAAAAACAACGTTATTGAACATGCTGGGTGGAATTGATGCGCCGACATCCGGAAGAGTTGAGATAGATGGTTGCCTTATTTCAGAAATGTCGGAGAAAGAGCTGATTGCTTACCGAAGAGATAATATTGGCTTCATCTTCCAGGATTACAGTTTACTGCCCGTTTTGACGGCATTGGAAAACGTTGAGTTTGTCATGCAGCTGCAAGGAAAGACTGAGCGAGAATGTCGTGAACGCGCGACTTCTTTATTGGAACAAGTCGGTTTGTCTGAGCAGATAGATAAGCGACCAAGTAAAATGTCCGGAGGACAACAACAACGTGTCGCGGTAGCGCGGGCACTGGCTCCGAAACCACGTTTTGTTATGGCCGACGAACCAACAGCCAATTTAGATGCGAAAAGTACGGCTGAGTTGCTCGATATTATGGAGCAGCTTAGCGAGCAGGAGGGTACAACCTTCATCTTTTCTACCCATGATCCCAGGGTGATCAAACGCGCACATCGCATAATCGTTTTCGAAGATGGGCGCTTAGCGAGAGATTTTATTAATATCGGTAATACGGCAGAGAAAGCCCATGCATAGACGGACAGGTAAACCAAAGTTCAACGGGTCGTTGGCCGTCTCTTTTCTGGCATTGGTAAGCGCTCAAGCCATCGGGGCAGTTCCTGGTTTAGAAGCAGAAAAGTCCTGGGACTTAGATGGTTATGTCAAATATATGGCCACCTATAGCATTCCGGAAAAACAGAGCAACACGCTCGATCATCTTATTCACAACCGTTTTAATTTCGAATATCGCTTTTCTCCGAGCTGGCATATCAATATCGGCATCAGAAATCGCGCGCTGTGGGGTGATGCGCTGGATATTGAACAGTATCCACAGTTAGTGGCTCTGGATAACGGCTATTTCGACATAAGCAAAAATTGGCGTGAAGATGGCGTCATCCTGAACACTCAGATCGATCGACTCTATATTTCCTGGCAACAGGATGACTGGAGAGGGCTGCTCGGCCGATTCCGTGTTAATTGGTCTATGAATACGATCTGGAATCCAAACGATATCTATAACGCTTACTCTATTTATGATTTTGATTATGAAGAGAGGGCCGGAACCGATGCAGTTATGGCTAGTAAAACATTAGATTTTGCCAGTGGTATCGATTTAGTTTTTGCACCAGCTAAAAAACCGGCGAAAAACAGTCTGTCATTGCGCTATTTCGCTAATAAATCTGGCTGGGATTATCAGGTGATTGCCGGGCGCTCTAAACGGGATTTCGTGTTAGGAGCAGGCTTTGCAACGGACATTTATGAAGCTGGTATTCGAGGAGAGCTATCATGGTTCGACCCCATTGACTCCCAGTTCGTAAGTGACAATACCGAAAGAACCATGGTCGGGAGCCTTGAAGCAGACTATAGCTTTGGAGGATCGCGCAGTTGGCTAGGGCGCGTTGCCTGGTTGTATATCTCTGAACCGCAGAAAGCGTTAAGCGCACTGGCTTACCTTAACTTGCCACTAGATGCCAAAACACTAAGTTTCACACAACATACTCTGTATACCGATATGAGCTTTGACCTTACCTCACTTAATCGTTTTACCGCCTCAATAAGTTATTATGATGATGGATCGTTTTTTTTCTGGCTTGTCGAATAGTTATTCACTTGCGACTGATTGGCAGTTGCTTACTGTTTTACAAAGCTTTAACGGAACAAGTGACAGCCTGTTTGGTGAAACTCCGGCGGTTTTGTTGTACGCAAATATACGATACAGCTTTTAGAGCATGCTTCAGATTAGTCGTTGTATCTAAATAGTTTTATTAATAACAAATAAAACCTTGTTTTTAATCCATTTGTGTTACTTATATTTAATGTTTTTGTAAATAGCGTTATATTTGAGGTTCATCGTTTTCAGGAGTTTATGGATGAACCTTACGATTTCAGGGAAGTTGCAGCTGAGTTTTATGCTGCTTGCCGTACTTTTTATTACTTCTGCGCTCTTTACTTATCGCAGCATCACTACCGTAGAACAACATGCTTCTTCACTGCTTACGTCAGATCTACCGACAGTAGATACGAGTCGTGGTATTCAACAATCTGTTCAAGCGTCGCTGTCTTCCATTCGAGCATACATGTTGCTTGGCGGAGATGAAGTGGCAGCAGAACAACTCAGCCAGGATGTGCAAAATATTATCTCGTCGACAGATGAATCATTGCCGACTCTGCAAGCCTTGATTTCGGAGCAAGATTTTCTCGATATTCAAAGTCAGTGGCATGGCATGAAAGGCTTTTTAAATCAGCTGCTTGAACTTGGTCATAGTGACGAAAATTTACCTGCACATAGCTTATTTACCAACGAAGCGGCGCCTATCGCTGAAGTGGCGCTCGATCAGATCCAAAGTCTGATAAATGAAGAGTCAGGAAACCTGTTTGGCGGTGATCGTAAACGACTTTTCAAAGTCTATGCAGACAGCTATACCTCACTTTCGAATGCCCTGTCAGCACTGCGTGACTTCCTTTTGTATGGACAAGAAGAACACCTCGATAAATATCGGGATTTGATCAAGTTCCATAATCAATCTGTTGAGGAGATTGAAGGGAAACTAGACAGGTTATCGGATAACGATAAATCACTGTGGTCATTGTTCAAGGAGATGCAGGGTCTGTATTTCCCGTTAGCTGAGCAGGTGATTACTTTGCGCCGCTCACCAGAATGGAATCAGTCAAACTTATTGATGGCAAATGAACTGTTACCTGCTGCAAATTCGCTGGACAAGAGCCTGGAAGCGATAGTAATGGCGCAACAGAATCGGGCGAATCAGAGTGGTGAAGGTATCAGCCAGTCCATTCAAAATGTACTGACATCAACGTTGATTGCTGCAGTACTTGTGATTGTGGCTGCCATCGCGAGTTCTAAATACATGGGGAACACGATTGGCCGCAGAGTCAGACAAGTGTCCGAGCGTGCAAAGACGATCGCCTCTGGAGATGTTTCCCAGCCGCCACTTAATGTTTCAGGTAAGGATGAGCTTGCTGTATTGACTGAATCTATCAACCGCATGAACGAGTCGCTGGCCAACATTGTAGCCGGCGTAAGCGGTAAAGCGTCCCAGGTCGATATCAGCATGGGAGAACTTTTAGAGTCCGCACAGGTAACGTCGACTAATGTGGAGCAGCAGCAAACTAACATTGTTGAAATGGGACGTCAGCTTGAAGAGATAGCAACTGCAGCGCGGAATACGTTGGCGCAAGCGCATCAGTCGGTTCAGAAATTGTCTGATTCTAAAGGTGAAATTGAGCAAGGTCGAGATGCGTTAGAGCAAAACAAAATCACGATGGACAGTTTGCATAGCAGCATAGAAAACGCGAGTTCTCGTGTTACACAACTAAGTAAAGAGAGTGAAGCGATAGGCCGGGTTACTGAAGTGATCGAAGGCCTGGCAGAACAAACCAATTTGCTAGCCCTCAATGCCGCGATCGAAGCGGCACGTGCAGGAGAGCAGGGGCGTGGATTTGCTGTTGTTGCAGATGAAGTACGCATGCTCGCATCGAGAACAACCCAATCAACGACAGAGATCAATAACATCATCAACGCTATACAGAGTTCAACGAACTTAGTTGTTGAAGAAATAGAGCACAGTCAGTCGCTTGCAGAAACCGGTGCTGAACATATAGAGAAGGCGGTGAGTAAATTAGTCACAAGTACTGAGCAAATCAGTTCACTAAACGACCAGATGGCTGAACTAGCAGCTGCTGCGGAACAACAGTCACATGCAACGCAGTCAATTACTGGTTTAATGAATGATATTACTCACTCTGTGGATGAGGTATCGAGCAACAGCCAGCATGCTTCTGACACTTCTCTACAGGTCAAAGAGCAGGTGACAGAGCTTAACCAGCAAATGGCCGCATTTAAAACCGCTTAAACGAAGCTGATTATCGCCCAACCATTACTCTATCGAGTATCACATGGTTGGGCTTTTTTTTATCGTTTCCTTAATCTCTCGATATCAATCACTTTTGATCTATTGAATTTGGTTATCAAAGCTATAGCTAAAACCGAATTTCCTTACTCAGTGCACCGATTTAATATAACTCCATCAGCAGCGAACACTGCAAAATAAGTTTTAACGTATTACCAGGAGCAAGATATGAGTACACAAGTAAGCCTAATTGGTCTGGATCGCGAACATTCTGAACAACTAGCACAACAGTTGAATCAACTACTTGCCCACTACCAAGTGTTGTACATGAACACACGTGGTTACCACTGGAACATCAAAGGGCATCAATTCTTTGAGCTACATGTAAAATTTGAAGAAATCTACACCGACCTGCAAGTAAAAATTGATGAACTGGCAGAACGTATTTTGACCTTGGGTTATACCCCAGCACATGCCTTCAGTCACTATCTGGAATCCAGTGAGATTCGTGAGCATCAAAATGCAACCTCCGGAGATGAATGTGTTAAAGGCCTTGTCGATGGTTTTAGCGTTCTCCTTCTCAAGCAGCGTGACATTCTATTCAACGCAGGAGAAGCGGATGATGAAGGTACAGCTGCATTAATGGGCGATTATATTCGTGAACAAGAAAAACTGATGTGGATGCTTAACGCTTATCTGCAGTAAGGAAAAAGAATCGGGAAATAAGATCAAAAGAGCACTTAGGTGCTCTTTTTTTTTTCGTTTGTTCGCCTGGTTAGTAATCTTGGCGTTGTAGGGACGATTGAAAGTAATTTAATAAATCACTGAGTTCTTTTACTGAGAGTGATGCCGAGTTAGCGAAGTCTGATACGTTACCATGGTGGACGAGACAAGAAGGCATCTTTGCATTGTAAGCCGCCTGCAAATCGTATAGGAAGTCACCAACATAAAGGACTTCATGCGGCATCAGACGCCAGTCTTTTGCTAATATCTGCAACGATAATGGATCGGGTTTAGGCGGGTAGCACTCACGTGTAATAACGCGTTCAACCTCAATTTGGTTATGTTCGAGTTTTCGCTGTGTTGCAATTTGGCAATTACGCGTAACGATTGCTGTTCTGATATTTTCTTTATCTAAGTAAGCCAGTATGTCGTGACATCCGAGCATCGGTGACGACTGTTCGGCATCAGAAATCTCATGATCAAAAATTACGTTATGGGCGTGCTCTTGATGATGCGGGTGTTCTAACTTTTCAACAAACTCCAGTAAGTCTTCAGACTGTGGGCAACCAAGCTGTTGGCGCAGCGTCTTGAAATCCATGTCCGAACTCACAAGTGTATTATCGAGATCGAAAATCACGGCTTTAATGCCATTTACGACTAGTGGGAACGGAATCATTGTGACCTCATGAATGCTATTTAAGATATTTTAAAAACCTAAGCCCAGTTTGGTTTATTTCTGCTCGAGACGAAAGATCTTTCCCGAGTCGGTTGAAAAGTAGAGATAACCATCAGGGCTGATGGTGATGTCCCTGATTCGCTCTCCAAGGTCTTCCATCAGGCGTTGATACTCGGTGAGTTCTCCA
Organism: Vibrio sp. B1FLJ16; assembly: GCF_905175385.1. NCBI lineage: Bacteria > Pseudomonadati > Pseudomonadota > Gammaproteobacteria > Vibrionales > Vibrionaceae > Vibrio > Vibrio sp. B1FLJ16. The sequence continues at coordinate 591,172 of NZ_HG992750.1, forward strand.
TCTTCGACAGACACCACATTGATATGGGTAAGCTTTAGTGCCCCAGCCACAATTTTTCCGTCGAGATCCGGATATTTGCCCCCACGATATAGGACTAAGTTACTTGGTGCGATAGAAGGTATATAGACCAGTTTTGGATCTTCCATTTCAGGTAAGGACTTTGCCTCACCGACATCCAGCGGTCCCCAATACTCTTTCCCTTGAGAGACTCGTGCCCAGCCATAGTTGCTGCCCTTTTTAATCAGGTTTATTTCATCACCGCCTCTGGGGCCGTGTTCGATAGACCATAATTGATGGGTTGCTTCATCGTAAAATAAACCCTGTGGGTTACGGTGGCCATAACTCCAGATTTCAGGACGGGCATCAGTGCTTTTGAAAGGATTATCTGCGGGAACACTGCCGTCCAGATTTAGGCGTAAGATGGAACCTGCGTGAGTTTGCCGGTTTTGTCCGTTGTCGAGCTCACCACGGTCTCCAATCGAGAAATAAACTTTATCGTCAACAAACGCAATACGGCTTCCGAAATGCCTTCCGGTATCAGTAACCGCATCAGCGACCAAAAGATCGTTCCAGTTGACTAACTTGTTATTTTCGAGAGTTGCTGTCGCCAGAGCGACAGTATTTCCTTCGCTGGTACGTTTACTGTAAGTAAAGAAAAGCTGTGGGCGAATCTTGTCTGCATTTGGTGCAAGAGCAACATCTAATAAGCCTGCCTGACCAGAGGTATTGACATCAGAGACGGAATATAACTTTGTGCGTTTACCTGACTCAATATTGAGTAGTGAAATCGTGCCATTCTTTTCGTTAACCACAACCTCTTTTGAGTTAAGAAACTCTATTCCCCAAGGGATTTGGAATCCGTTTGCGATTTCCTTTGCTTCGTATTGAGCGCAGAGAGCGGTAAGCGGTAAACAAGCTAGCAGAGTGGTGATGACAGTTCTCATGGTTCCTTCCAATATCGACATCGTCGGTTAATATAACCTAACATCAGATAGACAAGTTTGTCAGGAAATCTACTGTATACAGATGTAAAAAAATCCCCGATGCAGGATCGGGGATTTCTAGGTTCAATAGACACTAATCTATCAGGAAAAGTTTCTCTTAAGCGTTACATTGCCGCTTCAAAGATTGCACAGATTTCTTCATGCGTAGCTTGTTTAGGGTTTGTGAAACCACAAGCATCTTTTAGCGCGTTGTCTGCAAGTGTAGGGATGTCTTCTAGCTTAGCACCAAGCTCTTTGATACCAGCAGGGATACCTACATCTTTCGCTAGTTCAACAATTGCATCAATCGCTGCTGCTGCGCCTTGCTCAGCAGACATACCTTCAACATTAACACCCATTGCTTTTGCCACATCAGCCAGACGCTCAGGACATACTTGTGCGTTGTAGCGCTGTACGTGAGGAAGCAGAATTGCGTTACATACGCCATGTGGTAGATCGTAGAAACCACCTAGTTGGTGCGCCATTGCGTGAACGTAACCCAGCGACGCGTTATTAAATGCCATACCCGCCATGAACTGTGCGTATGCCATTTGCTCACGTGCTTCTAAGCTTTCGCCATTTTTCACAGCTGTGCGCAGGTGTGCTTGAATCAGTTCAATCGCTTTGATCGCTACCGCGTCAGTGATTGGTGTTGCGCCAATTGATACATAAGCTTCAATCGCGTGAGTCAGAGCGTCCATACCCGTAGCCGCAGTTAGTGAAGCAGGCTTAGCAAGCATCAATTCTGGGTCGTTAACAGAGATAAGTGGAGTAGTGTGCTTATCTACGATAGCCATTTTAATGTGGCGCTCTTCATCTGTGATGATACAGAAACGTGTCATCTCAGATGCTGTACCAGCCGTTGTATTAATCGCGATAAGTGGCAGCATTGGTTTTGGCGACTGATCTACACCTTCGTAGTCTCCAATTTGGCCACCGTTTGACGCTACGAGTGCGATACCTTTTGCACAATCGTGTGGAGAGCCACCACCAAGTGAGATTACGAAATCACAGTCATTTTCTTTTAAAAGTGCTAAGCCATCGTTAACGTTAGTGATTGTTGGGTTAGGTTGAGTACCATCAAATACAACCGTTGGTACATTTCTTTCGTTAAGAAGTGCTTGTACCTGTTCTACTACGCCGATTTGGTTAAGGATTTTATCTGTTACGATCAAACCTTTTTTGAAACCTTGTGATTGAATACTGTTCGCCGCGTCTTTCAGGCAGCCAGCACCCATCAGGTTTACCGTAGGGATAAAAAATGCAGTTGTCATATGGATTGCTCCGTCGTTTCTTTTAAAAGTTGTAACTCATTTGAATTTACTGTCGCATACCCTTCTCCGGTACCAAGTTGATCTAGGACAAGTTACATCGGTGAGGGAGACTTTCATCGAAATAAGTGTGACAGCGATCTCGTTACACGCTATATCGGTGTAACACCAATATAACTTAGTCGAAATACTAATTTAATGGCTTAAAAGAATGTTAAAAATTGGGATCTATTGATGATTTGTATCTAATCTAGACCAAAGTATAAGAAAACCCCATTGATATTATATTTGTCAATGGGGTTGAGATTTTTGTATATAAGTTATCTATCAATAATCAGGCTATCTGGATAAGTTTATGTATCAACTTTTCGATGCCTGAGGCTGCTTGGGAGATGTTTTCCGCTAACATATAAGCTGGCGTTGAAAGTACATTGTGTTTTTCATCAAACACATACTCATCGACGGTACATTCAATGTGCTGTCCACCCATTTGATTAAAAGCGGCTGATGTCGCTTCATCATTACCAATCGTTCCCTGTACTCCTTGTTCATAAATCATCGGAATGATGACGGGCGCAATACAAAGATAACCAGCTGGCTTATTCGCATGGGCGAATTCACGGCAGGCTTGAGCGACATGTGTATTGATGGAACACTCCGCACCAGACACCGCAAAGTCAGTCAGGTTTTTTGCAGCGCCAAATCCACCTGGCAAAAGTAGCGCATCAAAATCGTCGACGTTGAGTCTGGCAACGTCTTCGATATTTCCTCGAGCGATACGCGCGGATTCCACTAGTACATTTCTTGTTTCGTCCATCTCTTTGCCGGTCAGATGGTTGATGACGTGTAACTGTTCAATATTGGGAGCAAAGCAATGCCATGTTGCGCCCGCTTTCTCTATAGCATAGAGAGCTAATACAGCTTCATTAAGTTCTGTTCCGTCATAAACACCAGAACCGCTGAAGATTACCGCGACTTTTTTCATCTGAGAGCTCCTTTATTCAATGATTTCCGTTTGTTGCTCTTTTTCTTTCAGAGATTGATTCGTTTCGACGACTTCGTTTTCGTCTTCTGCTTCTTCATCATAGTAGCGCACTAAAAAAGGTGTGAGCATTATCGTAGACGGGAGAAAGTGCTTCATATCAGCTCCAGACAGGTAGTGGGATAATTTTTATACCTATTTTTATAAAGGAGTAGGTTGAAGCGGATCATTTTTGCGTTAAGCTAGCGTTTTAGTTGGCATTCATGAGTAGTAGGTCACATGGAATCTGCGCAGTTTCGGTTCACGCTTTACGGCGGTATTGCCATCCTTTCCTGGAGTTGTTTGTTAGGCATTGCAAGGCTGGTTACTGAGAGTCTGGGGCCTGTCGGTGGGGCCGCCATACTGTACTCTCTTAGTTCTGTATTTCTACTGATAGTGGTTGGTATTCCCAAACTCTCTTACTTTTCTCCTAAGTATCTGATCTTAGGGGGAGCAATGTTTGTTTGCTATGAGATTTTTCTCGCTCTGGCTTTGGGGTACTCCAACTCTCGTGCACAGGCTATAGAAGTGTCAATCGTGAACTACCTCTGGCCAGCGTTGACCGTATTGTTTGCTGTGCTGGGCGGTAATAAGAAGCCGAACTGGTTACTCTATCCCGCGGTTACACTGGCGTTTATAGGTGTTGCCTGGACAGTGAGTGGTGATAATGGTTTGTCCATGCAGCAAATCATTACCAATGTCAGCAGTAACCCGTTAGTTTATTTTATGGCGTTTACGGGGGCAATAATCTGGGCGATTTACTGTAATCTGACTAAAAAGCAGCAATCGGGCCATAACGCGATAACACTGTTTTTCATCGCTACCGCGGTTTCTTTGTGGATTAAGTTTGCCCTGACTGATGAACCAGCTATGACATTCTCTTGGTCCGCCCTAGGCTATTTGCTGGCGTCTTCTGCTTTAATGGCTGGTGGATATGGCTTATGGAACGTAGCGATTGTGGGCGGAAACATGGTCTTTCTTGCAACACTGTCTTACTTTACGCCGATTTTTTCTGCATTGTTCTCCTCAATCATTCTTGGAGTCAGCTTAAGCCAAAGCTTTTGGTATGGGGTCGCCATGGTAACCCTAGGTTCTTTATTGTGCTGGTTGGTTACAAAAGAGAAGCGTGAGGAAACCGCGCAGGGGAAGATAGCCGCAGATACAGAAAAGCTCCCGGGTTAGGGAGCTTTTTATCATTGATAACTGTTTATTAATAAGCGACATTTAGCTGAAGCTGGAGCTTAAATCTATGTTTCGACAAGCGTGTGGTGAGTTGCTTACGTGTTTGCTCTAACGTTTCCAGTTCAAGCGTATCATCATCCACATGAAGATCGATGTTTACTCGTAACTCCTGACCAACTTTAGTTATTCCAGCCACTGTTAGTTGGTGGTCTGATACTTTTTCTATCTCAAGTACATCGTTATCTACCACCTGACATAGCTCTTTGCTTGGTGACATCATAAGTAGTTCGCGTAAAGCACCACATAACATATCAAACGGTACTTTCAGGAAGTAGAAGCCCATCAAAATCATCATTACCGGGTCTGCGTAAGTAGCGTATTGTGAAAATGGTGATAGGGAGACTAACCACGCCGCTACGAAACCTACAGTCACTGCCACACTTAATAGGGTATCCATTTGCCACTGCTTTGTTTCCGCTTCAACAAGACCTGATGCAGTACGACGGCTTTGTTTTGCCATAAACCACCAAGCATAAGAACAGCCTAATATGTTTACAACACCAAAGATTGTTGCCACAGATGCGTCGACTTCACGGCCGCCTGACATCAGTGATGAAATAGCAGAGTAAAGCGAAAACAGCACGACAACGAGAATAACTGATGCCTTGATCGCAATTACTACTGGCTCTAAGACTGCTTTACCAAATGGAAATACTGAATTCGATGGCTTGTTAATATAGTAAGAGGCTGCGAGTGACAATAATGTTAACAGTAAGCTGACTAAAGAGTATACACCGTCAAAAACAATAACAATTGACCCGACAAGCAGTCCTAGCACGATACCACCAGCAGCAAACCCAGACGCTAAAAGGGCTGAGATTGTTAGGATATAGTTTTCGTTACTGCTTTTGCGGACACACATGATAAATACCTTGAAGTTTTTTTTTCAGGTATATTCTTTGCTCACAACGCAATATAGGCAACCACAATTTGAACAATTACAGATGAGGAAATGAAGGTGTAGGGATTTGTCTTTTAAAAACAGGCTCTTACATGTTGCTTGAGGTGTCATTAAAATTGACGCTCACTGTAATGTGTTTAGAAGTCGAATAAATAATCGCTGAGTTTGTCTGCGAGCCATGTCATGGCCGGGTGTTCAATTTGACCGTTTGTGGTAAACATACAATAGTCTTCCTGAGTTAAACCATATGTGTGTTTGATTACGGCTAGCTTCTGTTGACGCAGGTAATGGCGAATCAATGGTTCAGGTAAAACGCCCCATGCATCTTCTTCCAGAATTGTGTTTAGCATGTAGTCAAAACTAGAGAATCCGATATACCGTGTAGAGAATGGCTGTAACTCAGGATTGTCTTTTTCGTTTAGGTAAACCATCAGAGCTTGCATTTGACTGCGTAACTCTTCGTCGGAAACACGGCGCATTTTGCTAAGTCGATGTTCTGCGCTGCATACCGACATCATTCGTATTTTACCCAGAGGATTTGTGACAATATGGGGATCATTTACGCGCTCGTAGTCGACACCAAAAGCGAAGTCTACCTGATGGGTGCTCACTAGGTTTGCCAGATCACCACTGGAAGCGAGGATTAAGTTAAAAGTTGTAGACGGAAACCGGTTATTTAATTTATGCGAAAGCTCCTGCCAAAGATCGTCAGGTAATGAATCGTCCCGTGCAATCCAAACTTCCGCGTTGAATCCGTCTGAAACCTGGCCGCAGGTCTTACGTATACGCTGTGCAACCACTAAAAGGTATTCGCAGTCTTTGTAAATTGCTTTACCTGCTTCTGAGAGAGTAAGTTGGTTGCCTGTTCGAACAAATAACTCGACATCGAGCTCCTTTTCCAGCGCTTTGATCGACATGCTGAGCTTGGTTCGGTTACAGTCGAGCTGCCGTGCGGCCTCGGATACGGAACCACATTCAGCGATAGTACAAAAGGCTTCTACTTGCGTTAAGTTCATGATTTAGCACGACCGAATAATAATTTGAAATCAAAAGGGATAGGGTAGATCCTTGGTCCCAAAGCAGTGAAAGGTTAACGAAAAAAATCCCAATTCGCCAGATAAGTCTATGGTCTTTTTGTGGTTTTGGGGTACCCTATACGTCACATGGCGATATGCGTGATATATAAGAAGTGAACATGGAGGCCACGATGGCACAAGATTGGGATGGCTTAGCAAAGAACTGGGAATCAAACCCTGCAACAAAGCAATTTGCGCAGTCAGTGTTAGAACAGCTACAACAATTAACTCAGCTTGATGGCATTAAAGTACTAGATTTTGGGTGCGGAACAGGTCAACTCAGCCAGTTATTGTCACCAATAGTGAAAGATATCGTGGCGCTTGACGCATCTGAAGAGATGATAGAAGAGTTAGATAAAAAGGAACTGGCTAACGTTGAACCTGTTGTGGATACCTTATCACGCGGTCTTGTGGCGCAGCATCCTGCGTTTCGCGGTCAGTTTGATTTAGTGGTCGCATCTTCGGTTTTAGCCTTTGTCGATGACGTAGATAGCGCATTGGACATCTCGCACTCGCTGCTTAACCACGGCGGTTTTTTTGTCCACTTCGATTTTGTATCGGAAGAGGGACAAGAAGGTTTGTCAGTCGCAAAATCACGAGATGCGCTCATTAAAGCGGGTTTTAATGATGTCGAAGTGAAGTCGGTTTTTGATATCACATCAGACGGGCAAACCATGTCGGTAATGATGGGTGTAGGACAACGCTAAGCCATTGTTAGTCTGAGAAAGATTGAATACAAGAAAAAGCGAGCCACCACTGAGCTCGCTTTTTTTGTTTGCTGTGTACTGTCCTAAAAAAGTTGATACCTTCTAGACGGAGATAAGCTTTTTAATTTCATCCAACACGTTGGCGTTAGCAATCGCACCGATGTTATCTATTTCTCTGCCATTAATTACTTGTTTGACGGCAAGTTCAACCAACTTACCTGATCGTGTTTTTGGAATATCACTGATAGCAAAAATTTCGCTTGGAACATGCCTTGCTGAACAGGCAGATTTAAGCTGGGACTTGATTTTCCTTATCATGTCATCGTTTAGTGAATCACTACTTTCCAGCTGAACAAATAGCCAGATTTGCTCGTTTCGGTCAACTTCTTTTCCGACGGCTATTGAGTCAACAATGCCTTCGATAGCGTTGACTTGCTGGTATATTTCAGCAGTGCCGATTCTTACGCCCCCTGGGTTCAAAGTTGTGTCACTTCGCCCATAAAAGATATAGCCGCCCGTTGTCGAACTTTTTTCAACATCGTCACCGTGGTGCCACACATTATCGAACTTGTCCCAATACGCATTGTGGTAACGCTCGCCAGTGTCATTCCAGAATTTGGCAGGGAAGTTAGGAATTGAATTAGCGCATACAAGCTCACCGCGTTCACCGACGATGTCATGCCCCTGAGGGTTAAAGACTCTTGCGTCAACTCCTAGCCCGGCAGACTGGCATTCACCCCGGTAAACAGGTGATACAGGGTTTCCTAACACAAAACAGCCACAAATATCGGTACCTCCAGAAATGGAAGCCAGATGAACATCTTCTTTTAAATGCTGATAGACGTAATCAAATTGTTCAGGGTACAGAACAGATCCGGTAGAACAGATGGTTTTCAGTGTTGGAAGTGAACGACTGCCTTTGGCTGAATATCCCGCTTTTTCGAGTGCTTCCAGGTATTTTGCTGAGGTGCCAAATAGTGATACTTCCGCATTTTCAGCCAGATTCCACAACACCTTATGCGACGGATACATCGGACTGCCGTCAAAAATCACGAGGCATGCTCCGCTCGCCAGGCAGGACACGTGCCAGTTCCACATCATCCAGCCACAAGTGGTGTAATAAAAAACTCTATCGTGAGGTTGGATATCACAATGAAGCTGATGTTCTTTTACGTGGTTAAGTATGGTGCCACCAACAGAGTGTACGATGCATTTTGGTTTTCCGGTTGTTCCAGACGAGTACAGAACAAACAATGGATCGTTGAAATTGACACGAGTATAAGTAAGTGGCTCAGGAGCGTATTGATTCAAAACGTTTTGCCAGTCTTGTGTACAAACATCACACTCAAAAATATATGGTTTCAGATAGCTGATTTGGCAAACTTGCTTCAATCCAACTAAGTTATCAGAGATGTACTGATTTTTCTTCGTCATGTCGAATACTTTGCCATTAAACGTATAACCGTCACATGTGAAAAGTACCTTGGGTTTTACCTGTCCAAAGCGTTCCAAAACGCTCTCTACACCAAAATCCGGAGAAGTTGACGTCCAGGTAGCTCCTAAACTGGTTGTTGCCAGCATTGCTATGACAGTTTGAGGAAGGTAAGGCAGGTAACCTGCAACCACGT